>NZ_JOIX01000039.1 GCF_000720175.1 Streptomyces sp. NRRL S-337
TGTTTGGGACTGCTGTCGCTTTACGTCCCAAACACCGGCCCCTCCGGCCCGTCCCCTCCCGTTGGGGGAGGGGGAAGAGGTGGGTGGGGGTGGGCGTTGGGGGTACAAGGGGGTCTGCGGACCCGTAGGGGTGGGTCGAACAGATCCCGTAAGGGTCGCGAGGGCCCCCTGCGGGGCCACAACTGGGCGCGCCGGGGAAGCTATTCCCGCTGACCGGCGACGGTCAGGTGTACGCGGCACAACGCGCGCCCCCACTTAGCCGCACACTCCCCCTACCGGGAGGGGACGGGCCGGAGGGGCCGGTTGTGTGGACGTAGAGCGTCAGCAGTCCACACAACCGGCCCCGGAGGCCCGTCACCGCACCCACAACAAACCCAGCCCACCGCAGGCGCAACGGCGAACAACACCCGCGGCGGGACGGCCAGCAACGTACGCGGCGCCGCAAAGCGCAACGGCGACCAAGCCCCGCGGCGGGAAAGCCAACTACGTGGGGGGATCAAACATCCGTAAGGCGGACCCCCGCATGCGCCTTGTAGCGGCGGTTCACCGAGATCAGGTTCGCCACCAGCGACTCCACCTGGTGTGCGTTGCGCAGCCGGCCCGCGAAGACGCCGCGCATGCCGGGGATGCGGGCGGCCAGGGCCTGGACCAGGTTCGTGTCGGCGCGGGACTCGCCGAGGACCATCACGTCGGTGTCGATCTGCTCGACCTCGGGGTCCTGGAGCAGCACCGCGGACAGGTGGTGGAAGGCCGCGGTGACCCGGGAGTCCGGCAGCAGCGCGGCGGCCTGTTCGGCCGCGCTGCCTTCCTCCGGCTTCAGCGCGTAGGCGCCCTTCTTGTCGAAGCCCAGCGGGTTGACGCAGTCGATCACGAGCTTGCCGGCCAGCGGCTCGCGCAGGGCCTGGAGCGTCTTGGCGTGGCCCTCCCACGGCACGGCGACGATCACCACGTCGCTGCGGCGCGCGCACTCCGCGTTCGCCGCGCCCTCGATGCCGAGGCCGAGTTCCGAGGCGGCGGTCTGTGCGCGCTCGGCGGCGCGGGAGCCGATGATCACCTTCTGGCCGGCCTTGGCGAGCCGGTAGGCCAGGCCGCGGCCCTGGTCACCGGTGCCGCCGAGGACACCGACCACGAGACCGGACACGTCCGGGAGGTCCCACGGGTCGCGCTGGAGGGCGGCCTTGGCGCGGGTCGCGGCGTTCGGGGACTGGGCATCGTCAGGAGTAGTCATGACAGCGATCCTGTCACGCGGGTGCGGCCGGGCGCGGGCCGGTGAGCGGGTGGTGCCGCGGTCGCCGGCCCGCCCGCGTCACGCCTTGACGCTGCCCTCCGTCAGCCCCGTGCGCCAGTACCGCTGCAGGACGGTCATCAGCACCATCAGCGGCACCACGGAGAGGAACGCGCCGCCCACTGTGTACTGGTAGAGCACCGGCTGCCGGTCCGCGTAGCCGGTCCAGCTGGTCAGGCCCAGCTGGATCGGGTAGAGGTCGGAGTCGGAGAGCATGACCAGCGGCAGGAAGTAGTTGTTCCAGATGTGGACGAACTGGAAGAGGAAGACGGTGACCAGGGCCGGGGTCATCAGCCGCAGGCCCACGCCCGCGAAGATCCGGGCCTCTCCCGCGCCGTCGATCCGGGCCGCCTCCAGCAGCGAGTCGGGGACCGCGGCGGTCGCGTAGATCCGGCAGAGATAGACGCCGAACGGGCTGACCACGCTCGGGATCAGCACCGCCCAGTAGGTGTCGGCCAGGCCCATCGCGCTGAAGAGGAAGTAGAGCGGGAGGGCGAGCGCGGTGCCGGGGATGAGGACGCCGGCGAGGACGAGGTTGAAGACCGCCTCCCGGCCGGGGAAGGGGAATTTGGCCAGCGCGTAGCCGGCCGCGGCGGACAGCAGGGTGGCGCAGACCGCGCCGATCCCGGCGTAGAGCAGGGAGTTGGCGAACCAGCGGGCGTAGATGCCGTGGTCGTAGGTGAGGACGTCGGCGAGGTGGCCGAGGGGGTCGGGGTGGCCGGCGAACCAGAAGCCGAAGGTGCCGAAGAGTTCGGCGCTGTTCTTGGTGGTGGAGACGACCAGCCAGTAGACGGGCACCAGGAAGTACAGCGCGGCGACGGTCAGCAGGGAGGCGGTGATGATCCGGTAGCGGACCGGCGGCAGGGTCGTCCGGGAGCGGACGGTGGGCCGGGTCATCGGCGTCGCTCCTTCGCCCGTCCGCCGACCAGCCGCAGGAAGCCGAACGACAGCACGCACGCCACCAGCGCGAGCAGCACCGACTCGGCCGCCGCCACGTGCGGGTTGTTGCCGACGAACGCCTCGCTGTAGGCGTGCAGGTTGGGGGTGAAGCCGGAGTCGATGGACGAGGCGAGCGGGCGCAGCACCATCGGCTCGGCGAACAGCTGGAGGGTGCCGATGATGCTGAAGACGGTGGTGAGGACGAGCGCGGGGCGGATGAGCGGGAGCTTGACGTGCCGGGCGACCTGCCAGGCGGAGGCGCCGTCGATCCGGGCCGCTTCGTACAGCTCGCCGGGTACGGACTTCAGCTGGGCGATCAGCACCAGCATGTTGTAGCCGGTGAACTGCCAGGTGACGATGTTGGCGATGGACCACAGGACGGTGCCGCGGGAGAGGAAGTCGACGTCCCAGCCGGCCGCGTCGGCGATCTTCACCAGCGGGCTGATGCCGGGGACGTAGAGGAAGCCCCAGAGGATCGAGGCGATCACGCCGGGCACGCCGTAGGGCAGGAAGAAGGCGCTGCGGAAGAAGGCGATGCCGCGGGCGCCGGCGCTCTCCAGGAGCAGTGCGAGGGCGGTGGCGAGGGCGATCATCAGCGGGATCTGTACGGCGCCGAAGAGCAGCACCCGGCCGAAGCCGGCCAGGAACCGCTCGTCGGCGAGGGCGTGCGCGTAGTTGGCGAGGCCGGCGAACGCCTCGTGTTCGTTGCCGCCGAGGCCGAGCGGGCCGGTGCGTTCGGTGCGGTGCAGGCTCTGCTGGACGGCGTAGCCGATGGGCGCGACGAAGCAGAGGCCGAAGAGGGCGAGGAAGGGCAGGACGAAGGCGGCGGCGGCGCGGGCGTTGCGGGTCTCGGTGCGGGAGATCCGGCGTCGGCGGCGGCCGGGCGGGTCCGGCCGCCGGGCGGTGTCCGGCGCGGTGCGGCCCAGGGTGTCCCGGCTCACCCGCCGCTCTCCACCTTCAGGCCCTTGCCCTGGAGGTCGGACAGCGTCTGGCGCTGCACCTTGGTGAGGGCCGCGCGGAACGAGCTGCCGTCGGCGAGGGCGTCGGTGAAGGCGTCGCCGAGCCGCTGGTAGAGGGTGTCCACGCCGGGGCCCCACCGCCAGCTGGTGTCGACGTGCGCACCGGCGTCGGCGAAGACCTTGCTGTACGCCTGGCCGCCGAAGAAGGCCCGGTCGGCGTCGAGGGCGTCGGTGGCGTAGCCCTGTTTGGCGCTGGGGAAGCCGTAGCCGCCGGCGATCAGGAGGGCGATCGACTCGGGGTCGGTGTTGAGCCAGATCGCGAAGTCGAGGGCGTCCTTGGGGTAGCTCGCCTTGGCGAAGACGGCGGTGGTGGAGCCGCCCCAGTTGGCGAAGACCCGTTCGCCGGCCTTCCACTGGGGCAGCGGCGCGGCCCGCCATTTCCCCTTGGTGCCCGGTGCGTTGCCGACCAGCAGGGCGTCGCCCCAACTGGCGCCCACCCAGGCGGTGATGGCGCCGGTCTGAAGGTCCTTGTACCAGGCGTTCTGGCGGTCCGGGATGGTCTTGACGAGCTTCTGCTTGACCAGGGACTCCCAGTAGTCGGCGACCCGGCGGGTGGGTTCGTCATCGATGTGCACGATCCAGGTGTCGCCGTGGGTCGCGTACCACTTGGCGCCGGCCTGCCAGGCGAGGCCGGCGAAGCGGTTGCCGTTGGTGGGGGCGAAGGTCTCGATCCAGGCGCCCTTCTTGCGGATCACCTTGGCGGCGGCCTCGTACTCGTCCCACGTCCCAGGAGCCTTCAGGCCCCATTTGTCGAAGAGGTCCTGGCGGACGAACAGGCCCATCGGGCCGGAGGCCTGCGGGATGGCGTAGATGCCCTTGCCGAAGACGGACTGCTGCCACTGCCAGCCGAAGAACTTGTCCTTGTGGCGGGCGGCGCCGAGCGGGGCGAGGTCGAGCAGCCCGTTGTCGAGCAGGAAGCTGGGGACGACGGGGAACTCGATCTGGCCGAGGTCGGGCGGGTTGCCGGCCTTGACGGCGGCGTGCATCTTGGCGTACTGCTCCCCGTTGACGGCCGACACCTTCTCGACCTTGATCTGGACGTCGGGGTTCTTGCGGTTCCACAGGTCGACGGGTTTGTCGATGCCCGGCACCCAGGACCAGAAGGTCAGCGTGATCTTCTGGCCCTTCTTGCGCTCCCGGGGCGCGTCGGCGTCGCCGTCCCCGCCGTCGCCGCAGCCGGCGAGTGCGAGACCGGCGGCGAGCGCGGCCGCCCCGCCGAGGACCGTTCTGCGGGGCGTACGGGGCAGATGGGGCACGGGGTTGCGGGTCATGCCGGCTCCTCCACGGGGATGCGGCGGAAGGTGATCGTCGAGTACGCGCTGAAGTCGCCGGTCTCGTGGAGCAGTCCGGCGGTGTTTTGGTCCGGCGCGCGCCGGGTCATCAGGCGTTCGACCTGGTCGGTGGGGGCGCGGGGCGGGTTCCAGGTCGCGCCGTCGTCGTCGCCGTGCCGGAGCCGTACGCGGCGGCCGTCGGCGGGCGGGTCAGCGGGGATCCGGAAGCTGGTGTACCGCTCGGTCCCGGCCCGGTACGGCACCGAGCTCTCGTACGCCATGGGTCACCCCCAGAGGGCAGGGACGTAGGATGTCCCTTGTCCTGGGGACCATAGGGAGCGCCCAACTGACCGTCAAGGCAGCGCACATGACGCTTTTCCGTGTCGGCGACGGAACGGCTGACGGGGCGTGACATCGCGGTGAACGGGCGGGCCCGGGACGGCGTCCCGCGTCGCCCGCCCGCACCACCGGGCCGGGCCCGCGCCTTCGCTACTCGGCCAGGCGGCGCCGGATGCCGTCGAAGTGCCGGTGCATGGCCTCCACGGCACGGTCGCCGTCACCGGCCTCCAACGCGTCGACGATCTCCTTGTGCTGGCGGTAGGTGAGCTCCGGGTCCGGGCGGTCGTCGGAGAGGTCCTCGCGCACCCGGCGCAGCGCCGCCCAGAAGGCGTCCAGCACCTCGCTCAGCAGGTGGTTGCCCATCGAGCGGTACAGGGCGAGGTGGAAGGCCCGGTCGGTGGCGCTTTGCACCATGCCACCGCGCGCCTCCTCCGCCATCCGCTGCACCAGGCCCTTGAGGACGGTGAGGTCCTCGGCGGGCAGCCGGCGGGCGACGGCGGCGATCAGGCCGGCCTCCAGCGCCTCGCGGACCTCCATCAGCTCGTACAGGCTCGGTTCGCCCTGGTGGTGGCGGACCGCGGCGCGGAAGGCGACCCCCTCGACGAACGGCTCCAGGGTGAGCGGGCCGACGTAGGTGCCGAAGCCGTGCCGGATCTCGACGATGCGCATGGCCTGCAGCGCCTTGAGCGCCTCGCGCACCGAGTTGCGGCTGACGTCGAGCAGGCCGACCAGTTCGGCCTCGGTGGGCAGCGGATCGCCCGGGACCAGTCTGCGGCGCAGGATCAACTGCTTGATCCGTCCCTGCACTTCCTCGGACATCGTCCCTCGTGCCATGGCATTTCTCCCTCTCCCGCACGCACCGCTGCCGCGCCGCCGCCCCTCCCCCACGCTCTTGGGGAGCAGGGGGACCCCGTCCCGCCCGCCCCCGCCGGGGCCGCGGATCCTTCCGACCGCCTGTGAACAGGTCTATTGTGCTCCGACATAGGACATCCCACGTCCTATGTGTTTCACGACCACCCGGAGCCCGCCATGGCCCTGCCCACCCCCCTCCACGGCCCTCTCCACGGACCCCTCCACGGACCCCTTCGCGGCGTGATTCCCCCGGTCTGCACCCCGCTCGACCGGCGGGGCGAGGTCGACACCGCCTCCCTGACGCGCCTGGTGCACCACCTCCTCGCCGCCGGGGTGCACGGACTCTTCGCCCTCGGCTCCACCGGCGAGGTCGCCTACCTCACCGACCACCAACGGGCCACCGCCCTGGAGACCGTCATCAAGGCCGCGGACGGCCGGGTCCCGGTCCTCGCCGGCGTCATCGACACCACCACCCCCCGGGTCCTTGACCACGCCCGCGCCGCCGCCGCGCTCGGCGCCGATGCCCTGGTCGCCACCGCGCCCTTCTACACCCGCACCCACCCCCGGGAGATCGCCGCCCACTTCCGCCATCTGCGCACGGCCGTGGACCGCCCGCTGTTCGCCTACGACATCCCGATGGCCGTGCCCAGCAGGCTCACCCCCACCGTGGTGCGCGAGCTGGCCGAGGACGGCACGCTGACCGGGCTGAAGGACAGCAGCGGCGACGAGGGCGCGCTGCGCCGGCTGCTCGTCGCACTCGGCGGCCGCGCCGGCCGGCACACCGGCCCGGCCCCCGGCTTCATCCTCCTCACCGGCTCCGAACTGACCGTGGACGGCGCCCTGTTGGCGGGCGCGGACGGCGTCGTCCCGGGGCTCGGCAACGTCGATCCGGCCGGCTACGTACGCCTCTACGAGGCGGCGCGGGCCGGCGACTGGGAGCGCGCGGCCGCCGAACAGGAGCGCCTGGTCGCGCTGTTCGGGATGGTCGACGCCGGCCCGGAGGCCGAGATGGGCCGCAGTTCCTCGGCGCTCGGCGCCTTCAAGGCGGCACTGCGGCTCCTGGGCGTCATCGAGCACGGCGCCACCGCCTTCCCCCAGCTGCCGTTGAGCGAGGAGTCCGTCCGGGAGGTAGGACGTCGGCTGACGGTCGCCGGTCTGGAACCGGTGGCCCGTACGGGTGACATCGGTTGAAAGAACAACGAGGTGCCGGGGCGCTGCGGCAGGATCCTGGCCATGGATGCCGTACGGGTCGCCCTGCTGCGTGAGGTGCTCGCCGGGACCGAGTGGATCCAGGCCACCCGGCGGTTCGCGGGGTCACTGCGCACCGCCGTCGCCCCGCACGGCGGCGGACTGCTGCTGGTCGGCGGTGCGGGGTACGAGCCCTGGCATCTGGCCGCCCATCTGGACGACGAGGCCGCCTGGTCGGGGCTGCCGGAGCTGTCGCCGACCCTGGTGCGGCACCGCGTTCCCGCCGGCGCCCCGGCCCATCTGGCCGTCGGGCCGGGCCGGCTGGCCGCGGCCGGGCGGGGCGAGACCCTGCTGGTCGTCGCGCCCGAGCAGCCGGGCGCCGAGCTGCTGGAACGGGTGCACGACGCCCGCCGCAACGGTGCCACGGTGCTCGCCCTGGACGGCGGCGACCGCGATCTGCACGCGCTCGCGCACGACGCCCTGACCGCGTCGGCGCCCCCGCCCGACGTCGACCCCGACAGCGACCCCGACGGCACCCCCGGCACCGGCCCCGGCCCCGATCCCGAGGACGTCGCCTCCCAGGGCCTCGACCTCGATACGGTCCAGCACCTGGTGAGCGCGGCCGCCGGCGAGAACAGCCTGCCCGCACCCCGCGGCCGCCGCCGCTTCCGGGACCGCCTGGCCCGGCTCGCCGACGAACTGACCGCTCCCCCGCCACCGCGCTGGTAGCCGGGCGGGTACGCAGGCGGCGGCCCTCCGCCCTCCGTGGGCCGGCCCCCTGCGCCCACCCGCTCCGCCGCCGAAAATCGGGCGGGCCCGTCCTGGGCGTACGGCGTCGACGCGGCCACCTACGCCGGCTCGCTCCTGCTCTCCGTGCGGCTGGCCCGTCGCCCGCCGCGCACGACGCTGGTACGACGCCCGAACCGACGAGCACGCCCGCCGTACACGGGGGCGGCGGGGCCCTCACCGTCCAGCGGCTCACACCTGGAGGACCGGCTAGTCCTCTTCGCGGTCCCCGCCCTTGCCCATGTCGTGCCACTTGGGGTCGGTCTCCCACTCCAGGTTCCGCTCGCGGGCGGTCTCCATGGCGTGCGCGGCCTCCTCGCGGGTGTCGTAGGGGCCGAAGCGGTCGGCGGCGCGGCACTGGGGGCCTTCCTCGACCGTGCCGTGCTTGAGGCAGTAGAACCACTCGCCCGGCTTTCCGACCGTCCGCCTCTTGAAGAGCGCCATCGCCGCCTCCTGTGGGGTGCTCCGTGCCACCATCCTGCCCGACGGGCCGCGGATACACTCGCTGGCATGTCTGGCCAGTCGCTTCTTGTCCCGGGGAAGATCTCCCCCACCCGCCCCGTCCCCGCCTCGATCCCGCGCCCCGAGTACGTCGGGAAGGACGCGCCCACGCCCTACACCGGGCCCGAGGTGCAGGACGCCGAAACGATCGAGCGGATGCGGATCGCCGGCCGGATCGCCGCCCAGGCGATGGCGGAGGCCGCCAAGCACATCCAGCCCGGCGTGACGACCGACGAACTCGACCGGGTGGCCCACGAGTTCATGTGCGACCACGGTGCCTACCCGTCCACGCTCGGCTACCGCGGTTTCCCCAAGTCGCTGTGCTCCTCGCTCAACGAGGTCATCTGCCACGGCATCCCGGACTCCACCGTCCTCAAGGACGGCGACATCGTGAACCTGGACGTGACCGCGTACATCCACGGTGTGCACGGCGACAACAACGCCACGTACCTGTGCGGTGAGGTGGACGAGGAGTCCCGGCTGCTGGTCGAGCGCACGCAGGAGGCGCTCAACCGGGCGATCAAGGCGGTCAAGCCGGGCCGTCAGATCAACATCATCGGCCGGGTCATCGAGTCCTACGCCAAGCGCTTCGGCTACGGCGTGGTCCGTGACTTCACCGGTCACGGCATCAACTCGTCGTTCCACTCCGGTCTGATCGTTCCGCACTACGACAGCCCGCACCACACCACCGACATCAAGCCCGGCATGACGTTCACCATCGAGCCGATGCTGACGCTGGGCACGCACGAGTACGACATGTGGTCGGACGGCTGGACCGTGGTCACCAAGGACCGCAAGCGGACCGCGCAGTTCGAGCACACCCTGGTGGTCACGGAGACCGGCGCGGAGATCCTGACCCTGCCCTGAGCGCGGGTGCGTGGGCGGGGCGGCCCCGGCCTGTGGCCGCCTCGCGCCCGGGGCACGGGCCTGGCAGAATTTTTACCGACAGCACGTCGGAAACGCCCCTACACTGATTTACCGACACCGAGTCGGTAAAGCTGCCGGCCGTTCGCGCCCCTCGGCCCCGGAGGTCCGTCATGGAACCGTCCAGCCCGGCCCCGCACCCCTCGCCCGTCGCACCCGCTCCGTCCACCCCGTTCTCGACGGTGATCCGGACCGCGTCCCACGCGCAGCACACCGAGGCCGAGAACTCCTCGTTCATGAGCGACCTCCTCGGCGGCAGGCTCGGCGTCACGGCGTACCGGCGCTACACCGAGCAGCTGTGGTTCGTCTACCGCGCCCTGGAGGACGCCACCGCGGTGCTCGCCGGCGACCCGGTGGCGGGCCCGTTCCTCCGTCCCGAGCTGGCCCGCACCCCCGAGCTGGAACGCGACCTCGCCCACCTCGGCGGCCCGTCCTGGCGCACGGGCCTGCGGCCGCTGCCGGCCACCGCCGCCTACGCCGCCCGCGTCACGGAATGCGCCCGCACCTGGCCGGCCGGCTATGTGGCGCACCACTACACCCGCTACCTCGGCGACCTCTCCGGCGGCCAGATCATCCGCGGCACCGCCGAGAAGACCTGGGGCTTCGCGCGCAAGGGCGACGGCGTCCGCTTCTACGTCTTCGAGGGCATCGCCAACCCCGCCGCCTTCAAGCGCAGTTACCGCGCCCTGCTGGACGCCCTGCCGGTGGACGAGGTCGAAAAGCAGCGTGTGATCGAGGAATGCCGCCGGGCCTTCCGTCTGAACAGCGCGGTCTTCCACGCACTGGGCGAGGAGTTCCCGCTCAGCGCGTAGGAAGAGCAACGCCCGGGCGGCGGCGCGCCGTTACGCCGCCGGGCGCCGCACCCGGCCGCCGACGGCGAGGGTGCCGTCGGGGTGGACCCGGGTGAAGATCTGCGACGCCGCTCCCTGATGGATCGTCAAGGGGCGGGCCAGTTGGTGGGTGAGGAGCATGGCGGCGGCGCCGGTGGCCTCGTCCTCGGCGATGTTGTCGCCGCGGCGCGGGAAGCCGCGGGCGCGGACCACACCGGCGGGTTCGTCCTGCCAGGCCCAGGCGTAGAGCCAGCCCTCCCCCGGCGGCGGGGCGGGCAGGGCGTCGACCTCGGCGACCGAGGCGAGGCGTTCGGTGCGGCGCGGCGGCACCCATTCCGGGCGGCCGCGGACCCAGGTGAGGTCGTCCTCGAAGCTCACCGTGACCTCGCCGGCCGGCGGGCGGAGGGTGCGCGGCGGCCGGCCCTGTTCGCGCAGGAGCCAGGCCAGGCCGACGAGCGGATGCCCGGCGAACGGGAGCCGGACGCTCGGGGTGTGGATGTCGACGGCGCCCCGGTCAGGGTCGTCGAGGAACACGGTTTCGCTGAAGCCGAGCCGGGCGGCGAGGGCGGCGCGTTCGACGGGACCGGGGAGCGCCGCCCCGTCCCGCACCACCGCCAGTTCATTGCCCCCGGCGCCGTCCGGTCCGCAGAACACCCGGAGTACCTCGTGTGCGGTCATCGGGACATTGAACCGCGGGGCCGGGCGAGACCGCGCGGACCAGGGTCCGGCGCAGTCCGGCGCAGAGCACGCGGGCGCGGGTCACGGTCGGCGGGAACGGCGTCATGGAGCACCCCCGGAGAAAACGACTTCTTAGGTAAGGCTAACCTAATTAGCGCGAGGCAGGATCTTCGCCCCACGGGCGACGAGGGACGAAAAACCCCGGTCACAGGCCGTCTCGACAGTGGGCCCTTACCTTGACCGGCGCATGACCGTTCCGTGATGTGTGGCGGGCCAATCCGTGATGGGGCCGTTGCGTATGAGAGCGGGATCACTGGACAGGGCGGGCAGAAATAGGTAAGCCTCAGATAAGTTAGGGCCGCCTTAGTGGTGGCTCCGGCCATTGTTTACCGTTCCTGTGCACAGTTTCTTCGTCCTAGCCCGCTTGGAGCCCCGTATGCGAGCCCTTCGCTCCTCCGCCGTCGCCGCCCTCGCCGCGGCCACGGCCGTCACCGCCGTCGCCGGCTGCGCCGCGAAGAACGACGGCAAGGGAGGCGGCAAGGGCGCAGTCAAGGTGACCGCGACCGACTCCAGCTGCGAGCTGTCGACCAAGGAGTTCCCGGCCGGGCACGTGCAGTTCTCGGTGGAGAACAAGGGCTCCAAGGTCACCGAGGTGTACGTCTACGCCCCGGGCGACCGGATCGTGACCGAGCGGGAGAACATCGGCCCCGGCACCAACGCCGAGATCACCGCGGAGATCAAGGCCGGTTCGTACGAAATAGCCTGCAAGCCGGGCATGAAGGGCAAGGGCATCCGGCAGAAGGTGACGGTCAGCGGCAAGGGGACGGCCGCCAAGCGCGACCCCAAGCTGGACGCCGCGGTCGCCGCGTACCGCGAGTACGTGCAGGAGCAGGCCGACCAGACGCTGCCGAAGGCCCAGAAGTTCGCCGACGCCGTCAAGGCCGGCGACCTGGAGGCCGCGAAGAAGGCCTATGCGCTGTCCCGGATCGGCTGGGAGCGCACCGAGCCGGTCGCCGAGTCGTTCGGCGACATCGACCCCAAGGTCGACGTGCGGGCCGACGGCCTCACCGGCGGCCAGAAGTGGACCGGCTGGCACAAGCTGGAGAAGTCCCTGTGGGAGGAGAAGAAGATCTCCGGGGACGACAAGAAGCTGGCCGACCAGCTGATCACCGACCTCAAGGACTGGCAGAAGCGGGTCGGCAAGGCCGAGATCACCCCGACCAGCATGGCCAACGGCGCCAAGGAACTGCTCGACGAGGTCGCCACCGGCAAGGTCACCGGTGAGGAAGAGCGCTACAGCCACACCGACCTGGTCGACTTCCAGGGCAACGTCGAGGGCGCCGAGAAGGCGTACCAGCTGCTCAAGCCGGTCGTCGCCAAGCACGAGCCGGCGCTGGCCAAGGAGCTGGACAAGCAGTTCGCGGCGATCCGCGCGCTGCTCGACGACCACCGTGACGACAAGTCCACCGACGGGTTCGTCTCGTACGACACCGTCGGCAAGGGCGACCGCAAGAAGCTCTCGGACGGCGTCAACGCGCTGGCCGAGCCGCTGTCGAAGCTGGCCGCAGCCGTGGCCACCGCCAAGTAGTCCGCCGCCGGGGCAGGGGATCAGGATGACGCAGCACGAGGACGGTATGGCAGACAAGACGGACGAGGCGACCGACGCGGCCGCCGGGGCCCCCGCGGACGGGCAGGCCGCCGGCGGGCGGGCGCCGTCCCGGCGTTCGCTGCTCGGCTGGGGCGGTGCGGGGCTGGCGCTCGGCGCGGTGGCGGCCGGCGGTACGGCCGCGGCGCTGCGGGCCGGCAACGACGTCCAGCCGGCCGGCGCGGACGCCACCGCGGGAGCCGCGGTGGCCTTCCACGGCCCGCACCAGGCCGGTATCGCCACCGCCGTCCAGGACCGGCTGCACTTCGCCGCGTTCGACGTCACCACCGACGACCGGGACGAGCTGATCGCCCTGCTCAAGGAGTGGACGAAGGCCGCCGCGCGGATGACGGCCGGTGACGCGGTCGGTGACGGCGCGGTCGGCGGGCTGGCGGAGGCGCCGCCGGACGACACCGGTGAGGCGCTCGGTCTGCCGCCGTCCCGGCTCACCCTCACCTTCGGCATCGGCCCGACGCTGTTCGAGAAGGACGGCAAGGACCGGTTCGGCATCAAGGACCGGCGGCCCGCGGCGCTGATCGATCTGCCGCAGTTCCCCGGTGACAACCTCGACAAGTCCCGCAGCGGCGGCGACCTGTGCGTCCAGGCGTGCGCGGACGACCCGCAGGTGGCCGTGCACGCCATCCGCAACCTCGCCCGGATCGGCTTCGGCAAGATAGCCATCCGCTGGTCGCAGCTCGGCTTCGGCAAGACGTCCTCGACCACGCCGGACGCCCAGACGCCGCGCAACATGATGGGCTTCAAGGACGGCACCCGGAACATCGCGGGCACCGACACCGCCGCGCTGGACAAGCACGTGTGGGTCGGCGACGGGGACGAGAAGGGCAAGGCCGGCTGGATGGCGGGCGGTTCGTACCTCGTCGCGCGCCGCATACGGATGCACATCGAGACCTGGGACCGCACCTCGCTCAAGGAGCAGGAGGACATCTTCGGCCGCGACAAGGGCGAGGGCGCCCCGGTCGGCCGGAAGAACGAGCGCGACGAGCCGCACCTGAAGTCGATGCTGCCGACCGCGCACGTCCGGCTCGCACACCCCGAGTCCAACGGCGGTATCCGCATCCTGCGCCGCGGCTACTCCTTCACCGACGGCACGGACGGACTGGGCCGGCTGGACGCCGGGCTGTTCTTCCTCGCCTACCAGCGCGACGTACGGCACGGTTTCGTGCCGCTGCAGCAGAAGCTGTCGCAGAACGACGCGCTCAACGAGTACATCCAGCACGTGGGTTCCGCGGTCTTCGCGGTCCCGCCGGGCGTCCGGAAGGCGGGCGACTGGTGGGGCCGGGGGCTGTTCGCCTGACACCGCCGCCACCGAAGAGATCGCCGTCCAAAACGGGCGGCCGCATGAAGGAAGGGAAGGGACCGGCGTGTTCGGCAATTACCTGATCGGACTGCGCGAGGGGCTGGAGGCCAGCCTCGTCGTGTGCATCCTCATCGCCTACCTGGTCAAGACCGGCCGGCGGGAGGCGCTGCGCCCGGTCTGGCTCGGCATCTCGCTCGCAGTGGTGCTGTCGTTCGCGTTCGGGGCGGCGCTGCAGTTCGGCTCGGAGACGCTGACGTTCAAGGCGCAGGAGGCGCTCGGCGGTTCGCTGTCGATCATCGCGGTGGGCCTGGTGACGTGGATGGTCTTCTGGATGCGGCGCACCGCGCGGCACCTGAAGAAGGAACTGCACGGCAAGCTGGACGCGGCGCTGCAGATGGGGACCGTGGCCCTGGTGGTCACCGCGTTCCTGTCGGTGGGCCGCGAGGGCCTGGAGACCGCGCTGTTCATCTGGACCGCCGCGCAGTCCGCCAACGACGGCGTACGGCCGCTGGTCGGGGCGCTGCTGGGGCTGGCGACCGCGGTGGTGCTGGGCTGGCTGTTCTACCGCGGTGCGGTGCGGATCAACCTCGCGAAGTTCTTCACCTGGACCGGCGGGATGCTGGTCGTGGTCGCGGCGGGCGTGCTGGCGTACGGCTTCCACGACCTGCAGGAGGCGGCCGTGCTGCCCGGGCTGGGCTCGCAGGCGTTCGACATCAGCGCGCAGATCCCGGCCGACAGCTGGTACGGCACCCTGCTGAAGGGCGTCTTCAACTTCCAGCCGGACCCGACCGTCCTCCAGGTCACGGTGTGGGCTCTCTATCTGATCCCCACGCTCGGCCTCTTCCTGGCCCCCGGTAGGGTGGCGCCGAATCGTGCCACCCCGGCGGCCACCCGGCCCGCCCCGGTCGCCCCGAAGGAGCCCGAGCCCCATGACACGCAGGTCGCCGTTCCGGGTGCCCGCAACAGTGACGTCGGCAGCGACGGCGCTGGTGATACTGAGCGGCTGCATGACGGTGCACGGCGAGCGGGAGATGCTGCCGGCGGTGACGAAGGCTGACGGCGCCAAGGCGCTGCAGCGCTTCGCGGCCGGCTTCAACAAGGCCAAGCGGCAGCTCGATCCGGAGCTCAACCCCTCGTTCGAGGGCGGCGCACTGCTCGCCCTCGACCAGGCGGGGATAAAGGCGGCGCACGCGCTGAAGCCGCAGGGCGACCCGGCCTACCCCGCCCTGGCGTTCAAGGACGCGCACTTCACGATCCCCAAGCAGGTGGGCTGGCCGAAGTACTTCATCGCCGACGCGGCCAGCAACCGCAAGGCGGCCGACGGTTCGTACAGCCGCTGGTTCCTGGTCTTCAGCCGCAACGGCATCAAGGAGAAGTGGCGGGCGGTCTACCTGGCGGAGTTCGCCGGCAACAAGGCGCCGGAGCTGAAGACTGACCAGGACGGCTTCGCCGAGGCGGTGCCGGCCGGTGCGAAGTCCGGGCTGACGGTCGATCCGGGCAAGCTGAGCCGGACGTACGCCGACTACCTCAACACCGGCAAGGGCAGCACCTTCGCGTCCGGCCCGAACACCGACGGCTGGCGGGCCCGCCGTGCGCGGGACACCAACCAGCCGGGCGCCCGCATCCTGTGGGAGGACACCGCCGCCGATTACCCGCCGGTGGCGCTGCGGACCACGGACGGCGGCGCGCTGGTGTTCTTCTCGACCTTCTACCACCAGCAGAAGACGGTCTCCACGGGGTCGGTGATCACAGTGCCGGCCCAGTTGCAGGGCCTGATGGACGGGCCGACGAAGAAGACCAACCGGATGGCCTTCACCACCGTCTCCGCGCAGGCGGTGACGGTGCCGGCGAAGGGCTCCGGGGGCAAGGTCACGGTGCTGAACCGGCGCGAGGCCAAGACGTCGGTCAAGCCGCTGTAGGCCGGCCGGGATCCGGACGACGGATCCGCCGCACGGATACGGACAAGGGGCCGCCGGGGTGTTTCCGGCGGCCCCTTGTCCGTACGGCGGGGGTCGTGAAGGAGGAGGCGCGGCGGTCAGCGGCCGATCGGCCAGGCCGCGGTCTCGTGGTAGTGCTCGCGGTCGGCGCGCTCGTTGAACTCCGCGCAGGCGTCGGTGAGCGACTCCAGCAGCGTCAGCGGGTCGGGGAGCGGGAGTTCCGGGCCGCGCAGCCAGGTCACCGCGGGCTGGTCGCCGGGGAGGGTCGAGGGCGGCAGGAGGACGTAGCTGCCGCGGCAGTGCCAGCGCAGGCCGGGATGCTCGTCCATGGTCTCGGGGTGGCAGTCCAGCTCGCAGGGCCACCACTCGTCCTCGTCGTCCGGGGTGCCGCGGGTGGCGGTGAAGAACAGCATCCGGCCGTCGCCGAAGCCGGCGCCGCTGAGGGTGATCGGGCCGACCTCGATGCCGGCCGCCTCCAGGCGTCCGAGGGCGCTGCGGCCGGCCTCGACGGGCACGTCCAGGACGTCGTGGGCGATGCCGGTGGCGGTGATGAAGTTGGCCTGCGGGAGGGTCCGGATCCAGGCGGCGACCTTGTCGCGGTCGGTGGTGGCGACGGTCTGCCAGCCGAAGGAGATGGGGTGGCGTCCGGGGGTGGGACAGCCGATCCGCTCACAGGAACAGCCGTAGCCGGAGGGGTGCGCCGCCGGGGCGATCGGGAAGCCCGCATCGGCCGCGGCCAGCAGCAGGTCCTCGCGGCCGCGCGCGGCAACCGATCCCGTGTCCGTATCGCCGCCGTCCGATCCGCTCTTCGGCCGGCGCAGCCACTGGGAGAACCTGCTCTTGCGTTCCATCTATCCCCTCACTTCGAGCGGTGGTCTGGGATCAATGCTGCCACCATCCTGCGCCCGGGGTGACCGGTGTGCGGATCCGGGGTGAACAGAAGGAGTGCGAATACCGGCATTTCCAGCCATCCCCGACAGGTCGCCGCGCTCGACCGGCGCTCGGCCGGCCGGGTCAGTCCCGCGGCCGCAGACCACGCAATGCCTGGTCGACGAGGGTGTCGACGAAGGCGTGGGTCAATGCGCCGGTGCGCATCAGCCAGCGCTGTGAGAAGGGACTCAGCACCATCTCGGCGGCCACCCGCAGGTCGGTGTCCGCGGCCACCTCGCCGGCCTCCTGGGCCCGCCGCAGCCGGTCGACGTAGACCTGGATGCCGGGCTCCATCAGCCGGGCGACGAAGTTCCGGGAGAGTTCCTCGTCGTTCGCGCCGGCCGCGGCGAGGGCGCGGTAGGGGGCCTGCCAGGCGTGGTCGTTGAATTCGTCGGCGGTCGCACGGAGCACGGTCTTCAGGTCGGCGGCGAGATCACCGGTGTCCGGGAGGCCCTTGTCGTAGTCCTCGCCGGCGCCGGCGGTGAAGGCGTCCAGGAGGACCGCGGCCTTGGAGGGCCACCAGCGGTAGATGGTCTGTTTGCCGACCCCGGCCCGGGAGGCGATGCCCTCGATCGTGAGCTTGTCGTAGCCCACCTCGCCGACCAGCGTGAGCGCGGCGTCGAAGATCGCCTGCCGGGAGCGCTCGCTGCGGCGGGAGGAGTCGGGGGCTTTGGCGGTGGAGCGGGCTGAGGTGTCGGCCATGCGGCGAGTGTAGCGACAACTAGGCGAGACGTTTCGTCTTGACGAGACGACGCGTCTCGTACATGCTGGAACCCGTTACGCGAGACGGATCGTCTCGCTTCATCGGTGCGACGGAGGAGGAACCCATGAGCAAGGGCAACGGAGACGGCATGCTCGGCGTCGGTGGCACCCGCAGCAAGCTGTCGCGCGGAGCGCTGCGCGGCGGCGCCGGCGGCGGCCGGGGCGGCACGGACCGCGCCCGGACGCAGGCCCAACGACAGGAGCTGTTGCGCAAATTCCAGGAACGAGCGGCCGGAAAGGAATGAGACCGCCCGGGCCCGGCGTGATCAGGCGCCGGGCCAGGTGTCTCCCCAGGCGGCGTCCCGGGCCTCGCGGTACTGCGCGCCGTGCCGCTTGGTGACGGTGGTGCGCCGCAACCCCTCGTCCGTGGTGCACAGGTCGAGGAGGACCTGGCCCTTGCGGAGCTGCGGTTTGCGGACGATCCGGGCGGGGGCGGGCTCGGCCGGCAGGGCGGTCGCCGCGATGTAGGAGAACTTCTCGTCCTCGTACGGGAGCGCGCCGCCCTTGACCTGGCGGTGGAGGGAGGAGCGGCTGACCCGGGCGGAGAAGTGGCACCAGTCCTCGCCGACGACGATGGGGCAGGTCCCGGCGTGCGGGCAGGGGGCGACGATCCGCAGGCCGGCCTCGATGAGCTGGTCGCGGGCCTCGCGGATGCGGAGGTAGCCGTCGGGGGTGCCCGGTTCGATCAGGACGACGGCGGTGGCGGTGGCGGCCGCGGCGACCACCGCGCGGCGGTCCTCGGGGCGGAGTTCGCCGAGCACGTAGGAGACCGTGACCAGGTCCGTGCCCTCGGGGACGGTCAGGCCGGCGCCGATGGTGCCGCGGCGCCAGGTGGTGTCCGGGAGGGTGCCGGCGGCGAGTTCGGCGCCGAGGTCCAGGGCCGGCTGGGCCCAGTCCAGGACGGTGCTGTGGTGGCCCTGCCAGAGGGCGGCGGTGGCCCAGGTCGCGGCCCCGGTGCCGCCGCCGATGTCGAGGTGGGTGGCCGGGGACCAGTCCGGAACGCGGGCGGCGAACGCGGTCAGCGCGGCCCGGACCGCCTCGAAGGTGGCCGGCATCCGGTAGGCGGCATAGGCGGCCACGTCCGCGCGGTCGCGCAGGACCGGGGCGTCGGTGGGGGTACGCCCCCGGTAGTTGGCGATCAGCCGCTCCACGGCCTGCGCGGCCTGCTTGGGCGGCAGACCGTCGAGCAGACCGGCCAGTGCGGCGCGCAATTCGTCGTGCATCGACGAAATTCTACGTACGTTTTCGGCTGACCCGCCGTGGGGGCTGGGGTTCTTCCGCCTTCGGCGGGCGTGGGGGTTTTGGGCCGGGGGAAAAAGATTGGGGCGCTGCCGCGCCTTTGGCGCGGCAGCGCCCCAATCCCATGCCCTCCCCGGGCGGGGGCGCCCCGCCGGCGGGAGGGGGCGGACCGGAGGCGCCTGTGTTGTGGACGTAAAGCGAAGCAGTCCACAACACAGGCGCCGGAGGGCCGAACCCGCAACCACCCACCCACCAGGCGCCCCCGGCCCTAAACCCCACCCCACCCCGCCGAAGGCGGGAAAAGACAGCAACCCCCACGGCGGGAAAGCCGACAACGTACGGCGAACGTCAGCCGACGGCCCGCGCCAGGCACGTACCGGCAGTGGCCCGCGGGCCACTGCCGCCGGTGCGGCGCCGTGGGTGGACCGTATTGGCGAGCAGGATCAGGAACGTGTCGGTGGCGCGGTCCAGGACCAGGCTGGTGCCGGTGAAGCCGGTGTGGCCGGCCGCGCCGCGGCCCGCCAGCTCGCCCATGAAGTACGGCTGGTCCACGACGAAGCCGAGGCCCGGCGGGTCGAGCAGGGCATCGACCGCGGCGGGCCCGAGGATCCGGGTGGTGCCGTACGCGCCACCGTTGAGCAGGGTGCGGCACAGCACGGCCAGGTCCTGGGCGGTGGAGAACAGGCCCGCGTGGCCGGCCACCCCGCCCAGCGCCCAGGCGTTCTCGTCGTGCACCTCGCCGCGGAGCATGCCGCGGTCCGCCTTGGCCCAGGGCCGCCGCTGGTCCTCGGTCGCCGCCACGCCGTGCGGCGGCAGCGGCCCGTAGCGGGTGGAGGTCATGCCGAGCGGGCCGGTGATCTGCTCGCGGACCAGCGCGTCCAGGCGGCGCCCGGTGCGGCGCTCCAGGATCAGCGCCAGGGCGATGAGGTTGAGGTCGGAGTAGCGGTGGCCGGCACCGGTGCCGCCGCTGGGGGCGGCCGCCTCCCGCCACAGCAGCACCAGTTGGGCGGCCCGGTCGGGGTGGTCGTAGAAGGGGAGCTCGGGGGCGAGCCCGGAGGTGTGGGTGAGCAGCTGCCGGACGGTGCACCCGGGGGCGAAGGCCGGCAGATGGACCCGGACCTCGTCGTCGAGGGAGAGGCGGCCGCGTTCGGCCAGCTGGACGGCGGCGATCGCGGTGAAGAGCTTGGTGAGCGAGGCCAGGTCGAAGACGGTGCCGGTCCGCATCGGTTTCCACAGGTCGCGGGGCAGGTCCAGGCCGCGGTCCCGTTCGGGGTCGTACGCCCGGTAGCGGTGCGCCCAGCCGGCGGCCTCCTCGGCGGCCACGACCGGGCCGCGGCCGGCCAGCACCACGACCCCGGGGCTCCACGGCGGCCGGCCCTCGGGCAGCTCCCGCACCCCGCGCACCAGCCGCTCGACCCAGGCGGGGTCCAGTCCCGCCCGGGCCGGGGTGCCAGAGGTGAGTCGCGGTGCGTTCAGAGTGCGGTCCTCCCGCCGGAGCTGCTCTCCCCCTTACGCTGCCACGGACGGCACAGTCCCAGGAAGCTCCCGAGCGCCAAAACGGCGCAGGAGAGCTGGACGAGTGCCATCGGTACGGCCGTGCGCTCGCCCGCGATGCCCACCAGCGGCGAGGCCACCGAGCCGAGGAGGAAGGTCGAGGTGCCCAGCAGGGCGGAGGCGGAGCCGGCCGCGTGCGGGGTGCGCAGCAGCGCCAGGGTGTTGGTGCTCGGCATGACCAGGCCCATGGCGGCCATCAGCACGAACAGTCCGGCGGCCGTCGGGAACAGTCCGACGTGTCCGAAGACGCCGGAGGACATCAGCAGCAGCGCGGCCGCGGCGAGCGCGATCACGGTCAGGCCGGCGCCCAGCACCTTGTCCAGGGCGACCCGGCCGACCAGCACCTTGCCGTTGAGCTGACCGACCGCCACCAGGCCCACGGAGTTGATGCCGAACAGCAGGCTGAAGACCTGCGGGGAGGCGCCGTAGATCTCCTGGACGACGAACGGCGAGGCCGAGATGTACGCGAAGAGGGCGGCGAAGGCGAAGGCGCCGACGAGGAGGTAGCCGGAGAAGACCCGGTCGGCGAGGAGGTCTCGCATGGTGCGCAGGGCCTCGCCGATGCCGCCGGGGTGCCGCCGGGCGGGCGGCAGGGTCTCCGCCAGGCGGCGCCAGACCAGAAGGGTGAGGGCGAGGCCGACGGCGGTGAGGACGACGAAGACGCCGCGCCAGTCGGTGACCTGCAGGATCTGTCCGCCGATGAGCGGGGCGACGACCGGCGCCACCCCGGAGATCAGCATCAGGGTGGAGAAGAACCGCGCCATCGCCACCCCGTCGTAGAGGTCGCGCACCACGGCGCGGGCGATGACGATGCCGGCGGCGCCCGCCAGTCCCTGCAACAGCCGGAAGGCGATGAGGAGTTCGGCGTTGGTGGCGATCACGCACAGGGCGGTGGCCAGGACGTAGACGACCATGCCGGCCAGCAGCGGGCGGCGGCGCCCCCACTTGTCGCTCATCGGGCCGACGATCATCTGGCCCAGCGCCATGCCGGCGAGGCAGGTGGTGAGGGTGAGCTGGACGGTGGCGGCCGGGCTGTGCAGCGCGGCGGTGACCTGCGGCAGGGCCGGCAGGTACATGTCCATGGAGAGCGGCGGGACCGCGGTGAGTCCGCCGAGGACGAGGGTGACGAGGAGGCCGGTGCGGCGGGACGCGGCGGGAGGTGGTGCTGTTGCCGCGTCCCGCCCGGCTATCGCGGGGTTGTCCGAGGTGTCGGCCGGGCTGGTGCCGGGCTCCGTCATGTGCGTCTCCATGGGTACGTGGTGAGTGCAACCATGGTGTCATGCCCAGAGCGGCTCCGGGCCCCTTACCGGGTATGTCATTGGACCTAGGTCCGAGGTCCCCTCAGGCCGGCTTGAGGCCCGGGTCGCCGGCCTCGGTGACGAAGGACGCGGCCGTCCGCACCGGCGCGCCGGGGGTGGTGACGGCGGACACCGTCCGGTAGTCGCCGCGGGCGGTGTCCCGGTCCAGGGTGACCGTCACATAGCCGCGGCGGCCGTTGTAGAACTTCAGGTGCGGGTTGGCGGCCATGTACGTGCCCCAGTTGGCGGGCTTGTCCGCGCCGTCCTTGCCGCTGGCGATCGAGGTGGTGACGAACTCCACGCCCGCGGTGCGCGAGGCGGGGTCCGCGAAGTCCTTCTTGATGTCGAAGGCGTAGTGGACGTGCACGTCGCCGGTGAGCACGACGAGGTTGTCCACGCCGGCCGACTCGGCGCCCGCCAGCACCCGCGCGCGGGAGGCCGGGTAGCCGTCCCAGGCGTCCATGCTGACCTGGTAGCCGGGGCCGGTGGCGTTGCGCCGCTCGGAGAACGCGACCTGCTGCGGCAGCACGTTCCAGCGGGCGGTGGACTGCCGCCAGCCGTCGATCAGCCAGCGCTCCTGGGTGGCGCCGGTCAGGGTCCGCCTCGGGTCGTCGGACTCCGGGCCCGGCGCGTGCCAGCCGTCGCCGTAGGCCTGGTCGGAGCGGTACTGGCGGGTGTCGAGGATGTCGAACTGGGCGAGCTGCCCGTAGTGGAGGCGGCGGTAGAGCCGGGCGTCCGGGCCGTGCGGCCGCTGCGGGCGGCGCAGCGGCTGGTTCTCCCAGTACGCGCGGTAGGCGGCGGCCCGGCGGATGAGGAACTCGGCGGGCGGGAGGTCGTCCTCGCTGATGTCGGAGGCGTAGTTGTTCTCCACCTCGTGGTCGTCCCAGGTGACGATGAAGGGGTGGGCGGCGTGCGCGGCCTGGAGGTCCGGGTCGGACTTGTACAGGGCGTAACGCAGCCGGTAGTCCTCCAGCGTGACCGTCTCGCGGTGGAAGCGGTCGGGCAGCGTGCGGTCGGTGTACCTGCGGGCGCCGCCGGCCGCGTCGACCGGGTACTCGTAGAGGTAGTCGCCGAGGTGGAAGACGACGTCGAGGTCCTCCTCGGCCAGGTGCCGGTAGGCGGTGAAGTAGCCGTCGTGGTAGGCCTGGCAGGAGACCGCGGCGAGCTTCAGCCGGGAGAGGTGGGCGCCGCGGGCCGGCGCGGTGCGGGTGCGGCCGACCGGGCTGATCCAACTGCCGGCCCGGAAGCGGTAGTAGTAGACGCGGTCCGGCGCGAGGCCGGTGGGCTCGATGTGCACGGAGTGGTTGAACTCCGGGTGGGCGTCGGCCCGGCCGCGCCCCGCGAGCCGGGTGAACTTCTCGTCGTACGCGACCTCCCAGCGCACCGGAACTCTGGCGTCCGGCATGCCTCCCCCACCCTCGTAGGGGCGCGGGGCGAGGCGGGTCCACAGCACCACCGAGCCGGGCTGGGGGTCGCCGGAGGCGACGCCGAGGGTGAAGGGGTTCTCGGTGAGCTTCCGGGCGTCGGCCTCGGCGGCCTGCGCGGCGCCCGCGGCCGGGAGGTTGGTGGTGAACGCGAGCGCGGCGGCGGCCCCGGTGACGGTGAGGAAGCGGCGCCGGCCCACGTGTGCTGCGGCGGCCCTGATCTCCTGCTCGTACGGTGCGGTGGGTGTCATCTGACCCTCCCCTGGCGGCGGTTGCTGCCGACGATTGGAAGGCCGTGGGACGGCGGGCCGCTGACCCGGGTACGACGCAGGCATGACAGCTCGATGATGGTTGGTCCGGCACCGGACGTCGCCGGACAATCACGGCACGCGGCACGCACCACCGGCTCTCCGTAGGATCCGGGACATGGCTGAACTGATGGTGCGCGACGGCACCTGGACCTTCGACGGAGAGGGCATACGCATCGTGCCGGGGCGCGAGCGCGGGGTGCACCGACTGCGCCAGGACCTGGGCGAGTTCACGGTCCCGCTGGCCGCGCTGGCCGGCATCGCCCACGAACCGGCCCGCAAGGGCGGCCGGCTCCGGCTGCGGCTGCGGGACGGCGTGGACCCGCTGCTCCAGGTCACCGGCGGCGGGCTGCCGGACGACGCGAATCCGTATCAGGTCGCCTTGGACGCCGCACGGGTGGACGTCGCCGAGTACTTCGTGGACGCGGTCCGGCAGGCCCTGCTGCTGGAGCAGGTGCCGGACGGGCCCTGCGACCGCTATCTGCTGCCGGGTCCCTCGGTGCCGCTGACGGCCGCAGGGGTGGATGGGGTCGCCACCTTCGACGGGGAACGGGTGCACCTGGAATGGCGCTGGAACACCAGTGAGACCAAGCGGCAATGGGGTCCGCAGGACTACGCCCTGACCGACCTCGAAGCGGTGGAGTGGCGTCCGGCGGTCGGCCTGGAGTCCGGCTTCCTGCGCTTCCGTCCGCGCGGCGCGAAGGAACGGCTCTCACCGGATCACGACCCGAACTCCATCGAACTGTGGGGCTTCAAGAAGGAGAGCGGCACCACCGCGCTGCTGGCGGCCGCGGTCACCGCCCGGCTGCCGCACCCCTCGGCGCCCGCGGCCCAGCGCCTTCCCGCGCCCGCTCCGGCCGCACCCGCGGTGGCGGCCGCACCGCCCGCGGCCGCCGCCCCGGCCGCCGCCCCCGCCGACGACCACGACGCGCTGCTGCGCCGGCTGCGCGAACTGGGCGAGCTGCACCGCGACGGCATCCTGACCGACGAGGAGTTCACCGCCACGAAGGCGGCGGTGCTGCGGCGCTTCGACACCGGCGGCTGAGTCGCCGCGGCGGGCGCCCGGTTCGCTCCCCGCCGCCGTTTACGCTGCCGCCATGGCACAGAACACACAGCGGGCAGGGGCAGCACAGGGGACGCCGGTGGCGCGGGCCGGGCACGTGGGCGGCACGGCGACCGCGCCCCGGCCCACCCTGCCGGCGCCGGCCACCCGGGGCGGGCAGACCCCGCAGACCGCGGCGGCGGCCCAGGAGGCACGGGAGGGCGGCGCGGCGCCCCGTAAGGTCGCGGTGGTCACCGGCGCCGGATCCGGCATCGGGCGGGCGGTCGCCCAGGCGCTGATGCGCGCCAACTGGTCGGTGGCGCTGGCCGGCCGGCGCGCCGAGGCACTGGCGGAGACCGCCCGCCTGGCCGGCCTGACCGAGCCGACCAGCCCCGCGGTCGTGACCGTGCCGACCGACGTCACCCGCCCCGAACAGGTCGGCGCGCTGTTCGCGGCGGTCCGCGACCGGTTCGGCCGGGTCGACCTGCTCTTCAACAACGCCGGCACCTTCGGCAAGGCGGTGCCGCTCACCGAGCTCTCGTACGACGACTGGCGCGCGGTGGTCGAGGTCAACCTCACCGGTGCGTTCCTCTGCGCCCAGGCCGCGTTCCGCACCATGCAGGAGCAGGAACCGCAGGGCGGCCGGATCATCAACAACGGCTCGATCTCCGCGCACGTCCCGCGGCCGCACTCCGTCGCGTACACCGCCACCAAGCATGCGATCACCGGGCTGACCAAGTCGCTGTCCCTGGACGGCCGTCCGTACCGCATCGCCTGCGGCCAGATCGACATCGGCAACGCGGCCACCGAGATGACCGGCCGGATGCAGACCGGGATCCTGCAGGCGAACGGGCAGACGGCGGTGGAGCCGGTGATGGACGCCGCGGACGTGGCCCGGACGGTGGTGCACATGGCGGAGCTGCCGCTGGAGGCCAATGTGCAGTTCGCGACGGTGATGGCCACCACCATGCCCTACATCGGCCGGGGCTGACCGGTCGTCGGCCCGGCGGCCGCCACTTCGCCTCCATCGGACCGTTTCCGTCCGACCCCTGCCCTCCGGTGGCTTCCGGTGGCACGCTTACCTCTCACCGCACCACTCGTCTGCCGGACCGCCGCCCGCGGCGGTCCTCCCCCGGGCTCCGAAGGAGCAAGGGGGATCCCCACCCGCGGCCGCGCGCCCGGCGTGCGCGGCCCCCGCAGAAGGAGTTACGCGTGAGACGAAACGACCGTGGCGGAACGGCAGTTGACGGCATAGCGGCGCGGCGTCCGGCGCACGGATCCCGGGCCGCCCTCGGCACCCTGACCGCCGCCGGTACGCTGCTGGCCCTGCTGCTCCCCACCGGCCCGGCCGCCGCCACCCCGCTGAACTCCCACCGCTCCGCCACCTCACAGCGCACCGCCGCCGCCTTCTGGACCGCGGCGCGGATGCGGTCCGCCACCCCGCTCGACCTCGCCGCACCGGCACGGCAGCACCGCACCGCGGTCCCGCGCAGCGCCCCGCTCACCGTACGGCCGACGCTGCCCGCGCTGCCGTCCCTCCCCGTGCCGCGGCCCACCGCCGCGGCCCAGCCGGGCGGGCCGTGGACCGGCGGCGGCGCGGTCACCAAGACCGCCGGCCGGGTGTTCTTCACCTACCAGGGCCGTACCGCCTCCTGTTCCGGCGACGCCGTGACCAGCGCGAACAAGAGCACCGTGGTCACCGCCGGGCACTGCGTGAAGCTGCAGGGCGCCTGGCACACCAACTGGGTCTTCGTGCCCGGCTACCACGACGGCCAGGCCCCGTACGGCAAGTGGCCGGCCGCCAAGACGCTCTCCACCCCGCAGTGGACGGCGAGCGAGGACATCAACTACGACGTCGGCGCGGCGGTCGTCGCCCCGCTCGACGGCAAGAAGCTCACCGACGTCGTCGGCGGGCAGGGCCTGTCCTTCAACTCCGGCTACAACAAGACGATGTACGCCTTCGGCTATCCGGCGGCGGCCCCGTACGACGGCACCAAGCTGATCTACTGCAGCGGCACCACCATGAAGGACCCGCTGTTCTCCCACGACCACGGCCTGTCCTGCAACATGACCGGCGGTTCCAGCGGCGGCCCGTGGTTCACCTCGTTCGACGAGAAGACCGGCACCGGGCTGCAGTCCTCGGTGAACAGCTTCGGCTACCAGTTCCTGCCCAACACCATGTTCGGCCCGTACTTCGGCGACGACGCCAAGAACCTGTACAACACGGCACAGTCGTCCTGACCGGCGGGGCGGGCGGGGTCTACTCCCCGTCCGCCACCCCGGTCGTCACCGCCCGGCCGACGTCCTCGTAGCCGCCGGCGACCAGTGCCGAGGCCACCACGACGAGCGCGACCAGGGCGCCGAAAATCAGGAACGGGCGTGCTCCGTAAAGGAGTTGGCGGCTGCGCCCGGGTCCCCGCCCGGCGCGCGTCCGCCGCCGTTGCGGTCCCAGCGCCCCCGGGCCCATACCGCGCCGCCACCCCAGGGACCGGCTGATCCGCCGCTTCCAATACACCAGCCGGTAGTAGTGCTTGAGCACCGCAGCCCCCACCCGTACACCCATGCCGTACACCCATTCGAGGAAAATCCCCCCGAGGGTACCGGCCGCGGAACCGCTCCACCGCACGATCGGGCAAGGCGGTGGAGCGGCCGGGCGGGTCAGTGGGTCAGGGGGTCAGTGGGTCACCATCTCCCGCAGGGAGGCGAGGAGTTCGACGCCGTTCGGGACACCCAGACCGGTACAGGGGTCCCAGCCGGGGGCGGCGTCGAAGTCACCGTTGGTGCCGTCGGTGACGTCACGGAAGCCGCGGGCGGTGTGCCCGGGGGTCGCACCGGCGTAGAGCAGCGGGTGCAGCATGCCGAGCGGGCGGCCGAGCGCCTCGACCAGACGGCAGGTCAGCGCCGCCCACAGCGGGGCGACGGCACTGGTGCCGCCGATCACCGAGCGGTGGCCGTCCACCAGCACCTCGTAGCCGGTGGCCGGGTCGGCGACACCGGAGACGTCCGGCAGGCCACGGCCCGGACCGCTGCCGTTGTGCGGCACACCGGCCGTGGCCTGCCAGGGCGGCAGCGGGAACGCCTCGCTGACGCCGCCGCCGGTGGCGCCCCCACCGTCGCCGCCCCACACCACTTCGCTGCGCACCAGACCGGAGTCCGGGTCGGCGTCCAGCCGGGTGCCGCCGCAGGCCAGGGCGTGCGGGCTGGAGGCCGGGAAGTCGGTGTGCGGCCGGCCGTCACCGACGCCGTCACCGCTGCCGTCGTCGCCGGCCGCGGCACACACCGTCACGCCCAGCGCCGCCGCGTCCGCCAGCGCCTCGTCGAAGACGGCGCGGGCCTGGTCGGTCCAGAACGGCTCCGCGGCGCCCCAGCTGATGCTCAGCGCGGCCGGGGTCGGGGTGTCGTGGACGGCCTGGGTCACCGCGTTGACGAAGCCCTGGTCGGTGTTGTGCGCGAAGTACACCTTCTGCTCGGCGCCGGGCGCCAGCGCACCGGCGACCTCGATGTCCAGCAGCACCTCACCGTCGGCGCTCTGCGGGTCCCCGGCCGGCCGGTTCTGGGCGGTGCCGACGCTGATCGCCGTCACCTTGGGCATCTTCGGCAGCCCGAGGGACCGGAAGTACTCCGCCAGCTCCTCCTGGTTGAACCCGCCGCCGAGTTCGACGATCGCCAGCGTCTGCCCGCTGCCGTCGGTGTCCGGCGGGAACTGGTACACGCCGGCCAGCTGTGAGGGCTTGTACGAGGTGTGGCGGGCCCGGGCCCGGGCGTGCCGGATGTGGGGCCGCGCCTGCGGGCGGTCGTCCAGGCCGAGCACCGCCACGACCACGCCGTCCAGCTCGGCGGGCAGCTGCAGCGGGCCCTCGCGGTGCCGGTGCTCGACGAGCTCGCCGTGGGTGGGGTCGGGGCTGGCCACCCGGGACAGCTGGGTCCCGAACGCGGCCGCCATCTGGTCCGCGGTGCCGGACACCTTCATGCGCCTGGACGCCAGGTCGACCTCGTTCACGTCGACGCCGTGGCGGCCCAGCACCTCGCGTACGCGGTCGGCGTCGGCCTGGTCGGCGCCGTACCGCTGCGCCAGCTCGGCCCGCGAGATGGTGTCCGGCCCGGTGATCAGGTCCCGGGGCACCTCGGCCCGCCGGCGCAGCATGATCGTCGCGTGTACGGGCGTGGATCCGTCGAGCGGACCGGCCGGGCGCGCCTTGGGCGCGGCAGCCCGCTCACTGCCAGGTATGGGTACAAATCGTTCATTCATAGCACAAAGTATCGACCCGATCACGCCACGTTCGCATGTCGAGCGGGGTCAGGTCCGGTCGGGTGGCGCGGGCCCGGTCGGGTGGCGCGGGGCGCGGGTCGGGGCCACCGCTGCCGGTCCGGCGTAGGGTGCCGCCGGGAGGACCGCCATGCGAAAGATCGTCCTGATGATGTCGATGTCCCTCGACGGCTTCATCGAGGGGCCGGACCACGACATCGACTGGCACGTGGTCGACGACGAGCTGCACCAGCACTTCAACGACCAGCTCAGAACGATGGGCGGCCTCCTGGCCGGCCGCGTCACCCATGAGCTGATGGCCGGTTACTGGCCGACCGCCGACGCCGATCCGGACGCGAGCGGGCCGGAGGCGGAGTTCGCCGGGATCTGGCGGGAGATGCCCAAGTTCGTGTTCTCCCGGACGCTGGAGCGGGCCGACTGGAACACCACGATCGTGCGGGAGGTCACGGCCCCGCGGATCAGGGAGCTGACGGCGCAGCCGGGCGGCGACCTGGTGCTCAGCGGCGCCCACCTCGCCGCGTCCTTCCTGCGGCTCGGCCTGGTCGACGAGTACCGCATCTACGTCCACCCGGTCCTCATCGGCCGCGGCACCCCGCTCTTCCTCGACGCGGACACCAGGACCCGCCTCGACCTCACCGGGACCCGGGCCTTCGGCAACGGCGTCGTACTGCTCCGGTACACCCGCAACGGCGGACCCGAGGAGGCCTGAGGGGCACCTGCCCCCTACGTGATCAGGTCCGCGGGCTGTCCCGGCAGGACAGGGCGTCGATGGTCTCGGCGCGCGGCTTGTAGTCGGTCTCCCAGGTCGGATCCGCCTTCGTGACGGCCCACAGCGACGTCGAGAAGTCGTGGCTCCAGTTGTTGCTGTTGACGTAGTCCCGCAGCGCGTCGCGCAGCCGCAGACAGTCCTCGCGGTGCCCCTTGGCCATCGCGATGCCGTAGTGGTTGACGGCTCCGTAGGTGATGTCCGGGACGACCTTGAGGTCCGGGTTCTCCTGCGTGAAGCCGTACAGGATCATCTGGTCGGTCGAGACCGCGTCGGCCACCTTCTTGACCTTGAGGTCGGTGAGGCAACTCGACGCGTCCGGCCGCTCGTAGACCGCGACCCGGGCGTACTCCGGCCCCTCCAGCGTGGTGGCGGACGTCGTCCCGGGCCAGGTGCAGACGCGCTTGCCGAAGAGGTCCTCGGGCTTGCGGATCCGCTTGTCGTTCTTGCGGACCATGATGCCCTGGTACGTGGACGCGTACGGGCCCGCGAAGTCCAGCGTCTTCATCCGGTCCACGGTGATCGAGAACGTCGCCACGACCAGGTCCTTCTTCTTCTCGGTGAGCACCGCACTGCGGTCCTCCGACGGCACGATCCCGAAGTCCGGCTCGGCGCCGACCGCCTTGAGGATCTGCTGGGCGACGGTGATGTCGAAGCCGGAGAACTTGTAGGTGTGGACGACGCCCGTACCGGGCTGGTCGTTCTTGGCCCCGACCGACACCTTGCCACCCGCGAAGAGCGAGGGCGCCTCCGAGGTTCCACAGGCGGTCGCCGCGAGCGCGGCGAACGCGAGCACTACTGCGCTCGCGGCTCGCGTCGTGCCGGCGGCTCGCGTGCCGCTCGCGGCTCGTGTGGTGCTCGTGCTTCGTGTGGTGCTCGTGCACCGTGTGGTGCTCGTGCTTCGTGTGATTCCCATCGGTCTCCCCCGTTCCGACGTTCGCTGCTTCTTACGGGCCCTGCGTCACTCCCTGACGCAGGGCGGTACTGACGGCACGTCACCGGTCATGCAACACCGCACTCACCGTCCGTACGTCCATCCGGCAGCCGCGGCCGGTGTGCAGCCGGACGGCGATCGTCACCGTGGTGGTCCGTGCCCCGAGGGCGAAGTCGGCGGTGCCGCCGGGCCGGAGGTCCGCGGTCCGGTCCGCGGCGCCCGCGGTGAGCAGCGAGAGCGTGGCGCGGGTGTCCGGCAGGCAGGTCGGGCCGGCCGGGTCGTGGTCGGTGATGGCCAGCGTCAGCCGCAGCGCGTTCCGCGGCTCCGCCAGCGCACGGGCGTCGAGCCGGAGGGTGAGCGTGCGGTGCGCGGCGTCGTCCAGCGGCTGGCTGCCCACCGCACGGACCTGCCCGGTCACATCGATCTCGCCGTGCGTCCGGACGCCCTGGAAGGCCAGCCAGCCACCGACCGTGGCCAGTACGGAGGCCAGGGACAGCACACCGGCCAGCCGGGCGTCGCGCGGGCTGCGGTCGAGGACGCGGGCCGCGGCGGTGAGCACCGACAGGCCGGTGAGCAGGCCCCAGAGGGTGTACTGGCGGGCCGGTCCGTCCGGCCAGTCGGTGCCGGCGATCACCACGGCGGCGCAGGCCAGCAGCAGTGGCAGCCAGCGGGCGCTGGGGTGCATCACCCACTTGATGAAGATGTTCCTGATGTCGTGGGCCGCGATGGAGTGATCGCCGTGCGAGGTCGCGCTGTGGTGGACGTCGCCACGGTCCGCCGGGCGGCTCATGAACCGTTCCGGGTGTCCGCGCTGCCTCCCATGTGGATGTCGCCGTGGATCTCGCCGGCCGCGATCGAGCCCTGGCCGGTCGCGGTGACGTGGTGGTGGACGGTGCGACCGCCCGCGGGCGCGGCGAGCCGGTCGATCTGCCGCAGGAGGTGCGGCCCGTCCCGCCGGTCGGCGGGCTCCGCCAGCCAGACGGCCACCGCCTCGGCCAGCAACCGCCGCTCGTCGTCATCGAGGGCCGCCAGCTGCCGGTCGAGCGCATCCGCCCGCTCCTGGTCCAGAACCACCCGCCCGTCCCCGCCGACCGGCCCCCCGTCGGCCCCGTCCACCCCGCCTCCGCGGCGCAGCAGCCGACGGAAGAACCCCTCGCCGGCCGTCACCGTGCGCTCGGCGATCCGCTGCTGCGCAGCGCTGATCACGGACGTACCGAGGCTGTTCGCCGCCATGGTCAGATAAGGCGCGATCTCGGCCGATACCGTGGCCAGGTCGGACATCCGGCTCTCCCCCACTCAGAAGTCACGACCCCCCGCCGCAACACCCCTTACGGGAAAGGGGTGTTACCCATGTGAGAGCTGGTCCACACCCATACGGATGAGGGGTTTTCACCCTCTGGGGACACGACCTACGGGACGGATCGACGCGCCTGCACACGGGCAGACACAGGAGCCGGACGGCTGCCCGGTCGGGACAGCATCAGTACCAGATGGCAATCGGGCGCCCGTCGGCATCGTGCTCGGGCGGGTCCGGGAGGGAGTGCGCACGGCCGTGGGCGATCCGGTGGGCCGTCCATGCGGCCGCGGCCGCGTCCAGTACGTCGTCCGGCGGGGTGCGCCCCGCGGCCCCCAGGTCGTCCGGGAGGGCGATGCCGGCCGTGGCGAGGAGCGAGCGCCGCGCCATCTGCCCCGCCCAGCTCTTCTTACGGGCAAGCAGCGACGTTCCGCCCGCCAGGGCCCGGAACGACACCTCCGGGTGCACCTCGAAGAGCCGCTCGCCCCCGGGTTCCGCCAAGCAGGCGTTCGCCTCACGGAGTTTGGCCGCGAGCCCCCAGCTCTGGCGGCTCAGCCCGGCCCCGGTCAGTTCACGGCACCGGCCCCGCGCATCGTCGTACGTCTCCTCCTGCCACACCGCGCGCGGCGGCACCCGGAAGACGCTCCCCCTGAGCGGCCCGAGCAGGGCCGCCGCCTCGCTGTCCGCCCGCCGCCACCCGGTGTCGAGCAGCCCCAGCGGCATGTCCACAGCCACGACCGCGACCCCGCCGGCCGCAGCGACGGGCAGGAGGGACCGCAACGTCGCACCAACCCGCGCCTCCGCGAAGCGGCCGTCACGGAGCTCGACCGCCAGCCAACCTCCCGGACAGGCGTCGACACCGAGGACTGTCACCATGTCAGCCAGTGTCCTGGAACGGGACCGTTGGGGAATACCCGTACTCGCCGTAGAGGCGGACGAAATGAGCGAGGACGACGGTCCGGTGGAACCCGGCCCCCCGCGCCCAGGGTTGCACCTCTATGAGCAGGAGGTACACGACCTTGTGCCACGTGCTCGTACGCAGCCGGTGAGGCTGGAAGCGCATGGCGCGGCAAAAGAACGCCAATCGACGTATCCCTCATCTGAATGCACATGCCGCCCGGCAGTATCTGCGCTCGACGCATCACGTCGTTTCAGCGTCCCCTCGTTCCCACGTCTCCGCCGAAAGTACGAACCCGCGGCTACGCCTGCTCAGTTCTGCGTCGCGGTTTCCGTCGCGCACAGCAGACGGGCTCGCCCTCGTCGGGCGGCATCGCGCCGAGCGCGTTGTTCCACCCCGGTCTCGCCCACGTAGTTGCCCCGGAAATCACCTGTGAGTGCCTGAGCACTCTGACGGCGCCGGCACGCGGCCACACCCCAGTGCACAACCCATGCACACCCTGACGGGAACTCCCGGGAAACCGCAGGTCAGGATGGGAAGCCAGCCGGGGACGCAAAACGGCCCCGACCAGGGCATTCCCCCAGGTCAGAGCCGTGATGGCGGACGAGTCGGCCTGTACGCCGGGTTCTGTCGCCCCCGGTCCTTGCGGGCCGGGGGGAGACGGCCATCCATCTAGGGCTGCCGTTGCCGACAGCCTCGTGCGGTCTACCCGCGGACTCGGGCGGGCAGCCCTCGGTCGTCCGCGCAGGGGCATCGTCGATGCCCCCTCTTGACCTTGCTCCGGGTGGGGTTTACCTAGCCCTCCGAGTCACCTCGGAGGCTGGTGGTCTCTTACACCACCGTTTCACCCTTACCGGAGGCCGAAGCCTCCGGCGGTTTGCTTTCTGTGGCACTGTCCCGCGGGTCACCCCGGGTGGGTGTTACCCACCACCCTGCCCTGTGGAGCCCGGACGTTCCTCGGGAGGATCGTTGCCGATCCCCACGCGGCCGTCCGGCCGGCTCGTCCGCCGTGGCGACCATGCTACCCGGCGCGGAACCGGCCCCGCGTCCCGGCACCGTTCCCGTGAGAAGGCGCACTTTCCTCTGAGGAGGCGCCCGGCCCGCCGAGGATGCGCCCGGTCCTCGCTTGACCTTGTCGCAGCGGCAACGTTTCTACTGGCGGCATGAGAATCGGTGAGCTCGCAGGTCTCGTCGGCGTCAGTACGCGTGCCGTCCGGCATTACCACCACCTCGGACTGCTGCCCGAGCCGGAACGCCGGGCCAACGGCTACCGGGAGTACGGGCTGCGCGACGCCGTCGCGCTCGCCCGGCTGCGCCGGCTGACGGAGCTGGGCCTCGGACTGGAGGAGGTCCGGGACGTCCTCGCCGACGACTCCGGGCGCGAGCTGCACGAGGTACTGGCCGAACTGGACGCCGACCTGGCGCGCCAGGAGGAGGAGATCCGGACGCGGCGGGCCCGGCTGGCCGCGCTGCGGCAGCAGGCGGAGGAGCACGGCGGGCTGCCGGCGGAGGGTCCGGTGTCGGACGAACTGGCCGCGATGTTCCGGGAGATGGCCCGTACCTCGGCGACGCTGCCCGGTCCCGAGCCCGCGGTGGCGGCGAAGGAACGGGAGGTGCTGGCGCTGCTGGAGTCGGCGGGCGACGGGGCGGGCGAGCGGGTCGCCGGCCTGCTCGGGGACTTCACCGCGGCGCCGGGGGCGATGGAGCGGGCGTACGAGGTGTATGGGCTGCTGGACGCGCTGGCGACGGTCGCGCCGGACGATCCGCAGGTGGAACGGGTCGCACAGGCGGTCGCCGACTGCATTCCGGACACCATGGTCGCCGAGGTCGACGCGGAGCAATGGGCGCGTGCGGCCGATGCGGGCCGGGAGACGGACGGCGGCTTCATGGCGGCGTACTACGCGCACTTCCCGCCCGCGCAGGCCGAGGCCATGCGCCGGGCGATCCGGCTGGTCGCGGAGCGTGCCCGGTGATCTGGGGCGAGGCAGGCCGGAAGAACGGGACGGTGCGGCGGTTGCTGGCGCATGAGGGGCGGTGGCTGGCGAGTCTGGTGTGGTGGGTGGCGCGGCGGCGGTTCGGGGTGGCAGCGGGCGAGCGGGCCCTGCCGTACGCGGCGGCACAGTCGGCGCTGGTCTACGGGCTGACGTTCGTGTGCGTGGTGGAGACGGCCGGGGTGCATGCGATGCTCGCCGACGTTCCGGTGGCGCGGGCGGTGATGCTGGTCGTGGACGTCTATACCGTGCTGATGCTGGTGGGCTTCCAGGCGGCCGCGGTCACCCGTCCGCATGTGCTCGGCGCGGACCATCTGCTGCTCCGGGACGGCGCCCGGCGGGAAATCCGCATTCCGCTGGAGCGGATCGCCTCCGTCCGGTACGACCTCCGCTTCCCCAGGGACGGGAAGGACGGGGAGGACAGAAAGGCGACGGGCAGCGGTGGGGTGTGGGCGCTGGGCGTGGGTGGGCAGACGTCGGTGACCGTCGAGTTGACCGTTCCGGTCGTCGGGGTACGGCTGTCGGGGCGTCGGGACGAGGTGCGGACGGTGCGGTTCCACGCCGACGAGGCACGGGGCGCGGTGGCGGCCGTACGGGCGGCGAGGGCGGCGGCGGATGGGCGGACCCCTGCGGTGGATGGGCGGCCGCCGGTCGCGGGGGCCGCGTAGAAGCCGCGTGGAGGGTCGTACAGGGTGCGGGTCCTGGGCCGGGAAAGGCGTCAGACCGGCGTGAAGCGGACCGGTTCGAGGCCCGGGTCGGCCTCCGCGAGGCGGACCTGGATGCGCTGGCCGAGGGGCAGCGCGGGGCCCTCCGGGGCGGCCTCGACGGGGCCGATGACGGCCGGTTCGTAGAGGTGGACGGTGCCCCGGGTGGGGTCCTGCTCCTGGATGTCGACGACCAGGGCCTCGAAGGTCTCGCCGACCCGGTCGCGCAGCAGCGCGGCCTCGACGAGGTCGATGCAGGCCCGCTCGACCTGGTTGGCGCGCTGGGAGCCGGTCTCCATCTCGTGCGGCAGCGCGGGCAGCGCACTGCGCACCCAGTCCGCCGGCTCGTGGCCGGCGAACGCGGCCAGGCACAGCTCGGAGGTGTAGCGGTCGACGAGCCGGCGCAGCGGTGCGGTGGCGTGCGCGTACGGGGCGGCGACCGCGGCGTGCAGCGCTTCGGAGGCACTGGGCGGGGTTCCGTCGAAGGCGGTGTAACCGGCGCCGCGCAGCAGTGCCGTGCACTCCTGGAGGAACGCGGCGTGCCGGGCGCAGTGCGGATCGAGACCGCGGATCAGCGCGGAGTACGAGGTGTGGTGCGGCCAGTCGACGCCGAGCGCCCGGGCGGTCAGCCGGAGCCGGGCGACCGAGCCGTCCGGGGCGGTAGGCAGGGTCCGCAGGATGCCGGTGCCGGCCGCCAGCATCAGTTCGGCCGCGGCCATTCCGGTGAGCAGGGAGATCTGCGCGTTCCAGCCGTACGCCGGCAGGGGCGCGCGGTACTCCAGGCGGTAGCGGCCGTTCCGCTCGACGATCTCCTGCTCGGGAACGTGCAGCGAGATCGCGCCACGGGCGACCTCCAGCTCCTCGCGCAGCAGGCCGATCTCCCGGAGCAGGTCGAGCGGCTCCTCGGCCGTCCCCTCGTCGATGGCCCGCTGGACGCCCGCGTAATCGAGGCGGGCGCGGGAGCGGACCAGGGCCCGGCGGACGGAGGTGGCGACCAGGACGCCCTCGGGGTCGAGGTCGAGCTGCCAGAGGACGGCCGGGCGGTCCTGGTCGGGCAGCAGGCTGGCGGCGCCCTCGCTCAGCGCGTACGGGTAGAGCGGGATGCGCTCGTCGGGGAAGTACAGCGTGGTCACGCGGTGGTGGGCTTCGGCGTCCAGCGCACCGCCCGGCGTCACGAAGGAGGCGACGTCGGCGATGGCGTAGTGGATGCGGAAGCTGCCGTCGGGGCGGCGGGAGAGGAACATCGCCTGGTCGAGGTCGCGGGCACCGGGCGGGTCGATGGTGAAGAGGGGCAGGTCGGTGGCGTCGTCCAGGGCGTGCTCGGTCGCCACCGCGCCGTCGGCGGCCGGGATCCGCGGGGCCCGGGCCGCGCTGTCCGCCTCGGCCTGGGCCGTCGGCGGGAAGTGGTCCGGGACCTCCAGGTCGATCCGCAGCTCCCGCAGCGCGGCGCGCAGCGGGGCCTCGGCTGCGTCGGTCACATGCATATGGCGACGGGGCATGAAACCGAGCGTATGACCGGATGGCGGAGGTGGCGCGCGGGGCGATCGGGGCGGGGAGCGCACCTGGCGCCGGTGGCGTGCGGGCGATAGGGGTGGGAGGTCCGCCCGGCGGGCGCAGCTCGGGGCCGGCCACGGTTAGCGGGCCTTGGCCACGGCTCTCGGGCCTTGGCCGCGGTTCGCGGGCCTGGCCGCGGTTCTCGGGGCGGGTGCCGCAGGCCATACGCTTTCCGGGGGCCGCACCCCCGCCCGTACCGCCGTGAAGGAGAACACCGTGCTCGTGCTGTTGCCGCCGTCCGAAGGCAAGGCCCCGGGAGCGGCCGGGGCGCCGCTGGACACCGGCGCGCTGTCGCTGCCCGGGCTGACCACCGCACGTGAGACGGTGCTCGGCGAGCTCACCGAACTGTGCGCGGCGGACGAGACCAAGGCCCAGGAGGTGCTCGGGCTCAGCGACGGCCTCAAGGGCGAGATCGCCAAGAACGCGGAGCTGCGGACGGCCGGGGCGCGGCCGGCCGGCGAGATCTACACCGGTGTGCTCTACGACGCGCTGGGCCTCGCGTCCCTGGACGCCCCGGCCCGGGAGCTCGCCGAGCGGTCGCTGCTGGTGTTCTCCGGGCTGTGGGGCGCCGTCCGCATCACCGACCGGATTCCGTCGTACCGCTGCTCGATGGGCGTGAAGCTGCCGGGGCTCGGCGCGCTGGGCGCGTACTGGCGGGCGCCGATGGCGGAGGTGCTGCCGGCGGCGGCCGGTACGGGCCTGGTGCTCGACCTGCGGTCGGCGGCGTACGCGACGGCGTGGAAGCCCAAGGGCGAGGTGGCCGGGCGGACCGCGTCGGTGCGGGTGCTCCAGTCGAAGACCGTGAACGGCGTGGAGAAGCGCACGGTGGTCAGCCACTTCAACAAGGCGACCAAGGGCCGGCTGGTCCGCGACCTGCTGTCGGCGGGCCTGACGCCGCAGGGCCCGGCGGAGCTGGTGGAGGCCCTGCGCGAGCTGGGGTACGCGGTGGAGGCCGAGGCCCCGGCGAAGGGCGGCAAGCCGTGGGCGCTCGATGTGATCGTGACGGAGCTCTGAAACCGGTACCGCGACAGTTGAGGGGTTGATTGCACCCTGCGCAACGGTCGTTGCGCAGGGTGCCCAGTGGGCGCAGTATGGGCGGCGTGACCAGCGCCGCCTCCTCCCCCGCGTCCGGCTCGTCCCCCATGCCCGTCGCCTCCCCCGCGTCCGACTCCGGCCCCTCGCACCCGTCGGTCCTCGGGCTCGCCCCCGTCATCCCGGTCGTCGTGCTGGAGGACGCCGCTGACGCGGTCCCGCTCGCCCGGGCGCTGGTTGCCGGCGGGCTGTCGGCGATCGAGGTGACCCTGCGGACGCCCGCCGCGCTGGACGCCATTCGGGCGATCGCCGACGAGGTCCCGGACGCGGTGGTCGGCGCGGGCACCCTGCTCAACCCCGAGCAGGTCGCCGCGGCCCGTGCGGCCGGCGCCCGTTTCCTGGTCAGCCCCGGCTGGTCGCCGCGGCTGCTGGGCGCGCTGCGGGACTCCGGCCTGCCCTTCCTGCCGGGCGTCTCGACGGCCTCGGAGGTGGTGACCCTGCTGGACGAGGGCGTCACCGAGCTGAAGTTCTTCCCGGCGGCGGCGGCCGGCGGGACGGCCTATCTGAAGGCGCTGGCGGCCCCGCTGCCACAGGCCCGTTTCTGCCCGACCGGCGGGATCACCCTGGCGTCCGCGCCCGGGTACCTCGCACTGCCCAACGTCGGCTGTGTGGGCGGGACGTGGATGCTGCCGGCCGACGCACTGACCGCCAAGGACTGGGCGCGGATCGAGCGGCTGGCCCATGAGGCGGCGGCCCTCCGCGACTGACCCTCAGGGCCACGCCGCCCCGAGGCCCGTCAGCCAGGTTCCACAGCGAACTCCGATCACCGCACACCGCAGCGTCAGCCGCGCAGCGCACCGCACGCCGCAGCGCCCGGCGCACCGCTCAGCGCAGGTGCGACGTGTCGTTGAGCAGCCGCAGTGAGGCGTTGCCGTCGGAGTAGTACGCGACCGCGGACAGCGAGGCGGCGGAGAGTTCCATCCGGAACAGCGACTCCGGCGGGGCGCCCAGCGCCAGCCGGACCAGGGTCTTGATCGGCGTGACGTGGGTGACCAGCAGGACCGTCCGGCCGGCGTACCGGGCCAGCAGCTTGTCGCGGGTGACCGCGATCCGGCGGGCGACCGACGCGAAGGATTCGCCGCCCCCGGTGGGCGCCGCCTTCGAGGAGTGCAGCCAGGCGTCGAGGTCCTCGGGGTAGCGCTCGCGCACCTCGGCGAAGGTCAGCCCCTCCCAGGCGCCGAAGTCGGTCTCGCGCAGGCCGTCTTCGACCCGTACGTCCAGGCCGAGCCGGTCGGCGACCGCCTGGGCGGTCTCCCGGCAGCGCCGCAGCGGTGAGCTGACCACGGCCTGGATCGTGCCGCGGGCGGCCAGCGCGGCCGCAGTGGCCTGGGCCTGGTGGTGGCCGGCGGCGGAGAGTTCGGGGTCGGTGCCGCCGCTGCCGGAGAACCGCTTCTCGGGGGTCAGTGCCGTCTCGCCGTGCCGCAGCAGCACGAACGTGGCGGGGACGCCGAGGTCCGGGGCGCCCCAGCCGACCGGCGGGGCGGCCACCGCCTCGGGGGCCGCGGCTGACTCTGCTCGCTCCGCTCCGGCCGCTGCGCGCTCCGCTTCGGTCTCCGCGCGTTCCGCGGCCTCGTCGGCGGCCCGGGCGGCGGCGCTGCGGGCGGGTGCGGCGGCGGTGGCCAGCGCGGCCCGGGAGTCCCGCGGCTCCCACTGCTTGCCGATCTTCCCGGCGTCCATCGCCTCGTTGGCGAGCCGGTCGGCGTGCTTGTTCTTGGCGCGCGGGATCCACTCGTAGGTGACCCGGTCGGCCGGGAAGACCGACCTGGCCTCGGCGGCCAGCGGCTTCATGCCCGGGTGCTTGATCTGCCAGCGCCCGGACATCTGCTCGACGACCAGCTTGGAGTCCATCCGGACCTGGATGCGGGCCTCCGGGTCCAGCGCGTGCGCGGCCCGCAGCCCGGCCACCAGGCCCTTGTACTCGGCGACGTTGTTGGTCGCGGTGCCGATGAACTCGGCGGCCTCGGCGAGCGCCTCGCCCGTTTCCGGGTCGAGGACGACCGCGCCGTAGCCGGCCGGCCCCGGGTTGCCCCGGGACCCGCCGTCCGCCTCGACGATCAGCGTGCGCGGCACGGCCTACAGGCCCGAGTCCGGCGTGCGGACCAGGATCCGGCCGCAGTTCTCGCAGCGCAGGACGGCGTCGGCGGCGGCCGCCCGGACGTCGTTCAGCTCGGTGATGTTCAGCTCCAGGCGGCAGCCCTCGCAGCGGCGCTGGTAGAGGCGGGCCGCGCCGACGCCGCCCTCCTTGGTGCGGATGCGGTCGTAGAGCTTGAGCAGGTCGTCCGGGATGTCGGCGACGGTCAGCTCGCGCTCCTTGGTGATCGAGGCGACCTCGGCGTCGATCTCGCTGCTGGCGGCGTTGCGGCGGGCGACGGCGTCGTCGACCTTGGCCTGGATGGCCTCGACCCGGGAGGTCAGCTCGGCGACCCGCTCCTGGGCGGCCTCGCGGCGCTCCATGACCTCCAGGACGACGTCCTCCAGGTCGCCCTGGCGCTTGGCGAGCGAGGCGATCTCGTGCTGGAGGTTCTCCAGGTCCTTGGGGGAGGTGACGGCGCCGGAGTCCAGCCGCTTCTGGTCGCGGGCGGCGCGCTGGCGCACCTGGTCCACGTCCTGCTCGGCCTTGGTCTGCTCGCGGCTGGTGTCGCTCTCCTCGGTCTGCGCGGCGACGAGCAGGTCGCGCTGCTGGGTGAGGTCGGCCTCCAGGGTCTGCAGCTCGGCCAGCTCGGGGAGGTTCTTGCGCCGGTGCGCGAGCTGGGAGAGCCGGACGTCGAGGTCCTGGACGTCGAGAAGGCGGATCTGATCGGCGGGCGCGGCGTTCAGCGGGGGGCTCCTGTGGTGTGCGTCGGGGTGAAGATCGGGGTGGACGCCGCGTGGGCGGTCCAGGGGTCGGTGACCGTACGGGAGACGTGCGTGCGCAGTCCCCAGTCGTGCCGGTCGGAGACCGCGTCGAGCTGGGCCGCGGCCTGCTCGCACCACGGCCATTCGGTGGCCCAGTGGGCCGCGTCGAGCAGCGCCGGCGGGCTGGTCCGTCCGGTGGTCTGGGTGGCCTCGGACGCCGGGTGGTGGCGCAGGTCGGCGGTGAGGAAGGCATCCACACCGGCCGCCCGGACGTCGTCGAAGAGGCTGTCGCCGGAGCCGCCGGAGACCGCGACGGTGCGGATCTCGCGGTCCGGGTCGCCGGCCGCCCGGATGCCCTGCGCGGTGGCCGGCAGGTGCGCGGCCGCGTACGCGGCGAATTCGACCAGGGGCATCGGGTGCGTCAGCTCGCAGATCCGGCCCAGGCCGCGTCGGCCCGCCGGGTCGCTCGGGTCCGGCACCAGGGGGCCGAGGACGCGGAGGTCCAGGGCGCCGGCCAGGGCGTCGGAGACGCCGGGGTCGGCGGTGTCGGCGTTGGTGTGCGCGACGTGCAGGGCGATGTCGTGCTTGATGAGCGTGTGCACGACCTTGCCCTTGAACGTCGAGGCCGCGACCGTCGTCGTCCCGCGCAGGTAGAGCGGGTGATGGGTGACGAGCAGGTCGGCGCCGAGCCGTACCGCCTCGTCGGCGATCTCCTGGACGGGATCGACGGCGAACAGCACGCGGCGGACCTCGGCGTCCGGATCTCCGCAGACCGTGCCGACGGCGTCCCACCCTTCGGCCCGCTCGGGGGGCCAGAGGGCGTCGAGCGCGGTGAGGACTTCAGACAGTACGGGCACGGGTGGAAGGTTACCTCCCGGGCGGGAACCCGCACCGCCGCCGCCCGCGCGCGGGCGCACCGGTGAACCCCGCCCGGGGCGGCCCGCCGTGGAAGCAGGAAGCACAACCACCCCATCCGGTACCGGCGAACCGGACATCCGCCACCCTTATGCGTGAAGTGCCGCAACTCGCGGTGATCGGCCGGAAGTGCGAAAACTAGCGTCGGTCTGCCGACTGGAGGTGACCACTTCATGACGATCTGCGCCACTGAGGACGCCACGGCACTCGACGGCCCGCACCGCGCGGCCCTGACGATCGCCGCCGACGGCTCGTACGCCGCCCGGCTCGCCCGGCACGACGACGCCGACCGGAGCTGGTTCCCGGAGCGCTGGACGCTGAGCGGCCCGGAGCCGTACGCGGTGCCGCTGCCCGGCAGCCAGCCCGAGGAGCCGGACAGCGAACTGCTGCCGCTCGCGGACGGCCGGGTGCTGATCCTGCGCCGGGTCGCCGACCGCTTCGCCCTCTCTCTCCTCTACCCGACCGGCCCCGGGACCGGTGAACTCCTGCTGGGCACCGTGGAAGCGGCGGAACTGACCCTGCTCCCGCCGACACCGGGCGGCACCGACGCGTACGCCCTGGCACCGGCGGGCGGGCACACCGCGCTGTGGCGGGTGCCCGGCGACGCCGGCGGGCCCGAGCGGATCGTGGAGATTCCCGGGCGCTGTACGGGCGGCGCGTGGCTGGACCGTGGCGGGCGGCTGCTGGCCCTGGACCGGGAGCTGAACGGCCGGACGAAGACCGTGCTGGTCGATCTGGCGCGGGGCGGCGAGACCGGGCTGCTGCTGCAGATCACCGAGGAGAGCAACGACCGGCTGCTGCTGGCCGATCCGGACAGCGGGCTGCTGCTGGTCCGCTCGGACGCGCCGGGCCACGACCGGCTGGGCTGGGGCGTGCTGGGCAGCAGTCTGCCGGTGCGGTTCCCGGAGTGCCTGCGGCCGGCCGATGCCGCGGTGACGCCGTTCGCCGTGCAGCCGGGGCAGATGCTGGCGCCGGAGAGCTGTGCAGTGGCGTTCCGGGTGGACGCGGCGCACGGCACCCGGCTGGGGATCTGGCGTCCCTGGGACCGGCGGCTGCGGCAACTGCCCGTACCGGACGGGTGGCTGGCGGGGGCCGGACTGTGGACGGCCGACGGCGAACTGCTGCTGCCGTGCGCGACGGACGCGGAGCCGTGCGGGCTGGCGAGGATGGCCATACCGCTGGAGCCGGTGGGACCGAGGGGACCGGTGGGGCCGGTGGAGGCCAGGATGCCGGTGGGCTCGGTGGGACTGGCAGGATCGGTGGAGCGAGCGGGGCTGGTGGGGCCGACGGGTTCGGGGAGGCTGGTGGGGTCGGCGGGACCGGTGGGGGCCGTACGGACGGTGGCAGCCGGGGAGGCCGTACGCGGCGGGGGGATTGTCCCGGATGCAGGGGATGCCACCAACCACTCCACAGCATCTGCACAACCGAAGGCCGCCGTCACGGAACCGCGGCACTCCCCCGCACATCCCCATATGCGCAGGCCAGTTCCCCTGCAACAGGCGCCTCTGGGGTCCCGCTAGGCCCGGTGGAGCGTGATTTCCCGCCCCGTTAAACTTTCGGGTGGGGGCTACGCAGCCGGTTGACCGGCCACCGATCACGCCGCTCGGGGTACGGCCCCGCGGCGGTCGGGCGGGGTCCCGACGCGTACAGCAGCAAGCGATCCGACGGAGTGACTCTTCCCATGTCCGAAGCCCGAACCGACACGACCCAGGCGCGCCCCCAGGAGGCATCCGCCCAGGCCGCCGCGGCTGCAAGCTCCGGCAAGCACCGTGGCCCGGCCGCCACGGAGGAGTCCGGCTCCACCCCGCACGGCCGGCACCGCCGGGACAAGCAGCCGCAGGACGCATAGGCCCGCCGGCCCCACAGGATCCGGGGCCCGCGTCTCAGAAATCGCGTCTCAGGAACCGCGCCCCGGAAGCCGTGCTTCAGGAGCCGTGTTTGAGAGCCAGCACCTCGCCCGCCGCGAACGTCTCGTGCGGCGGGCGCTGTGCGTAGTAGGGCGTCAGCAGCTCGTCCAGCTCCTCGAAGGTGAAGAGTTCCTTCGCGGTGTCGAACTTGGCGGCGATCCGGGGACGTTCGGCGATCGCGACCATGCCGCCGTGGACGACGAGCAGCTGACCGTTGACCCGGGCCGCGGCCGGGGCGGCCAGATAGCCGACGAGCGGGGCGACGTGCTCGGGGGCCAGCGGGTCGAGCCGGCCGTCGGCCGGTTCTCCGAAGCCGGCGAAGACGTCCTCGGTCATCCGGGTGCGGGCGCGCGGGCAGATCGCGTTGGCCGTCACGCCGTATTTGGCCAGGGCCAGCGCCGTGGAGGTGGTCAGGCCGACGATGCCCCCCTTGGCGGCGGCGTAGTTGGGCTGGCCGGCCGAGCCGGCGAGGAACGCCTCCGAGGAGGTGTTGATGATCCGGCCGTGCACCAAGCCGCCGGCTGCCTTGGACCGCTCGCGCCAGTGGGCCGCGGCGAAGCGGGTGGTGTTGAAGTGACCCTTGAGGTGCACCCGAATGACCGTGTCCCATTCGTCCTCGGTCATCGAGAACACCATCCGGTCCCGGAGGATGCCCGCGTTGTTGACCAGGATGTCGAGCCGGCCGTAGGTATCGATCGCCAACTGGACGAGTCCGCCCGCCTGTTGGTGGTCGGCGACGTCACCGACATGGGCCACCGCCTGGCCGCCCGCCGCACGGATCTCCGCGGCGACGTCCTCGGCGGGGCCCGCGGAGGCGGCGCCCGAACCATCGCGCCCGGACTGCCCGTAGTCGTTGACCACGACCCGCGCGCCGAGCCGGGCGAGTTCGAGGGCCTCGGCGCGGCCCAGTCCGCGGCCGGCCCCGGTGACGATCGCGGTCAGGCCCTCAAGTGGCTGTGCCATCTGGCGTTCCCGTCCTCTCGGTCTGCCGGCCGGATCGGGCTCCCGTCACCGGCCGGTCGGATCTCTTGGCGGTCAGGTCTCTTGGCGGTCGGACCTCTTGGTGGTCAGATCTCTATGCAGGTGCGCAGTGCCGTACCGGAGCGCATCTGGTCGAGGGCGTCGTTGATCTCCGGGAGCCGGACGCGGTGCGTGATCAGCCCTTCGAGGTCGATCCGGCCGGCCCGCCACAGGGCGATGGCCCGCTCGTAGGAGCGCAGCACGTCCCCGCCGCCGTAGAGGGAGGGCAGGATCCGCTTCTCGTCGAAGAACAGCTCGAACATGTTGACCCGGAAGGGGTCGTCCATGGCGCCGGCGCCGACCACGCACAGGGTGCCGCCGCGCCGGGTCGTCTCGTACGCGGTGCGGGCGGTGGCGGACCTGCCGACCACCTCGAAGACGTAGTCGAAGCCCTCGCCCCCGGTGAACTCGGCCTTGGCGCCGTCGAGTTCCTCCGGGGCGACGGCCTCGGTGGCGCCGAAGCGCAGTGCCGCCTCGCGCCGTGCGGGCACCGGGTCGACGGCGACGATCCGGGCCGCGCCGCAGACCCGCGCGCCCTGGATGACGGAGATGCCGACCCCGCCGCAACCGATGACCGCGACCGAGGAGCCGGCCGCCACCTGCGCCGTGTTGAGCGCCGCGCCGAGCCCGGTGGTGACGCCGCAGCCGATCAACGCGGCGATCTCGTACGGGACGTCGTCCGGGATGGGGACCGCGCAGTTGGCGGCGACCACGACCTCCTCGGCGAAGGTGCCGGTGCCGGCGAAGCCGAAGACGTCCCCGCCGGGCCGCCGGAAGTTGGGCGTACCGGCGTTCATGAACCCGGCCAGACAGAGGTGGGTCTGGCCGCGTTTGCAGGACGGACAGCTGCCGCAGGCGGGCAGCCAGCACATCAGCACCCGGTCGCCCGCCGCCAGGCCGGTGACGCCGTCGCCGACGTCGACGACCTCCCCGGCGCCCTCGTGGCCGGGGACGAAGGGCACGGGCTGCGGCAGCACCCCGTTCATCGCCGAGAGGTCGGAGTGGCACAGTCCGGTCGCCCGGATGCGGATCCTGACCTTGCCGGGCCCGAACCCCACCGCCTCGACGTCGTCGAGGACCTCCAGCTTGTCCTGCCCGGTCTCGTGCTGTACGGCTGCGCGCATCTCACGGCTCCCCTCGGAGACGACAACTGGAGGCAACAACTCGGCGGTGGCGACTCGGCAGTTACCACCGGAACTCGGCGGCCACCAACCGGAATTCAGCGGCTACCGCCCCGACAAAGCGACATCGGAGCGACGGCGAGCGACGGCTGGCGACGGCCGGCGACAGTGAGCGGCGACTAGCCGTGCTCGACGACGGTGTCCGCCAGCACCGCCGCCTCGTCCCGCTCCGGTGCCGTCACCGACACCTGGATCCGGCCGGGTTCGCGCCAGAGCCGGATGCGGAGCGTCTCGCCCGGGAAGACCACCCCGGCGAAGCGCGTGCGGTACGACCGGACCCGGGAGACATCGCCGTCCAGCAGGGTGTCCACGACCGCCTTGAGCGTGACCCCGTAGGTGCACAGCCCGTGCAGGATCGGCCGGTCGAAGCCGGCGAGCTTGGCGAACTCGGGGTCGGCGTGCAGCGGGTTCCAGTCTCCGGAAAGGCGGTAGAGCAGCGCCTGGTCGGCGCGGATCTGCCGTTCGGTGGTCAGGTCGGGGGCACGGTCGGGGAGTTCGAGGCGGGCGGAGGGGCCTCGGTCGCCACCGAAGCCGCCCTCACCGCGGACGAAGATCTCGGTGTCGCAGGTCCACAACGGGCCGTCGGCGTCGGTGATTTCGGAGCGCAGCACGATGACGGCGGCCTTGCCCTTGTCGTACACGGCGGGGACGGTCGAGGTCTGGGTGGCGCGGCCGCGCACCGGCAGGGGGCGGTGCACGGTGACGGCCTGCCCGCCGTGCAGGACGGCGGCGAGGTCGACGTCGATGCCGGGGGCGGAGAGTCCGCCGGCCAGCGCCATGCCCCCGCCGGCGACGGTGGCGAAGCTGGGCAGGACGTGCAGCGCGCTCTCCAGGGTGTAGCGCAGTTCGTCCGGGTCGGTGGCGGCCTGCGGTTTCTCCGGGGTGACCGCGCCGGCGCCGATGCCGAGGTGGTAGAGCTGGACGTCCTTGTGGTCCCAGGCGAGCTCGGTGTTCCGCGGTTCGGCGGAGGTGGCCTTGGCGACGTCGATGGGCATGGGGCGGTTGCTCCTTCACCACGGTGGAGTGCGTCGGAAGACCCCGGCCCGGCCGTCCGCACCGTCGACCCGGCCGGGGTCGTCTCTGGTCGGCGCGGACCGCGCAGGGGGCGGCGGTGCCGCACGGGACACCGCCCCGGCGCGGACCGCGGCCGGGCGACGGCGCCGCACGGGACGCCGCCCCACTTCTAGAACGCGTTCTAGCCGATGGCCTTCATGTATAGCCGATCCGCCCGGCACCGGGAAGCCCTCTGACGGTTTGTCAGAAACGCGTCGCGGCCGGGGTGGGCCCTGAGTCGTTGCCGCGGTCCGCGCCCACGAGTCCTTGCCCGGTCCGCGCCCATGACATTTGTCAGGGGTCATCACCCACATTCGCCCCTGCCCCGGCCCGCCCACGCTCCGTAACGTCATGGACAGGAAACGACCGAAGGGGGCGGACATGGCACCGGGTACGACATCGGGCAGGGCACCGGATACGACACCGGAGACGACACCAGGCAGGGCACGGACGACGGCGCACGGGGGCCCGGTGGGGCGGGGCGGCGGCGGGACGGCCGTGGCGTTCTCCGGTGTCACCCGGAGTTACGGCACGGTGCGGGCCGTGGACGGCATCGACCTGCGGATCGCCGCCGGCGAAACGGTGGCGCTGCTCGGCCGCAACGGCGCCGGCAAGTCCACCACCCTGAACATGCTGCTGGGCCTGCTGCCGCCCTCCTCGGGCACGGTGCGGCTGTTCGGCGGCGAGCCGGAGAGCGCCGTACGAGCCGGCCGGGTCGGGGCGATGCTGCAGGACGGCAAGGCCATCCCCCGGGTTACCGTCCGCGAGCTGGTCGGCTTCGTGGCCGCCACCTACCCGCGGCCGATGGACGTCACCGAGGCGCTGGAGCTGGCGGGCCTGGCCGAGTTCGCCGGGCGGCGGGTGGACCGGCTCTCCGGCGGCCAGGCCCAGCGCGTCCGGTTCGCGGTGGCGCTGGCCGGCAACCCCGACCTGCTGGTCCTCGACGAGCCGACCGCGGCCCTGGACGTGGAGGCCCGCCGGACGTTCTGGCGCGCGATGCGGGCGTACGCCCGGCGGGGCAACACCATCGTCTTCTCCACCCACTACCTGGAGGAGGCGGACGACCACGCCGACCGGATCGTGGTGATCGACCGGGGCCGGGTGGTCGCCGACGGCAGCGGCGAGGCGATCAAGCGGCGGGCCGGCGGGTCGCTGGTCTCCTTCGACCTCGCGGGCGCGCCGACCGCGCCGCTGTCCGCACTGCCCGGCGTACACACCGTGGAGATCCGCGGCGACCGCGCCCTGCTGCGGACGGCGGACTCCGACGCCACGGTCCTGGCACTGGCGGAACGGGGCCTGATCCGCGGCCTGGAGGTCACCGCCGCGAGCCTGGAGGACGCCTTCCTCGCCCTCACCTCCCCCGACCGCGCGGACTCCGACGCCCCGCACCACGACGTCGCGAACCCCGACGCCCCGACCCACGACGCCCTGAAGGAGACCGCGTGATGCTCGCCTACCTCCGTCTCGAAGTCCGCCGTACGCTGCGCGACCGGGGCTTCGTGATCTTCGGCATCGGCATGCCGGTGCTGATGTACGTCCTGATGACCAACATCGGCACCGGCACCGGCGGTGCCGACATGGGCTGGCGGACCGCCTCGATGGTCGGGATGGCCGCGTACGGCGCGCTGGGCGCGGCGATCGGCACCGGCACCGGCGTCGCCGAGGACAAGCAACTGGGCTGGCTGCGGCAGCTGCGGATCACCCCGATGGGGCCGCTGCGGGCCGTGGTGGGCCGCGGACTGACCGGGTCGGTGACGGTGCTGCCGGCCATCGCCGCGGTGCTGCTGGTGGGCGCGCTGGTCAACGGCGTCCGGATGCCGGCCTGGCAGTGGGCCGCGCTGGCGGGCCTGCTGTGGCTCGGCACCGCCCCGTTCACCCTGCTCGGGCTGGGCAACGGCTACCGCCTCTCGGCACAGTCCACCGGGGTGGTGAACACGGGCTGCATGCTGCTGCTCTCGATCATCGGCGGACTGTGGTTCCCGGCCGAGCTGTTCCCCGGCTGGCTGCGCGCCCTGTCGGCCTGGACGCCCGGCAACCGCTTCGCCGAACTGGGCCGCAGCGTCACCGAGGGCGGCGCACCGAGCCTCACGGCAGTGGCGGTGCTGGCCGCCTGGCTGGCAGTCTTCGGCGGTTACGCGGTGTACGCGTACCGGCGGGCCGCACGGACGGTGTGACCCGCGATGGCGCACATGGCACAGATGGCACGGACCGGGGAAGCGACAGTGCAGCGGACGACAGAGCAGGACCCCGCAGGCGGGACGCCCGGCGGGGCGGCGGGGACGGACGGGGTGGCCGGCGGCGGCGCGTCGTGCTCGTCGAAATGGACACCCGGCCGGAAGCCCGACAAGGGCCCGGGCAAATACTCCTTCCTGCCCTGGCTGCTGATGGGGCTCGGCGCCTTCTCCAACATCGTGCAGGGCAAGACCGGCAACCCCTGGCTGGCCGGCCTCGGACTGCTGGCCTTCAACTCCTTCTACCTCACCGTCATCTGGTCGGCCTTCAGCCCCCGGCTCCGGGACACCCGCTACCCGGTCGTGGCCCTGGGCGTGCTCACCGCCATCACGTTCGCCATCGCGCTCGGCTTCGGCGGCAGCTGGTTCCTGTTCTTCCCGCTGCTGTCGCTGGCCTCCGGTACGGTCCGCGCGCTGCGCGGCAGGAAGCTGGCGCTGTGGCTGATCACGCTCAGCGGTACGGCCGGGTTCCTGTCCGGCTGGCAGGCCGGCGACCCCAGCGACGCGTTCGGCGTCGGCTACGGCACGTTCCTCTCCGGCATGGTGACGTCCACGGTGCTGAGCCTGTTCGACACCATCCAGGAACTCCGGGCCACCCGGCAGGAACTGGCCCGCAGCGCCGTGGAGAAGGAGCGGCTGCGCTTCTCCCGGGACCTGCACGATCTGCTGGGACACACGATGTCCCTGGTCGTGGTCAAGGCCGAGGCGGTGCGCCGGCTGGCGCCGCGCGATCTGGACGCGGCGCTCGCCCAGGCCTCGGACATCGAGGCGGTCGGCCGGCAGGCGCTGACCGAGATCCGCGAGGCGGTCACCGGCTACCGCGAGGGCAGCCTCAGCACCGAACTGGACCGGGCCCGATCGGCGTTGGAAGCGGCCGGCATCGAAGCCGTCGTCCGGCAGGCCGGGCCGCCGCTGCCCCCGCAGGCCGGTGCGCTGCTGGGCTGGGTGGTCCGCGAGGGCGTCACCAACGCGGTCCGGCACAGCGGCGCCACCCGCTGCGAGATCGCGGTGCACGCCGACGAGGAACGGGTCCGGCTGACGATCACGGACGACGGCCGGGGTCCCGTAAGCTCCGGTGCGGCCCCGGCGGCCGGCCGGACCTGGTTCCGCGCCCGCGTCCCCGGACCCGACGGCGACGCCGCCGGTACGGACTCCGCGGACGGCGCCGCCACGCCGCCCGGAACGCCGGGCCCGGTCGGCGGCACCGGCCTGAAGGGCCTGACCGAACGGCTGGCAGCGGCCGGCGGCACCCTGAGCAGCGGCCCCGACGGCCGGCGCGGCTTCCGGGTGACGGCCGAACTGCCGGTGGGGACAGGGGAGATGACGGAGACGGAAGGGTTGACCAGGTGATCAAGGTCCTGCTCGCGGAGGAGGAGTAGCCCCTTAGACACCTCACTCTGACCAGCGGATTCCCGGATCGGGAAGCCGCTGCGCTCCAGGTGCTCCGAGCGGATGCCTACTTCAACAGTGACCAGGTGGCCGTACGCGGCACCATGCGCGTCGGGTTCGGCTACCCGCACCCGGCGGCAATCACCAAAGTCACGCTCACCGCGTAGCGCTCTGACTTGGGGGGATACCCCCTCGGTCAGTCACGCCGGACCGCAAGCGTATAGCAGCTCGGATCGTGTACGGGTTCCAAGGTCGTTAGGGGCGAGGGGCAGCATCATCTGACTCCGTCCAGGACCCTGAAAGGTCGGGTAAAGGTCGTATAGAAGACGGGTGGAAAGACGTGTTCATGGCGTGGTCGTCCTCGTTAGCGTCCCAGCCATGGAAATGATGCAAGCTCTTCCCATCTTCAGCTCTGCCCTGTCTGCCGTTGTCTTGGTAGCGGTTGCCCACCCGGATCCGGCTATCCGTGAGCGAGCGGTCCGTGTTCTGTCGCTGGTGTTCGGCAGGCGTCGCTAGGGTCCACACATATGGCGCCCCGGTAGCAACTGACCGGGGCTCCTTTATGCCTGTCCTGTTAAGGAGGTGACACCATGCCGGGCCGTCCCGAAGCGCAGTGACCAGCGCCGGAGGCGCAACAAGAGCGACGGCCCGGACCTGGTGAAGGCCCCCGGCAGGGCGGGGCTGCTCAAGGCAGTGGCAGGAAGGTTCGTCCACCACATGTTCAATGGATTGTCCACCACGCGGCTCCTGCACCGCTGGCAGTGGTGAGGAGCCCCACGACCCATGCGGGGATGCGCTGGATGGTCAAGTGGAGTCCACCACAGCGAAGTTCAAACACGGGTCGAGGTGTGGATTCAGGCATGGCCACTCCAGTTCAAGATTGGGCGCGACCTATCGCGAGGCTGCGATGGCTCGGCGTTGGGTGTATTGGAGCGCCGAACTCTGCCTGATACAAACTCACTAGTCACAGATCTGTGACTAGCTGCCGCCAGCGAGTCACAGATCTGTGAGTAGCTGCCGCCAGCGTCACTGATTTCATCTGGCGGTTTCACAGATATTTGCCTGCCACTTGAAAACGATGTATCGGGTGCTCGTTGGGCTGCATGGGAGGTGGCACTATGCCGGGCCCCGTCCCAAAGCGAAGCGATCAGCGCCGACGGCGTAACAAGAGCGACGGCCCGGAACTGGCGAAGGCTCCCGGTGGCGCGGCCCCTGAGGTTCCGCCGGCCGACGATCCAACGGCTTCGTTTGGCCTGCCGACTGGCGTTGGATCGCTCAGGAGTTCGACACGTAGTCAGTGAGCGCCGCAGATCGCTGGCGGCCTGGCTGCGCCAGCCCGGACTACACACCCCTGTGGCTTCCTCCCTTGCCGGAGTGGTTGCGGGGGCTTTCATCGTTCTATGACGCCTCGACCTCTGCCATCAGTAGCCGGAGCGTCAACGAATGTTTTTCCGGGGGCAGCTCGTCCATCGCGGCCCGCGCGTAGGCGGTGCCTCCAGTCCTGTCTCCGGACCGGGCCAGCATCAGCCCACGGTGCATTTCCAGGTGGGTCGCGAAGCGAGGCAGCGTGGCGGGCAGTTCGCGTCGAGCAGCTTCCTGGGCCTCGACGGCCCCCCGCTCATCCCCAAGCCTGGCGAGCAGCAGCGAGCGGAAGACGTTCACCCGCCACCAGGGAACGGCATAGTCGCTGGTTTGCTCATAGGACCCGGCCTTGTCGAACACCCTCTGCCCCTGCTCGGAGAGCCTGAGCGCCGCCTTATGGTCTCCTCGCAGCGCGGCAGCGTGCGCCTTGCCGTAGATGGCGTTGAGGAGCCCTAGCGACGGTTTATGACTGATGGCCATGGCCTGATCGGCCAACGTGTCAGCTACGCCGAGTGACGCTCCCTCATATCCGAGCGCGATTGCTGCCCGACCGCGTACCCAGACGCGGGCCTGATCGTCTCCGGACTCGTCCGCAGCTTCAGCAGCGAGCCGGTACCAGTTGACCGCCTTGGATCCATCCGAGCCGGGGAACGTCTTGGCGTAAAGGGTCATGAGCCGTGAGGCCACGGACCACAGCCGAGGGTTGTCAAGCTGCTGCTGCACCACCACCAGCTCACCGGATACGCGACGCTGAATGTCGGCGGCACCAAGGCTCATGTACTCAGTGCCGTAGGTGTCTAGTTTGCTCTCCCAGTCGTCTACGGACGGCCCGCCCCGGAGCCGGGCGGCGAAGCCCATGGACAAGAGGTCAGAGGCCACCACGGGCGCTATGGCGGCTCCCGCTGCATCGGTCAGGAAGGTACGTCGCTTCACATCGTCCTCAAGCACAGCTAGGGGAACATCGAGCACTGCGGACAGGCACCGGAGGTAGTACGCCCCCGGCGTTACCTTGCAACGCTCCCAGCGACTGACGTACTCCCGATCAAGGTTCGTTCCAAAGGCGTCGTTGATCGCTGATGCCAGTCGCCCCTGGCTCCATCCGCGTGCCCGGCGTAGATCCCTGATCAGCTCCCCAATGGACATGACCCCATCTTGCCCCTAGCACTGCCACTGGACAGGTCAAGAATGGGGTTTCGTAGGCCACTTGCCACTACAGATGCCACTACGCTGCCCTGCTCACTCTCGGGATTATCGCGGGCATGACCGAGCCGACGAGATACATGACTGCATCAGTAGAACTGCCTTTATGGCTGGAGCTGGAACCCGTGCCGGTAGACGGGTGCGATGTGTGCGGCGCGCTGGCCCGGGAGCGGGAAGCCGCACGGATCGCCGGAGACGGCTCGAAGGTGAGCGACTGCAATGTTGAGATCCGGCGCCACCCGCACGGCAAGAACGAGGCCTGGTCATGAGCGCGAGTGGCGGCATGCCGCGCGGTGAGCATGTCTCGTATCAGGATCCGCTCTCTGTGCCTCGCTCCGGTCTCGCCGACCCTCACGACTGCCCTGGATGCGCCCTGCTGAAAGAGCAATTGAGCGAAATCCTCCAGGAGCAGAACAGCCTCGCCTTGTGGGAGGTTCTCGACAATGTGAAGAAGCACAAGAAATACGGGCACCCAGAAGACGCACGCCCGTCCCAGTAGACCGGGGCGGGGCCAGCGTGCCGCATGCGCCGCCCCCGCCCCTTCGACTCCCCCGACCGGACAAGCCTTGAGTAGGGACAGGTCGTGTCCCGTCTGAGCTGACGTGCTCAGACTCTCGCCCCGGTCCGCCCCGTCACGGGGGTGCTGCCCTAGGCAGTGAGGGCAACCGCTTCGGACCTGGGGAAGCCGAAGCCCCCTGTGGCCCTGTCCGGCAACGGCGAGCAACGCCAGCCGGGCAGGGCTTTCTGCTGCGTAGTCTGGCCATATGACTGAGTCCCACGGCGAGCCGCCCGTAAGATGTACAAGAGTCCTCCTCGCCGAGGACCAGGGGATGATGCGGGGCGCGTTGGCGCTGCTGCTCGACCTGGAAGAGGACATGCAGGTCGTGGCGCAGGTCGGGGCGGGCGACCGGATCGTCGCGGCAGCTTTGGAGGCCCGTCCCGACATCGCCCTCCTGGACATCGAACTCCCCGGCCGCAGCGGGCTGGACGCCGCGGCCGATCTGCGCAGCGCGCTGCCGTCGTGCAAGGTCCTGATCGTCACGACCTTCGGGCGGCCCGGCTATCTGCGCCGCGCCATGGAGGCCGGGGCGTCCGGCTTCCTGGTCAAGGACGGCCCGGTGGAGGACCTGGCGGCGGCGATCCGCCGGGTCCTCGCCGGGGAGCGGGTGATCGACCCCGGGCTGGCCGCGGCGGCACTCAGCGCCGGGCCCAATCCACTGACCCAGCGGGAACGGGACGTGCTGACCGCCGCGGTGGACGGCGCCACCGTCTCCGACATCGCCGGCAAGCTCCACCTCTCCCAGGCCACCGTCCGCAACTACCTCTCCGCGGCGATCGGCAAGACCGGGACCCGCAACCGTATGGAGGCGGTCCGGGCGGCGCGGCAGAACGGGTGGCTGTAGGCGGGGCACAGGGGTGACTGCGCGTCCCTAGCCGTTGGTGACGTCCGCGCGGCGTCGCGGCAGGGCGAGCAGCATCAGCACGATGCCGGCCAGCAGCACTCCCGAGCCGACCTGGAAGGCCAGCCCGTAGCCGTCCGCCAGGGCCGCCTTCGCGCCGTGGCCCGCCTCGATGCGGGAGGCGGCGACGGTGGACAGGATCGACAGGCCCAGGGCGCCGCCCATCTGCCGGGAGGTGTTGATCAGGCCGGAGACCAGGCCCTGGTCGGCCGGGTCGGCGCCGGAGGTGGCGATGGCGGCGACCGGGGTGGCGGTCAGACCCGCGCCCAGGGCCATCAGGATGCCGGGACCGAGGATGGTACCGAGGTACGTTCCGTTGACGTCCATCGTGCCCTGCCAGACCATGCCGGACGCGGAGATCACCGCACCGGTGACGGCCAGGGTCTTGGCGCCCAGCCGGTTCATCAGCCGCGGCCCGATCTTGGACCCCAGGACGATGGACAGCGAGTGCGGGATGAAGGAGAGCCCCGCCTGCAGCGGCTTGTAGTCGAGCACGTTCTGGACGTAGAGCGACAGGAAGTACCACATCGAGAACATCGCGGCGCCGGCCAGCACCATCGCCGCGTTCGCCGAGGACACCGAGCGCAGCCGGAACAGCCCCAGCGGCATCAGCGGCGCCTTGGCCCGCGCCTCGACGGCGAGGAAGGCCGCGATCACGAGCAGCCCGGCGGCCAGCGGCAGCAGCGCGGACGCCGACGCCCAGCCGTCCGTCTCGGTCTGCACGATCCCGTACGCGACGAGCCCCAGCCCGCCGGTCACCAGCAGCGCACCGGGCACGTCGAGCCGTCGGGCCGCGCCCTGCCGGCTCTCGGTGAGCCACAGCACCGCGCCGGTCAGCACCAGCGCGCCGACCGGCACGTTGATCAGCAGCACCCAGCGCCAGGACAGGTACTCGGTGAGCACCCCGCCGACCAGGCCGCCCACCGCGCCCCCGCCGGCGCCGACCGCGGTCCAGGTGGCGATCGCGCGGGTCCGGGCCGGGCCGGCCGGGAACGACGTGGTGAGGATGGTGAGGGTGGCCGGCGAGAGCACCGCGGCGCCGACGCCCTGGACCGTACGCGCCGCGATCAACTGCCAGGGCTGCTGCGCCAGGCCGCCCCCCAGGCTCGCGACGGTGAACAACGCCAGCCCGAGGACGAAGATCCGCTTACGGCCGAAGAGGTCGGCGGCCCGGCCGCCGAGCAGCATGAAGCCGGCGAAGGTGATCACGTACGCGTTGACGATCCACTGCAGGCCCAGCTCGCTCAGCCCCAGACCTGTCCGCATGGCAGGCAGCGCCACGTTCACCACGGAGACGTCCAGGACGACCAGGAACTGTCCGGCGCACACCAGCAGCATCACCAGCCAGGCCGGTGCGGCGCTCCGGCGGGAGGCCGTGGACAGGGTGGCGGACTCGGCTATCGGGGGCATGCGGACCATGCTCGCATCCGCCCCACACCCGCGCATCGGAATATGGGTGCATACACCACCTGACCGGGGACCTAGGTCGGTGGGCGGAGGGGCTGGGGGAGGAAGGGGCGGGGGGAGGGGTGGGTCCCGTAGGGGTTGGGGGCGGCGGTCCCCTAACGACTTGGGCGGCTATTGGTGTTCGGATGTGTTGCCCTGGGGTCTGGCTGGTCGGTGTCAGCAGACCGTTGGGTGGACGAGCACCAGTTCGGTGCTCGGCTTGTGGCGGGTGGCCCGCTGGGCGGCGCGGTCGGAGACCAGGCTGGCGACGGCCCGGTGGGTGGCCGCGTAGTGCTGGCGTCTTCCCGTGAACCGCTGGAGCGGGCGCCACTGCTTGTGCTCGGCGTTGGCGTGCTCAACGCAGATCCGTCGTGAGGACTGACGTCTGCGCTGCTCGCGCCAGGCGTACCGCTCGCCAAGCGGGGCATCGTCCTTCGGCTTCTTCGGAGGGGCGGTGACCTGACCGGGAAACTCGTTCGCCAGGCCCCGGTAGCCCTCGTCGACCTCGGCCTTCACATCTGGGTGCAAACGGAATTGTTCGGCAATGCCCTCGCTGCGCATCGCGGTCTGGTCGTGCATCCGCCCAGGACGGTCGGCTCCGGACCACAGGGTGCGGCCCTGGCCATCACTGATCGTCGTGGTCTTGATCGTGTTCTGCTTCTTCTTCCCGGAGACGAACGCGCGGCGGCCGGGCCGGTGAGCCCTGGGACGGCGGACTTGGGTCTCGGTGCCGTCAATCCGCAGCGTCTTCCCCTCCGCGGCCGCGTAGGCGAACACGTCGGCCAGGGTCCGCAGCCGCAGACCGGGCCGATCGGGCACGGCGAAGCCGCGATCGGCGAGCAGCGGCCGGATCTCGCCGATGGCCTCGGTCACGGTGGAGCGGCCCACCCCATAGAGCTCGGCGAGCGCGGCGTGCGGGAGCTGGGTGCGCAGGTGGGCCAGGGTGACCAGCACTCGGTCGGTGAACACCAGCTCGTGCTTGCGTCCTGCCCCGGCGGCACGTTGCCGGTCCCCGCCCCGACGGTCACGCAAGACCGACTCCCGCCGCGCCTGCCACGGACCAGTCAACTCCTCAATCAGAATGCTGAGATGTGTGAGGGAGACGCCAGTGAAGGCAGGACGCGACAAGGCCGTGCGGGCCCACTTCGTTCTCACACGGGGAGAACCTGTGTAGCCCGCTCTCACCTCACGACCGATCTTCAACGGGCGTAGCTCTTCCTCATAGGCTGGACGGGAAGTTTGCAAGGGCGTGCCGCCTGATAGCGGGCCTCGTGAACGCGCTGATGCTCCCAAGTCAGGCCGGGGTGACCGCTTCAGCCCTCTCTGACGATCTCACCATCCTTGATCACGAGCAGTTTGGTGATGACGGCATCCTCATAGAAGCGCTCATACCCAACGTATTGACCGAAGCCTCCGCTTCTGGGTGAGCCGTCGAATTCGACGTAGTCGTAGTCGGCATGGGTAGCGAGCCAGCTGAGCAGCGGGTCGACGTTATCGAAGTCGTCGGGATGCAGCGCCTGGCGAGTCGTCAGCGCCCACCCGGGACGCGGGCCCTCTCGCCGTGCCAGCTCCGAGACCGTCGCTCCGCCGATTCTCCAGGCCGGACCCCGTTGGGCCAGCACCGGATACGGAGCGTTCTCCACTCGCCACTCGCCCTGGTCATCCAGCACCGGCTTGGAGTTGTCGTCAAGCACCACCTCGGGAAACTCACTAATGATGCAGAGCCGTTCAGGCTGCGGACCGAGGCCAAGGTGCCATCGGAGCTCGGCGACCTCGTCCGCTGACAGATCATCTTTGAGGTCGAGGGTGAGAAGGAAGTCGTAAGCGTCAGCCATCCCTGGAGGGTAGCCTCAACCACTGACATCCCGTTGGGGGAAGCTCTCCGGCCCTTTGGCACCTGGGGATGTCCATCAGCCACCGCAGCCAGGCATAGAACATCCAAGCGCGGCCAGATCCTATAACAAGAGCCAAACTCGTCTTCAATAGCCGACCGAGTCGTAAGGGTCGGGAGACCCCCCGGAAGGCCAACTACCCGCATCGGAGCGGACGTTAACGCGACACCGACGGCCGGAAGGCCAGACGGCCACACGGCCTCGCCCCCCCACGCCCCCACAACCTCACCTCCGCAGCAGCGTCACCACCGCCGCGCCGCCCAGGCCGATGTTGTGGGCCAGGCCCACGTGGGCGTCGGGGACCTGGCGGGCACCGGCCGTGCCGCGGAGTTGCCAGACGAGTTCGGCGGCCTGGGCGAGGCCGGTCGCGCCCAGGGGGTGGCCCTTCGAGATCAGGCCGCCGGACGGGTTGACCACCCAGCGGCCGCCGTACGTGGTGGCCCCGTCGGCGACCAGCTTCCCCGCCTCGCCGTCCGCGCACATGCCCAGCGCCTCGTAGGTCAGCAACTCGTTGATCGAGAAGCAGTCGTGCAGCTCGATGACGTCCACGTCCTCGATGCCGAGCCCGGACGCCTCGTAGACCTGCCGGGCGGCGGCCCGCGACATCGGCTTGCCGACGACGTCGATGCAGGAGCCGGAGGCGAAGCTCTCCTCGGTGTCGGTGGTCATCGCCTGGGCGACGATCTCCACCGCCCGGTCGGCCAGTCCGTGCGTCCGGACGAAGCGCTCGGAGGCGACCACCACCGCGGCCGCGCCGTCGGACGTCGGCGAGCACTGGAGCTTGGTCAGCGGGCGGTGGATGACCTTGGCTGCCAGCACCTCCTCGACCGTGTGGACGTCCTGGAACTGGGCGCGGGGGTTGTGCGCGGAATGCCGGTGGTTCTTGGCGCCGACCGCGGCCAGTTGCTCGGCCGTGGTGCCGTACCTCGCCATGTGCTCGCGGGCCGCGTTGCCGAAGATCTGAGCGGTGGGCGGGGTCCGCTCGAAACCGTGCGCGGCCGCCATGACGCCGTAGTGGCGGGCGACCGGGGAAGCGGCGAAATCGCCTCCCCCCGCACCGCCGCCCAGCGCGCCGCGCTTCATCTTCTCGAAGCCGAGCGCCAGCACACAGTCGTTGAGGCCCGAGGCGACGAACTGACGGGCCATCATCAGCGCGGTCGAGCCGGTGGCGCAGTTGTTGTTGACGTTGTAGACGGGGACGCCGGTCAGGCCCAGCTCGTACGCGGCGCGCTGACCGGCCGTGGACGGCTGGTGGCAGAAGCCGACCGGCACCTGCTCGACGGCGTCGTAGCCGATCCCGGCGTCCGCGAGCGCCGCCTCGCCCGCCTCCTTGGCCATGTCCCAGTACTGCCACTCGCGGGTCTCGGGCTTCTCGAAGTGCGTCATCCCTACGCCGACGAGGTACGCCGTGCCTGCCATACAGGTCCTCCTGGTGAGTCATCGGCATCGTGCAGATCGTGCAGATGGTCCAGATCGTGCGGGGGCCCGGGCCCGATGAAGGGGTGAAATCCCCTGTGGTCGGGTCAGATCAGCGGGCGGGGCTCCGGGTCGCGGGGCAGCCCGAGCAGCCGCTCGGCGACGACGTTCCGCTGCACCTGGGTGGTGCCGCCGGCGATGGTCAGGCAGCGCGACATCAAGAAGCCGTGCAGGGCGCGTTCGCCGGCGCCCTCGCGCACCGCGCCGTCCGGGCCGAGCAGTTCCAGCGCCAGTTCGGCGACCTTCTGCTGGTGCGGGGTCTGCACCAGCTTGCGGATGCTGGCGCCGGCGCCCGGTTCGAGGCCGGAGACCTGCTGGAGCGTGGTGCGCAGCGTGAGGCAGGCCAGGGCGTGCGCCTCGGCGGCCAGGGCGCCCACCCGGGCCCGTACCGAGCCGTCGAGGCCGGCGGTGCGGTCCAGGAGCGCGGTCAGTCCGGTGTCGAAGGTCAACTGGTCGGCCATGTGGACGCGTTCGTTGTCCAGGGTGGTACGGGCCACCTTCCAGCCGTTACCGGTCTCGCCGACCACCGCGTCGGCCGGCAGCAGTACGTCGTCGAAGTAGACCTCGCTGAAAAGTGCCTCGCCGGTGATCTCCTTCAGCGGGCGGACGTCGATCCCGGGGGTCTTCATGTCGACGGCGAAGAAGGTCAGCCCCTTGTGTTTGGGAGCGTCCGGGTCGGTGCGGGCGAGCAGGATGCCGTGGTCGGCCCACTGGGCGGCCGAGGTCCACACCTTCTGTCCGTTGATCCGCCAGCCGGGGCCGTCGGGGCCGTCCACCCGCTCGGCGCGGGTGCGCAGGCCGGCCAGGTCCGACCCGGCCTCCGGTTCGGAGAACAGCTGGCACCACCGCATCTCCCCGCGCAGCGACGGCATCAGATAGCGCTGCTGCTGCTCGGCGGTGCCGTGGGCGAGCAGGGAGGGCACCACCCAGGTGGCGATGCCCAGATCGCTGACGGTGACCCCGGCGGCGGCCAGTTCCTGCTGGACGGCCAGCTGCTGGACGGGGCCGGCGCCGAGCCCGTAGGGCGCAGGGAGGTGCGGTGCGGCGTATCCGGTGGGGGCCAGCTCGCGGCGGACGGCCGCGGGGTCCAAGCCGCGCACCCGGTCGATGACCTCGCGGGCCTCGGCGCGGAACTGCTCGGCGGCGGCCGGGAGTTCGAGGCGCAGCGGGCGGCGGGCGCCGTCGACGGCATAGGCGGCGGCGCGCAGCCGGTGGGTGTCGCCGGCGCCGAGCAGCTGGCGGGCCACGGTCGCCCGGCGCAGGTGCAGATGGGCGTCGTGTTCCCAGGTGAAGCCGATGCCACCGAGGATCTGGATGCAGTCCTTGGCGCAGCTGAAGGCGGCGTCGAGGGCGGTGGCGGTGGCGAGGGCGGCGACCAGCCCGCGGACCTCGGGCGGCTCGCGGTGGGCGCGGGCCGCGTCCCAGACCAGGGCGCGGGCCTGTTCGCAGCGGACGAGCATGTCGGCGCAGAGGTGCTTGACGGCCTGGAACTGGCCGATGGGGCGGCCGAACTGCTCGCGGACCCGGGCGTGTTGGGTGGCGGTGGCGAGGGCCCAGGCAGCCGTCCCGCAGCTCTCGGCCGCGTACAGCACCCCGGCCAGGTCGCGGACGAGCGCGGCGTCGATCGCCACCAGCCGGTCCGCGGGCACCGGGACGCCGTCCGCCCGGACCTCGGCGGTGGGCCGGGTCGGGTCGGCGCCGTCCTGGACGCGTACGGTCAGCGCCGCGGCGTCGACGGCGAGGTGGACGGTCCCGGTGGGGGCCCGCGCGGCGAGCACGAGGAGGTCGGCGTCGGCCCCGGCGAGGACCGGCGGCGCGGTGCCGTCGAGGCGGTAACCGTCGGGCACCCGGGTGGCGGTGAGCGTGCCGGGGCCGAGCGCCACGGCGCCGATCAGCTCGCCGGTGGCGAGGGCCCGTACGAGGTGCCGGTGCGCGCCGCCGTGGTGGAGCAGCGCGGCGGCGAGAACGGTGGGCAGGTACGGGCCGGGGAGTGCGGCGCGGCCCAGTTCCTCAAGGACCACGGCGAGGTCCAGGAGATCGCCGCCGCCCCCGCCGTCGGCCTCGGGGAGGTGGAGGCCGAGCAGGCCCTGGGCGGCGAGGCCGTCCCAGTGGGCGGGGCGCCCGGGGCGGGCGGGTGCGCTGTCGAGGAGTGTGCGGACCTCTTCGGGCGGTACGGCCCGGCGGGCCCAGCCGCCCGCCGCCTCGGCCAGGTCGCGGTGGTCCGGTGTGATTCCGATGCCCATGCGGGGCAGACTAGAACACGTTCCAATCTGACGGAAGGTCAGGTGGGTCGGAATGTTCCGCCCGGCGGAACCCGGCGAGGGCGCCGCGGGGAACGGCCCGGCGGCGGACAGGAAACGGTCCGGTGAATTCCGGTACGGAATGCCATTCGCCCGCCCGACGGTTTCCCGCGCCGGCGGTTTCCCTCCCGGCGGTTTCCACCCCCGCGGGTCCCGCACCTTTCCCGTTTCCGGACATCCGGGAAACGTCCGGCGATAAACCGGCGGGAGCGGCCGGAAATCCGCCCGCGCGACTCCCCCGCACCGCCCGGCCGGCCGGAAAGCCGCACGAAATGCGAACCCCCGCACGGCCACCTCCGGCCCGTACGGCACGATGAGCCCTCCCACCGCACCACCAGGAGGAAGCCATGTCCGCTCCCACGGCGCCGACCGCCCCGCAGCCGGAGATCCTCGCCGCGTTCGAGGCGGCGAAGGGCTTCATGCCCGTGGACGAGGGGCTCGCGCTGTACGCGGCGGCGGCCGGGGCGGCGCGGCTGGGGCTGCCGCTGGTGGAGGTCGGCACGTACTGCGGCCGGTCGACCCTGCTGCTCGCCGACGCGGCGCGGGCCGCCGGGGTGACGGCCGTCACGGTGGACCACCACCGGGGCAGCGAGGAGCAGCAGCCCGGCTGGGACTACCACGACCCGTCCGTCGTGGACCCCGAGGTCGGCCGGATGGACACCCTGCCCACGTTCCGCCGGACCCTGCACGCGGCCGGACTGGAGGACCACGTGATCGCGGTCGTGGGCCGTTCCCCGCAGGTCGCGGCCGTGTGGGGGCGGCCGGTCGGGCTGGTCTTCATCGACGGCGGGCACACCGACGAGCACGCCACCGCCGACTACGAGGGCTGGGCGCCGCACGTGGCGCAGGACGGGCTGCTGGTCATCCACGACGTGCACCCGCACCCCGAGGACGAGTTCACCGGCCAGGCGCCGTACCGGATCTATCTGCGCGCACTGGCCTCCGGGGCGTTCACCGAGGTCTCGGCGCAGGGGACGCTGCGGGTGCTGCGGCGCACCGGCCCCGGCAGCTGATCCGGGCCGCGGGCTACCATCGCGGAGATGTCGAACGGCAGCACCTTCCCCCCGCCCCGCCGCCGGCGCGGCACCGTACTCCTGGTGCTGGCCGCCGTGGCCCTGGTCACCGTCGGCGGCTGGCTGTTCTGGCGGCAGGCGGGCGGCCACGGCGGCCCGACGGCCCGGGACGGCTCGCCGGCGCCCGGCCGGACGGCGGGCAGCGACCACGGCGGCGGCAGCGGCACCGGCGGCGCCCCGGACGGGCGTACGGGCCACGGCGCCACCCCTCGTCCGGACGGCAAGGGCGATCCGCACGGCAGCCTCAAGGGCAAGACCGTGCTGATCGACCCCGGGCACAATCCGCACAACAGCCGGCACACCGGGCAGATCGCCCGGCTGGTGAACATCGGCACCGCACGCAAGGAGTGCGACACGACCGGCACCGCCACCAACGGCGGCTACCCGGAGGCGTCGTTCACCCTGGACGTGGCCCGCCGGGTCCGCACCCTCCTGGAACACCAGGGCGCCAAGGTCGTCCTCACCCAGGACGGCGACCGGTCGTACGGGCCGTGCGTGGACGAGCGGGCGGCGATCGGCAACAAGGCGCACGCGGACGCCGCGGTCTCCGTCCACGCCGACGGCTCGGCCGCCGGCAACCGCGGCTTCCACGTCATCCTGCCCGCCCGGGTCACCGCCGGCCCGGCGGACACCACCGCGATCACCGGCCCGTCGCGGCAGCTGGGCGAGCGGCTGGCCGACCGCTTCCGGGCGGTAACCGGAAGTTCGCCGTCCAATTACATCGGCGGCGGCACCGGACTGGACGTCCGCGGCGACCTCGGCGGGCTCAACCTCTCCACGGTGCCGAAGGTGTTCATCGAGTGCGGCAATATGCGCGACCCCAAGGACGCCGCGCAATTGACCGACGGAGGGTGGCGGCAAAAAGCGGCTCGTGGGATCACCGAGGGCATTACGGACTTCCTGACGCGCTGACCACCTACGACGTCCGCGGCCCCGGCCGATAACGCATCGAAACCAACAGGCCGACCCGCCGGATTCGGCGATAGGTTCCCCTTTACGATGGGTGGTCACCGCCGTGCCTCGCACCGCGCGCACCGCGACAGCGACGAATAGACCACGAAAGAGACAAAGGACCCTTACGTGAACATCCGCTCCCTCACTAGAGGCGACGGCGTGGTGATCGGAGCAGCGGTGTTGCTGTTCATCGCCTCGTTCCTCGGCCTCACCGGCGCCCCGGACTGCACCGGCCCGCTCGCCAAGTACTGCGAGGCGCAGGACTACAGCAGCTCCAACGCCTGGAGCTCGGTCTCCGTGCTCATGAGCCTGTTCCTGGCCGGTGTGATCGGCGCGGCGATCATCGTCATCAGCCGTGCGCTGCCGCAGCCGCGCAAGATCGCCGGTCTGGACCTCGGCCAGTTCGGCGTGGCGCTGACCATCTTCGCGGCGTGGACGGCGTTCTGGGACATCATCGACACCCCCAGCGCCGGCGCCGGCCTGATCGTGGGTCTGATCGCCGCGCTGGTGCTGGCCGGCGGCGCGGTCGCCGGTCCGCTCGTGCCGGCGCTGAAGGCCGAGCTGATCGGCGCGCCCACGCCGCCGGCCGCCCCGTACGGCGCGGGCCCCAACCCGGGCTACGGCTACCCCGGCGCCCAGCAGCAGGCGGCGGGCCAGGGGTACGGCTACCCGGGCCCGGGCGGCCAGCAGCAGACCGGCCAGATGCCCGGTCAGCCGGCGGCCGACGCCACGGCCGGCGGCGCGGCGGGCGCGACCCCCGCGGCCGGCGCCTCGGCGGACTTCGCCCCGTTCTGGTTCGCGGTCCCGGTCGCCCGCCCGCTGTACGGCGAGGACGGTTCGCCCTCGCCGATCGCCGAACTGGCGCCCGGCACCTGGTACCTGGCGGTGGAGCAGCGCGGCCAGGCGCTGATCGCGCAGACCCAGGACGGCCGGCGCGGCGTCCTGCAGGACACCACCGGCATCCAGCGGGGCTGACCCGCCGCCCACCGTCCCCCAGCGGTCCTTCCACGGCCCCTCGCCTTCCGGCGGGGGGCCGTTGCGCTGCCCGCACACCGGCCGTACAGTGCGCCGCACCACAGCTGACTGACTGAGCGTCAGTTACCTGGCTCATGCGGCGCGGACAGTCCCGTACGGAGAGAGGCGGTCACCATGCGACTCGGTCTGGCACTGGGCTACTGGGGCCGCGGCCCCGACCCCCGGCACCTCGAACTCGCCCGCGAGGCCGAGCGCCTGGGCTACGACTCGGTGTGGACCGCGGAGGCGTGGGGCTCGGACGCGTTCACCGCCCTGACCTGGATCGCCGCGCACACCTCGCGGATCAAACTCGGCACCGGCATCGTGCAGATGGCCGCCCGTACGCCCACCGCCACCGCCATGCAGGCGCTGACGCTGGACCATCTGTCCGGGGGCCGGATGCTGCTGGGCCTGGGGCTGTCCGGGCCGCAGGTCGTCGAGGGGTGGTACGGGCGGCCGTTCCCCAAGAGCCCGCTGGCCGCCACCCGCGAATACGTGGACGTGGTCCGCCAAGTGCTGCGCCGCGAGGGACCGGTGCGGTCCGACGGGCTGTTCCATCCGCTCCCCTACCGCGGCCCGGACGGCACCGGCCTGGGCAAACCGCTCAAGCCCATCACCCACCCGCTGCGCGCCGATCTGCCCCTCCTGTTGGGCGCGGAGGGGCCCAAGAACATCGCGCAGACCACCCGGATCGCGGACGGCTGGCTGCCGCTGTACTGGTCGCCGCGGCGCGCCGACGTCTACGCGGCGTCGCTGGCCGACGCTCCCGAGGGCTTTCTGATCGCCCCCATGGCGCGCGCCGTGGTCTGCGACGACGTCGCCGAGGGGCTGCTGCCCGTCAAGGCGATGCTCGGCTTCTACATCGGTGGGATGGGCCATGCGGCCAGGAACTTCCATGCCGATCTGATGGCGCGGATGGGATACGAGGCCGAGGCGCGGCGGATCCAGGAACTGTTCCTCCAGGGCCGCAAGGAGGAGGCGGTGCTGGCCGTACCGGACGCCTTCGCGGACGAGATCTCGCTGGTCGGCCCGCGCGAACGGATCGCACAGCGGCTGGAGTTGTGGCGTACGGGCCCGGTCACCGACCTCCTGGTGACGGCGCCGGACCCGCATACGCTACGGGTGCTGGCCGAGCTGAACTCCTAACGGCCCGGCCGGCCGCTCACCCGAAGCTCGCCCACTGGAGCCACTGGTCGAGCACCGCACGCTCGCCCAGCACCTCCACCCGGTCGCTGTCGGCGGGCAGCCTGCGGTAGAGGACCAGGAGGGCGTCGGTGAGGCTGCCGCGCAGCGCGACCGCCGCCTTCTCGTGGGTGCGGCGGTGGGTGGGCGCCTCCCCCGTGAGGTCGAGCAGCCACTCGGCGTCCAGCTCGGGCGGGGCGTCGGTGGCATGGACGTGGATCGTCCGGCCGGGGCCGAATGCCTCGCGGCCGCGCTCGGCGAAGCGGGCCACCACCATCGGCAGTTCGCTGATCTGCAGCCACTCCTCCAGACAGTCCGCGGCGACCGGCGCCGGGAGGTCGAAGGGGACGCCGGCGGTCAGCGCGGCGTCGGCGCGGTGGATGACCGTCTCATGGACCATCCGGCGGGCCCAGAACCCCGCGTGGTGGGCCGTCGTCCAGCTCCACACCTTGGTATCGGGCCCGGCTTCCCGCAGCGCGGCCACGGTCTGCTCGACGCCCGCCGCCAGCCAGGCGTCCAGCGCCGCCGCGTCCTCGCCCTCGGGCCCGTCGCCCTCGGGGACGTCCGCATCGTCGACGTTCTCCGAGGCGCGGGTGGCGACGAGCGTGCCGACCCAGCGATGCGCACCCCCGACGTGCCGGGCGAGATCGGCGAGCGTCCAGTCGGGGCAGGTCGGCACGGTCGCCGAGAGATCGGCGCTGCGCACGATCTTCCGGAACCCGGCGGTCTCGGCCAGGAGTTGGGCGCAGTATTCCTCGTGGGTGAGGGAGCCTTGAAGAGTCATGGGCCGCACAGTAGTGCGCATCGCGGACCCGGGGCGTCCTCTTTGCCGGCGCGCCGGGTCCGCTGATGCCGTGCGGCCCACGGCCGCGCCGCGCCTATCGGCAGCAGTCCGGGTCGAGCCCCGTCGGCAGCCCCTCGCCGCCGAACACGAGGGTGGTCGCCTCGTCGCCGCCCACGGCCGCCACCGCGAGCAGCAGCGAACCGGCCGTCCAGGAGGTGCGTTCGCGCGGCCAGATCGCCTCGTCGTCGAAGACGTAGCCGGTCCAGTACATGCCGTCCTCGGCACGCAGGTGCTGGATCCACTTGAGGATCGCGACGGCCCGTTCGGACTCCCCCATCGCCCACAGCGCGAGCGCCAGTTCCGCGCTCTCGCCGCCGGTGACCCAGGGGTTGGGCAGTACGCAGCGCACGCCCAGGCCGGGCACCACGAAGCGGTCCCATTCGGCGTCGATCCGGTCCCGGGCCGCCTGGCCGCGGACCGCGCCGCCGAGGATCGGGTAGTACCAGTCCATGGAGTAGCGGGCCTTGTCCAGGAACCGCTCGGGATGGCTGCGTATCGCGTGGCCGAGCCGGCCGGCCGCCAGCTCCCAGTCCGGCTGCGGCTCCTCGCGCTGTTCGGCGAGCGCCAGCGCGCAGCGCAGCGCCTGGTAGATGGAGGACGAGCCGGTCAGCAGCGCGTCGCGGACCGGGGTGCCGTCGTCCTCCCGCTTCCAGCCGATCTCCCCGCCGGGCTGCTGCAGTTCGAGGACGTACTCGATCGCGGAGTGGACCGCGGGCCACATCCGGTCGAGGAAGGCCTCGTCGCCGGTGGACAGGTAGTGGTGCCAGACGCCGACCGCGATGTAGGCGCAGAAGTTGGTCTCCCGGCCGCGGTCGGTGGGCGCCTCGGCGTCCCCGTCGGCGTAGGCCGCGTACCAGGACCCGTCCGGGTTCTGGTGCCGCACCAGCCAGTCGTACGCGGCCTCGGCGCGCTCGTGTTCGCCGGCCGCGTCCAGGGCCATGGCGGCCTCGGTGTGGTCCCACGGGTCGAGGTGGTGGCCCCGGAACCACGGGATGGCGCCGTCCGTGCGCTGGGTCGCGAGGATGCCCTCGACCGTACGGGCGGCCTCTTCGGCGGTGAGCACCCCCGGCAGGACGAGCCGTTCGGTACGCCCGGGACTCGTCACTTGGCGGCCCCGGCGGAGGACTTGGCGGATGCCTTGGCGGTGGACGTGGCGGCCTTCCGGGCGCGGGCGGCGGGCCGGGCGGCCGGTTCCGGCGTCTCGGCGGGCGCGCCCGCCTCATCGGCGGCGGGCGCCTCGGGCAGGTGCGGCTTGGTGGCGTAGACGACGAAGCTCTTGCCGATGACGGGGTTGAGGGCCCGCTCGGCGAGCCGGGTGGCGAGCGGCTTCTTCATGATGTCCCAGACCAGCAGCTTGTGGTACGCCTGCACCGGCAGCGCCTTGTCGTTGTCCACCCCGAAGGCGCACTTGAGCCACCAGTAGGGGCTGTGCAGCCCGTGGGCGTGGTGCGTGCCGTACGGCTCCAGGCCGGCCTCCCGCATCTTGCCGAGGAGTTCGTCGCCCCGGTAGATACGGATGTGGCCACCCTCGACCTCGTGGTAGGCGTCGCTGAGCGCCCAGCAGATCTTCTCCGGGCCGTAGCGCGGCACGGTGACGGCGATCCGGCCGCCGGGGCGCAGCACCCGCACCATCTCGGCGAGCACGCCCTTGTCGTCGGGGATGTGCTCCATCACCTCGGAGATGATGACGACGTCGAAGCTGTCGTCGGGGAACGGCAGGGCCAGCGCGTCGCCCTCCATGGCGGTGGCGGACGCGCCGGCCGGGGCCTCGCCCGCCTCCTTCATCGCGGCGAACCACTTGGCGACCTCGCGGATCTCGTCGCCGTTCTGGTCGAGGGCGACGACCTGCGCACCGCGCCGGTAACACTCGAAGGCGTGCCGGCCGGCGCCGCAGCCCAGGTCGAGCACGCGGTCGCCGGGAGCGAGCGGGAATCGGGAGAAGTCGACGGTCAGCACGGCGTTCTGCTTTCGTCCGGCGGTGGGTGGCGGTGGTGCGGCAAACGGCGGCGGACCGCCCGGGAGGCGGCGCCGGTGAGGTGACGGAGCTATCTGCGGGCGGCGGACCGGCTGCCCTGGAGGGCGATGGCCTCGCGGTAGCGCTCGGCGGTGCCGAGGGCGGCCTGGCGCCAGGTGAAACGGGCCAGCACCCGCTCCCGGCCGGCCGTGCCCAGCCGGCGGCGCAGCTCCGGGTCGCCGAGGAGGCGCAGCAGCCCGGCCGCCAGCGCACCGGCGTCGCCCGGCGGCACCGCCAGACACGTCTCGCCGTCCGGCCCGGCGACCTCCGGGATGGCGCCGCCGGTGGTGGCGAGCAGCGGGGTGCCGGTGGCCATCGCCTCGGCGGCGGGCAGCGAGAACCCTTCGTAGAGGGAGGGCACACAGGCGATCTGGGCACTGCGTACGAGGTCGACGAGTTCGGGGTCGCTGATGCCCTTGACGAACTCGATGGCACCGGCCAGCCCGAGTCGTTCGATGGCGGCGGCGACCGGTCCGTCGTCGGCGCGCTTGCCGACGACCACCAGATGGGCGTCGGGGTTCTCGGTGCGCACCTTGGCGAGCGCCTCGACGAGGTGGATCAGGCCCTTGAGGGGGACGTCGGCGCTGGAGGTGGTGACGATCCGGCCCGGCACCTCGGCGACGGACGCGTCCGGCGAGAAGAGGTCGGTGTCGGCGCCGATGGGGACCACGTGGATCCGCTCGGGGTGGACCCCGAGGTCGTCGACGATCTCCTGGCGGGACGAGCCGGAGACGGTCAGCACGGACGGCAGCCGGCGGGCGACCCGCTTCTGCATCCGGGTGAAGCCGTACCAGCGGCGGACCGAGGCGCGGCGCTTCCAGTCCGTGGCGGCGGCCAGGTCGAGCCGGCGGTCGACGGTGATGGGGTGGTGGATCGTGGTGACCAGCGGGGCGCCGAGCGCGCCGGGGCCGCCGAGCAGGCCGTAGCCGAGGGTCTGGTTGTCGTGGACCACGTCGAACTGGCCGCGGTGGGCCGCGAGATGCCGCCGGGCGCGCAGCGAGAAGGTCAGCGGCTCGGGGAAGCCGCCGGTCCACATCGTGCCCACCTCAAGGGCGTCGATCCAGTCGCGGTACTCGCCGCGCTTCGGCGTGCGGAACGGGTCCGGCTGGCGGTAGAGGTCCAGGCTCGGCAGCTCGGTCAGCCGCACGCCCTCGTCGAGGACCGGGTAGGGCTGGGCGCCGATCACCTCGACGGTGTGGCCGAGCCGGGCCAGCTCGCGCGAGAGGTGGCGGACGTAGACGCCCTGACCGCCGCAGAACGGGTTCCCCTTGTACGTGAGCATCGCGATGCGCAGGGGGCGCCCGTGGTTCTCGGCGGTGGTGGGCGCGGTGCGCTCCGGGCGCCCGTGGTCCTCGGGGGTGGTGGCCGAGGAGTCCCCGGCAGGGCGAGGCGCGGCTGCCTGAACGGCCTCTGCGGTCACGCTCGGCCCCCTTCTCACTGGACTTTCGCCGGAGCGTAACCGCTGGCGGTAATCTAGAACAAGTTTCAGAACTGCTGGGCTACTGATCAGTTCACCGAGCTTCGAATCTACCGGCCGAGAACGATGCGAAAAGAGCCGCACCAGGTGATTCGCGCCACCACCCGACCCCCTGCCATGCTGTGCCGGTCGCGGCAGCGGCACTCACCACATCGCGGACAGAACGCCACGGACGGCCACGGAACAGCCATGGAATGGGAACAATGACTACGGAATCCAAGGCAGCCAGGCCGGCGCTTCCCGCGAGTCCTCCCCTGACCGAGCGTCAGGAGGCCCGGCGCCGCCGCATCCTGCACACCAGCGCCAAACTGGCCTCCCGTGGCGGCTTCGACGCCGTACAGATGCGCGAGGTCGCCGAGTCCTCGGGCGTCGCGCTCGGCACCCTCTACCGCTACTTCCCGTCCAAGGTGCACCTGCTGGTCGCCACCATGCAGGACCAGCTCCAGCACATGCACGAGACGCTGCGCAAGCGCCCGCCGTCCGAGCAGGACCCGGGCGCCCGGGTCGCCCAGACCCTGATGCGGGCGTTCCGCGCCCTGCAGCGCGAACCGCACCTCGCGGACGCCATGGTCCGCGCCCTGACCTTCGCCGACCGCTCGGTGAGCCCCGAGGTCGACACGGTCTCCCGGCTGACCACGGCGATCATCCTCGACGCGATGCGCCTGGACGGCCCGCCCACCCCCGAACAGCTCTCCGCGGTCCGCGTCATCGAGCACACCTGGCACTCGGCCCTGATCACCTGGCTCTCCGGCCGCGCCTCGATCGCCCAGGTCAAGATCGACATCGAAACGGTCTGCCGATTGATCGACGTGACGTCACCGGGGGCGGGGTCGGAGGCAGGGGTAGGGGCCTGAGGCAGAGGGGGCTGAGGGGGCCGGGTCGGGCCGCGGGAGGGGGCCAGGCCGGGCCGCGGGAGGGGGCCAGGCAGCGGGGCCAGGCCGGGCCGGGCCGCGACAGGTGCCCGGACCGACGCCGACGCCGGACGCGTTAACTCCGCCTCCCCCTCGGGTAGTTGGCTCCGCAAGGGGCCCGTACGACCCTTAAGGGCTGTCTCTTATACACATCTGACGCTGCCGACGAAGAGGA
>NZ_JOIX01000040.1 GCF_000720175.1 Streptomyces sp. NRRL S-337
GGTGTTTGGGACGTAAAGCGACAGCAGTCCCAAACACCGGCCCCGCAGGCCCGTCACCGCACCCAACACCCACCCAGCCCGCCGCAGGCGCAACGGCGACCAAGCCCCGCGGCGGAACGGCCAGGTATGTGCGGCGCGCCGCAAAGCGCAACGGCGAGCCGCCCCGCGGCGCAGCAGACAGGTACGTGCGGGGCGCCGCAAAGCGCGCAACGGCGAGACGCCCCGCGGCGCAGCAGACGGGTACGTGCGGCGCGCCGCAAAGCGCAACGGCGAGCAACCCCCACGGCGGGACAGCCAAGTACGTGGGAGGCACCGCAAAGCGCAGCGGCCAGGTACGTGGGATTAAAAAGCGGGCCGCTCAGGGTCCAGTGCGGCCACCCCGTCCCGAGGGGAGGACGCGACCGCGAAGTGTCGCTGCGGGATGCGGCCCGCGCGATGGGCCAGGCGGCCCGCCACCACCGCGTGGCGCATCGCGTGTGCCATGAGGACGGGTTCTTGGGCGCGGGTCACCGCGGAGGCCAGCATGACCGCCGCGCAGCCCAGTTCCATCGCGAGGGCCGCGTCGGAGGCCGTGCCGGCGCCGGCGTCCAGGATGACGGGGACGCCGGCCCGCTCGATGATCAGCTGGAAGTTGTGCGGGTTGCGGATGCCCAGGCCGGAGCCGATCGGCGAGCCCAGCGGCATGATCGCGGCGCAGCCCACGTCCTCCAGCTTGCGGGCCAGCACCGGATCGTCGTTCGTGTAGGGCAGCACCGTGAAGCCGTCGTCCACCAGGGTCTCCGCGGCGTCCAGCAGCTCGATCGGGTCGGGCAGCAGGGTGCGCTCGTCCGCGACGACCTCCAGCTTGACCCAGTCGGTGCCGAGCGCCTCCCGGGCCAGCCGGGCGGTGAGCACCGCCTCGCCCGCGGTGAAACAGCCCGCCGTATTGGGCAGCACCCGGATCCCGTGCCGGTTCAGGACGGACAGCACCGAGCCCTGCACGGTCGGGTCCAGCCGCCGCATGGCGACCGTGGTCAGCTCCGTACCGGAGGCGAGCAGTGCCCGCTCCAGGACGTCGAGGCTGGGCGCGCCGCCGGTGCCCATGATCAGGCGGGAGGTGAAGGTGGTGTCGCCGATGGTGAGGGGGTCGGAGACATCGGTGGAAGGGGTGACGCGCGTCTCGGGGGAGAGGTCGGTTTCGGCCATGGCGGGTCAGCCTCCCTGGACCGCGGTGAGGACCTCGACCCGGTCGCCGTCGCCGAGCGGGGTGGCGGGCCACCGGGTGCGAGGCACCACGACCTCGTTGACCGCGGCGGCCACCCCGGACGGCGCCGAGGACAGGGTCGCGACGAGCCGGTCGAGGGTGAGGCCGCCGGGGATCTCGCGGGGTTCGCCGTTGACGGACACCGAGACGGTGGGGGCGGGGGCACTCATACGGGTTGCTCCTGGAGGAGGCGGGGGCGCGCGGCCTCTGAGGTGGCGGCGAAGCGCGCGGGGCTGAAGGGGCGGGCCTCGTCGGGGAGGCTCCCGGTGGCCAGCAGTTCGGCCATCACGTCACCGGTGACCGGCGTCAGCAGCACACCGTTGCGGAAGTGGCCGGTGGCCAGGTGCAGGCCGGGCAGCTCGGTCGGGCCGAGCAGCGGGGCGTTGTCGGGGGAGCCGGGGCGCAGCCCGGCGCAGGTCTCCACGAGCGGCAGTTCGGTGATGCCGGGCACCAGCTCGTGCGCGTCCCGCAGCAGCTCGTAGACGCCGCCGGCGGTGACCGTGGTGTCCCAGCCCAGCTCCTCGCTGGTGGCGCCGACGACCAGTTCGCCGCTCTCCCGCGGTACCAGATAGAGCGGATTGCCACGGACGACGGCCCGTACGGTGCGCGACAGGAAGGCGGGGGAGCCGGCCGGCATGTCCGGCAGCCGCAGCCGCAGCACCTGGCCCTTGACCGGCCGCACCGGCGGCCGCACCTCCTCGGGCACCCCGGCCAGCCGGCCGCTGAAGCTGCCCGCCGCCAGTACGGTCTGGCCGGCCGACAACCGTGTCCCGTCGGCGAGTTGGGCCCCGGTGGCCCGCCCGGCATCGACCGTCAGCCGCTGCGCGCGGGTGCGGTGGAAGACCACCCCGGCGCGCTCACAGGCCACCAGCAGCGCATGGGCCAGCCGGCGCGGATCGACCTGGTGGTCGCCGTCGACCCTTAGCCCGCCGCGTACGCCGGGGGCCAGCATCGGCTCCAGGCGGCGGCACTCCCGGCCCGTGAGCCACTGGGAGTCCAGCCCCGAACGGGTCTGCAGGGCGTGCAGTTCGCGCAGGTGGGCCCGGTCGTCGGCGTCCAGGGCGACCGCCAGGGTGCCGCACCGCCGGTAGCCGGTCGGCTGCCCGCCGGCCTCCTCCAGTTCCTCGACGAACCGCGGATAGCGGCGGGCCGAGGCGAGGTTGAGGCCCAGCAGGGTCTGCTCGCCGTAGTGGAGCTCGGTGACCGCGGCCAGCATTCCGGCCGCGACGTGTGCCGCGCCGCCGCCCGGTGCGGGGTCGGCCACGGCGACGGTCAGCCCGCGGCCGGCCGCCCGCCAGGCGGTGACCAGCCCGATGATGCCGCCCCCGATGACGAGCACATCGGGGTGGTCGGTGGTTCCTGTGGCAGGTGGATGCATGGGCGTCCAGCCCCTCCCTTCGCCGGCATGACCCGGATCAGGTTCGTACGGTCGGAGGCCGGTCAGCCTCCCTCTCAGCCCGGTACGCCCGGGCTCCCGCGAGTGCGTGCATCCGTCACCCTAATACGGGGCCGCGACGGGCCGTAAGGGAACGCGGGGCCGGTCCGGTGGTCCCGGGGACCCGCGCGGTGATCCGTGACGGTGTGTCAGAGATCTCCTTGCGCGCTGCTGCGAGCCGCGTCGCCGCCCGTCCTAGAGTGATCGGGTGAGCGAGCAGAGCAAGTCCTCCCAGGCCCCTGACCACACGCCGCGCGTGGTGATCGTCGGCGCCGGAATCGCGGGCGTGCAGACCGCGGTCGCCCTGCGGGAACAGGGCTGGCCCGGCACGATCACGCTGATCGGCGACGAGCCGCACCAGCCCTACGACCGCCCCCCGCTCTCCAAGGCGGTCCTGCTGGGCAAGGCCGACGGTTCCGCCTTCGACGTCGACTTCGCCGGACTGAACATCGACCTCCACCTCGGCCGCCGGGTCACCGCCCTGGTCCCGGAGGAGCGCGTGGTCGAGACGGACGAGGCCCGGGTGCCGTACGACCACGCGGTGATCGCCACCGGTGCCGCCCCGATCACGCTGCCCGGCAGTGAGGGGCTGCCCGGCGTCCACCTGCTGCGCACCCTCGACGACGCCGAACGGCTGCGGCCGGTGCTCGCCGCCCAGCACGAGATCGTGGTCGTCGGGGCCGGCTGGATCGGCGCCGAGTTCGCGACCGCGGCCCGGGAGGCGGGTTGCGCGGTCACCGTCGTCGAGGCCGCCGACCGCCCGCTGGCCGGCGCGCTGCCCGCCGAGGTCACCGCCCACATGACCGGCTGGTACGCGGACGCCGGCGCCGAGCTGCGGCTCGGTGCCCGGGTCGCCTCCGTGACCTCCGGGGCGGTCACCCTCGCCGACGGCACCGTGCTGCCCGCCGACGCGGTGGTCGTCGGCATCGGAGCCCGCCCCGCCACCGCCTGGCTCGCCGGCTCGGGCGTCGAGATCTCGGCCGAGGACGGCTCCGTGCTCGCCGACGAGCAGCTGCGCACCTCCGCCCCCGATGTCTACGCGGTCGGCGACTGCGCCTCCTTCCCCTCCACCCGTTACGGCACCCGCCTGCTGGTCCACCACTGGGACAACGCCCTCCAGGGCCCCCGTACGGTCGCCGAGAACATCGCCCGCGCGGGATCGGAGGGGCTGGTCTACGACCCCGTCCCGTACTTCTGGTCCGAGCAGTTCGGCCGGTTCGTGCAGTACGTGGGCCACCACGTGGACTCCGACGAACTGGTGTGGCGCGGCGATCCCTCCGGCGCGGCCTGGTCGGTGCTGTGGCTGCGTGGCGCCGAGGGGCCGGGCGAGACGCCGGCCGGCAAGAGCCCCGCGGGCCGGCTGGTCGCCCTGCTCGCCGTGGGGCGGCCGCGGGACCTCGCCCAGGGGCGCAAGCTCATCGAGCGGGGCGTGGCCCTCGACCGGGAGCGGGCGGCGAACGCGGCGGTACCGCTGAAGGCCGCGGCGCTGTAGCCGACGGGCGGCCGGGGCATCGGGGGCGCCGGGGCACCGCGGGCGCACCGGCGGGCGCGCCGAGAGCGTGTCGTCACTCTCCGGTGTGCCGGAAAGCGCCTGATGGGGATGCCCGGCTACCGGCTGTCAGTGCGAGGTGGCAGGCTTGTCCTGTGACCGAGATTGACGCAAAGATCGATGGACTCGTTCCCGCCTGGCTCACCCTCCCCGACATCGCCGAACAACTCGGCGTCGAGGTGACCCGTGTCCGGCAGCTGGTCAAGGAGGGCCAGCTGATCGCGGTGCGCCGCGGCGAGAACCGGGTGCTCCAGGTGCCCGCCGATTTCATCAAGGACGACAAGGTGGTCAAGGGCCTCGTCGGTACCCTCACCCTCCTCAAGGACGACGGCTTCACCGACGAGGAGATGCTGGAGTGGCTGTTCACCGAGGATGAGAGCCTGCCCGGCACCCCGGCCCAGGCGCTGCGTGAGAATCGCGGCACGGAGGTCAAGCGCCGAGCCCAGGCCCTCGCCGTCTGACGCCCCCGCCGCCGCGGCCGCCCCCGGCAGCCGCGGCGGCCTGTGCAGCCACCTCGATCCGTAACCACCTTTCGGGGCGTACGGACCGGAAGACCCGGTCCGTACGCCCCTCATCTGGGGGGAAGCCGCCCATGAGCACCGCACGACAGGCCCTGTCCGACGCCCGGCTCTATCTCTGCACGGACGCCCGCAGGAAGCAGGGCGACCTCCCGCAGTTCCTGGACGCGGTGCTCGCCTCGGGGGTCGACATCGTCCAGCTGCGCGACAAGGGCATGGAGGCCGGCGAGGAGCTGCGGCATCTGGAGGTCTTCGCGGACGCCTGCCGGCGGCACGGCAAGCTGCTGGCCGTGAACGACCGGGCGGACGTGGCGCACGCCGCCGCCGGCGATGTGCTGCACCTGGGCCAGGGCGACCTGCCCGTCCCGGCCGCCCGCGCCCTGCTCGGCCCGGACGTCCTGATAGGCCGCTCCACGCACGCCGAGGCCGAGGTGGACGCCGCGCTCACCGAAGCGGGCGTGGACTACTTCTGCACCGGCCCCTGCTGGCCGACCCCCACCAAGCCGGGCCGGCACGCCCCCGGCCTGGACCTGGTCCGGTACACCGCGGCCCGTGCCCCCGAGCGCCCCTGGTTCGCGATCGGCGGGATCGACGCCGGCAACCTCGACGAGGTGCTGGCGGCCGGCGCCCGCCGGGTGGTGGTGGTCCGGGCGATCACGGAGGCCGACGATCCGGGCGCGGCGGCCGCCGCACTGGCCAAGCGCATCCGGACCTGGGACGCCTGACGGGCCCCGGCGGGCCGCAAAATGTCCACCCACTGGACATGAACCGGACCAACCAGGCATAACGCCGATGACGGTTGGTGTGTGACCGGCTGCTGGTTAACCTGCCCGTATGGCCCTAGGTACAGCTTCCACCAGGACTGATCGCGCACGGACCGTGCGCGAGCTGCTCGCTTCCGGCAAGCAGTCCTACTCCTTCGAGTTCGCCGCCCCGAAGACCGAGAAGGGTGAGCGGACCCTGTGGAACGCCATTCGCCGGATCGAGGCCGTCTCCCCGACCTTCGTCTCCGTGACGTACGGTGCCGGCGGCACCTCCCGTGACGGCACGGTGCGCGCCACGGAGCGCATCGCCACGGACACCACCCTCACCCCGGTGGCCCATCTGACCGCGGTCAACCACTCCCTCGCGGACCTGCGCAACATCATCGGCCAGTACGCCGACGCCGGGATCCGCAACATGCTCGCGCTGCGCGGCGACCCGCCCGGCGACCCCATGGGCGAGTGGATCAGGCACCCGGACGGCGTCTCCTACGCCGCCGACCTGGTCCGGCTGATCAAGGAGTCCGGCGACTTCTGCGTCGGCGTCGCCGCCTTCCCCGAGATGCACCCGCGCTCGACGGACTGGGACACCGACGTGACCCACTTCGTCGCCAAGTGCCGGGCCGGCGCGGACTTCGCCATCACCCAGATGTTCTTCTACCCGGAGGACTACTTCCGGCTCCGCGACCGGGTCGCGGCGGCGGGTTGCCAGACGCCCATCATCCCGGAGATCATGCCGGTCACGAACGTCCGTCAGATCGAGCGGTTCGCGCAGCTCAGCAATGCCGCGTTCCCGCCCGAACTGGCCGAGCGCATCCTGGCCGTCAAGGACGACCCGGCGGCGGTACGCTCCATTGGGATCGAGTACGCGACCGAGCTGTGTTCGCGCTTGATGGCCGAGGACGTGCCCGGGTTGCACTTCATTACCCTCAACCACTCCACGGCGACTCTGGAAATCTACGAGAATCTGGGGCTGCACCAGCGGCCGTGATCACGGTGGCCGGCGAGCGGCGGAAGAGGGGCGTATATGGGCTGGACGATCCTCTACATCGCGTTCGGTCTGGTCGCCCTGTGGCTGCTGGGCGAGGTGCTGCTCCAGTACAAGGCCCGGCTGCGCTGGCGGTTGCTCGCCTTCGTCGGCTTCCTCGGCGTCGTCATCGGCGTCATCATCCCCTCGGTGATCGTGATCGGCGTCGGTCTGATCGCGTTCGCCACCGGCCAGACCAATGTGACGCTCTCCTTCAAGCGCGGCTTCACCGAGGGCTGGGCGCTGGGCGGCAAACCCGGTGAGAGCCGGCGGCGCCGCGGTCGCCGGTCCGGACCGCCCGCCGCGGAACCGTCCCTGCAGGTCTCCGACGTCGAGGCGGTGCCGCCCGCCGACGGTCCCGGTGGTGGCCCGGCCGACGGTCCGCAGGCCGGCCCCGGCCGGGGCCCGGACACCTTCGAGAGCACCGGGGGCTTCCAGAGTCCCGGCTTCCCCGGGCAGGACGGCTACGGCAGCCAGGACCCGTACGCCGGTCAGGATTCCCTCGCGGGTCAGGACTCCTACGCGGGTCAGGGCTCCTACGCGGGTGAGGACTCCTACGGCTACGCGACCGACGGGTACGGCGCGGGCGGCTACGGCGGTCAGGACCCGTACCAGGACCCGCAGGACCGGAGCGTGTTCGCCACCCAGCCCTTCGACGCCACCACCGTCTACGCGCCGCAGCCGATGCCCGAGGAGACCGGCCAGTACGGCATCTACAGCCCGGACGCCCGAGCACCGCAGAGCGGCGACTACGGCGAGTACGGCGGCTACGACGCATACGGCGCCACCGCGGACGGCACCGCGGGCAGCGGCACCGGGGACGCCAACGGCTATGGCTACGGCGGAAGTTACGGCGCGCCCGCGGCCGGCCAGGACCCCTACGGCGACCCGTACGCGGCCTACGGCGACGGCTCCGGCCAGGCCGGCTACTCCGACCCCTACGGCGGCCAGCAGTACGCCGCGCCCTACGACCCCTACGCCCAGCCCGACCCCTATGGCCAGCCCGACCCCTACGGCCAGGCGTCCTACGGCGGGCAGCAGTACGGCGGCCAGGACCAGCCGGCGGGACAGAACCCCGGCCAGGGCTACGGCGAGACCCCGCCCGGTGGGGTCTGGGTCCCGCAGCAGCGCGGTGACGAACTCCCGCCCGAACAGCCGCCCTACCCGCCCTACCAGCAGGGCTACGACGGCCAGCCCTACCGCTACTGAGCCGGGAGCCGAAGCCCGGTCCTGGCCCGCCGCGGCCCGTCACCGGGTCGCTCCGACCGGCCCCGGCCCGGCCCTACGTGGAGCCGTGCCAGTCGTCGCCGTGCACGATCAGGCCCGCGACGAGCGCCCCGGACATCCCGGCGTGCGCCAGACCGCCGCCGGGATGTGACCAGCCGCCGACCGCGTAGAGCCCCGGTATCCGGGTGCGGTTCCCGGGCCGCAGGAAGCGGCCCTCCTGGCCCGGCAGGGCGGGGGCCGGCACCGCCTCCTCGTCCGCCGGCGGCAGCACCTCACGCCACAGCACCCGCTCGCGCAGCCCCGGCACCGCGGCCTCGGCCACCGCCGTCAGCCGGTCGGCCGCCTCCTCGACGGCCGTACCGTCGAGCCGGTCCACCGGGCCGTGCGGCGCGACCGTCGCGGACAGCGTCACCGCCTCGTGCTCCCCGTCGGGCCGCGTCGTGGGGTCGTCCGGGCGCAGCACCGTCACCGTCGGCCGCGCGCAGGGCGTCCGCGGACCCCCGCTGCCGTCCCCGAACACGCCGGCCAACTCCGTGGCGCGGTCCGCGGCATGGACCACCGTGCGGTGGACCGCGCCGGCCTCGCGGGGCCCGCGCAGCGCCAGACAGACCGTCAGCCGCCCCGGGGCGCGGTCCTCCGGGCCGGTCCGCGGCCGCACCTCGTCCGCGCCGTACGGCTCGCGGCCGCCCAGCAGCCCGGGCAGCCGGGCCGGATCGAGGCCCGCCACCACGAAGGCGGCCTCCTCCAGCCGGCCGTCGGCCAGCTCGACGCCCGCCACCCGGCCGTCCTTCTCGGCGATCCCGGTCACCTCCGCACCGAAGGTGAACTCCACCTTGCGGGCCAGACAGCGCGCGTACAGCGCGTCGGCCAGCGCCCGCACGCCGCCGCGGGGATACCAGCTGCCGAAGGTCTGCTCCATGTACGGCAGCACCGCGGCGCTCGCCGGGGCCCGGCGCGGGTCGAGGCCATACGCCAGCGCATGGCTCTCCAGCAGGGCGACCAGCCGGGGGTCGGCCAGCTCGCGGCGGGCGATCTCGGCGAGGGTGGCCGTCGTCGGCCCCTTGTCGCGCCGGCCGAACAGCCCGCGCCGGCGCACCGCCGGATACGGATCGCGCCCCAGCACCCGCCAGTCCTGCCACAGCGGCTCCTCCAGCAGCGGCCGGCGGGCGGCGTCCCAGGCGTCGCGGGCGCGGCCGACCAGCTCGCTCCAGCGCTCACCGGCCCCCGCGCCCAGCGCCTCGTCCAGCGCCGTGAGGACCCCGGCCCGCGAGGCGTTGGGCAGCGACACCGCCGTACCGTCGGCGAAGACATGGCGGCTCGCGGGATCGACCTGGGACAGCTCCAGGCAGCTCTCCAGCGGCTCGCGGCCGGTTTTGATGAACAGGTCGCGGTAGACCGCGGGCAGATGCAGCAGGCCCGGGCCCGTGTCGAAGGTGAAACCGTCCCGCGCCAGCTGCCGCACCGCGCCGCCGTGCGTCGCGGCACGCTCGAACACCGCCACCCGGTGGCCCGCGACGGCCAGCCGGGCAGCGGCCGCCATCGCGCCCATCCCGGCGCCGATCACCGCAATCCGTGCCATGCCTGCGACTTTATCCGCCGCCACTGACAACGCCGGAACGGGCGGGTGCGGCCGCGGGCCGGCGGCCCGCTCAGCCCGCCGGCGGCACCCCGGCGCCCGCCGCGGCCAGCCGCTTCTCCTCGCGCCGGGCCCGCCGCCGGCGCAGGTACCGGCGGATCCGCGACCACAGCATGACGATCACCACGATGCCCGTGAGCAGCAGCAGGGCCGCGAGGGACGCCGCGATCACCGGATGGAACACCGCGAAGACCACGATCCCGGCCACGCCCAGGTCCTCCAGCAGGCTCAGCACGATGTTGCTGGCCGGCTCCGGCGAGGTGTTCACCGCGATCCGGGTGCCCGCCTTGACCAAGTGGCTCAGCAGCGCCGTGGAGCCGCCCACCGCGCCCGCCGCCAGCTCGGGCAGCGACCCGTCGTGCCCGGCCAGCAGCGCCGCCACCACGCCGCCCGCGACCGGCCGGACGACCGTGTGCACCGCGTCCCAGACCGAGTCGACGTAGGGGACCTTGTCGGCGATCGCCTCGACCAGGAAGAGCACCCCGGCCACGATCAGCACGTCGGGGCGCTGCAGCGCGGCGGGCACGTCGTCGGTGACGCCGGCGGTGCCGAGCAGGCCGAGGAGCAGGACGACGGCGTAGGCGTTGATCCCGCTCGCCCAGCCACTGGTGAAAACCAAGGGAAGTACGGACACGCCGCAGATGGTAGGCCGCCCGTGGGGCCCGGTGCTCAGTTTTGAGTATCCGTACTCAGACGGCCAGATGAGTAGGTACGCGGATGGGCGGACTGCCCCCCGGACGGAAGAGTGGGGGCCACGGAAGGGAAGCGGCGCCGCACCGCCGACACGGGGCGGCGGAGCGGCGCGGCTCCCGGACGTGACGGGGGAAGACGGGGGAACGACGGGGGAGTACGGGGGCTCCACGGGGGAGCACGGGGGAAACGCCGCCCTGGTCGGATCGACGGGGGAACGATCCGCGCCAGGGCGGCGCACTCTCCGGTGCGGGCCCGCGGGGGAACACAAAGGAGTGCGCGCCGTACCTGACCAATACGGCGCGCACTCGTCCATTTCTGCGGTCGGTCCGCAGCTACCCGCGGCCGTCGTGGCCGGTCGTCACGGCCCTTCCGCGGAACGGCCGCTGACCCGGCCCTGCAGCAGCCGCGACAGCGCGGCGTGCACATCGTCGATCGACCGGTCCGGCTGGTACGACTGCCAGTCCAGGGCCGCCACCAGGACCATCCCGAACAGTGCCGAGGCGGTCAGCGGAATGTCGATCTCCTCGCTCAGCTCCTCCTGCTCGACCGCCTCGCGCAGCACGTTCTCCACGACCGTGATGGCCCGTTCCCGCACCACCATCAGCGTCGACTGCCAGGCGCGGTTGGTGCGCCACAGCTCGGCGACGTAGAGCTGGGTCAGTGCCGGGTAACGGGAGATGAAGTCCAGACCGGCCCGGATCATCGCGTCCAGTGCGTCGATCCGGCTGCCGCCCCGGTCGGTGACCTCGTCGGCGGCCGCCTGCAAGGAGGTCGCCAGCAGCTCTATGCCGTGTCGCAGCAGCTCCTCGAAGAGAACGTTCTTGCTCGCGAAGTTGTAGTAGACGGTGCCCTTCGCGACCCCCGCCCGTTCGGCGATCTCGTCCACCGTGGTGGAGGAGAAGCCCTGTTCGGCGATGAGTGTGACCGCGGCTTCGAAGAGCTTGCGCCGGGTGGCGTCGCGGCGTGTGTTGGAGCTGTCCATGGAGGGGATTGTGCCGCTCTCCGGGGTGTGCGTGCTCACAGGCTCAGCTCCGGGTGGAGGTCCTTCATCCGGACCACCTGGCGGCCACGGGCGGTCAGTGAGGTCAGCAGGAGCGCGCCGACGGTGAAGGCCGCCAGTATCGCACTGCCCTGCCATACGGGCGCGAGGTCGCCGCCGGTGATGAGCCGGCGCAGCCCCTCCACGATGTAACTCATCGGCAGATACGGGTGGATGGCGCCGAAGAAGCCGGGGCTGGTCTGCACCGGGTACGTGCCGCCGGCCGAGGTCAGCTGGAGCATCAGCAGCGCCAGCACCAGGATCCGGCCGGCCGGTCCGAACTGTGCGTTCAGCCACTGCACGATCGCCGAGAAACAGGCCGTGACCAGCACCAGGAAGCCGAGCGTGCCGGCCGCCCTGGCCATCTGCAGGCCGAGCCCGAAGTGCAGCACGGACATCAGAGCCGCGGTCTGCAGCACACCCACGCCGGCCACCGGCAGCCAGCCGGAGACCGCCACCCGCCAGGAGGAGGCGCCCATCGCCAGCGCCCGCCTGTTGAGCGGCTGGATCAGCATGTACGCCACCATGGCGCCGACCCACAGCGACAACGGGATGAAGTACGGCGCGAAGCCGGTGCCGTAGTTGGGCGCCTTGTGGGCGGCGCCGGAGGCCAGCTGCACCGGGTCGGACATCACCAGGGTGCGGGCGTCGCGCTCCTTCTTGCCGTAGTCGGGGATCTGCCTCGCCCCGTCGTTCAGCCCGCCGGCCAGCTTCTGTGAGCCGTCGGAGAGCTTGAACATGCCGCCGTCCAGGGTTTGCGCGCCGTCCTTGAGCTTGCCCACCCCGGAGTCGAGGTCCTGCATCCCGGCCGCGGCCCGGCCCGTGCCGTCGTGCAGCTGGTGCGCCCCGTCGTTCAGCCGGTCCGCGCCGGCGGCGAGCTTCGCATTGCCCGCGGCCAGCTTCCGGGCGCCCGCGGACACCTTGTGGGCACCGTCGTTGAGGTCGTTGATCTTCTTGACCGCGGCGTCCATGTCGGCGCCCAGGGTGGGGCCGCGCTGCGCCAGCTCGCTCGCCAGGCAGTGCAGGGTCTCCAGGTCCCGGCCCAGCCGGTCGAGGTTCTTCTGGTCGTGGACGTAGCCGCTGACCTCCTCGGCCTTGTCCGCCGCGGTGGCCGCCTGGTCCTTGATCCGCTTCAGCTCGGCGCAGGAGGTGTCGAGGGTGACCCCGCTCTCACAGCGCAGCCGGTAGTAGGTGGCGAGATGGTCGGAGATGCCGCGGGAGAGCTTGGCCCCCATGGAGGCCGCCGCGGGCAGCTTGTCCAGGTGGTCGTGGACCGCCTGCGAGCCGTCCGCGACGAGCCGGGCGGCCTCGCCGATCTCCTTGCCGTGCGCCCGGACGAACGGTCCCACCTTGCCGACGACGCCGTTGACGGTGTCGGCCAGTTGCTGCGTCCCGTCGGCCACCTGCCCGGCGCCGTCGGCCAGTTGGCGCGAGCCGTCGGCGGCCGTGCCGGCGCCGCGGGCGAGGTCGCCGCTCCCCCGGGAGAGCCGCCCGGCGCCCGCGTTCAGGTCACCGAGGCCGGTGACGAGCCTGCCGCTGCCGTTCTTGGCGCTGCCCAGACCGTCGGCCAGTTTGCCGGCGCCGTCCTCGGCCTGCCCGATGCCGTCCTTGAGCCGGTCGGCGCCGTGCGCGGCCTGCTCGGTCCTGCCGTGCAGCGTCGAGAACGAGACGAAGATCTTGTCGAGGAAGGTGCGCGACGACTTCGCCGAGGCCGCCGCGCGCACCTCGGAGAACACCGTCCGGGAGATCTGCCCGACGATGTAGTTGTTCGCGTCGTTCGTGCGCACCTTGAGTGCGCCGGTCTCCGGGTGGTCGCCCGAACTGGAGGCGATCCGCCGGCTGAAGTCCTTCGGGATGGACAGCGACAGGTAGTACGTGCCGTCCTCGACGCCCCGGGCGGCCTCCGCGGCGCCCACCGGGTGCCAGTCGAAGGTGTGGCTGTCCGCGAGGCCGTCGACGATGCTGTCGCCCGCGGAGAGGTGCTTCCCGCCGGCCTCGGCACCCTTGTCCTCGTTGACCAGCGCGACCGGTATCTTGTCCAGCCGCCCGTACGGGTCCCAGAAGGACCACAGGTAGAGCGCGCCGTACAACAGCGGCAGGAGCAGCAGTGCGGCCAGTGCGGCGCGCGGCAGCTTCCCCCTCCCGAACCGCTTCAGCTCAAGCGCGGCCAGCCTCGGCGAGCGCATCGGCCGCCCCCTCCTCGTCGTCCTTCGCCTCGCCGTCGCCGTCCCCGGCGGACGGCTCCCCGGGCTCCTGTGCGGGGGGCCGTGCGCCGGTGTCCCGCCCGTCTGCGGCGTCCTGCCCGCCGGCCCGCTCCGGGCGGTTGCCGGTCCGGACCAGCACCACGTCCGCGCCGTCCCCGGGCGGCTCGCTGCACACCGCGAGGACGGTCGTGCCGGCCGCGGCGATGCCGCGCAGCATCTCCCAGGCGGCGGTGCGCTCCTCGGCGGACAGCTTCAGGTCGGTGTCGTCGACGGCCAGCAGCCGGGGCCGGCCGATCATCGCGAGCGCCACGGAGAGCCGCAGCGCCTCCAGCCGCTCCAGGTCGCGCACCGACGTACGGATCCCCTTGGGCAGTGCCGCGAGGTCGAGCCCGGCCGTCGCCAGCGCGTCGTCCACCAGGGCGCGGGCCTCGGCCCGGCGCTCCCGGCGCGGCCGCAGCAGGGCGCGCAGCGAACCGCCGAACCGGCCCTGCAACAGGGCGCGTTCGCGCAGGTGCTCACCTACGGTCAGGGCAGGTTCGAGATCGGCGATCCCGGGCACATGCGCGAGTGCGGTGACCGACCGGACCGCGGCCTTCTTCTTGGGCAGCGCCAGCCCGCCGATCCCGGCGGTGCCCTCGGCGGACTTCATCCGGCCGGTGAGTGCGAGCAGCAGGCACGTACGGCCCGAGCCCGACGGGCCCTGTACGGCGATCAGCGAGCCGGGGCCGGCCGTGATGTCGACGTTCCGGAACGCCCAGCCGCGGGGGCCCTTGACCCCGAACCGCTCGGCCGTGAGCGCCGCCCCGTGCGGGGTGCTGTCCACGATCCCCTCCCTTGCACTGACTGGTCAGTGCAAAAAGTATGCAGCATCCCACCCCGCGTTCCGCAAGGGGGTCCGGTGGACCGGTTCGGGCCGGGAATCGTCCGCGCTTGCCCCGCTCCACGCGAAATTCGCCGTCCGGCCGGGGAAGTGCAGGTCAGGGCCGATTGTCAGTGGTGTGCCGCACGATGGGGTCAGACGGGCCGAATCAGCGTTCGGCCCCGAACCGGCATGTGACGACAGGAGGTTCGTCATGGCAGCTCGTCCCACCGGGGCCAGTTCCGCTGCGTACGGTCCCCCGAGCGATGTCCACCCCGTCCTGCGCCGGGCGGCCGCACCACCCGCCGCCCTGGCCCTGCTCGCCCAGGCCCAGCAGGGTCTCGAAGAAGCGCGGACCCTGAACGCCCCCAACGAGCGGTTCGCCACCGCCCATCTGGCCGCGCTGCGCACCGCAGCCGCCGTCCTCGCCGTGCGCGCCCGTCCGGAGCCCACCCTACGCCGCAGGCCGGGCACCGCTCCGCGCCGCGGCCGCCGGGAAAGCATCCGCAGCGCCTGGGACCTCCTCCCCGAGGTCGCGCCCGAACTCACCGAGTGGAGCGCCCTGTTCGCCTCCGGCGCCGCCCGCCGGGCCCGGGCCGAGGCCGGGATAGCCGGCGCGGCCAGCAGCCGGGACGCCGACGACCTCCTGCGGGACGTCGCCATGTTCCTGCGCCTGGTCGAACGGATGCTGCTCCTCCAGCCACCGCTGCCGCCCCAGCGGGCGGGGTGAGCGGGCCGCCGTAAGGGAAGCGCGGGGCGTCACCGGCGGAGCGAGCGGGCCGCCGGCGGCGGGCCCCGGGGCTGGGCGGGGGAGCGTCACGGACGGGCCGCGAGGCCCGGCGGGGCGGGCTGAGCAGGCCCTCACCCACTCCGCGGGGCTCCGTGGACGGCGGACGGCGCGGGACGGAATAGGGTGGTGGACGACTGGATGTTCATGCCCCCGCCGAGGAGCCACCCGCCGTGTCTGACCCGCTGCGCCCGCGCGCATCCCTTCGTACCGCCGTGGTCTGGGACGTCCTGAAGGACGCCCTGGAGCGCCGGGTCAAGGCGGCCGGGCGCGACGCCCTGGACGTTCTCGACACCGGCGGCGGCACCGGCAACTTCGCCGTGCCGGTCGCCCGCCTCGGTCACCACGTCACGGTCGTCGACCCCAGCCCCAACGCCCTCTTCGCCCTGGAGCGCCGGGCCGCGGAGGCCGGCGTCGCCGACCGGATCCGGGCCGTCCAGGGCGACGCCCACGGCCTGTTCGACGTGGTCGAGCGCGGTGGCTACGACACCGTGCTCTGCCACGGCGTGCTGGAGTACGTCGACGACCCGGCCGAGGGCATCCGCAACGCCGTCGACGCGCTGCGCCCGGCCGGCACCCTCAGCCTGCTCGCGGCCGGCCTCGGCGGTGCCGTGCTCGCCCGCGCCCTGGCCGGCCACTTCACCGAGGCCCACCAGGCCCTCACCGACCCGGCCGGCCGCTGGGGCGAGGGCGACCCGGTGCCCCGCCGGTTCACCGCCGAACAGCTCACCGGCCTGGTCGCCGCCACCGGCCTGCAGGTCGGTGCGGTGCACGGTGTCCGGGTCTTCGCCGACCTGGTTCCGGGCGTACTCGTCGACACCGAGCCGGGCGCCATGGACGCCCTGCTGAAGCTGGAGGCGGCCGCCGCCGAGCAGCCCGCCTTCCACGCCGTCGCGACCCAGCTGCACGTCCTCGCCGAGCGCGACTGACCGGGGAGCGGGCCCGGCCGGCTGCGTGCGGTCGGCCACAGGCCACCCGATCAGCCCCTTGGCCCCGTATGATCGGTGTACGACGTTCCGGCATGACGGACAGGCGGGTGGGGAATGCACGCAGCATCACCCCCGGTCGCCACGGCGGCCCGGACAGTGAACTGGCGTCGAGGGGCGGGTTTCACGGGGGCGATTCCCTGCCTATCCTGAAAGGGTCGCACCCCGGTCGCCCCCCGCGACCGACGAGTAGGAGGACTCCGTGCCGCTCTCGGAGCACGAGCAGCGCATGCTCGAGCAAATGGAGCGAGCGCTGTACGCCGAAGATCCCAAGTTCGCGACAGCGCTTGAGGGAAGCGGGCTGCGTACGTACACCCGGCGACGGGTCTACCAAGCGGTCGCGGGCTTCCTGGTGGGTATCGCCCTGCTCATGGCCGGCATGGTCGCGCAGCAGATCTGGATCAGCGTGGTCGGATTCCTCGTGATGCTCGGTTGTGCCGTGTTGGCGGTCACCGGGTGGCGCAAGGCGCCCAAGCCCGGTGAACAGCGCGCCGGAGCCGAGGGCCCGGCGCGGCGTCAGGCCCGGCCGCGGCGCTCGATGATGAACCGCATCGAGGACCGCTGGCAGCGCCGCCGCGACGAGCAGCAGGGCCACTGACCCCGCTCCGAACGTCCTCCTCCTGACGCGCCGTCGCCGCGTCACCGGTCTTCCGTGCTGTGGCCGCCCGATCCCTTCGGGCGGCCACAGCACGTTCTGCTCTCGCCGGCAGGTTTTGCTGCCGCCGATATGGTGTGCCGCCGGCAGGTTTTGCTGCCGCGCTGTGCCGTGCCAGCAGGCGGTATGGCCGCGCCGGGCCAGCTGGGTACGGCCGCGCCGGGTGGCATGGCCGTACCGGCCCCGCTGGCCCCCTACCGGCCCCGCCGACCGTCGCGGCCTGACCGGGCGTCGCGTTCTCCCCGGCGTCGGGCCCCCGCCGACCGTCGCGGCCCTGCCGAGTCCCTGGCCCTGCCGAGTCCCTGGCCCTGCCGAGTCCCTGGCCCTGGCGAGCACTCTGGCCCCACCGGCTGTCCCCGGCCCTTGGCCCTGCTGGACGTCGCGGACCGCTGCACGACGCCCTGGGCCCGTCCGACGGACGCGCGCCTCGCCCTGGCCCCGCGCCACGCCCCGGACGCCCTCTGTGGCCGGGCGCCGCCCCTGCCCCCTACGCCCGCTGCCGCCGCCCCCGCCGGAGCGCGGACGTGGCTCGTCGTAGTGCGGTCGACGGGCGGCTCGTACGGCAGCGGAGGCGCAGGGATGCCCAGCGGGCCGCGACGGCCCGGCGGAGGCGGGCGGCCGAGCGTGGGGCGAACAGTGCCCGCAGCCGCAGGGCACGGGGCGCACCGGCCCGCAATCCGGCCAGCACCTGCTGGACGTCGCCGGCCAGTCCGGTCACCGGCCGGGGGCGCGGGGCGTAGAGGATCTGCTCGACCGCCTCCGCGACCCGGCGGGCAGCGGCGGCGGGCTCCGGTTGCAGTTCCCCGACGCGAATGATCCGGGCGGCCGCCCTGCGCGGGGTCAGCGACTCGTCCGGGACGATCCCGAAGTCCCAGGCGGTGTCCAGCAACTCCTGCCAGGCCGCCAGCGCGGCCGCCGCCCCGCCGGCGTCCGTCGCGCGGCCCCCGCCCGGGCCGCCGGGCGCCAGTCGTCGGGAGCGCAGCCGCAGCCGCCACAGCAGCGGGACCAGGGGCAGCAGCAGGACGAGCAGCGCGGCCGGCCCGAGAGCGGCCACCGCCCAGGGGGACGGGCCACCGTCCGACGGGCGGGCGCCGGACTGCGCGGGCACCGTCGGACAGGCCGCTCCGCTGCCGGCCGGATGCTCACCCGGGCCGCACGAGGGCGTCGCCGAGGGGCCCTGCGTGGGCGGTGCGGGCCGGGCCGGCGCGGGGTCCGGGCGGCCCGGCTCGGTGCTGCCCGAGGTGTCGGGATAGGCGTAGTCCGGGATGCTGCCGCGGCTCGGTGTGGGCTCGAAACGGGTCCAGCCGATGCCCTGGAAGTACAGCTCGGGCCAGGCGTGCGCGTCCTTGAGGCTGACCGAGGTCGTGCCGTCGGGCTGCTTCGTCCCCGGGGTGAAGCCGACCGCGACCCGGGCCGGGATGCCCAGCGTGCGGGCCATCGCCGCCATCGAGAACGAGAAGTGGACGCAGAAGCCCTCCTTCTGCCGCAGGAACCGGGCTATCGCCTCGGCGCCGCTGCCGGCCCGCACCTCGGTGTTGTACGTGAAGCCGCCGTCGAGCGCGAACCAGTCCTGGAGCTTGACGGCCTTGGCGTAGGCGGTCGAGGCGCCCCGGGTGATCCGGCGGGCGGTGGACCGGACGACCGGGGGGAGCGAGGCGGGCACCTTGGTGTATTCGCGCAGCAGCTCGCCGGGTGGTGCCGGGGCGGCGGCCAGTTGCCGGGAGGTGGGCCGCACCTGGAGGCTCTCGACCTGGTACTGCAGATCGCGGGTGTTCTGGCCGCGGTCGCCGACCAGCGTGCGGCCCTGCGGCTCGAAGCGCCAGCGGCCGGAAATGTCCACCCGGGACGCGGGATAGGGGAGCGGCAGCCAGTTCTGCGCGTACCACCCGGCGGTCGAGATGGAGGTGTTGATCCGCTCGCGGCCGACCGCGGAACTGAGGCCGGGCGGCTCCGGCAGCCGCTCAGGCACGTCCGTGACCGTGCGCTCGGACGGCTTCCAGGTCGTGCCGTCGAACTGGTCGAGGGCGACGATCCGCAGATACAGATCGCGGGTATCGGCGGCGGTGGTGCGGTAGTTGAGGACCTCGCGGTCCTCGGGCTGGTTGAGGCTGTCCTGCAGCGACACCAGAGGGTTGACCGCGGAGATCGTGCCGCCCCCGCCGCCGCGGCCCGGACCGCCGCCGGTGGGGCCGAGCAGTCCGTCGCCGAGGGAGGGCAGCGCGGCGGGCACCACGAGGGCGATGCCGAGGACCAGGGCACCGATCCGCCGGCCCGTACGGACCGGCGCGGTGGCCGGTCCGTACGCCGCGGAACCCGGCCCGCCGCCCGGCCGGCCCGGGTCCGCGGCGCCGAAGACCCGGCCCCACTGGGAGAGCCGGTCGCGGCCCTCGGCCAGCAGGAGCAACAGATAGCCCGCCGCCGCGATCAGGAACCACAGCCAGCCCGCACCGCCCTGGGCCAGCCCCGCCGCGACCGAGTAGAGGGCGAGCAGCGGCAGGCCCGCGGGCGCGGCACTGCGGTACGTCACCGCCAGGGCGTCCACGATCAGGCCGATCAGCAGCACCCCGGCGACCAGCAGCAGCCGGATGCCGGGGGTGACCGGGGCGGGGATGGCGTACCGGCCGACGTCCTGGACGCCGCTCCGCAGCAGCCGGCCGAAGGCAGCGGCCGCGTCCGGGCCCGGCAGCAGGCCGAGCACGGCGTCGGCCGGCACGAAGAGCACGGTCAGCAGCAGGACCATGATCAGCAGCTGGGCGGCGATCGTCAGCGGGCCGGCGAGCGGGACCCGGCGGGCCAGCGCGCCCACTCCGGTCATGATCGCCAGCAGGATCGTTGCCTGGAGGATCCAGCTGATCGGATCCACCAGCGGCAGCAGTGCGCAGGCGGCACAGAGGGTGGCCACCGCGGCACACAGCGCGAGTCGTGCCCGGCCGCTCATCGGTCCGCCTCCCCTCGCGCGAAGCCGTCCCCGTACGCATCCCCGTAGACGTGGTGCTTCCGCACCGGCCGCACGCTCCCGTTCATGGCCGTCCCCCCGTCACCGTCTCCGCGGCGTCGTCCGGCCCCGGCTCCAGGCGGTCCGGCACCGTCCCGGCCTGGTCGGCGGCGGCCCGCCACAGATCGGCGAGCGCGTCCCCCGGCGTCACCGGCAGCGCCGTCCAGCCCGCCCGCCGCAGCAGCCGCAGCCGTTCGGCGAGCGGCACCTGGCCGGTGGCGAACCGGATGCCGCCGGGCCCCCGGCTCCAGGCGTCGCCGTCCAGGACGAACGCGATCGCCGTCCCGCAGCGCCGGCGCATCTGCCCGGCGATCGCCGCCTGTTCGGTGTCCAGGTCGCCGAGGAAGGCGATCAACAGCCCCTCGCTGCCGCCGCGCAGCACCTCGTACGCCGCCGACAGCCCCTCCTCCTCGGAGTGCTCGACCACGGCGAGGGTGTCCAGCATGAGGCCGGCGGTGTCGGCGGAGCCGGCGCTCCCCGGGAAACCACCGGCGCCGTCCGGGCACGGGACCGAGCTGCCGGTGTCGGTCAGCAACCGGACCGCGAAACCGCGCTCCAGCAGATGCACCGCCGTCGAGGCGGCGGCCGACACCGCCCATTCGAAGGCCGAGTCCGGTCCGCCTCCGGGGTGGGCGAGGTCGCGGGTGTCCAGCAGGACCGTGCAGCGCGCCTTCTGCGGCTGCTCCTCCCTGCGGACCATCAGCTCGCCGTGGCGCGCGGTGGACCGCCAGTGGATCCGCCGCAGGTCGTCGCCGTGGCGGTAGCCGCGCGGGATGACGTCGTCCTCGCCGGCCAGGGCCGGCGAGCGGTGCCGGCCCTCGCCGTACCCCGCGGTCTCGCCGGCCAGCCGGACGGCCGGCAGCGGCTCGACCCGGGGCACCACCATCAGCGTGTCGAAGGTCTGGAAGGAGCGGGTCAGCTCGCACATCCCGAACGGGTCGGACAGCCGCAGCTGCAGCGGCCCGAGCGGATAGCGGCCGCGCAGGTCCGAGCGGACCCGGTAGGTGACCTCCCGGCGGCCGCCGGCCTCCACCCGGTCCAGGACGAAGCGCGGCCGCGGCCCGAGGACGTACGGCACCCGGTCCTGCAGCATCAGCACGCCGGTCGGCAGCCGGGAGACGTTCTCCATCAGCAGCCGGACCCGGGACTCGGTGCCGGCCGGCACCCGGGCGGGCGAGAGGGCGCGGCTGCCCGCGACGCGGTAGCGGGTGCGGTGCAGGACCAGGACGCACACCAGCGGCAGTGCGGTGAGGAGCAGCCCGACCCGCAGCAGGTCCGGCTGCCCGAGCAGATACGAGCACACCGCGGCGGCCACCCCGGCGGCCAGGAACGACCGCCCCCGCGTCGTCATCCCCCCGAGCGCCGCCCGCAGCCCACCCGGCTCCGGCGTCCCCTCGCTCCCCCCTCCGCTCATCACAACCCCCGGACCCCGGGCGGCTGCCGGCCGTGCGTCCGCCACGGCTGCGCGGACGGCTCGGGAACCGGGACGCGCTGGAGGATCTCCACCACGATCTGCTCGGCCGATCTGCGGCTCAACTGCGCCTGGGCGGTGGGCAGCAGACGGTGCGCCAGCACCGCGACCGCCAGCGACTGGACGTCGTCCGGCAGGGCGTACTCCCGCCCCGCGAGGGCCGCGGTGGCCTTGGCGGCGCGCACCAGGTGCAGCGTCGCCCGCGGTGAGGCACCGAGCCGCAGCTCGGGGTGGTGGCGGGTGGCGGACACCAGGTCGACGGCGTACCTCCGGACGGCCTCGGCGACGTGGACGTCGCGGACCGCGTCGATCAGCTTGAGGATCTCGTGGGCGTGCGCCACCGGCTGGAGGTCGTCGAGCGGGGAGGCGCCGCCGTGCACGTCCAGCATCTGCAGCTCGGCGGCCGGGCTGGGGTAGCCGATCGACACCCGCGCCATGAACCGGTCGCGCTGGGCCTCGGGCAGCGGGTAGGTGCCCTCCATCTCGACTGGGTTCTGGGTGGCGACGACCATGAACGGGCTGGGGAGTTCGTAGGTCTGCCCGTCCATCGTGACCTGGCGCTCCTCCATGGACTCCAGGAGCGCGGACTGGGTCTTGGGGGAGGCGCGGTTGATCTCGTCGCCGATGACGATCTGGGAGAAGATCGCGCCGGGCTTGAACTCGAAGTCGCGCTGCTGCTGGTCGAAGATGCTGACGCCGGTGATGTCGGAGGGCAGCAGATCGGGCGTGAACTGGATGCGCCGCACCGAGCAGTCGATGGAGCGGGCGAGCGCCTTGGCCAGCATGGTCTTGCCTACGCCGGGCACGTCCTCGATGAGCAGATGGCCCTCGGCCAGGAGCACCGTCAGCGCGAGCCGTACGACCTCCGGCTTGCCCTCGATCACGCCTTCCACCGACCGGTGAACCCGCTCCGCGGTGGTGGTCAGATCGGTGAGGCTCGCTCGTTCGTCATACGTCGTCACTCGGCCCTCCTCGGCCCTGTGCCACGGGCCGACACCCCCTTGTGCGGAACCGGCCCACCCCGAAAATGCGCGCCGGGCCGGCCACCGCCGGCACGACGTCACCTACGCATTCTTGCCGCCCGCGCGCTCCGGCGTCATGACCTGTGGATAACTCACCACCTCGTGCCCCGGCGTTCCGGGCGAACCCGGCGATTCCGGCGCGGGCCGGCCCGGAAAACCGGGCCGGCCCGCACTCCGGACGGTCAGTCCTGGGGGTCGATCTCCCGCAGCAGACCCGTCGTGACGTCGAAGACGAAGCCGCGCACGTCGTCGGTGTGCAGCAGGAAGGGCGAGGTGCGCACCCGCTGCATGGACTGCCGGACGTCCTCGTCGAGGTCCTTGAACGCCTCGACCGCCCAGGTCGGGCGCTGGCCGACCTCGGCCGCGAGCTCGTGGCGGAAGTCCTCGGTCAGATTGAGCAGTCCGCACCCGGTGTGGTGGATGAGGACGACGGAGCGGGTGCCGAGCGCCCGCTGGCTGATGGTCAGGGAGCGGATGATGTCGTCGGTGACCACACCACCGGCATTGCGGATGGTGTGGCAGTCGCCGAGCTCCAGGCCGAGCGCGGCGTGCAGGTCGATACGGGCGTCCATACAGGCCACGACGGCGACCTTGAGGACGGGCCGGGCGTCCATGCCGGGATCGGTGAAGTCGGCGGCATAGCGCTGGTTGGCCTCGACCAGACGGTCGGTGACCGTGCCGCCGGAGCGCACGGCCGCACTGTCGAGGGACGGGGACGACGGCTGCGATGCAGGTATGGGCATGCATTCACCGTAATAGTCACTGGGCGTTCCGGCGCCGTGGGAGGCCGGGCATAGGGGGCAACGTCACCCCTTGTGAGGTAATCCACAGCTCCGACCGGGCAGCCGCCACACGGGTGAAAAGCCCGCCGGGACGGCCCCGGCGAACCCGTCGCGGGACGCGCGGAACCAGTTGATTGACCGGGGCAGCCGGTGGACTAAAGTGGCGCGAAGTGGGAGGCGTGACGCTCTCCTTGGATACCGAATTCCTCGCGTGCGCGCATCGTACGTACGGCTCGGCCTCCTCCCGCTCCCATGGACTTCCGACGTCACTTCCCCGTCGCCGGAGGGCCACTTCCCCTTCAGAGCGGGCGGGGACCAAGCGGTACGTGCGGCATCCCCCAGCCAGCGGCCGGGGACCCACCTGCCGCCCACCCCATCGGAAGGCGCATGAGTAATACCCGCCACGTACCCGTCATGCTCCAGCGGTGTCTGGACATGCTCGCCCCTGCGCTCGCCGAGCCCGGCGCGGTCGTCGTCGACTGCACCCTCGGCCTCGGAGGGCACAGCGAGGCGCTGCTCACGGCCTTCCCGGCGGTCCGGCTGATCGCCCTCGACCGCGACCCGGCCGCCCTGAAGCTCGCCGGTGAACGTCTCGCCCCCTACGGCGACCGCGCCACCCTGGTGCACGCCGTCTACGACGAGCTCCCCGAGGTGCTCGCCCGGCTCGGCGTCCCCCGGGTCCAGGGCGTGCTCTTCGACCTCGGCGTCTCCTCCATGCAGCTCGACGAGGCCGACCGCGGCTTCGCGTACGCCCAGGACGCCCCGCTGGACATGCGCATGGACCAGACCACCGGCATCAGCGCGGCGGAGGTCCTCAACACCTACCCGCCCGGGGAGCTGGTGCGGATCCTGCGCACCTACGGCGAGGAGAAGCAGGCCAAGCGCATCGTCTCGGCCATCGTCCGCGAGCGCGCCAAGGAACCCTTCACGAACAGCGCGCGGCTGGTCGAGCTGATCCGGGACGCGCTCCCGCAGGCCGCCAAGCGCACCGGCGGCAACCCCGCCAAGCGCACCTTCCAGGCCCTGCGCATCGAGGTCAACGGCGAACTCGCCTGCGTGGAGCGGGCCGTCCCGGCCGCCGTGGACGCGCTCGCGGTCGGCGGCCGGATCGCCGTGCTCTCGTACCACTCCCTGGAGGACCGGCTGGTCAAGCAGGTCTTCGCGGCCGGCGCCACCAGCACCGCACCGCCCGGCCTGCCGGTCGTGCCGGAGCAGTACCAGCCCCGGCTGAAGCTGCTCACCCGCGGCGCCGAACTCCCCACGGAGGAGGAGATCGCGGAGAACCGCCGGGCCGCCCCCGCCCGGCTGCGCGGCGCGGAGCGCATCCGCGAGAACGTCGGGGACGGCAGGAACGGCAGGAACACCCACCACCCGGTGGGCACCCCGTGAGAAGCCAGGGGCGGCCGCGCGGCGCGCAGAAACGGCTCTCCGCGCTGTTCCCGGCCGCCCCGGCCGCCCCCGGCACCGCGGCGCGCACCCCGTTCGTCCTCCTCATCGTGGTCCTCCTCGGCTCCGGGCTGATCACCCTGCTGCTGCTCAACTCCGCGCTCAACCAAGGGTCGTTCGAGCTGAGCCGGCTGGAGAAGAAGACCGACGAGCTGACCGACGAGCAGCAGGCGCTGCAGCAGGAGGTGGACGGCTACTCCGCACCGGGCGCCCTGGAGCGGCGCGCCCGGCAGCTCGGGATGGTGCCCGGCGGCGCTCCGGCGTTCCTGCTCCCGGACGGCACGGTCCGCGGCAAGCCAGGTGTGGCCGGTGCCGACGGCGCGCCGCTGAGCACCTCGGCCGAGCCGTCCGCGTCCGCCCTCCTGGGCACCACCGCGCGCGGGCCGGCCGCCCCGCGCGTCCCCGCGACCGCACCGGTCGTCGCGCCGTCCGTCGAGCCGCCGGTCCCGGCCGGCTCCGGGACGCTCGGCCCGCAGAGCACCCCGGCTCCCGCTGCGTCCCCGGCCCCCGCCCCCGCGCGCGTCCCCGCCCGGGCCGCCGCCCGCCCCTCCGGCTCCGGGCCCGCCCCCGCCCCGACGACCCCCGGCAGGTGACCGCGGTATGACCGAGCCCAGGGACCCCCGCCGGGTTCCGCGCCCCGCCCGGCGCGGCGGTCAGCCCCAGGACCGCACCGGCCGCCCGCCCGCCGCCCGGCGCCCCGCGCCGCGGCCCGGCGCGCCCCGCCCGGCCGCCCGCCGCCCCGCCCCGGCCCGGCTCGGCTCCGGCCCTCAGGCGCTCCGCCTCGGCAGCCCGCGCCCCCGGCTCCGCCTGGTCTCCCTCGGGCTCACGCTGATCATGCTGGTCTTCGTCGTACGGCTCTTCCAGGTGCAGGCCGTCGACGCCGGGGCGTTCGCCGCCCGGGCCAACGAGAACCGCTACGTCCCGGTCAAGCTGGCCGCCGAGCGCGGCGACCTCACCGACCGCAACGGCGTGGCGCTGGCCACCTCCGTGGACGCGTACGACATCACCGCCGACCCCAGCCTGCTGGCGCCCGCCAAGACCAAGATCCGCGACGCCCCGCAGCAGGCCGCCGCGTTGCTCGCGCCGATCCTGCACCTCGACAAGGCCGCGCTCACCGAGAAGCTCGACCGGCCCGGCTCCCGCTACGTGCTGCTCGCCCGGCAGCAGACCCCCCAGGTGTGGAAGCGGATCAAGGACCTCCGCAAGACCCTCGACGCCCGGGCGGCCGCCGCCCCCAAGAGCGCGCCCCGCCCCGACGTCCTGGTCGGGATCTTCGCCGACAAACACAGCAGGCGCGTCTACCCCAACAAGGACCTCGCCTCCGGCGTCCTGGGCTTCGTCAACAGCGTCGGCAAGGGCGGCGGCGGCCTGGAGGCCCGGCTCGAGACACAGCTCGCCGGCAAGGACGGCAAGCTCGTCTACGCCCAGTCCGGCGGCCGCAGGGTGCCCACCGCCGCCACCCAGGAGCACCCCGCCGTCCCCGGCGCCGACATGGAGCTCACCCTCGACCGCGACATCCAGTGGGCGGCCCAGCAGGCCATCACCAAACAGGTGGCGAAGTCCGGGGCCGACCGCGGCTACGTCGTCGTCCAGGACACCCGCACCGGCGAGATCCTGGCACTGGCCAACGCTCCCGCCTTCGATCCCAACGACATCACCAAGGCGGAGCCGGAGGCGCTCGGCAACGCCGCGCTGTCCGACGCGTTCGAACCGGGCTCCACCAGCAAGCTGATGTCGATGGCCGCCGTACTGGAGGAGGGGGTCGCCACCCCGTCGACCCGGGTCACCGTCCCCAACCGGCTGCACCGCGGCGACCGGCTCTTCGCCGACGACGTCGACCACGAGACCTGGCACCTCACGCTCAACGGCGTGCTCGCCAAGTCCAGCAACATCGGCACCATCCTCGCGGCCGGCCAGCTCGGCCGGACCCAGCCCGAGGCCAACCGGGTCCTCTACTCCTACCTGCGCAAATTCGGCATCGGCCGGCCGACCGGGCTGGACTTCCCGGGCGAGACCGACGGCATCCTGGCCAAGCCGCAGGCATGGAACACCTCACAGCAGTACACGATCCCCTTCGGCCAGGGGCTGTCCCTCAACGCCGTACAGGCCGCCTCGGTCTACTCCACCATCGCCAACGGCGGCGAGCGGATCGCCCCCACCCTCGTCCGCGGCAGCACCGGGCCCGACGGCCGCTTCGTCCCGGCGCCCAAGCCCGCGAAGACCCGCGTGGTCAGCCAGAAGACGGCCCGCACCCTCGCCACCATGCTGGAGTCGGTGGTCGACGACGAGGAGGGCACCGGCGCGAAGGCGAAGATCGACGGCTACCGGGTCGGCGGCAAGACCGGCACCTCCAACCGGGTGGACCCCAAAACCGGCCGCTACCACGGCTACACCGCGTCCTTCGCCGGGTTCGCCCCCGCGGACAAACCGCGCATCACGGTCTATTGCGCCGTGCAGAACCCGACCAAGGGCAGCTACTTCGGCGGCCAGGTCTGCGGCCCGATCTACCAGCAGGTCATGGCCTTCGCGCTGAAGACCCTCCAGGTACCGCCGACCGGCGCCGAGCCCCCGCGCCTGCCGGTCACCTTCAGGCCAGGCCAATGAAATCGAGGCAATCCCGCCGTGACGACCATCACCCCCGACGGCCTCCCCGAGCCCGCCGACCGCGCCCCCACACGGCCCTCACTTCGCCCCGGGCCCGATCGGCCCGGTACGCTCACCGCCGTGTCACAAGCTGATCAGTCCCCGAACGCCCCGCACGCTCAGAAGGGTGGCCCCGGTACGTACCCGGGAGCGCCGCGCCCTGACCACGTCCGCCCCACCCCCCTGGCGGACCTCGCCGAGCAGCTGGGAACCCCGGCGCTTGCACCCGAGTATCCCGGTGCAGGCACCGGCTCCACCGGAGCGGCTGACGCCGCGCAGCCCGTTTACGTCACCGGCATCACGCACGACTCCCGGGCGGTCCGTCCCGGCGACGTCTACGCCGCGCTGCCCGGCGCCCGGCTGCACGGTGCCGACTTCGTCGCCCAGGCCGCCGACCTCGGCGCCGCGGCGATCCTGACCGACCCGTCCGGTGCCGACCGCGCGGCCGCGACCGGCCTGCCGGTCCTCGTCGTCGACAACCCGCGCGGACGGATGGGCGCCCTGGCCGTCTCCATCTACGGCGCGCCGGGCGAGGACCTGCTCCAGATCGGCATCACCGGCACCTCCGGCAAGACCACCACCGCGTACCTCATCGAGGGCGGACTGCGCGCCGCCGCGGCCAAGCGCCCCGACGGCGGGCTGACCGGTCTGATCGGCACCGTGGAGACCCGGATCGGCGACGAGCGGATCAAGTCCGAGCGCACCACCCCGGAGGCCACCGACCTGCAGGCGCTGTTCGCCGTGATGCGCGAGCGCGGCGTCCGCGCCCTCGCCATGGAGGTCTCCAGCCACGCCCTGGTCCTCGGCCGGGTCGACGGCTGCGTCTTCGACGTCGCGATCTTCAACAACCTCAGCCCGGAGCACATGGAGTTCCACTCCGGGATGGAGGACTACTTCCAGGCCAAGGCCCAGCTGTTCACCAAGGCCCGCAGCCGGGCCGGCGTGGTCAACCTCGACGACGAGTACGGCCGGCGGCTGGCCGAGGGCGAATCCGAGGTCCCGGTCACCACCTTCTCCGCCGAGGGCCACCCGGACGCCGACTGGCGCGCCTCCGACGTCGAGGTCGGCGCGCTCGGCTCCACCTTCACCGTGCACGGCCCCGACGGGCAGACGCTGCGCGCCGCCTCCCCGATCGCCGGCCCGTTCAACGTGGCCAACGCGCTCGCCGCGATCACCGCGCTGGTCGTCGCCGGCATCGACCCGCAGACCGCGGCCGACGGCGTCGCCGCGGTGCCCGGCGTCCCCGGCCGCCTGGAGCGCGTCGACGCCGGCCAGCCGTACCTGGCGGTGGTCGACTACGCCCACAAGACCGACGCCGTCGAGTCGGTCCTGCGCGCGCTGCGCAAGGTCACCGACGGCAAGCTGCACGCCGTCCTCGGCTGCGGCGGCGACCGCGACCCGCACAAGCGCGCCCCCATGGGCGCCGCGGTCGCCCGCCTCGCCGACACGGCCATCCTGACCTCCGACAACCCGCGCGGCGAGGACCCGCTCGCGATCCTCGCCACCATGCTGGCGGGCGCCGCGGAGGTGCCGATCCACGAACGCGGCACGGTGCTGGTGGAAGAAGAGCGGGCCGCCGCCATCGCCGCCGCCGTCGCCCGCGCCGAGCCCGGCGACACCGTGATCGTCGCGGGCAAGGGCCATGAGCAGGGCCAGGACATCGCCGGAGTGGTACGCCCCTTCGACGACCGTCAGGTGCTGCGCGAGGCCATCGAGGCTTCCTTGACGTCACCGCACCCGAAACACCAGGGATGACACTCCGCCATGCGCGCACAACCGATTCGCCGTCACCGACCGCCGTTCGCCGGGGGTGACCTGTGATCTCCCTGTCCCTCGCAGAGATCGCGAGCATCGTCGGCGGGCAGCAGTACGACATACCGGACGCCGACCGTCAGGTCACCGGACCGGTCGTTGCCGACTCCCGGGCGGTCCGCCCCGGCGGCCTGTTCGTGGCCTTCGCCGGGGAACGCGTCGACGGCCATGACTTCGCCCGCGGCGCCGTCGAGGCCGGCGCGGTGGCCGTACTGGCCGCCCGCCCGCTCGGCGTCCCGGCGATCGTCGTGCACGACGTCACCGCCGCGCTCGGCGCACTCGCCCGCGCCGTCGTCGAGCGGCTGGGCACCACCGTCGTGGGCCTGACCGGCTCGGCCGGCAAGACCAGCACCAAGGACCTGATCGCCCAGCTGCTGCAGCGGCACGGCCCGACCGTCTGGCCCGAGGGCAACCTCAACAACGAGATCGGGCTGCCGCTGACCGCGCTGCGCGCCGATGCGACGACCCGTCACCTCGTGCTGGAGATGGGCGCCCGCGGCGTCGGCCACATCCGCTACCTCGCCGCGCTGACCCCGCCCCGGATCGGCGTGGTGCTCAACGTCGGCTCCGCGCACATCGGCGAGTTCGGCGGCCGTGCGCAGATCGCGGAGGCGAAGGGCGAACTCGTCGAGGCGCTGCCGGCCGCCGAGGACGGCGGGATCGCGGTGCTGAACGCCGACGACCCCTACGTCCGCGCCATGGCGGCTCGCACCAAGGCCCGCACGGTGCTGTTCGGCGAGGCCGAGGACGCCGCCGTACGCGCCGAGAATGTCCGGCTCACGGAGCTCGGACAGCCCGCCTTCACGCTTCACACACCCTCCGGGTGCAGCGATGTGACCATGCGGCTGTACGGTGAGCACCACGTGTCGAACGCGCTCGCCGCGGCCGCCGTCGCCCATGAGTTGGGCATGCCCGTAGACGAGATCGCCACCGCGCTCTCCGAAGCCGGCACGCTCTCCCGCTGGCGCATGGAGGTCACCGAGCGCGCGGACGGCGTGACGGTCGTCAACGACGCCTACAACGCGAACCCCGAGTCCATGCGAGCGGCGCTGCGTGCGCTGGTCGCGATGGGCGCCGCCGCCAAGGCGAAGGGTGCTCGTACGTGGGCGGTGCTCGGTGAGATGGCCGAGCTCGGCGAGGAGTCACTCGCCGAACACGACGCGGTCGGGCGGCTGGTCGTCCGGCTCAACGTCAGCAAGCTCGTGGCGGTCGGCGGCAGGGAAGCGGCCTGGCTCGACATGGGCGCCAAGAACGAGGGTTCGTGGGGTGAGGAGTCGGTGCACGTGTCCGACGCGCGGGCGGCGGTCGACCTGTTGCGCAGCGAGCTGCGGCCGGGAGACGTCGTGCTGGTGAAGGCGTCCAGGTCGGTGGGGTTGGAGCGGGTGGCCGCAGCACTGCTGGATGACGCAGGGCTTTCGGGCGCCGAGGGTGGAGCCGCGACCCGATGAACTCGATGAAGCAGATCCTCTTCTCCGGAATGATCGGGCTCTTCCTGACCCTGATCGGCACCCCGCTGCTGATCAAACTGCTGGCCAAGAAGGGGTACGGGCAGTTCATCCGCGATGACGGCCCGCGCACCCACGGCAGCAAGAAGGGGACGCCCACCATGGGCGGCATCTCCTTCATCCTGGCGACGATCATCGCCTACGTCGTCACGAAGGTGATCACCTCCAGCGACCCGACGTTCTCGGGCGTGCTGGTGCTCTTCCTCTTCGCGGGGATGGGCCTGGTCGGCTTCCTCGACGACTACATCAAGATCGTCAAGCAGCGCTCGCTGGGCCTGCGGGCCAAGGCGAAGATGGCCGGCCAGCTCATCGTCGGCATCGCCTTCGCCGTGCTCTCGCTGCAGTTCGCGGACCTGCGTGGACAGACCCCGGCCTCGGACCGGCTGTCCTTCACCCAGGACTTCGGCTGGCAGATCGGCCCGGTGCTCTTCGTCATCTGGGCGCTGTTCATGATCCTGGCGATGTCCAACGGCGTGAACCTCACCGACGGCCTCGACGGCCTGGCCACCGGCGCCTCGGTGATGGTCTTCGGCGCGTACACCTTCATCGGCATCTGGCAGCACCAGGAGTCCTGCGCCAACCAGATCACCGCGGGACCGGGCTGTTACGAGGTCCGCGACCCACTCGACCTGGCGGTCGTGGCCTCCGCCCTGATGGGCGCCTGCTTCGGCTTCCTGTGGTGGAACACCTCGCCCGCGAAGATCTTCATGGGCGACACCGGCTCGCTGGCCCTGGGCGGCGCGCTCGCCGGTCTGGCCATCTGCTCCCGCACGGAGCTGCTGCTCGCCCTCCTCGGCGGCCTCTTCGTCCTGATCACCATGTCCGTGGTCATCCAGGTCGGCTCCTTCAAGATGACCGGCAAGCGGGTCTTCCGGATGGCGCCACTACAGCACCACTTCGAACTCAAGGGGTGGTCCGAAGTCCTTGTGGTGGTCAGGTTCTGGATCATCCAGGGCATGTGCGTCATCGTGGGACTCGGCATCTTCTACGGCGGCTGGCAGGCAGCGAAGTGACCACGCACGACCCGGACCGGATCCCCGAGGGGTTCGCCGGCATGAACATCACCGTCGCCGGCCTCGGCGTGAGCGGCATCAGTGCCGCCCGCGCCCTGGCCGGCCTCGGCGCCCGCGTCACGGTCGTGGACGGCGGCGCGGGCGAGAAGCAGCAGGAGTCCGCGCGCGAACTGGAGGCGGCCGGGATCGCGGTCCGCCTCGGCGACGGCGAGACCCTGCCCGAGGGCACCGACCTGGTCGTCACCTCGCCCGGCTGGAAGCCCGACAGCCCGCTGTTCGCGGCGGCCGCGGCGGCCGGTGTGGACGTCGTCGGCGACGTGGAGATCGCCTGGCGGCTGCGCGGACCGGACGCGGCCGACTGGCTCGCGGTCACCGGCACCAACGGCAAGACCACCACCGTCCGGATGCTCGCCGCCATCCTGGAGGCCGAGGGCCTGCACACCATGGCCGTCGGCAACATCGGCACCCCGATCGTCGACGTCGTGCTGAACCAGGGCAAGGACGGCGCCCGCCCCTACGACGTGCTCGCCGTCGAGCTCTCCAGCTACCAGCTGCACTGGGCACCGTCGCTGCGCGCGCACTCCGCCGCGGTCCTCAACCTCGCCCCCGACCACCTCGACTGGCACGGCTCCATGGCGGCCTACGCCGCCGACAAGGGCCGGATCTACGAGGGCAACCGCGTCGCCTGCGTCTACAACGTGGCCGACAAGGCGACCGAGGACCTGGTGCGCGAGGCCGACGTCGAGGAGGGCTGCCGCGCCATCGGCTTCACCCTCGGCACCCCCGGCCCCTCCGAACTCGGCGTCGTCGACGGCATCCTGGTCGACCGCGCCTTCGTCGAGAACCGCCAGAAGCAGGCCCAGGAGCTCGCCGAGGTCTCCGACATCGCACCCGGCGCAGGCCCCGCCGCCCCGCACAACGTCGCCAACGCCCTCGCCGCCGCCGCGCTGGCCCGGGCCTACGGCGTCGCCCCGGCCGCGGTGCGCGACGGCCTGCGCGCCTTCCACCCGGAGGCCCACCGCATCCAGCACATCGCGGAGATCGACGGCGTCCGCTACATCGACGACTCCAAGGCCACCAACACGCACGCCGCCGAGGCGTCGCTGGCGGCGTACGAGCACATCGTGTGGATCGCCGGCGGGCTCGCCAAGGGCGCAACCTTCGACGAGCTGGTGAAGACGGCGGCGGCCCGGTTGCGCGGCGTGGTGCTGATCGGTGCCGATCGGGCGCTGATTCGCGAAGCCCTGGCGCGACACGCCCCCGAGGTCCCGGTCGTCGACCTCGACCGGACCGACACTGGGGCGATGCCCGAGGCCGTCCGGGAAGCGACCCGTCTGGCCGAGCCCGGCGACACCGTCCTGCTGGCTCCGGCCTGTGCCTCGATGGACATGTTCGTCAATTACAACAAGCGGGGCGACGCCTTCGCCGATGCGGTCCGCGAGCTGACCGCGAAGGACCAGTAGACCGTTTCTCCCCGTGGCCGCCGGCAGCCGGCGGCGAGCGCACTTGGAGGGGACGAGGATGACGGCCCGATCGGCGGACGCAGGCAGAGCGGGCGGAGGATCGTCCGCGAGACCGCGCGCGGGATCCGCCGCGCGAGCCGGCGGGCGCGTGTCCGGCCCCGCGCGCCCGTCCCGCCGGCCCGCGACGGCGCGTCCGGCGCGCGGCGGCGGCCGTCCGTCGGCCGGCGGTCCGCAGCGGCTGCTGGACCGGCTGAAGCGCGCCTGGGACCGTCCGCTGACCGCGTACTACCTGATCCTCGGCGGCAGTCTGCTGATCACCGTCCTGGGCCTGGTGATGGTCTACTCGGCGTCCCAGATCAAGGCGCTGCAGTCCGGCCTCGCCCCGTCGTATTTCTTTCGCAAACAGCTGCTCGCGGCCGTGCTCGGTGGCGTGCTGCTGCTGATCGCGACCCGGATGCCGGTCCGGCTGCACCGTACGCTGGCCTATCCGCTGCTCGCGGGCTCGGTCTTCCTGATGTGCCTGGTGCAGATTCCGGGCATAGGGGTCGCGGTCAACGGCAACCAGAACTGGATCAACCTCGGCGGTCCTTTCCAGATGCAACCGAGCGAGTTCGCCAAACTCGCGCTGGTTCTATGGGGCGCCGACCTGCTGGCCCGCAAGCACGACAAGAAGCTGCTGGTGCAGTGGAAGCACCTGCTGGTGCCGCTGATCCCGGTGGCGTTCCTGCTGCTCGGTCTGATCATGCTCGGCGGCGACATGGGCACCGCGATCATTCTCACGGCGATCCTGTTCGGGCTGCTGTGGCTGGCAGGTGCGCCGACCCGGCTGTTCGTCGGGGTGCTGGGCACCGCGACGGTGATCGGCGCGCTCTTGATCAAGACCAGCGCCAACCGGATGTCCCGGCTCGCCTGCATCGGGGCGACCGATCCGGGCCCCGGTGACCAGTGCTGGCAGGCCGTGCACGGGATCTACGCCCTGGCCTCCGGCGGATTCTTCGGTTCCGGCCTCGGTGCAAGTATGGAAAAATGGGGCGAACTCCCTGAACCGCACACCGACTTCATCTTCGCCATCACCGGGGAGGAACTGGGTCTGGCGGGGACGCTGTCGGTCCTCGCCCTCTTCGCGGCTCTAGGCTATGCGGGTATCCGCGTGGCCGGACGCACGGAGGACCCCTTCGTACGGTACGCCGCGGGAGGTGTGACCACCTGGATCACGGCCCAGGCCGTGGTCAACATCGGTGCGGTGCTCGGCCTGCTGCCGATCGCCGGTGTCCCGCTCCCGCTGTTCTCCTACGGAGGCTCCGCCCTGCTGCCGACGATGTTCGCCGTCGGGCTGCTGATCGCCTTCGCGCGTGACGAGCCCGCCGCCCGGGCGGCGCTGGCCGCGCTGGCTACGCGGAAGCCGGTTTTCGGCAGGAAACCGGCTGGGGTGAGATGGAAGACGATGAGACGGCGCGTCAAGAAGCGGCCGTCCGGAGAGCGGTGAATTTCGGTGCATGTCGTACTCGCCGGTGGGGGGACCGCCGGCCACATCGAGCCCGCGCTCGCCCTCGCGGACGCACTGCGGAGGCAGGACCCCACCGTGGGGATCACGGCACTCGGTACGGAGAAGGGGCTGGAGACCCGGCTCGTCCCGGAGCGCGGCTATGAGCTGGGCCTCATCCCGGCCGTACCGCTGCCGCGCAAGCCCACCCCCGAACTGATCACCGTCCCCGGGCGGCTGCGCGGCACGATCAAGGCCGCCGAGCAGATCCTGGAGCGCACCAAGGCGGACTGCGTGGTCGGCTTCGGTGGCTACGTGGCGCTGCCCGGCTATCTGGCCGCCAAGCGCCTCGGGGTGCCGATCATCGTCCACGAGGCCAACGCCCGCCCCGGCCTGGCCAACAAGATCGGTTCGCGGTACGCGAAATTCGTCGCCGTCAGCACCCCCGACAGCAAGCTGCGCGGCGCCCGCTACGTCGGCATCCCGCTGCGCCGCACCATCGCCACCCTCGACCGGGCCGCGGTCCGCCCCGAGGCGCGGGCCGCCTTCGGCCTCGACCCCAACCTGCCGACCCTGCTGGTGTCCGGTGGCTCCCAGGGTGCCCGCCGGCTGAACGAGGTCATCCAGGCCGCAGTGCCGGCCCTCCAGCGCGCCGGCATCCAGGTGCTCCACGCGGTCGGCCCGAAGAACGAATTGCCGCATGTGGACAACATGCCCGGGATGCCGCCCTATGTCCCGGTACCGTACGTGGACCGGATGGATCTCGCGTACGCCGCGGCGGACATGATGCTCTGCCGTGCGGGCGCGATGACCGTCGCCGAGTTGTCCGCCGTCGGGCTGCCGGCCGCGTTCGTCCCGCTGCCCATCGGCAACGGCGAGCAGCGGCTGAACGCCCAGCCGCTGGTCAACGCCGGCGGGGGCCTGCTGGTCGACGACGCCCAGCTGACCCCGGACTGGGTGCAGGGCAATGTGCTCCCGGTCCTGGCCGATCCGCACCGGCTGTACGAGATGTCCCGCGCGGCCTCCGAGTTCGGCCGCCGGGACGCCGACGAGCTGCTGGTCGGCATGGTGTACGAGGCGATCGAGCAGCACCGCAAGTAGCGCACGAGAGAAGGCAGGGAGCGTGGCCGGACCGACGACCGCCCGGCGCGGCGAGAAGAAGTCACCGTCCGGCCCGCCCTCCTCCGCGGAGGTGCGCGGGCGAAGACTCCGCTGGGTGCGCCTGCCCCGTCGCGCGCCGGGCCGCCGCGGTCTGATCATCATCCTGGTCCTCGCGGTGCTGCTCGGCGCGTTCGGCGTCTGGGCGCTCTACGCCTCCGACTGGCTGCGGTTGGAGCGCGTCCGGGCCACCGGGACCGACGTCCTGACCCCGCGTGAGGTCGTCGCGGCGGCGCACGCCCCGGTGAACTCCCCGCTGATCTCGGTGGACACCGACGCCCTCGAACGCCGGTTGCGGGCCCGGCTGCCACGCATCAAGAGCGTTGACGTGGAACGGTCCTGGCCGCACACCATCAGTCTCGAAGTGACGGAAAGAACCCCGGAACTGCTGATGCAAACGGGCGGAAAGTTTGCCGAAGTGGACGCCGAGGGCGTCCGGTTCGCCACCGTCAGCGCCGCCCCCAAGGGCGTTCCCCTTCTGGAAATGTCCGTTTCCGACTCCCCGAGTCTGCGCCGGTTCGGTCCCGACCGGTTGCGGCGCGCCGCGGTCGAGGTCGTTCAGGATCTGCCCCCAGTCGTACGCAAAGACGTACGCAAGGTCCGAGTACGGTCATATGACGCCATCAGCGTCGAACTGGCCGGCGGGCGCACGGTCGCCTGGGGTAGCCGCGAACAGGGCGCCGAAAAGGCGAAGGTGCTGGTCGCGCTGCTGAAAGCGGCCGGTACCGCCCGGCACTTCGACGTCTCGGTCCCCAGCGCCCCTGCGGTGTCCGGGAGTTGACGTACCAAGTCGCAGGCCAGCACCCTGGATGGCTACGACTATGGGTGATCACATAGGGTGAAAAGAAAAACGGGAGGTTCGGCGTGTTCGTTGAACGGGCGCGCCTTGTCGACTTAGTGTCTCGTTCCAAAGGGACTATGGAACCAAGGAACACAGGCACAGGTAACCCTAAACTTCAACGTTAGGGTTCGGGTCGGCGATACGGACCGTCCCATCGGCATCAGTCGGCGTCCACAGGCAAGTGCGGCGACGACACGTAACTCGAGGCGAGAGGCCTTCGACGTGGCAGCACCGCAGAACTACCTCGCAGTCATCAAGGTCGTCGGCATCGGCGGCGGTGGCGTGAACGCCATCAACCGGATGATCGAGGTCGGGCTCAAGGGCGTCGAGTTCATCGCGATCAATACCGATGCGCAGGCGCTGCTGATGAGCGACGCCGACGTCAAGCTCGACGTCGGCCGCGAAATGACCCGCGGCCTCGGCGCCGGCGCCAACCCGGACGTGGGGCGCAAGGCGGCCGAGGACCACCGCGAGGAGATCGAGGAGGTCCTCAAGGGGGCCGACATGGTCTTCGTGACCGCGGGCGAGGGCGGCGGCACCGGCACCGGCGGCGCACCCGTCGTCGCCAACATCGCCCGCTCGCTGGGCGCCCTGACGATCGGTGTGGTCACCCGGCCGTTCACCTTCGAGGGCCGCCGTCGCGCCAACCAGGCCGAGGACGGCATCGCCCAGCTGCGCGAAGAGGTCGACACCCTCATCGTGATCCCCAACGACCGGCTGCTGTCCATCTCGGACCGCCAGGTGAGCGTGCTCGACGCGTTCAAGTCCGCGGACCAGGTGCTGCTGTCGGGTGTCCAGGGCATCACCGACCTGATCACCACGCCCGGTCTGATCAACCTCGACTTCGCCGACGTCAAGTCCGTGATGTCGGAGGCCGGCTCGGCCCTCATGGGCATCGGCTCGGCGCGCGGCGACGACCGCGCGGTGGCCGCCGCGGAGATGGCGATCTCCTCGCCGCTCCTGGAGGCGTCCATCGACGGCGCCCGCGGCGTGCTGCTGTCCATCTCCGGCGGCTCCGACCTCGGTCTCTTCGAGATCAACGAGGCCGCCCAGCTGGTCAGCGAGGCCGCCCACCCGGAGGCCAACATCATCTTCGGCGCGGTCATCGACGACGCGCTGGGCGACGAGGTCCGGGTCACCGTCATCGCCGCGGGCTTCGACGGCGGCCAGCCGCCGGCCCGCCGTGACCAGCAGTCCACCCTGTCGTCCCCGAAGCGCGAGGAGCCGGCCCCGGCCGCCAGCCGTCCGGCCGCCCCGCCCGAGCCCCGTACCCCGGCCTCGTCGTTCGGCGGCCTGGGCTCCGTCCCCGTACGGGACGCCGGGTCCTTGGCGGACCGTGGTGAATCGGCCGCCGAGCCGTCGTCCTCGCTGGGCGAGGCGGCACCCACCCCGTCGAGCGGACCGCAGGTTCCCCCGGCCCGTCCGTCGTACTCCGACAGCGCGGCCGAGGAACTCGACGTTCCCGACTTCCTGAAGTGACGTAAAGCACCGAAGTGATAGGGAAACAGCACCACGAAAGCGGCGCGCACTTCGCCTTCACCGACAGGTGGGGCGGGGTGAGCGCCGCTCCGTATGAGCAGCTCAACCTGGGGGGCGCGGTCGGCGACGACCCGCAGGCCGTCCGCACCAACCGCGCCCGCGCGGCCGGCGCGCTCGGTCTCGACCCGACCGCGGTGGTCTGGATGAACCAGGTCCACGGCCGGGACGTGGCGGTGGTCGACGGACCCTGGCGCGACGCCGACGTCCCGTGCGTGGACGCGGTGGTGACGGCCCGCCGGGGTCTCGCGCTCGCCGTCCTGACCGCCGACTGCACCCCGGTACTCCTCGCCGACCCGGTCGCGGGCGTCGCCGGGGCGGCACACGCCGGCCGGCCGGGTCTGGTCGCCGGTGTCGTACCTGCGGTCGTCGAGGCGATGGCCGAGCTGGGCGCGGAGCCGGCCCGGATCCTCGCCCACACCGGCCCGGCGATCTGCGGACGCTGTTACGAGGTGCCCGACCGGATGCGGTCCGATGTCGCGGCGGTGGTGCCCGAAGCACACGCGACGACCAGCTGGGGCACCCCGGCGGTGGACGTCACCGCCGGCGTACGTGCCCAACTCGCCGCGGCGGGCGTGCCGGTGCGTGACGATGCCCACATCTCGCACGTCTGCACGCGGGAATCCGCGGATCACTTCTCCTATCGGCGCGACCGCACGACCGGGCGGCTCGCGAGTTACGTGTGGCTGGACGGCGAGCTGTGACGGACGACCGTAGAACGGAACTGGCGACCAACCTGGCGCGGGTGGAGGATCGTATCTCCGCCGCCTGCGCCAAGGCCGGACGGCCGCGGGACGAGGTGACGCTGATCGTCGTCACCAAGACCTACCCCGCGAGCGACGTCCGGCTGCTGGCGGAACTGGGGGTGCGGCAGGTCGCCGAGAATCGTGACCAGGAGGCGGCGCCCAAGGCCGCCGAATGCACTGATTTGCCGCTTACTTGGCACTTCGTCGGTCAGTTGCAGACCAACAAGGTGCGGTCCGTGGCGAGTTATGCCGGAATTGTGCAGTCGGTCGACCGGGCGCGACTGGTCACCGCGCTCTCCAAGGAAGCGGTCCGCGCGGGCCGGGAGCTGGGATGCCTGATCCAGGTGGCGCTTGACGTCGAGTCGGGTGCGGCTCGGGGGAGCACCGGTGACCGGGGCGGTGTGGCACCGGACGGCGTCCCGGCGCTGGCGGAGGCGATCGCCGGAGCCGAAGGGCTGCGGCTGGACGGCGTGATGACGGTCGCGCCGCTGGCCGGGCCGTATGCCGGCCGCCAACTGGCCGCGTTCGAACGGCTCATGGAAATCTCAACCGACCTGCGCGCCACCCATCCTGCTGCCAACATGGTGTCAGCAGGCATGAGCGCGGACCTTGAGGACGCCGTGGCGGCCGGAGCGACACATGTGCGCGTCGGTACCGCGGTACTCGGAGTCCGACCACGGCTCGGGTAACGTCGCCAAGCAAGTCGGACCACAGCACAAAATATGGTCATTTCCGCAGAAAGCGGGGAGGCCGCGTGGATCCAAGGCCCTGGTGACGGAGCCGATCCACCACAGAGCGGAGGACGCAGAGAATGGCCGGCGCGATGCGCAAGATGGCGGTCTACCTCGGCCTCGTGGAGGACGATGGGTACGACGGCCGGGGGTTCGACCCCGACGACGAGTTCGAGCCCGAGCTCGACCCGGAACCCGACCGGGGACGGCGGCAACAGCACCAAGTGCAGGCCGAAACACGCCCGGAACGGGACGAACCCGTCCGTGCCGTGACGCCCCCGGCGCAACGCGAACCCGCCCCGCTCGCCCCGGAAAACGGACGACCCGCGCGAATCGCCCCCGTGTCATCCATCACACCCGACCGTCCGAATCTGGAGAAGAACGCACCGGTGATCATGCCCAAGGTTGTGTCCGAGCGGGAGCCCTACCGCATCACCACGCTGCACCCCCGGACCTACAACGAAGCCCGTACCATCGGGGAACACTTCCGCGAGGGCACTCCGGTGATCATGAATCTGACGGAGATGGATGACACCGATGCGAAGCGACTTGTCGACTTTGCGGCCGGTTTGGTGTTTGGTCTTCACGGCAGCATCGAGCGGGTGACGCAGAAGGTGTTCCTGTTGTCGCCTGCTAACGTCGATGTCACGGCGGAGGACAAGGCCCGCATCGCAGAGGGCGGGTTCTTCAACCAGAGCTGAGACGCAACACCGGGCACACCGAGGCCGTAGGGCCGACACAGAAGCAAGGGGAGAGGGACGCGCGAGATGAGTGTCGCTGGTCAGGTGATCTATATCGCGCTGTACTGCTTCCTGATCGTGTTGATCTTCCGGCTGGTGATGGACTATGTCTTCCAGTTCGCCCGTTCATGGCAACCCGGCAAGGCGATGGTGGTCATTCTGGAGGCCGCCTACACTGTCACTGATCCGCCACTCAAGCTTCTGCGGCGGGTAATCCCGCCGCTGCGTCTCGGGGGCGTGGCGCTCGACCTGTCCTTCTTCGTATTGATGATCATCGTCTACATCCTGATCACCGTCGTGAGGTCGGTGTTGTTGGTGTGAACGATACGGTCTTGCCGATTGCCGACGACTACGTTGAGGTGAAGTAGAGATGCCGTTGACCCCCGAGGACGTGCGGAACAAGCAGTTCACGACCGTCCGCCTCCGAGAAGGCTATGACGAGGACGAGGTCGATGCCTTCCTCGATGAGGTCGAAGCCGAACTGACCCGGCTCCTGCGGGAGAACGAGGACCTGCGCGCCAAGCTGGCCGCCGCTACGCGCGCCGCCGCGCAGAACCAGCAGCAGCAGGGGCTGCGCAAGGGACCGGACCAGCAGCAGGAGCAGCAGCAGCGTCCGGGGGCTCCTGTGCCCGCCGCCATATCCGGTCCGCAGCCGGTCCCGCCGCAGCAGCAGGGGATGGGTGGCCCGCCCCAACTGCCCGGTGGTGCACCGCAGCTGCCTCCTGGTCCCGGTGGCCACGGCCCGCAGGGCCCGCACGGTCCCGGCCCGATGGGCCCCGGCGGTCCGATGGGTGGCCCGATGGGCGGCCCCGGTGGTCCGCAGCAGCTCCAGCAGGGCGGCCCGCAGGGCGGTCCCGGTGGTGACAGCGCCGCGCGCGTGCTGTCGCTGGCGCAGCAGACCGCCGACCAGGCGATCGCGGAGGCCCGTTCCGAGGCCAACAAGATCGTCGGCGAGGCGCGCAGCCGCGCCGAGGGCCTGGAGCGGGACGCCCGCGCCAAGGCCGACGCGCTGGAGCGGGACGCGCAGGAGAAGCACCGCGTGGCGATGGGCTCGCTGGAGTCGGCCCGCGCGACGCTGGAGCGCAAGGTCGAGGACCTGCGCGGCTTCGAGCGCGAGTACCGCACGCGACTGAAGTCCTACCTGGAGAGCCAGCTGCGTCAGCTGGAGAACCAGGCGGACGACTCGCTCGCCCCGCCGCGGACCCCGGCGGCCGCCTCGCTGCCGCCGTCCCCGTCGATGGCGTCGGCCGGTGCCGGCACGATGGGCGGCAACCACACCATGGGTGGCGGCCAGTCCATGGGCGGCAACCACTCGATGGGCAACGGCTCCAGCGGCGGTCCGTCCTACGGCGGTCAGCAGCAGATGTCGCCGGCGATGACCCAGCCGATGGCTCCGGTGCGGCCGCAGGGCCCGTCGCCGATGCAGCAGACCCCGTCGCCGATGAGGGGCTTCCTCATCGACGAGGACGACAACTGACGCCCGCCTGAGGCGTAACGTCGGCAATCAGGGCCGGGCCCCGAGGGACTTCCCTCGGGGCCCGGCCCTTTTGTGCGGTGGGCCGGACCTGTCGGGGCACGCCCCCGGCCGGTCGGTGGCGACCGGTCTCCGTATCGACAAACCGGTCCCAACTACCCACATCCGTACGGAAATGACGAATGCCCCGGTGTGGCGCACACCGGGGCATTCGAGGCGAGGTCGGGCCTCGCGGATTACGCCTTACGGAGGTGGAACGTCAGTGCCAGTGCCTCGTCGGTGAAGGCCGGGCCGTAACCGTCGTCCGGCTCGCCGGGGGCGAAGTCCGTGGCGAGGACCTCCTCGGCGATCAGGCCGGCGTGCTCGGCCAGGGCCGTACGGACCTCCTCGTCGGACGACGCCCAGCGCAGCGCGATCCGGTCCGCGACGTCCAGACCGCTGTTCTTCCGCGCCTCCTGGATCAGCCGGATCGCGTCCCGGGCCAGACCGGCCCGGCGCAGCTCGGGGGTGATCTCCAGGTCCAGGGCGACCGTGGCGCCCGCGTCGGAGGCCACCGACCAGCCCTCGCGGGGGGTTTCGGTGATGATGACCTCGTCCGGGGCGAGGGAGACGGTCTCGCCGTCGACCTCGACGCTCGCCGTGCCCTCCCGGAGCGCGAGCGAGAGCGCCGCGGCGTCGGCCCCGGCGATGGCCTTGGCCACCGCCTGGACGCCCTTGCCGAACCGCTTGCCCAGCGCGCGGAAGTTGGCCTTCGCGGTGGTGTCGACGAGCGAGCCGCCCACTTCCGAGAGGGACGCCAGCGAGCTCACGTTGAGCTCCTCGGCGATCTGGGCGCGCAGGTCCTCCGGCAGCCCGGCGAAGCCGTGGGCCGCGACCAGCGCGCGGGACAGCGGCTGGCGGGTCTTCACACCGGACTCGGCGCGGGTCGCCCGGCCCAGCTCGACCAGCCGGCGGACCAGCGCCATCTGGGCGGAGAGCGCCGGGTCGATCAGCGACTGCTCGGCGACCGGCCAGCTGGAGAGGTGGACGGAGTCCGGGGCGTCCGGGGTGACCGGGGCGACGAGGTCCTGCCAGACCCGCTCGGTGATGAACGGGGTGAGCGGCGCCATCAGGCGGGTGACCGTCTCGATGACCTCGTGGAGGGTGCGCAGCGCGGCCGCGTCGCCCTGCCAGAAGCGGCGGCGCGAGCGGCGGACGTACCAGTTGGACAGGTCGTCGACGAAGGTGGACAGCAGCTTGCCGGCGCGCTGGGTGTCGAAGGACTCCAGGGACTCGGTGACCTGCTCGACGAGGGTGTGGAGTTCACCGAGCAGCCAGCGGTCCAGCAGCGGCCGCTCGGCCGGGGCCGGGTCGGACGCGGACGGCGCCCACTGGGACGTCCGGGCGTACAGCGCCTGGAAGGCGACGGTGTTCCAGTACGTCAGCAGGGTCTTGCGGACGACTTCCTGGATGGTGTTGTGGCCCACCCGGCGGGCGGCCCACGGCGAACCGCCGGCCGCCATGAACCAGCGGACCGCGTCCGCGCCGTGCTGGTCCATGAGCGGGATCGGCTGGAGGATGTTGCCCAGGTGCTTGGACATCTTCCGGCCGTCCTCGGCGAGGATGTGGCCGAGGCAGACCACGTTCTCGTACGACGACTTGTCGAAGACCAGGGTGCCGACGGCCATCAGTGTGTAGAACCAGCCGCGGGTCTGGTCGATGGCCTCCGAGATGAACTGCGCCGGGTAGCGCTTCTCGAAGAGCTCCTTGTTGCGGTACGGGTAGCCCCACTGCGCGAACGGCATCGAGCCGGAGTCGTACCAGGCGTCGATGACCTCCGGGACGCGGACCGCGGTGTGGGCGCAGCCCTCCTCGGGGCAGCCGAAGGTGATCGCGTCGATGAACGGGCGGTGCGGGTCCAGGCCCGACTGGTCGGTGCCGGTCAGCTCGGTCAGCTCGGCGAGCGAGCCGACGCAGGTGAGGTGGTCGTCCTCGCAGCGCCAGATGGGCAGCGGGGTGCCCCAGTAGCGGTTGCGGGACAGCGCCCAGTCGATGTTGTTGCTCAGCCAGTCGCCGAACCGGCCGTGCTTGACCGACTCGGGGAACCAGCTGGTGTTCTCGTTCTCCCGGAGCAGGGCGTCCTTGATCGCGGTGGTGCGGATGTACCACGACGGCTGGGCGTAGTAGAGCAGCGCGGTGTGGCAGCGCCAGCAGTGCGGGTAGCTGTGCTCGTAGGCGATGTGCTTGAAGAGCAGGCCACGGGCGTCCAGGTCGGCCACCAGCGTGCCGTCGGCCTTCTTGAAGAACTGGCCGCCGATCAGCGGGAGTTCGCCCTCGAAGGTGCCGTCGGGGCGGACCGGGTTGACGACCGGGAGGCCGTACGCCTTGCAGGTCCTGAGGTCGTCCTCACCGAAGGCCGGGGCCTGGTGGACCAGACCCGTGCCGTCGTCGGTGGTGACGTACTCGGCGTTGACGACGAAGTTGGCGCCCTCCAGCTCGACCAGGGAGAACGGGCGCTCGTAGGACCAGCGCTCCATCTCGCGGCCGGTGAAGGACCGGCCGGTGGCCTCCCAGCCCTCGCCCAGCGCCTTCTCCAGCAGCTGCTCGGCGACGACCAGCTTCTCCGTGCCGTCGGTGGCGACGATGTAGGTGACGTCCGGGTGTGCGGCGGCGGCCGTGTTGGAGACCAGGGTCCAGGGGGTCGTCGTCCAGACCAGGAGGGACGCCTCGCCGGCCAGCGGGCCGGAGGTCAGCGGGAGGCGGACGTAGACCGAGGGGTCGACGACGGTTTCGTAGCCCTGCGCCAGCTCGTGGTCCGACAGGCCGGTGCCGCAGCGCGGGCACCACGGGGCGACGCGGTGGTCCTGGACCAGCAGGCCCTTGGTGAAGATCTGCTTCAGCGACCACCACACCGACTCGATGTAGTCGGGGTCCATGGTGCGGTACGGGTTGTCGAGGTCGGTCCAGTAGCCCATCCGCGTGGTGAGCTCGGCGAAGGCGTCGGTGTGCCGGGTCACCGATTCGCGGCACTTGGCGTTGAACTCGGCGATGCCGTACGCCTCGATGTCCTTCTTGCCGTTGAAGCCCAGCTCCTTCTCCACGGCCAGCTCGACCGGGAGGCCGTGGCAGTCCCAGCCGGCCTTGCGGTCGACGTGGTAGCCCTGCATCGTGCGGAACCGGGGGAAGACGTCCTTGAAGACGCGGGCCTCGATGTGGTGCGCGCCGGGCATGCCGTTGGCTGTCGGGGGGCCCTCGTAGAAGACCCACTCGGGCCGGCCCTCGGACTGCTGGAGGGTGCGGGCGAAGACCTTCTGCTCCTGCCAGAAATCGAGCACGGCATGCTCGAGGGCGGGCAGGTCTACCTGGGCGGGTACCTGGCGGTACAAGGGCTGCTCACTCATCGGGGGCTTCCTCCGGCGGACATCTGCTGCTTCTCCGTCCGGAGGGACGAGAGCGCTGGCTCCCGCGGTACCACCCTCCTTGGCGGTGCGTGCCGCACCGCCCCCTCATTGGGGTCGCGCTGCCGGTTCTACTCGCCCTGGGTGGCCCGAGGCCCGTGGGCCAAGCCCACTGTCCAGCGCTTTCTTCCGGCGGCTCCGGGGTGATCTTCACGCCGCGCACGCCCCCGGGCTTCCACCGTCCCCGGGTCGCTGCTGGCTGCGTACGGCGCTACTCGTCCCATCACTGCCTCTCGCTGGGCCCAGTGTACGGGGCGCCACCGACAGCGGCCGACCGGAATTCCGGCGGGGGCGCACGGGGGCGTGCGCGGGGTTCCGTACGGAGTGCCGGCGGCGGCGCGTGATGGGGGCGTGCGACCGGGGCGTGACCCGAATGGCCAGCGGCCGGGTGCCGGGCGGCCAAGCGGATTACGGGGCGGGCAGCGGGGCACAACCGAGGCAGACCGGACTTCCGGGCCGGGTGGCAGGACCCGATGGGGCGGTGCGTCCCGTTGCCGCATGCTCTGTGGCGATTTATCGTTCCCGTCACGATTCGCGAATAAAAGTCACATATGTGAAGGGGTCGCGGCCATGGTGGCGAAGAAGACCGCCGCGGAGAAGAGCACGACGCCTGCCGGCGAGGCCGTCGCGAAGCAGCCCGCACCGAAGAACAGCACTCCGAAGAAGGCCGCTCCGAAGAAGGCGGCCGCCCGGAAGACGACGGCCACGAAGACCACGGCCAGGACGACGGCGGCCGCGAAGACCGCGAAGCGGGCTCCGGCCACGAAGGCCGCGGTTCCCGCGAAGAAGACGGGAGCCAAGACGGTGGTGGCGAAGAAGACGGCGGCCGCGACGGCCGGGGAGCACGGCAACGACTCCGCGGTGCCGGTGGCCCGGACGGCCGCGGCGCCGGGCGAGCTCGCGGTCCGGCCCGGCGAGGACCCCTGGACGGCCGCCGAGGTCGCCGAGGCCCGGTCGGAACTGATGGAGGAGGTCGGGCGGCTGCGGCTGGAGATCACCTCCGCCGAGGACGCCATCGCCGGGCTGATGCGCGACTCCGGCGACGGCGCCGGTGACGACGAGGCAGACACCGGCAGCAAGAACATCACCCGCGAACACGAGCTCGCGCTCGCCTCCAACGCCCGCGAGATGCTCCACCAGACCGAGCGGGCCCTCGGCCGGCTGGACGCGGGCACCTACGGGCTGTGCGAGAACTGCGGCAACCCCATCGGCAAGGCGCGGATGCAGGCATTCCCCCGGGCGACGCTGTGCGTGGAGTGCAAGCAGAAGCAGGAGCGCCGCTGAGCCGGCGCTCTCGGACCGGTCGTCGCGGGCGGCCCCCGGACCGCCCGCGCCCGTACGTGTGTGCCGTACTCTCGTGGTTCAGCCAGGCACGGCCTGGCCGCGGACACGACGGGCTGAGGGACTCACACGTGGCAGAGGCGGAACGCATCACCGGCACGCCGGAACCCGAGCCGGGTACCGGAGCGGATCCCACGGCGGGGGCCGCAGCGGAAGCACCGGCGGAGGCGGAGCGGGGCGCCGGCCGCGGCAAGCGGCGGATCGCCGCGCTGCTGCTGGTCGCGTGCGTGGTCTACCTGCTCGACCTGGGAAGCAAGCTGCTGGTCGTGGCCAAGCTGGAGAACCACGAGCCGATCCAGGTGATCGGCACGCTGCTGCAGTTCAGCGTGATCCGCAACCGCGGCGCCGCCTTCAGCATCGGCGAGGCGCTGACCATCTTCCTGACGATCATCGCGGCGGCCGTGATCCTGGTCATCGCCCGGGTCGCCCGCAAGCTCTACAGCCTGCCCTGGGCCATCGCCCTCGGGCTGCTGCTCGGCGGCGCCTTCGGCAACCTCACCGACCGGATCTTCCGTTCGCCGGGCGTCTTCGAGGGCGCCGTGGTCGACTTCATCGCCCCCGCGCACTTCGCCGTCTTCAACCTCGCCGACTCCGCCATCGTCTGCGGCGGCATCCTGATCGTGATCCTCTCGTTCCGGGGGCTGGACCCCGACGGAACGCTCCACAAGGACTGACCTCACCAGGGGTCGGTGCCCGGGCCCCCGGCCGCCGGGCAGGACACCATGGGGCAACTGCCATACTCGTGGGGTGAGCACCATTCCCGAGATCCGCACCCTGCCCGTACCGGACGGCCTGGAGGGCGAGCGCGTCGACGCCGCGCTGGCCCGGATGTTCGGCTTCTCCCGTACGAAGGCGGCCGAGCTGGCCGCCGCCGGAAAGGTCCGGGTCGACGGGTCCGAGGTGATGAAGTCCGAGCGGGTGCGTGGCGGTGCCTGGCTGGAAGTCGAGATGCCGCAGGCCGCGGCGCCCGTGGAGATCGTCGCCGAGCCCGTCGAGGGCATGGAGATCGTGCACGACGACGACGACATCGTCGTGATCGTCAAGCCGGTCGGCGTGGCCGCGCACCCCAGCCCCGGCTGGACCGGCACCACCGTCATCGGCGGACTGGCCGCGGCCGGCTACCGCATCTCCACCTCCGGCGCCGCCGAGCGCCAGGGCATCGTGCACCGCCTCGACGTCGGCACCTCCGGCCTGATGGTGGTGGCCAAGTCCGAGCGGGCGTACACCTCCCTCAAGCGGCAGTTCAAGGAGCGCGTCCCCGACAAGCGCTACCACGCCCTGGTCCAGGGCCACCCGGACCCGATGAGCGGCACCATCGACGCCCCCATCGGCCGGCATCCGCAGCACGACTACAAGTGGGCGGTCACCGCCGAGGGCAAGCCGTCGGTCACGCACTACGACCTGATCGAGGCGTTCCGCGCGGCCAGCCTGCTCGACATCAAGCTGGAGACCGGCCGCACCCACCAGATCCGGGTGCACATGGCCGCCCACCGCCACCCCTGCGTCGGCGACCTCACCTACGGCGCGGACCCCACCCTCGCCAAGCGGCTGGGCGTCGGCCGGCAGTGGCTGCACGCGGTCCGCCTCGGCTTCGAGCACCCCTCCGACGGCAGCTGGGTCGAGTTCGCCTCCGCCTACCCGGACGATCTCCAGCACGCCCTGGACACCGTGCGGGACGAGAGCAGCTGACGGAGCCGCGGGCCGGCGCGCGGCCGGCGGAACGCGGCGCCGCGCGGGCCGGCACGGCGGTCAACCACGGCGGGCATGGCACCCTTGGGCGGAAAGTGATCGAATCCGACCGCTTCGGAGCGTAGCCACCGTGGACCAGCTGGCTCTGCTGTTCGTCCTTCTGCTCGGAGCCGTGGTGATGGTTCCGGTCGGCGACCGGCTGGGGCTGCCGTCACCGGTGCTGATGACCCTCGCCGGGGCCGTCCTGGCGCTGCTGCCGTTCGTCCCCAACGTCGAGGTACCGCCCGAGTTCATCCTGCCCGTGGTGCTGCCGCCGCTGCTCTACGCGGCCGTGCAGCGCACGTCCTGGCGGCAGTTCACCGCCAACCTCCGGCCGATCTTCCTGCTCGCCGTCGCGTTGGTCTTCGCCACCACGGCCGCGGTGGCCGCGGTCGCCCAGGCGGTGGTGCCCGGGATGCCGGTGGCCGCCGCGGTGGTGCTCGGCGCGCTGGTCGCCCCGCCCGACCCGGTGGCCGCGACCGCGGTCGCCGGCAAACTCGGGCTGCCCCGCCGGATGGTCTCCATCCTGGAGGGCGAGGGGCTCTTCAACGACGTCACCGCGATCGTGCTCTACCACGTCGCGCTCGCCGCGGCGGTCAGCGGCACCTTCTCGGTGCCCGGCGCGCTCGGCTCCCTCGTCCTGTCCGCCGTCGTGGCCATAGCGGTCGGTCTGGCGATCGGCTGGGTGACCAACAAGCTGATGGGCCTGCTCGGCGACCCCACGCTGCAGATCGGGCTGACGCTGCTGGTGCCGTTCGTGGCGTACGTGCTCGCCGAGGAGTTCCGCGGCTCCGGGGTGCTGGCGGTGCTGACCTGCGCGCTCTTCCTCGCCGAGTACGCGGTCGACCCCGACGACGTGATGGGCCGGCTCGCCGGATACACCTTCTGGGAGGTCGTCGACACCCTCGTCACCGGTGTGGCCTTCGGGCTGATCGGCCTGGAGCTGCACAACATCTTCGGGGCCGCCGCGCACCGCTGGGGCCAGCTGATCGGCGCCGGCGCCGTGGTCGTGGCGGTCGTCGTCGGCGTCCGCCTGCTGTGGCTGCTGCCCGCCGCCTGGCTGGCCAAGCGGATGCACAAGCGCCGCGACTACGACGAGGACATCCCGATGAGCTGGCGCGAGACGCTCATCATGTGGTGGTCGGGGATGCGCGGCGTGGCCTCGGTGGCGCTGGCGCTGGCCATCCCGTTCGGCGTGGACGGCGGGCCGTTCCCGGCCCGGAACGACATCCTCTTCATCGCGTTCGCGGTGGTCCTCGCCACCCTCCTCGTCCAGGGCCTGACGCTGCCCTGGCTCGTGCGCAGGCTGCGGGTGCGGGCCGACACCGACGCCGTGGACGCCCTGGAGCGGGAGCTGGCGGTCCGGGTGATCAAGGCGTCCAAGCGGCGGCTGAAGGAGATCATGGAGGTCGAGGAGCTGCCCGACGAGGTCAGCGACCAGCTCTCCCGCCGGGCCTTCGACATCGGCGCCCGGATCGCGCCGGACATCGTCGACGACGAGCGGCGCGAGCTCTTCGAGAAGCGGATCAGCCGGCTGAAGAAGGTGCAGCGCATCCAGGGCGAGATGCTCTCGGCGGCCCGCCACGAGGTGCTGGCCGCGCGCAGCGAGCCGGGCGCCGACCCGGAGATCGTCGACCGGGTGCTGCGCCATCTGGACATGCGCAGTCTGCGCGGCGCCCCCTGAGACGTCCGCGGGCCCACGGGGGCTCCGGGGTCAGTCGCGCGTGCGGCCCGCGTCCTGCGGCCCGTCCAGCTCCGCCGGTGCCGTGCTGATCCGCGGCAGCGCGTAGGCGTGCTCGGTCCGCAGCCATTCGAGCATCCGCTCGCGGACCTCGCAGCGCACGGACCAGATCGCGTCCGCGTCCCGGGCGGTGACCAGCGCCCGCACCAGGATCGTGGTCGGCGTGGTGTCGGTGACCACCAGGCTCCAGGCCCGGCCGTCCCAGTCCGCGCACTCCTGGAGGACCTCCAGCAGGTGCTGCCGCATCTTCTCCACCGGCGCGCTGTGGTCGAGGTGGAAGAAGACCGTGCCGGTCATCTGGGCGCCGCCGCGCGACCAGTTCTCGAACGGCTTGCCGGTGAAGTACGACACCGGCATGGTGATCCGCCGCTCGTCCCAGGTCCGCACGGTCAGGAAGGTCAGGGTGATCTCCTCGACGGTGCCCCATTCGCCGTCCACCACGACCGTGTCGCCGATCCGCACCATGTCGCCGAAGGCGATCTGCAGCCCCGCGAAGAGGTTGCCGAGGGTGGACTGGGCGGCGATACCGGCGACGATGCCCAGCAGCCCGGCCGAGGCCAGCATGGACGTGCCGACCGTCCGCATCTCCGGGAACGTCAGCAGCATCGAGGCGGCCGCGACGACGGTCACCACCGCCGTCACCACCCGCTGGATCAGCGTCACCTGGGTGCGCACCCGCCGCACCCGCGCCACGTCCCGGGCGCTCGCCGCGTAGCGGGAGTACGACGACTCCACTATCGCCGCCGCGGCACGGATGGCCAGCCAGGCGGTGGCCGCGATCAGCACCAGGCTGAGCGTCTGGCCGATCCCCGCCTCGTGATTCTCGACGGCCTTCAGCCCGGTCTCGTCGTACGCGCCGCGCAGCATGGCCGCGCACAGCGCCACCTGCAGCGGTATCCGGCAGCGCCGCAGCAGCCCCCACAGGGGGGTCTCGGGGTGCGCGGCGTCCACCCGGCGCAGCGCCCGGTCGGCGAGCCAGACCAGGACGAGCGTGATGACGACGGAGCCGCCCAGGACGGCGATGGGGCGCAGCACGTCCTCCACGGACACGGATTCCTCCTCGGCTGGGATGCGCTGTCTGTGCGGGTACCCGGTCCTGCCGACCGTAACTGGCAGGATGGAAGGAGAGCGATCCGATCAAGGGAAGTGATGCAGTGCCGGCCTCCAGCGAGCCCGCGACCAGCGGGGTTTTGACGATTGTGCTGTTCCACTCGGTGTGCGGGCTGCGCCCCGCGGTCCACTCGGCCGCGGCCCGGCTGCGCGCCGCGGGACACGAGGTGATCGTCCCCGACCTGTTCGACGGGCGGACCGCCGACTCCGTGCCGGACGGCATCCTGATCAAGGACGAGATCGGCAAGGAGGAGCTGCTCAAGCGCGCCATCACGGCCGTCGCCCCGTACTCCGAGCGCGGGCTGGTCTACGCCGGCTTCTCCTTCGGCGGCGCGGTCGCCCAGAACCTCGCGCTGGGCGACGAGAAGGCCCGCGGGCTGCTGCTGATGCACGGCACCTCGGACATCGCCGAGGGCGCGGTCGTCGACGAGCTGCCGGTGCAGCTGCACGTCGCCGACCCCGATCCGTTCGAGCCGCACGACTGGCTGACCGCCTGGTACCTGCAGATGCGCCGGGCCGGCGCGGACGTGGAGGTCTTCCGCTACGCCGGCGCCGGCCACCTCTTCACCGACCCCGACCTGCCGGACTACGACGCGGAGGCGGCGGAGAGCGCCTGGAAGGTGGCGCTGGGGTTCCTGGCGGAAATCTGAGGACTTCGGGCCAGGGGAGTCACCCCTTGGCCCGCCGCCCCGGTCCTAGCCCGCCGGCCGGTCCGCCCGCTCGATCTGCTGGGTGCCGCTCCGGGTGCGGTAGGAGCGCAGCAGGCTGCTGGTCGCGTTCGGGTCGGTCTTGTCGGAGATGCCGTAGTAGTCCATCTGCGTGCGCTCGGCCTGGACGTCCAGGACCCCGTAGCCGTGCGAGTCCATGTCCAGCCACTTCACGTGCCGGTTGGCGGCCCGGATGGCGGCGACCCCGGCCAGCGAGACGGTGTGCGGGGCGACGTGCAGGAAGTCGTCGACGTTGTCGGAGGTGACGGAGGTGACCACGAACTCCGTCGCCACCGGCGGGGTGGCGGGGTAGGTCGCCGCCTTCAGCGGGACGTCGTTGGCCCAGGCCATGTGGATGTCGCCGGTCAGGAAGACGGTGTTGTCGATCCCGCGGTCGCTGAGGTGGCTGAGCAGTTCGCGCCGGTCGTCGGTGTAGCCGTCCCACTGGTCGGTGTTGATCGCCAGGCCCTCCTTGGGTATCCCGAGGATCTCGGCGAGCGGGCCGAGCAGACGCGCCGGTATGGAGCCGAAGGCGACCTGGGAGATCATCACCGAGGTGCCGACCAGCCGCCAGGCGGTGTCGGAGCGTTCGAGACCGGCCTTGAGCCAGTCCAGCTGGGCCCGCCCGGTGATCGTCCGGCCCGGGTCGTCGACCGCGCCGCTGCCCGGTGCCGCCTGCTGGTCGCGGAACGACCGCAGGTCCAGCAGGTGAAGATCGGCGAGGTTGCCGAAGCGCAGCCGGCGGTAGGTGGTCCCGGCGACGGACGGCCGCACCGGCATCCACTCGAAGTACGCCTGCTTCGCCGCGGCCATCCGGGCGGACCAGGAACCCTCGGTGTCCGGCTGGTGGTTGACCGCACCGCCCTTCCAGGCGTTGTCGGCGAACTCGTGGTCGTCCCAGATGGCGATGACCGGGTGGGTGGCGTGCATCGCCAGCGCGTCCGGGTCGGTCTTGTGGACGCCGTGCCGGATCCGGTAGTCGGCGAGGGTGAGCAGTTCGTGGGCGGGGGAGTGCGGACGCACGACGTACTTGAAGTCCGGGTACTCGCCGGACTTGTACTCGTAGAGGTAGTCGCCGAGGTGCAGCACCGCGTCCAGCTCGGTGCGGGCCGCCAGGTGGCGGTAGGGCGAGAAGTACCCGGATTCCCAGTTGGCGCAGGAGACCACGCCGAAGCGGACGTTGCCCGGCGCGGCGTCGTGCGCGGGGGCGGTGCGGGTGCGGCCGACGGGGGAGTGCTGCCCGCCCGCGGTGAAGCGGTAGTAGTAGGTGGTGGCCGGCCGCAGGCCGCGGACGTCCGCCTTGACGGTGTGGTCGTGGGCCGCCGAGGTGGTCACCTTCCCCCGGGCGACGGTGGTGCCGAAGCCCTTGTCGGCGGACACCTCCCAGGCCACCTCCGTGGCCGGGCCGCGGCCGGAGCCCGGCGTGGCCGACGGGTCCGGGGTGACCCGGGTCCACAGCAGTACGCCGTCCGGCAGCGGGTCCCCCGAAGCGACCCCGTGCTGGAAGAACGAGCCCTGGCCCGGGCCCTGTTGGGCGTGGGCGGCGGTGGCACCGGCGAGCGGCAGGAGGGCGGCGGTGGCGGCGACGGCCGTGACGGCGGTGCGGCGCGAGATCTGGTCGTGATCGGTCACGGCCGCTCACCCTACTGGCCGGTAGACGGTCAACGGGAGGGCGGTGCAGGGGAATTACCCGGAATTCGCCCTCCCGTTGCCGGACGTCCGCTCAGTGGGAGCCGGTGGGGTCCTTTTCGCCCTCGCGAATACCCTTTCCACCGCTCTTGCCGGAATCCCCGCCGGAGTTCTTGCCGGCGTCCGCCCCGGCGCCCGCGCCCTTCGCCGGGCCGAACTCCTTGTCGATCATCTTCTCGAAGGCGGCCTTCGCCAGCCGGTTGTACTGCGCCTGCGTCATCCGCGGATCCTGCGGGATCTGGGGCATCACCAGCTTCTTGTCGCCGTGCATGAACGTCGGCGTGCCCTTGACGCCCTTGCGGCCGAACAGCGCGGTCATGTCCATCGCCCAGCGGTCGTAGGTGCCCTTCTTGACCGCCGTCTCGAACGCCTTGTTGTTCTTCAGCTCCGGCACGTCGGCCGCGACCTTGAGCAGCTCGGAGTCCTTGGCGTAGAGGTCCTCGCGCTCGTCCGGGTGGTACTTCCCCGAGTACAGCGCGGACTTGTACTTCAAGAACGCCTCGGGGCTGACGTTGAGCGCCGCGCCCAGGGCACTCAGCGCGTTCTTGGACCCCTCGCCGCCCTGCATCCCGTCGATGAACGTGTACATCGTGAAGCGGACCTTGTAGCGGCCGTCGTGGAGGTCCTTCAGGAGCGCCGAGCCGCTGCTCTGCTCGAAGGCCGCGCACGCCGGACAGCGGACGTCCTCGAAGACCTCCATGGTCTCCTTGGCCTTCGGGTCGCCGATCAGGATCTCGGTGTGGTCCTTGCCCTGGGTGTGCGCCGGGGCGACCTGCCGGGCCTCCTTGGCGGCCTCCCAGCCGGTCGGCTCGTTGGCCTTGACGACGGCGAAGCCGATCCCGCCGGCCACGGCGAGCACGCCGACCACGGCGCCGGCCACGACGAGCTGCCGGCGCAGCCGCTCCTTCTTCTTCTGCCGCTCGCGCTCGGCGCGGATGCGCTCGCGGGCCGCCTGCTTGTTGCCCTGGCTGTTGCGGTTGCTCATGTGGGGGTCCCCTCGAAGGTGGTGTGGTGGTGCGTACGGAAGGTCAGACGGCGGCCGGGCGGGGCGGGCCGCGGCGCCGGACGCAGTGCACGAGGAGAGGGAGCGGACGGGCCGGCGGCAGTGGGTGCAGCGGACGGACCCGGCGGCGGGGCGGGAGCAGTGCCGCCGCGGCCACCGCGGCCGCGGTCAGCAGCGGGCGGAAGGTGGCGGCCGCCGCGGCGCGCAGCAGCGCGTCCAGGGCGGCGTCCCCGCGGTGCAGCCAGCCGGCGGCGAGCAGACCGACCCCGCCGGCCGGCCCGTAACAGGTGTGCTGCCCGGCGGTGAAGACGGCGGCCGGCTCCAGCGGCACCAGCAGCCCGGCCACGGCCCGGTAGCCGCGCTTCCGGCCGGTCGGCGGACAGGCCGCGGCGAAGACCCCGGCGCAGATCGCGGCGACCGCGGCGGGCGGCAACGGGGCGTGCGAGAGCAGCACATGGGAGGCCGCGGACAGCGTGGTGCACAGGGCGGTGAACAGCGCCGCCCGCACCACCCTGAGCTGAACCGCCGGTGCGCCCGCAGGCCGGGCGCCCGGGCGCACTCCCGTCGCCTGCACGGTCGGGAGTCTGCCATGTTCACGGCATCCGGCCGGGTCAAGATTTGGCATCGGCCGGCGTGCGGACCGCACGCCGGCCGGGGAACACCACGGACCGTCAGGTCAGTGCTTGAGCTCCTTGTCGACCATCGAGTTGAAGGCCGCGACGGTGGACGGCGCCACCTTGCCCTGCGGGCTGTCCGTGCCGATGACGGTGTCGTTGACCTTCAGGGTCGGGGTGCTGGTGACGTCCTTGTGGGAGTTGAACTCGGTGGACATCTCCAGCGCCCACCGGTCGTACGTCCCGGCCTTGACGGCCTTCTGGAACGCCGCGTTGCCCTTCAGCGCCGGAATGGTGTCGGCGACCTTGATCAGGTAGCTGTCGTCGGCGAACTTGTCCGGCCCGGTCTCCTCCGGGTGGAACTCCTTCGAGTACAGCGCGTACTTGTACTTCAGGAAGGCGTCCGGACTGACGTTGAGCGCGGCGCCCAGCGCGGACAGCGCGTTCTTGGAGCCGGTGCCCTTGAGGTTGGCGTCGAGGAACGTGCCGAGGTGGTACTCGGCCTTGTACCGGCCGTCCTTGATGTCCTTCTCGACGGTCGCGCCGACGTTCTGCTCGAAGGCCGCGCAGCCCGGGCAGCGCGGGTCCTCGAAGAGGCCGAGGGTGTTCTTGGCGTCCGGCTTGCCGACGACGACGGTCGTGCCCTTGGCGCCGGTGGTGTTCGCGGGCTTGACCAGCTTGGCCTTGGCGGCCTTCGCCCACACCGTGCTGTCGCCCGCGCTGGCCGCGGCGTCGCCGCCGGAGGAGCTGCCGCCCCCCGAGGTGGCGACCGCGACCCCGATGCCGCCGGCGATCGCCAGCACGCCGACGATCGCACCGCCGACGATCAGCTGCCGGCGCATCCGGTCCTTCTTCGCCTGCCGCTCGCGCTCGGCGCGCAGTCGCTCGCGGGCTGCCTGCTTGTTGGACTGGCTGTTGCGGTTGCTCATGACTTCCTGCTCCGTGGGGTCCGTGGGACGGGTGTGCGTGCTGCGGGAGGCGTACGCGGCGCGGGTGAGCGTACGCGTACGGCGCGGCCGGGCCGCGCGGGCCGGGGGAGAACCGGCCTCAGGCGGCGAGCACGCAGGGCGGCCCGCGGCGCACGACGCAGTGCACGAGCAGGGGGACGGCGCGGGCCCGCGGCCCGGTCCGTACGGAGGCCGGGACGGGGCGCGGCCGGGCGGCCGTGGTGCCGATGACCGCGACCGCGATCAGCAGCGGGCGGAACGCGACCGCGCAGACCGCGCCGAGCAGCTGGGCCAGCGCGGCCTCACCGCGGCGCAGCCAGCCGGCCGCCAGCAGCCCGACGGCCAGGTGCGCCGCGAGCAGCAGCAGCCAGGCCGAGGCGGGCACGGAAGGCTCGTCGGTCAGCCGCAGGAAGGGGGCACCCACGCTCCCGCCGCCGCAGAGCAGGTCCACCCCGAGCGAGCGCAGCGGGCCGGCCACCGGGCCGCCCGCCGCGCCGTAGCAGGTGTGCTGACCGAGGCTGAACACCAGGTCGGCGGCGAGCTCCAGGGGGAGCAGCAGCGCCGCGATCCGCCAGTAGCCGCGCTCCCGGCCGGCCAGCGCGTAGGCGAGCGCGAAGACGGCGGCGCAGAGCGCGGCGACGGTGGTGAGGGGGAGCGGCATACGGGACAGCAGCACGTGGGAGCCCGCGGACAGCGACACGCACAGCGCCGTGAAGAGCGCCGCGCGCAGTGCCCGCAGGTGTGCCGCCGAGATGTCCATCGCTGCCGAGTGTGCCATGCGCGGGGATAAGTGGCGCCTAAGGGGACGGGGGGCCCGACCAGGCATGATCGGGACCCGCCCGCTCCCGGCTAGGCCTCCTTCAGGCCCGGGATCCGGCCGTTGCGGAAGAGGTCGACGAAGATCTGGTGGTCGGCGCGGGCCCGGGCGCCGTAGGAGTGCGCGAAGTCCACCAGCAGCGGGGCGAAGCCGTCCTCGTCGGCGGCGATCGCCGCGTCGATGGCCCGCTCGGTCGAGAACGGGACCAGGGAGTGGCCGCTCTCGTCGTCCGCCGCGGCGTGCATGGTGGCCGTGGCGCGGCCCAGGTCGGCGACGACCGCGGCGATCTCCTCCGGGTCGTCGATGTCCGACCAGTCCAGGTCGACCGCGTACGGCGAGATCTCGGCGACCAGCTGGCCGGTGCGGCGCCCGTCCTCCTCGATCTCGGTCCAGCCCAGCCACGGGTCGGCGTGGTCCTGCAGGGCGCGCTGGGAGATGACCGTGCGGTGGCCCTCGTGCTCGAAATAGCCGCGGACCGCGGGGTCGGTGATGTGCCGGGACACCGCCGGGGTCTGCGCCTGCTTCATGTAGATCACGACGTCGTTCTCCAGGGCGTCGCTGTTGCCCTCCAGGAGGATGTTGTACGACGGCAGGCCGGCCGAACCGATGCCGATCCCGCGCCGGCCCACCACGTCCTTGACCCGGTAGGAGTCCGGCCGGCCCAGGCTCGACTCCGGCAGCGTCTCCAGATAGCCGTCGAACGCGGCGAGCACCTTGTAGCGGGTCGCCGCGTCCAGCTCGACGCTGCCGCCGCCCGCGGCGAAGCGCCGCTCGAAGTCGCGGATCTCGGTCATCGAGTCCAGCAGCGCGAAGCGGGTCAGCGACCGGGCGTCGCGCAGCGCGTCCAGCAGCGGGCCCTCGGCGGTGTCCAGGCTGAAGGGCGGCACCGCGTCCTTGTCGGCCCGCTTCGTGCCGGAGGCCAGCGCGTGGATCCGCTCCCGGTAGGCACCGGCGTATATCCGCACCAGGTGGGTGATCTGCTCGTCACTGAGCGCCTTGGCGTAGCCGATCAGCGCGACCGAGGCGGCGAACCGCTTGAGGTCCCAGGTGAACGGGCCGACGTACGCCTCGTCGAAGTCGTTGACGTTGAAGATCAGCCGGCCGGTGGCGTCCATGTACGTGCCGAAGTTCTCGGCGTGCAGATCGCCGTGGATCCACACCCGGCCGGTGCGCTCGTCCAGGTACGGTCCGCGGTCCGCGCCGTCCGCCAGGCCCCGGTAGAACAGGCAGGCCGTGCCCCGGTAGAAGGCGAACGCGGAGGCGGCCATCTTCCGGAATTTCACCCGGAATGCCGCGGGGTCGGCGGCGAGCAGCTCTCCGAAGGCGGTGTCGAAGACGGCGAGGATCTCCTCGCCGCGCTGCGCGGCGTCCTGCGCCGGGGCGTACTGGGACGGCATCGCTGGGTGCCTCCTGAGGTGCGGAAAACAAGGGCGGAGAGCCGGAACTGACCGTGTGGGGGACACCCCCGGCGGGGCCGGGGGAGGGTCTGCCGGGACATCTGCCGGGACAACGGCCGAGGCTACCCACGAGTGCCCCGCGAGTGTCAGTGGGGAGTCGTAGACTTCGAGACCGTTCCGTCCACCAGTCGCCCACTTGTCTCCCGGAGGTCCCGCGCCGTGGCCAAGCCGCCGTTCACGCACCTGCACGTGCACACCCAGTACTCCCTGCTGGACGGTGCGGCGCGGTTGTCGGACATGTTCAAGGCGGCCAACGAGATGGGCATGTCGCACATCGCCATGTCCGACCACGGCAACCTCCACGGCGCCTACGACTTCTTCCACTCCGCGCAGAAGGCCGGGGTCACGCCGATCATCGGCATCGAGGCGTACGTCGCCCCCGAGTCGCGGCGCAACAAGCGCAAGATCCAGTGGGGCCAGCCGCACCAGAAGCGCGACGACGTCTCCGGTTCCGGTGGTTACACCCACAAGACCATCTGGGCGGCGGACAAGACCGGTCTGCACAATCTCTTCCGGCTGTCCTCGGACGCCTACGCCGAGGGCTGGCTGCAGAAGTGGCCGCGGATGGACAAGGAGACCATCGCGCAGTGGTCCGAGGGTCTGATCGCGTCCACCGGCTGCCCGTCGGGCGAGCTGCAGACCCGGCTGCGGCTCGGGCAGTACGAGGAGGCCCGCAAGGCCGCCGCCGACTACCAGGACATCTTCGGCAAGGACCGGTACTTCCTGGAGCTGATGGACCACGGCATCGAGATCGAGCGCCGGGTCCGCGACGACCTGCTGAAGATCGGCAAGGAACTCGGCATCCCGCCCCTGGTGACCAACGACTCGCACTACACCTACGCCCACGAGTCCGCGGCGCACGACGCGCTGCTGTGCATCCAGACCGGCAAGAACCTCTCCGACCCGGACCGCTTCCGCTTCGACGGCACGGGCTACTACCTCAAGTCCACCGAGGAGATGTACGCCATCGACTCCTCGGACGCCTGGCAGCAGGGATGTGACAACACCCGGCTGGTCGCCGACCAGATCGACACCACCGGGATGTTCGAGAAGCGCGACCTGATGCCGAAGTTCGACATCCCCGAGGGCTTCACCGAGGTCACCTGGTTCCAGGAGGAGGTCCGGCGCGGCATGGCCCGCCGCTTCCCCGGTGGCATCCCCGAGGACCGCCAGAAGCAGGCCGAGTACGAGATGGACGTCATCATCCAGATGGGGTTCCCGGGCTACTTCCTCGTCGTCGCCGACTTCATCATGTGGGCGAAGAACAACGGCATCGCGGTCGGCCCCGGCCGTGGCTCCGCGGCCGGTTCGATCGTGGCGTACGCCCTGGGCATCACCGACCTCGACCCGATCGAGCACGGGCTGATCTTCGAGCGGTTCCTCAACCCCGAGCGCGTGTCCATGCCCGATGTCGACATCGACTTCGACGAGCGCCGGCGCGTCGAGGTGATCAGGTACGTCACCGAGAAGTACGGCGCCGACAAGGTCGCCATGATCGGCACCTACGGCAAGATCAAGGCCAAGAACGCGATCAAGGACTCCGCCCGCGTCCTCGGCTACCCGTACGCCATGGGCGACCGCCTCACCAAGGCCATGCCCGCCGACGTCCTCGGCAAGGGCATCGACCTCGACGGCATCACCAACCCCTCGCACCCCCGGTACAACGAGGCCGGCGAGATCCGCGGGATGTACGAGAACGAACCGGACGTGAAGAAGGTCATCGACACCGCCAAGGGCGTCGAGGGCCTGGTCCGGCAGATGGGTGTGCACGCGGCCGGCGTGATCATGTCCAGCGAGCCGATCGTCGACCACGCCCCGATCTGGGTGCGGCACACCGACGGCGTGACGATCACGCAGTGGGACTACCCCCAGTGCGAGTCGCTCGGCCTGCTGAAGATGGACTTCCTGGGCCTGCGCAACCTCACCATCATGGACGACGCCGTCAAGATGGTGAAGAAGAACAAGGGCGTCGACCTGGAGCTGCTCTCCGTCCCGCTGGACGACCCCAAGACCTACGAGATGCTCTGCCGCGGTGACACCCTCGGTGTCTTCCAGTTCGACGGCGGCCCGATGCGGTCGCTGCTGCGGCTGATGAAGCCCGACAACTTCGAGGACATTTCCGCCGTCTCGGCCCTGTACCGCCCGGGCCCGATGGGCATGGACTCGCACACCAACTACGCGCTGCGCAAGAACGGCCTCCAGGAGATCACCCCGATCCACCCGGAGCTGGAGGAGCCGCTCAAGGAGGTCCTCGGCCTCACCTACGGCCTGATCGTCTACCAGGAGCAGGTGCAGAAGGCCGCCCAGATCATCGCCGGGTACTCCCTCGGCGAGGCCGACATCCTGCGCCGCGTCATGGGCAAGAAGAAGCCCGAGGAGCTGGCGAAGAACTTCGTCCTCTTCCAGGAGGGCGCGCGGAAGAACGGCTTCTCCGACCAGGCGATCCAGGCGCTGTGGGACGTCCTGGTCCCGTTCGCCGGCTACGCCTTCAACAAGGCGCACTCCTCCGCGTACGGCCTGGTCACGTACTGGACCGCGTACCTCAAGGCGAACTACCCGGCCGAGTACATGTCCGCGCTGCTGACGTCCGTGCGCGACGACAAGGACAAGTCGGCGGTCTATCTGAACGAGTGCCGGCGCATGGGCATCAAGGTGCTGCCGCCGAACGTCAACGAGTCCGAGGCCAACTTCGCGGCCCAGGGCGACGACGTCATCCTCTTCGGCCTCACCGCGGTCCGCAACGTCGGCCAGAACGTCGTCGATTCGATCATCCGCTGTCGCAAGGCCAAGGGGAAGTACGCCTCGTTCCCGGACTACCTCGACAAGGTCGACGCGGTGGTCTGCAACAAGCGCACCACCGAATCGCTGATCAAGGCCGGTGCCTTCGACGAGCTGGGCCACACCCGCAAGGGCCTGACCGCGCACTACGAATCGATGATCGACAACGTCGTCCAGGTCAAGCGCAAGGAGGCCGAGGGCCAGTTCGACCTCTTCGGCGGCATGGGCGACGACTCCGCCGACGACGGCCCCGGTTTCGGACTGGACGTGGAGTTCTCCGAGGACGAGTGGGACAAGGCCTATCTGCTCGCCCAGGAGCGCGAGATGCTCGGTCTGTACGTCTCCGACCACCCGCTCTTCGGCCTGGAGCACGTGCTGTCCGACAAGGCCGACGCCGCCATCTCCCAGCTCACCGGCGGCGACTACTCCGACGGCTCGATCGTCACCATCGGCGGCATCATCTCCGGCCTCCAGCGGAAGATGACCAAGCAGGGCAACGCCTGGGCGATCGCCACCGTCGAGGACCTCGCCGGGTCCATCGACTGCATGTTCTTCCCGGCCACCTACCAGCTGGTGTCCACCCAACTCGTCGAGGACACCGTGGTGTTCGTCAAGGGCCGCCTCGACAAGCGCGAGGACATCCCGCGGCTGGTCGCCATGGAGATGATGGTCCCCGACCTCTCCGAGGCCGGCACCAACGCCCCCGTGACGATCACCATCCCGACGGTCAAGGTCACCCCGCCGATGGTCGAGAAGCTCGGTGAGGTGCTCAGCAGCCACCGCGGCTCCACCGAGGTGCGGATCAAGCTCCAGGGTGCCCGCAAGACCACGGTGCTCCGGCTGGACCGGCACCGGGTCACCCCCGACCCGTCGCTCTTCGGCGACCTCAAGGTGCTGCTCGGCCCGTCCTGCCTGGCCGGCTGACCGGGCTCCGATGCACCCGAGGGGCGCGTCCCGCCGTGGACGCGCCCCTCAATTCGTCTGTCCTACACGTCAGTTGTGGCCGAACCGGCGCTCGCGGTTCTTGCGGGCGAGATCCCCCGGGGTGGCGGTGACCGACTTCGTCTGGGCCTCCATGGACGACTTCTGAGCCGCCTGCTGGCCGCGCTCCGCCTGGCTGGCTGCCTTCTGACTGCGGTCCTGCTTCTTGTCCTTGGCCATGACCGTTGCCTCCTGAGGGGGAATCTGGGATCGGGGCCGGGACCAGACTTACACGCCGGACAGAACCCTGCATTTCGGGCAATTACCCTCTGTAATGCAGATGATCACGCGCTGTACCCGAGATCCCCGCCGAATCCGCCACGCCGATGATCCAGTTCCGGCAGATAACGCCCGTACGGTCGGGCAGACTCGAAGGAAAGCCGAAGGAAAAACTCGTGCCACGGGCCGAGCCGGGGGGCGACCGGACTTTCAGCACCTCAGGGAAGAGGGTGGAACGTGGATCGCTGCGTCGTCCTGGTGGACGCCGGATACTTGCTCGGCGCCGCCGCGAGCCTGCTCGCCGGAGAGCCCGCCCGTTCCCGGATCACCGTCGATCACGCCGCCCTCATCCAGGGCCTGCGCCAGCGCGCCGAGGCGGACACCGAACGTCCGCTGCTGCGCATCTACTGGTTCGACGGCGCCCCCGACCGCGTCCCGCAGCCCGAGCACCGCCGGCTGCGCGTGATGCCCCGGGTCACCGTCCGGCTGGGCGCCCTGACCCGCAGCGACGGCCGCTGGGCGCAGAAGGGCGTGGACGCCGCCATGCACGCCGAGCTGACCGAACTCGCCCGTAACCGCGCCTGCTCCGACATCGTCCTGGTCACCGGCGACGGCGATCTGCTGCCCGGCCTGATGTCCGCGAAGGAACACGGCGTCGCCGTCCACCTCTGGGCCGTCCAGGCCGCCGACGGCGACTACAACCAGTCCGAGGACCTGGTCGCCGAGGCCGACGAGCGCCGCGTCCTCGACCGCACCTGGATCACCCGCGCGGTGCGCGCCAAGGAGCTCGGCGGTCCCTGCGCGCCCCCGCCCGCCCCGCGCCCCGAGATCGCCGCGATCCTCTCCGCGCCGCTGCCCGAGTCCGCGGTCGCCGCCGCGGCGGCCGCCGCCTCGTCCTCCGGCCCGGACCAGGTCGACGGCAGCCACCCGCGCACCTCCGCCAACGGCGTGGCCCGCCCGGCCGCCGGCGCCGACGGCGACCAGCCCGCCGCCGGCGAATCCGGCGGCAACGGCGGCCGGGCCGTGCCCACCCCCAAGGACCTGGCCGGCCTCGGCCGCGACCGGGCCGCCGGCCAGAGCGCCACGCAGCCCGCCGCCGCGGCCGGCGCCACCCTGCGCTGGTCGTCCGACAAGGGCTGGGTCGAGCGCGGCGGCCCGGTCGGCGAACCGGATGCCACCGCCGGCCTGCCCACCCTCGCCCAGCTCACCAGCGCCGAACAGCGCTGGGCCGACCGCGAGGAGGACATCACCGCGGTCAGCGGCGACCCCTTCGAGGTCGGCCAGGTCTTCGCCCGCCGCTGGACCGAGCGGCTCTCCGATTCGGTCCACCTCCAGCAGCTGTCGACCGAGTACCCGCGCATCCCGCACCGGATCGACGGGGAACTGCTGCGCTACGCCGCCCGGTTCGGCCTGCTCGCCCACAAGGACGACCAGATCGACGAGCACGACCGCTACGCGATCCGGGCCGGCTTCTGGCGCGAGGTCGACCTGCGCACCGCCGCGGAACACGCCCCCGTCGGGGACTGACCCCGCCACCCGGCACCCCCGCCACGGTGCCCCGCGGGCCGGCGGCGGGCCCGGGACGCGTACCCTCATAGCTCGTGAGGACGGGCGCAGAAGGGCCGGAGCACGGCGGGCCGGTGATCGCCGTGCGGGAGCTGGTCAAGACCTACCCCGCACCGCGCGGGCGCCGCGGGGCGGCAGCAGCCCCCGCCGTACGGGCCAACGACGGCATCAGCCTGGACGTACGCCGCGGGGAGATCTTCGGGCTGCTCGGACCCAACGGCGCCGGCAAGTCCACCCTGGTCCGCCAGCTGACCGGCCTGCTCCGCCCGGACGCCGGCAGCATCCACGTCCTCGGCCACGACCTGGTGCGCCACCCCGAACGCGCCGCCCGGCTGCTCGGCTACCTGGGCCAGGAGTCCACCGCCCTCGACGAGCTGACCGTCGCGCTGGCCGTGGAGACCACCGGCCGGCTGCGCGGTCTCGGCGCCCGCGAGGCGCGCGCCGAGCGGGACGCGGTCCTCGCCGAGCTGGGCCTCGCCGACCTCGCGGGCCGCCCCCTGAAGAAGCTCTCCGGCGGCCAGCGCCGGCTGGCCTGCTTCGCCACCGCACTGCCCGGCGAGCGTCCGCTGCTGGTCCTGGACGAGCCGACCACCGGCATGGACCCGGTCGCCCGGCGCGCCGTATGGGCCGCGGTGGACCGCCGCCGGGCCGAGCGCGGCGCCACGGTCGTCCTGGTCACCCACAACGTGCTGGAGGCCGAGAGCGTGCTGGACCGGGTCGCCGTGATCGACCGCGGCCGGGTCATCGCCTGCGACACGCCCGGCGGCCTGAAGGACATGGTCAGCGACGAGGTCCGGCTGGAGCTGGTCTGGCGCGACCGCCCGCCGCTGGAGGTGCCCGAGGTCGCCGCCCTCGAAGCCGCCGCGCGCACCTCCGGCCGCCGCTGGACCCTCCGCCTCCCCGCCGACCAGGCCCGCTCCGCGGTCACCGCGGTCACCGCCGGCCCCGCGTTCGCCGCCCTGGACGACTTCACGCTCGCCACGCCGAGCCTGGAGGACGTCTACCTGGCGCTCGGCGGACGCGCCGAGGGACTGGTGAAGGCATGAACGCCGCAGGGCCCGGCGGACGTACTGCCCACCGGGGAGGGACCGGGGGACCGACGACGCAGGGGGGACACCACGAGGAAGGCTGGAGGACACGGTGAGTGTGGTTCCCGCGCAGGCGGTGGCCGGGACGACGTCCGGCGCCGTGGACCCGTCCGCAGCGGCCGCCCCGCTGGCGCCGCGCGCCCGCTTCGGGCCCGCGCTCGGCGCCGTCTACCGCGCCCAGCTCTCCCGCGCCCGGGTCGCCCGGATACCGCTGCTGTTCGTCGCCACCTTCCAGTCCATCGGGATCATGGTCCTGCTGCGCGGGGTCGTCGACGGCGGCGACCCGGCCCGGGACGTGGTCGCCGGCTCCAGCGTGCTGGTCGTCGCCTTCGTGGCGCTGAACCTCCTCGCCCAGTACTTCGGCCAGCTGCGGGCCGGCGGCGGACTCGACCACTACGCGACGCTGCCGGTGCCGCCGGCCGCCGTGGTGCTCGGCGCGGCCGCCGCCTACGCGTCCTTCACCGTGCCCGGCACCCTCGTCACCGCGGTCACCGGCTGTCTGCTCTTCCAGCTGCCGATGGCCCACCTCTGGGTGCTGGCCGCCGTGCTGCCGCTCGCCGGCGCCGCGCTGGCCGGCCTCGGAGCGGCCCTCGGCCTGCTCGCCCCGCGCCCCGAACTCGCCACGCTCTGCGGCCAGTTGGGCATGTCGGCGGCACTGCTGCTGGGCGTGCTGCCGGCCGCCCGGATGCCCGAGCTGGTCGGCTGGGCGCGCGATCTGCTGCCCTCCACCTACGGCGTGGAGGCGCTGGCCCGCAGTTTCGGGACGCACCCCGACTGGTCGGCGGTCGGCGCCGACCTCGGCGTCTGCGCCGCCGTCGGCGTGCTCTCGCTGGCCGTCGCCACCTGGGCCTACCGCCGTGCGGCGACCCGATGACCGGCGCCCCGGCACCCAACGGGCGTCCTGCTTCCCGTCCCACCAGCCCCACCTGGCACGATGACGGGGTGACCGCACCGCTGACGCCCTCCGACAACCAGCCGCCCGAAGAGCCGCAGCACCCCGACGCCGCGCCCGCCGCCGGCCCGGGTGCCCCCGCCGGCACCGACGACCCCCCGCTCGGCCGCGAGCTGCGCGAGGCCGCGCTGATCGCCCTCGTGGTCATGGTCAGCGGCGTACTGCTCGGCGTCCTGTGGAACTGGCTCGCCCCGCACATCCCGCTGATCGCGGACACCCGCAACGTCTACCTCAAGGACACCGAGGGCGAGGAGGCGATCGGCACGGACGGCACCTTCCTGCTGCTGTCCCTCGGCTTCGGCGTGGTCAGCGCCGCCGTGACCTTCCTGGTCCGCCGCCGCGGCGGCATCCCCCTGGTCGTGGCGCTCACCGCGGGCGGACTCCTCGGCGCGGCCGTCGGCTGGGTCACCGGCATGTGGCTCGGCCCCACCCCCGACGTCGTCGCACACGCCAAGCAGGTCGGTCCCGGCGTCACCTTCTACGGCCCGCTCCGCCTCCAGGCCAAGGGCGCCCTGCTGGCCTGGCCGCTCGCCGCGATGGTGACCCAGCTCGTACTGACCGGATTCTTCGGCCCCCGCGACCCGGAACCGCCGGCCCCGGACTGGTCCACGGCGCCCGTGCCCGGTGACCACCACGGCCACCATCCGCCCGCCGACGGCTGACGACGGGGGCGGCACACGGCCGCCCGCGTCTTTCCTCAGCTCCGGGCGATCGGCGCCAGCCGCGCCCCGGTGAGCGCCACCAGATCCTGCGGCGACAGCTCGACCTCCAGCCCGCGCCGCCCGGCCGACACGCACACCGTCGGCCGGTCCTCGGCCGAGGCGTCCACGACCGTGGGCAGCCGCTTGCGCTGGCCCAGCGGCGAGATCCCGCCGACGACGTACCCGGTGGTGCGCTCGGCCACCGCCGGATCGGCCATCGCGGCCCGCTTGCCGCCCACCGCGGCCGCCAGCGCCTTGAGGTCCAGCGACCCCGACACCGGCACCACGGCGACCGTGAGCGTCCCGTCGACGTCCGCCAGCAGCGTCTTGAAGACCTGCTCGGGCGCGACGCCGAGTGCCTCGGCGGCCTCCTCGCCGTACGAGGCGGTGGCCGGGTCGTGCGCGTAGGAGTGCGTGGTGAAGGCGACGCCGGCCGCGGTGAGCGCGACGGTCGCCGGGGTGCCGACGGATTTCCTGGACTTCTTCGCCAACGTCTTCGTGCCTCTTGGTATCTCGCGGCGGGTCCGCCCGCCGACGCGTCCCGCCGCGGCCGGCCGTCAGTTGGGGCTGGTCGGCTGCCGGGTCAGCTCCACCGCCGGCAGCGACGGGAGCTTACCGAGCAGCGCCGACTCCTGACGAAGGAGTTTCAGCTCCTGCGCGAGCCGGGCCGCGGTGTCCGGCGCCTCCAGCAGCTGCTGCTTGGCCGGCACGTCCAGCACGGCCGCCGCCGCGACGAGGTACGACAGCACCGACGGGTCGGCCGGCAGGTCCTGCCCGCTCGACAGCGTCCGCTCGTTCGCCCACGCCAGCCGCTTCTGATACGTACGGAAGGCCCGCACGACACCCGACGCGAGCACGCCCGCACCGTCACCCGGGCTCTCCGGAAGCTCCTCCACCTCGCCGGTCAGATACGGCCCGGAGGCGTCCACGGACAGCAGCCGGAAGCGGGTGGTGCCGGTCGCCAGGACTTCGTAGCCGGTGTCGGCGGCGGACGACTTCTCGCGGATGGTCGCGGCGTCCGCCACGCACCCCACGGCGTGGAACGCCCGCATCGGCTCGTCCCCGAAGCCCGCGGCGGGCCCCTTCTCCTCCGGCAGCGTGGCGTCCGGCAGGCCCTGCGCGGTGGGCGCGACCTCCCGTCCGTCCCGGATGGCGATCACCGCGAACCGGCGCTCGTCCTCGGGCAGCGCGGACAGATCGCGCATCATCGCCCGGTACCGCGCCTCGAACACGTTCAGGGGCAGGACGAGCCCCGGGAACAGGACCGAGTTGAGCGGAAAGAGGGGTAGCGAGGTCACGGCGTTAGCCTAGCTGGCGGCTCTTCCCACGTACCCGGCCGTCCCGCCGCGGCTGTTGCTCGCCGTTGCGCTGTGCGGCGCCGCGTACGTACTCGGCTGCAGCGCCGTGCTCGTTGCTCGCCGTTGCGCCTGGCGGCGGGCGTTTGTTTGTCGGGTGCGGTGACAGCCCTCCAGACTTCGTCCTCCGGTCTGTCCCCTCCCGTTGGTGGGAGTTTTCGTGGGGGCGGGCGTGGTGACGTTCACCGCCCGCGCGGAGGACTACGTGCACCCCCACCGGCCGTTCCCCTTCCCACTACGGGAGGGGACGGGCCGGAGGGGCCGGTTGTGTGGGCTTCGCTTCCAAGGACTCAATAAGGAGCGAAGGCGGAGCGCAGCGGAGCGTAAAGCGTCAGC
>NZ_JOIX01000041.1 GCF_000720175.1 Streptomyces sp. NRRL S-337
CGCTGAACGGTCCTATCCAGGACGGCTCCGACGCCGTGATCACACCAGACACAGCCAGATCATCTCACCCATGACCAGCAGTTACGGGACAACCCTTAGTGCCCTGCATCCAGTTCGAAAACATCTGGCTGCGGACCAAGCGTAAGAATGCCGACGGCATGATTGTCGGTGGCACGGGGCAGGGTCTGATACCTGTACTTCCCGGCACGTCCCGGCTCGTCAAACGCTGGGCACTAGGGTCGGTCTCTGCGATCTTGGGCGTCGGGGGCAGGGTCCACTCCCGGCGGCCGCTTAGGATCGGCTCATGATCGCTGACCTGCAGTGTGTGGTGCTGGACTGTTCCGATCCGTCGGAACTCGCCGAGTTCTACCAGTCGCTGCTCGGTGGGGCCGTGAATCAGCAAGATCGGCGATGGTCACTCGGCGACGGCTGGGCGACGTTGCACACGCCGTCCGGCCTCGTTCTCGCCTTTCAGCAGGTAGCGGACTACCGGCCGCCCGTGTGGCCCGAACCGTCCCGGCCCCAGCAGTTCCATCTGGACTTCGGTGTCCCGGACTTGGACCAGGCCCAAGAGGAGGTGCTGGCCCTGGGGGCGACGGTATTGGATGACGGTTCTGGCAGGCGGGGCTGGCGTATCTATGCCGACCCGGCAGGGCATCCGTTCTGCCTCGCCCGGCACTGAGGGCGGATCGCCCGCTCAGCAGCTCACGTACGCGATCACGACCGGAGCCAGACCAGGAGGGCAGCAGCGGTCACGGTGCCGAGGTAGACGTATCCACGCTTGTCATAGCAAGTGGCGACGGCCCGGATCCTTCTGGCAGACCCCCGTGGAGGAAGGCGCCGCCCGCCGTCCAATACCGCGTCCTTGCACTTCGTCGGCGACGAACAGCAGGTCGAGCTCCGGTGGAGCGAGGACGAGCGAGTAGAACCCGAGGACCCGGCCTCCGTGCTCGTCGGCGCCGACGGCCACAAAGGCGCGGTGGGCCTCGATGTCATCAGGACCGACCCGTTAGCCCGCGACGGCGGCTGCGTACTTGCCCTCGTAGGCGCGTGAGCCACGCACGAGCCGCGTGAGCCGTTTGGCATCCCGCGCGACGGCCCTCCGTATCGTGATCGGCCGGCTGATCGGGGAAGTGCGTGAACTCATCGGAAAAGTATGTCGCATCGAGGTCCCGTCAGTATGTTCCTCGGCGGGCCTCGCCGTCTCACCCGCTAGCAAGGTCATCCCGGCAGCCGCTGTGGGGTGCCCCGCTCCGTCGGGCGGAGAGATCACACACGCAATGGATCATCTCGTTCCGCTCTCCGGGTACCGTCAAGGTATGAGTCATCCGCACCCCGAATTGAAAGCCGCGCCACCCCTTCCCGAAGGAGGGCTACGGGTCATCGCCCTGGGCGGCCTGGGCGAGATCGGCCGCAACATGACCGTCTTCGAGCACGCCGGCAAACTGCTCATCGTCGACTGCGGCGTGCTCTTCCCCGAGGAGACCCAACCCGGCGTGGACGTCATCCTGCCGGACTTCACCTCCATCCGGGACCGGCTGGACGACATCGTGGCCGTCGTCCTCACCCACGGCCACGAGGACCACATCGGCGGCGTGCCGTACCTGCTGCGTGAGCGGTCCGACATTCCCGTCGTCGGCTCCAAGCTGACGCTGGCGTTCCTGGAGGCCAAGCTCAAGGAACACGGGATCCGGCCGCGCACGGTGCGGGTGCGGGAGGACGACCGGCGCGGCTTCGGGCCCTTCGACTGCGAGTTCGTGGCGGTCAACCACTCCATCCCGGACAGCCTCGCGGTCGCGATCCGCACCGGTGCCGGGATGGTGCTGCACACCGGCGACTTCAAGATGGACCAGTTTCCTCTTGACGATCGCATCACCGACCTGCGCGCCTTCGCCCGCCTCGGCGAGGAGGGCGTGGACCTGTTCCTGACCGACTCCACCAACGCCGAAGTGCCCGGCTTCACCACCTCCGAGCGGGAGTTGAACCCGGCGATCGAGCAGGTGTTGCGGACCGCGCCGCGCCGGGTCATCGTCTCCAGCTTCGCCAGCCATGTGCACCGCATCCAGCAGGTTTTGGACGCCGCCCATCAGCACGGCCGCAAGGTCGCCTTCGTCGGCCGGTCCATGGTCCGCAACATGGGCATCGCCCGTGACCTGGGCTATCTGAAGGTCCCGTCCGGTCTCGTCGTCAGCACGAAGGAGCTGGAGAAACTCCCCGATCACAAGATCACTCTGGTGTGCACCGGCTCCCAGGGCGAACCGATGGCCGCGCTGTCGCGGATGGCCACCCGCGACCACATGATCCGCATCGGCAAGGGGGACACCGTCCTGCTCGCCAGCTCGCTCATCCCCGGCAACGAGAACGCCATCTACCGGGTGATCAACGGACTCACCCGATGGGGCGCCCACGTGGTCCACAAGGGCAACGCCAAGGTGCACGTATCCGGGCACGCCAGCGCCGGCGAACTCGTCTACTGCTACAACATCGTCAAGCCGCGTAACGTCATGCCCGTGCACGGCGAATGGCGCCACCTGCGGGCCAACGCCGACCTCGCCATCCGCACCGGCGTCGACCCCGACCGGGTCGTCATCGCCGAGGACGGCGTCGTCGTCGACCTCGTCGACGGGCGCGCGTCGATCACCGGCAAGGTCCCCGCCGGCAACGTCTACGTGGACGGCATGGAAGTCGGCGGCGCCACCGAAGCGTCCCTCAAGGACCGCCTCACCCTCGCGGAGGAAGGCGTGGTCACGGTGGTGGCGATCGTGGACGCGGACACCGGCGCCCTCGCCGAGGCCCCCGACTTCCTGGCCCGCGGCTTCGTCCACGACGACACCACCTTCGAGCCGGTCATCCCCGTCATCGAGAAGACCCTGGCGACAGCGGCCGAGGAAGGCGTCGGGGACCCGCGCCAACTCGAACAGCTCCTCGCCCGCGCCGTGGCGAACTGGGCGTTCCGCACCTACCGCCGCAAGCCCCTCATCATCCCCGTCATCATCGACGCCTGAGCCACGGCCCGGCAGCACGACCTCCGGTGCTCACCAGCACGCCACTGGGGCCCGTCAAAAGGGGCCCCGGCCGGCGAGCTGGCCGACCATGCCCTCGGACGCTCTCGCGGCGGACTGACCACCAAGATCCACCTCGCCGCCGACAGCCGCTGCACGCCGCTGGCCTTCGTCCTCACGCCCGGCCAGGCCGGTGACGCACCCGCATTCGAGCAGGTCATGACCCGCTTACGGGCGCCCCGGCCAATCGGCCGGCCCCGAATCACGCCGGACGTGGTCCTGGCGGACAAGGCCTACTCGTCCCGGGCGATCCGCCGTCATCTGCGACGACGCGGAATCCGGGCGGTGATCCCGCAGCCCTCCGACCAGGCCGCCAACCGCAAGCGGCTTGGCCGGCTCGGCGGCCGACCACCGTCCTTCGACCGCGAGGCCTACAAGAAGCGGAACACTGCCGAGCGGTGCATCAACAAGCTCAAGGTGCGACACGAAGTCGCACACGTTAAGCGGGAAAGCCACGAAGGAAGGAGGGATGTGCTGACCCCGGATTAGTGTCCGTATCCCTTCCCGCGCTCACATGCGTCGCCGGTAACGGCGGGGTGCGAAGCTGAGTGTTCAAGCCCACGAGTTTTCCGACCACCGGGGAACAACAGCCGAGGGAAAAGCTGGACGGGTGAACCGCGTGAACCCTCTATGGACCGGCGGCAAAAGAAAGCAGATCTGGCTGGAGGAAATCTCCGGGAGCGCAGATGCTGAAATGAGTGTCGCGATGGGGACTTGAGATCCGAGCGTCGGCCGCGGTGCAGCTCTTCAGGATTCGCCTGGCTCCTCAAGGAGCAGCTGCGCGTGGTTGGACTGCGGATTCCTCCGCGTCGTCCCGCGGGTGAATCCGCTGCGGGAGATGCGTGCAGCTGGGGCCCGCACCCCGAAGGATGCGGGCCCCAGCTACAGATTGTGCGTGAGCGTCAGGCGGGAACGATGTTCTCGGCCGTCGGGCCCTTCTGGCCCTGCGCGATGTCGAAGTTGACCTTCTGACCTTCGAGCAGCTCACGGAAGCCCTGCGCAGCAATGTTCGAGTAGTGGGCGAACACGTCCGCGCCGCCACCGTCCTGCTCGATAAAGCCGAAGCCCTTTTCCGCGTTGAACCACTTCACGGTACCAGCAGCCATGTCACATCTCCTTTGGGGCAGTACATCGGAATCCGCACCGTACGGACACCGTGTCGCCGCGATGATTACCCCGCCCGGAAAATGACCGGATTCACAAAAGTGCTCCCGACCGACAGAAGCCGGGTCGGGGGCACTCGAAGTTTTGGGAACCACAACTGCAACTGAGATCGACAGTAGCACGCTGGAACAGCCTGCGCACGTTACATAATTCCCCTCCGCCCATTGCAGCAAAAACTCTTCCTGCATCATCCGTCAAACTCTCACCTCGCGGGAACAGATATTGCTTCACTCAGGTGCGATGTTTCGGAAAGAGCGGTGTCGTCAGCCGCACCCCGGGCCGCGAGGGCGGAAATCACCTACGCGGCTGTGCGCAAGATCGCCTTCAGGAGGCGCCCCCATCAGTTCGTCCCGGCGTGCCGGCGCTGCATCACGACTCCTCCCACTGACCGCCTGAGGACCTGCATCAGCGACGGGTTGCCACGTCGGGCCGTCCAATGGGCCGTTTTGGCCGCACGCTCCTGTTGAACCAGCAATCACCGCAGCAGTCTCGACGGAATCATGCTTGCGCCCCCCGCCTATGGGCAGCTACCGAATCCCGTCTGTGTCGAAAGCGTGAACGTCCACGAACACACCTCCCGGGCGACGAGCCACTGAGCCAGGTAGCGGCCCAAGCCGGTCGCCCGCTCAACAGCCAGCCCTGGACGCTGCGCGCCGTCGTAACCCACCGCGCACAGAGGATTCGCCAGGCCATCCCGGCGGGCGCCTGTTCGGCCGCCTTGGCTGATTCACCGGCGTGCTTCGCTGCTTCTTCCGCGGCTGCCGCGGCGTTGTCGGCATGCGTGGCCGCAGAGTCCGCAGCTTCGCGTGCTTCGTCGGCGGCGTTGGCGGACCTGCTGGCCAGAGCCTCGGCGGCGTTGGCCGCGCGGTCCGCCTCGTTGGCGTGCCGGCGGGTCTCCGCGGCCGCCGCCTTCGCCTCACTGGAGTGGACGCCTGCGGCCTCTGCGTAGGAGTTGGCCTCATCGGCCGCGTCCGCCGCGGCGTTGGCGTTGCTGCTGGCGCTGCGAGAAGCCTTAGCGGCCGCGCCCGCGGCCAGCGAGGCGGCACCGGCCTGCTTGGCCGCCTGCGCGGAGTCCCGTTCCGGCCAGGGTGGCCTGCTCGGTCAGCTGGGCGATGGTGGCATGTTCCTGGTCGCGATTTCGCGCGACGAACTGCCCCACTTCGAGAAATTCGGCGATGTCGTCGGGCGTGCCCTTGAGCGCGACCTTGCCGGCCGCCTTGACCGCCGGGCCGCCCGAGTTGACGAGCTGCGAGACCTCGACCTCGTTGTCCGTCGCGCGCGCCGTGTACTGCCCCTCCGCGAGGAACTTCGCACGGTCCTCGGGGGTACCTTTCAAAGCTGCCTTGCCGGCGTCCTTGACCTCGTTGCCCTGCTGGCTCCGCTGGCCCCCGACTTTAGGTCGTGATCGAAGGCGTCCGGTACGAAGTCGAACCCGCCATAGCCAACAGTCCGGCCAGCGCGCTGTCACGCGCCTGGTGCGCCGGCTGTGTGAGACATCCCTCTCCCGGCGTCGTGGCGCTGGTGGCCTGGGAAGGTTGACCATGTAGTCATGACCTCCTCGCCCCGCCCGCCGCACGTCGATGGCCGACCGGATCCGAGAGACGGGACTACCGCGCTCGGTGCAGAGTCCGCTCCCGCCCGCGGGTACCTGCTGGACAACGCGCGCGCCGAGGCGGGCGAGCGATTCGTTTGGCTGGCCGAGCTGTTCGACGGTATGACGCGCGGGCACTTCGATCGACTGGGGGTCAGGGCCGGCTCGCGGTGCTGGGAAGTGGGGGCCGGTGGCCCCGGCATCCCGGAGGCGCTCGCGGCGGCCGTCGGTCCGACCGGGCACGTGCTGGCCACGGACATCGACCCGTCGTGGCTGAAGGCAGGCGACGGGTACGAGGTGCGCCAGCACGACGTCGCCGCTGATCCGCCCCCGGAGCCGGGGACGTTCGATCTGGTGCACGCCCGGCTCGTGCTGGTCCATGTACCCGACCGGGCTCGCGCGTTGGCCACGATGACGGCAGCCCTACGGCCCGGCGGCTGGCTGCTGATCGAGGACGCCGATACCGCTCTGCAGCCACTGGCATGCCTGGACGACAGCGGCCCTGCGCAGCGGCGGGCCAACCGGCTGCGCGACGCGGTCCGGGAGCTGCTGGCACGCCGCGGCGCGGACCTGCGCTACGGCCGGACACTGCCGCGGGCCCTGCGTGAGGCCGGCTTGGTAGATGTCGCCGCGGCGGGCTCTTTCCCGGTTGGCGGGCCGGCCTGCGACCGGCTGGAGGCGGCGACCATCCGGCACGTGCGCGGCGAGCTGCTCGCGGCCGGCCTGACCAACGACGCCGAAATCGACGCACACCTGGCCGCCATCGACGCGGGCGAACTCGACCTGACACTCGCGCCACTGATCTCGGCCTGGGGACGCCGTCCAGCCGAGCAGCCTCCGACACTCGGTTAGGTGCGAAGCGGTCAGCTCGGCCGCACCTCTCCGGAGAGCATCCAAGGGCCATCGTACGTGCGCCTCTGCCGACCGCGCCGCAGCCCATCTGGTACGGGCAGACCAGGTGAGCGGTGCGGCGGCACCGTATGGCAGCGGGTGGGGAAGTGATCAACCACCGGGCGGAGATTCGTGATCGACCTTGAGCGAGACGTCGGGACGCATTCCAGCCCGTAGCACAGCCCCCTCGTACGCGCGCGGCAGACGCGACCACTTTGACCTCGGGGTGTACAACGGGCCCCCAGATTCTCGCGGATGGTCTGAAACATGGCCTCTTCCCGCTCATTCATCGGTGCTGGCGGCAGAGGCAGCGATCGGAACACGTCAGCGCTGACGGGCTGAGACCGCTCAGTCCGAATGTCGGCCACCATGGTATGTCCGGCCGTAACCCATCCGTCGGCCGCCACAACCACCGGATCCCGTCCGGGGCCGATCCCGGCCGTGCAGTCGAACGAGCCGTCCATCGGCATCCAGCCGCCGTCTGTGGCAGCGTTCAACAGCTGGCTCAGAATCCGCTTCTTCGCCAAGAGCGCGCGCACAGCAGCTTCGTCCGTCGTTCTCTCGGTGGCGAACTGGCCACGACGTCCGCGATCGTGGGCAGGAGACGCAACCGGTCTTCCGGGCCGGCGACATCCTTGTCCATCGGCGAGGGGAACGCTGCGCCATCCCCGAAGTCCTTGATGTTGGCGCTGACGAAGTACACCGACTGGGCCTCCGCCCGCCTGCCGGCCATCGACGTCTTCGACGGCGACGCACCGACGCACGAGCGGTGGATGCTGGCCCGCCGCAGCCTGGCCAGGCCGGACGAGATCCCCTACTACATGGCTTACGCGCCCAACGGCACCACGGTCGGCGACTTGGTGCGGGTCGCCGGCTCACGATGGGCGATCGAGCAAGCCTTCCAGGCGGCAAAGAATGAATGCGGCCTGGACCAGTACGAAGTCCGCCGATATCCGGGCTGCTACCGGCACATCACCCTGGCCATGCTCGCCCATGCCTTCCTGGCCGCCCTTGCGGCCAGGGCCTCCGAAAAGGGGGCCGCAGAAATGACACCACCAGCACCATCCCCCTCACCATGGCAGAGGTCCGGCGACTCCTGGACGTTCTCCTTCCCCGCCCCGAGCCCCGCAACGGCCCCACCGCACACGCCCTGAGCTGGTCTCACTGGCGCAGACGTCACCAGGCCGCCGCCCGGCACTGCCACTACCGAAGAAGAACCAGCTCAGGCAACGATTTCTCACTGGAGTGCTAGTTGCGGGTCCGCTCCTCAAGGCGGCTGCCTTGTGGCAGGGTGACGCTCAGGATGTCGCCGGGGGCGAGGAGTTCGATGCGGTGCCAGCGTCCGCGCGGCACGATGGCCGCCTTTCCGGCTGCCAACTCGACCTCCTCCTGCTCTGCTTCTGCCTCCAAGGGCCGGAAGCAGAGGCGTATCCGGCCGGTGAGGCAGGATACGACCTCGTCCGCATGGGGGTGGATTTCCCAATGATCGGCGTGGAGGTCGGCGTCGGTGGCCACGTGGAACGCCATCACCTGCCAGCTGTCCCGGTCGGGGTCGAAGGTCGGCTGCTCGGCGTGCACCTGGCCGTCGGGGCGAAGGTGCAGAAAGGACTCGAAGAGATCGATCGTGGTGATGGACATGTTGGGTTTCTCCTTCACTCGGTAAACGTTTGTTCCTGGTTCCTGGCCGGTTGCTTCAGGCCAGGGCGCGGCGCAGGACTGCGGCGAGTTCATCGATCTGCCGCCGGGACACCTCGGCGGACACCGCCGCTTGTGACCCGTGGAAGGTGCCGGCCCACTGGTGCAGGTCGACGGGAACGCCTGCCTGAAGCAGCCGCAGCGCGTAGTCGATGGCTTCGTCGCGGTTGGGGTCGAACTGCGCGGTGGCGATGTGGGCGGCCGGCAGGCCGCACAGGTCCGTGGCCCGTGCTGGGGCGGCGTATGGCGAGACGGGCGCCGCGTTCGTTTTCGGGCCCAGGTAGTGCCGCCATGATGCGGCGACCTTCTCGCGCGTCATGAACGGAGTTGCGGTGAAGTGTCGGGCAGACCACGACTGCTGACGGTCGTCGAGCGCGGGCTGGTTGAGCAGTTGGAAGCGAATCGGTGGGCCCTGCCGGTCGCGTGCCTGCAGTGCGGCGGCGGCAGCAAGTGTCGCGCCGGCGCCGTGGCCGCCGACGGCGATCCGCGCCGGGTCGATGCCCAGTTCGGCGGCGTGGTCTGTTGCCCAGGTCAGCGCGGTAAAGGTATCGTCCAGGGCAGCCGGATAGGGGTGCTCGGGGGCCCGGCGGTAGCCCACTGAGATCACCACGGCGCCGGAGCCGTGGGCGATCCGGACGGCCCATGGGTGCTCGGTGTCCAGATCGCCCATGACGAATCCGCCGCCGTGCAGCCAGAGGATCGCACCCCGGGCCCCGCGCGGGCGGTAGATCCGCACCGGCACCGGCGGATCGCCGTCCACCGTGTGTTCTTCGATCTCCAAGCCGGTGGTGTCGGGGGCGGGCGCGGTTGCGGCCAGTCGGGCGAGGCTGTTGCGCGCGGCGACGGGATCGCTCAGGTCCGCCCGGGGGAATGCCGGGACAGCGGCTTCCAATTCGGGATCCAGGCCGGATAACCGTGCACTGGCCACTGCATCGGGATCGTCGGGCAGTCGGGTTCGACGCTCGATCGGCTGGTTCATTGGGGCCCCTCCTTGAAGAAGCTGACACACAAGAAAGTGAACGACGTTCACGGTGAACGATGTTCACGCTAGGGATAGGGTGGACCTCTGTCAAGCGGAAGGCGACCACCGAGCACCGGTAATCGCCTACGAGAAGAAGGGATCGTGCGCATGCTGCGCCGGGCCAATGTGGTAGCTGGAGCCCTCGACCTCCTCGATGCCGAGGGGCTCGACGGCCTGACCATGCGTAAGCTCGGCGTCGCGCTCGACGTCCAAGCTGGTGCGCTCTACCGCCACTTCCCCAACAAGGAGGCACTTCTGGACGCGATGGCCGACCAACTGCTGGAACGGGTCGACGCGCCGCTACCGCCCCACCTGCCATGGGTCGATCAGCTGGAGCTTCTGGGTGAGCGGCTGCACACAGCGCTGCTGAGCCGCCGCGACGGCGCTCGGGTGGTCTCCGGAACCTTCGCCCCCGGACCGCACACGATGGCCGTGAGCCGGCGTGCGGCGCAGGTCCTCGCCGAGGCCGGATTCCCGCCGGAGCGTGCCTGGGAGATCACCTTCGCGGTGTTCTACTTCATCCTCGGCCACACCATCGAGGAACAGGCCCAGTACCGCATGCCGGCCGGTGACAACTGGACGGCACGCCTGGCGGCCGCCGGGCTGGACACCCACGACCCACTGGCAACGGGACTAAGGACACTGGCCGCCGCTGACCCCGGCGAGCGGTTCTCCTACGGCCTGCGCGTCTTCCTCGCCGGGATTCAGCAGCACGCGCCCGAGGATGCAGCCGGAGCGAGCACTGCAGAGAACTCCCCTGAATTCCCGCTCAGTTGACAGACGTTCTTTGAGGCGGCACTGCTCGCGTACCTCTTCCTTGGCCATACGCCCCTACACCCGCGGTCGACCCGGCGTGGCGGCACGGGCTGGACCTGCATCCACCACGAGTGGCTGCCCAAGCAGCGGTTCGACGACGCAGACACCCCATTCGCCTTCGACAACGGATACGAGGAGGTCCTGGCGTTGGAGACGATGCGTGACCGTTTGGACCAGCGCATCACCAGAGCGGCCGCCCGTCCCGAATGGTCCCCGACCGTCCGCCGACTGGCCTGCCTGCGCGGAATCGACACACTCTCCGCGTTCGGCCTGGCCGTTGAGGTCGGTGACTGGCACCGGTTCACCGGCGCGACCATCTGCGCCTGCCTCGGGCTGGTGCCCAGCGAGCACTCCTCCGGCCCGAACCGGTTCCAGGGGCCGATCACCAAGACCGGCAACAGCCACGCGAGGCGCCTGCTGGTGGAAGCATCCTGGCAGCGGTAACGTTCAGTAGCGCGCGAGGGCAGCAGGGCAGTGGGGATCTCGCGGCCGACGTCGGCCGGGAAGCTGGCGGAGCCGATCCCCGCACCCCTGACGTGAGCCACCGTTCCTCGGCAGCGGACGATTACCCGATTGTGCGCACGAGCTTCGGTTGCGACCCGTCTCGCCCGAGTGGGCGCCCCAGCAGTACGCCAGTATCAGCGTCTACGCAAGCGGCCGGGCGCTCTCCTCCTGCTCCTCGGACGCTCGTGCGAATCCGTCTGTCAGCCTTCCCGGATGAAGCCCTCCCGCACCAGCCAGTCCTTCGCCACCTCGTGCGGGTCCTCCCCGTCCACGTCCACCCGCGCGTTCAGCCGCTGGGCCTCCGCCCCCGTAAGCCGCTTGGTGATCGGGGTGAGGAGGTCGGCGATGGCGGGGTACTTCCTCATTGTGGCGCTGTTCATCTCGGGTGCCGCGTTGTAGTTGGGGAAGAAGTGCCGGTCGTCCTCCAGCACCTTCAGCTTGAGTGCGGGAATGCGGCCGTCGGTGGTGGCCGCCACACCGAGAGCGCAGGCCGCGCCCTCGGCGACCTGGGTGTAGACGACGCCGTCGTCCATCTTTTTGAAGTTCCCGCGCCGGAGGGCGAACCCGTACGTCTTCGCCACGCCCGGCAGGCCGTCCTCGCGCACCGAGAACTCGCTTCCGCCGCAGATCGTCGCCGCGCCCGGGTCTTTCTTCGTCAGACGTGCCACGTCGGAGAGTGTGCGCAGCCGGTACTTCTGCGCATTCGCCTGGTTCGCGACCAGCGCGTAGGTGTTGTTGAGCGGGGCGGCGGGCAGCCAGGTGATGCCGTTGCGGCGGTCCTCCTCGCGTACGGCCTCCCACTGCTCGTGCGGGTCGACGACCCGCTTGGTGTGACCGAGGTAGGTGATCCAGGCCGTGCCGGTGTACTCGTACATCCCGTCCGCCGCACCGGACTTGACCGCCTCGCGGGCACCGATCGAGCCCTGGATGTTCGTCCGGTCCAGGACTTCCGCGCCGGCCGCTTTGAAGACCAGTCCCATGATCTGGCCAAGGATGATCTGCTCGGTGAACTCCTTTGAGGTCACGGTCAGTTGGGCGCCCTTAAGCGGTCGGCCCTTCCCGATGGAGCCGGGCTGCACCGAGTCGGCCAGCGGGCTGCCGCTGGTCAGTCCGCAGCCGCTCAGCCCTGCGGCGGCGAGCAGCAGGGCGCCCGCGCCCGCAACGGCCGTCCGTACCTGGGCCAGGCGCATCAGTCCACCTCCAGGCCGCGTGGGCGTTGCAGCAACTCGACGAGCGTCCCCAGCCAGTCCGTGATCAGCGCCATGGCTACCGTCAGTACGGAGCCGAGCACCAGCACCGGCATGCGCTGGACGGTGAAGCCGGAGGAACCCAGGTCCCGGAGTCCTCCTCCTACGCCGAAGGTGGCCGCCGTCGTGGTGCCGACGTTCAGCACGAGCGCGGTCCGTACGCCCGCCAGGATCAGCGGGACGGCCAGGGGCAGTTCGCCCCGGAACAGCATCAGCAGTGGTGACATCCCGATGCCGCGCGCCGCCTCCACGAGTGCCGGGCCGGTGGCCTGCCACGGTGTTGCTCATCTCCTCGACCCGGTCCCGCGCCCTCGCGCGGGGCTGGCCGGCCATCTTCGGTACGAGCCCGATGTTCTCGGTGACGGTCATGTTCGGGAAGAGCCCCGTGGCCTGGATGGCGTAGCCGATGGTGCGGCGGAGCGCCACGGGTTTGATGCCGGTGACGTCCTCACCGCCGATGGTGGGCTGCCCCGAGGTCGGCTCGACCAGCCAGTTGATCATCTTCAGGGTGGTGCTCTTGCCGCAGCCCGAGGGCCCCACAGGGATCACGGTTTCGTCGGCCGCGTCGTCCCGGGTCACGCCCTCCACGGCCGGGGCTTGGCTGTCCGGATAGTTTTTAGTGAGGTTGTCCAGCCGGATACGCGCGCTGGCGGCGGCCGGCCGGTCGGGCCCGGCCGATCGGGCGGATCGGGTGGATCCGCCGGGGCCCGCGGTGCCGGACGTTGGGGAGGTCGGTTCGACGATTTCGGCAGAGTCAGCCACGGATCCCCCGTGAGATGGTGAGCCGTCCGATCAATACCTACCCGGCGTCGAACGGCTGGGCTGGGACGACGATTCCGAGTGTCCCCGACAGTACTTCGTTGAGCGTGTTCGCACTGCCCAGGCTGGAGATCCCGCGGAAGATCTGGTTGCCGAGCCCGGGCCCTGAGACAAAGGGCACTCGTCAGCCTGCATGGCTCCGATGCCGGACGGCATACGCAGTTCGGCTTGATAGACGCCCACCTGGCTCATAAACAACCGGGAGACCCCGTTGGACGGGTTCCACAGGGTCTGGTCATCCAGGTCGTAGTACTGAATCAATGAGGCCTCCTCCTGCTGGTCATACCCCGGCCAGCGCCGTGAGCACATGACATTATGGTCAGTCAGCCCTGCACGGAAGCGGGCCAGAACAGTCAGGTTCTGGCTCAACTTCTACGGAGCGCGAACCCCGTGTGACGGTTGCTCTTGGTGATGGCTCTGAGGGGTCGCCCGAAAACAGCCGTCCGCGGCCAGGTCGTGGCTGGCAGTTCTGCGCGGTGAACGAGGTCATGCTCCGCCTGGAGGAACTGCTGTTTCTGTCCGCCCCAGAGACCGCGGTGGCGTCGGGGGAAGACCACGACGAGGCGATCCGCATGAGGCGATCCGCATGGGGATCAGATGCCGGACCGCCGGCGCTCTGTGTCCTGGATGTGCTGCCTGGTCGAGCCGCGTGCACGGCTCCTATCTGCGGTTTCCCGCTGATCGGCCCAGTGCGGGGCGGCGCGTGGTGCTGTGCCTGCACATCCGGTGGTTCGCCTGCGCGGATCCCTCGTGCGAACGGCGAACCTTCGCCGAACAGGTCCCGGTGTCGGCGTATGAGCTGAAGTGCAGAGCCGCGTACAGATGAATGTGCAGAGCTGTTACGGCCTGTCCCCGGCACGGGGCCGGAGAAGCTGCGAACGTGCGCGGATGCTAGCTTCCTTCCCCGTGACGGAGTACCAGGACGAGTCCAGGGTGGCCTACGACGGGGTCGTTGAGCTGTATGCGTCGCTGTTCGCTGATCGGTTGGAGACGCAGCCGTTCTCACGGAACATGATCGGCACCTTCGCCGAGCTGGTGCGCGGGACGGGGAACCCGCGGGCAGCGGACGTTGGGTGCGGTCCTGGACATCTCACGGCCATGCTGCACGACCTGGGGCTGGACGCCTTCGGGCTCGACCTCTCCCCCGGCATGGTCGACCACGCCCGGCGGGCCCATCCGGCGCTGCGGTTCGACGAGGCGCGGATGGAGGACCTGCCGGTCGAGGACGGCGCGCTCGGCGGCGTGCTGGCCCACTACTCGATGATCCATACCCCGCCTGAAGAATTGCCCGCGCTGCTCGCCGAGCAGGTGCGTGTCCTGGCACCGGGCGGCCTGCTGCTGGTCTCGTTCTTCGCGACCGACGGACCGGAGCCGGTCCGCTTCGACCACAAGGTGACTCCCGCCTATAGCTGGCCGGCGGACCGGTTCGCCGAGTTGCTGGCCGAGGCCGGGCTCGCCACATTCGCCCGGCTGCTCCACGACCCGGCCTCCGAGCGGGGTTTCCTCGACGCCCACTTGCTGGCCCGCCGCCACTAGAGAGTGCCCCGTGGTCTTTGGGCGGCAGCGCCTAAGCGACTTCGGTCTCTCGCTCGATGGCCTTGAGGCGGTTCTTCAGGCGGTAGCTGGGGCCGTTGATGGAGATCACGTCGCAGTGGCGCACGAGGCGGTCGAGGATGGCGGTGGCCAGGACCTCGTCGCCGAACGCCTGTCCCCATTCGCTGAAGGCTCTTGTTCGAGGTCAGGATGATCGAGCCCTTCTCGTAACGCTTCCAGATCACCTGGAAGTCAGGTTCGCCTCGGTTCGTTCCAGCGGCCGACCGCCCGCGGATGCCTCGCCAGCAGCGTCCCGCCGTCCGTGCCAGGGCAGTGGAGTGCAGCATGGCCTGCGACTTCGTGGCACGGATCTCGACCAGCTGGCGGGGACGAACCTTGCGGGCGGACACCGAGTAGAAGTTGCCGCCGAAGGCGACCAGGCCGTCCTTGCCGACCGGCCGCAAGTGCCGCTCGGCGGCAGTCGGGCACCGGAGTCGACCGCTGGGCTCGCTGGCGCACCACCCACCAGCCGACCAGACGTCTTTCGCAGCCCCTGCCAGGACTGGCCAACGGCCAGCCCACAGGGCCCGAAGTGCACGCTCAACGGACGTCTCACCCCGAAAGCGAGCGTCTGCCCAGGCTGTGCCGCGTCGAGGAATTGATTCGGCTCACATTCCGCACCCTCAAAGAGGGAGGGCCGTAGCGTTCGTACATCACTCTCCTAGCATCCCGTCGACTATGGCAGCTGACTGCTGACACCACCGCCGAGGCGACAGGCGGCCGGTTGCACGGGACGATCGCGTACGCCGTAGGCGATGTGGTGCGCCTTCCAATGAAGTGGTGACTGAGTGATAACGGACCCGGACCGTTGCCGCTCTCAGTCGACAAGATCAGCCTTGTCGTCCAGCGACACGACCGACATCAGATGGCGTGAAACCACATTCTCGATGTGCCGCTGGAGGGGGCCCTAATAGGGCGACACAGCCTGAGCTCAAGGGCAGTTCGCTCGGCGGCACCTTGGGTGAACCGGTGGCACGTTGCGCGTACGCGTGCCAACCTTCTGTAATCAGCCAGCGCTCATGGCGCTGGCCGGAACAGGGGGATGAGCCGTGGCGGAGCGTCCGTTGGGCATTCAGGGGATCGAGGCCCTCTACGAGGAGTGCCGCACCCGCGTACAGGACAACAGGACTACGCCGACGGGGCCCGGGCTCCCCGCGGTCGTCCTGGTCGGACCGCACGGCAGCGGCAAGACCAGCACCCTGAAATGGCTCGGCTACCTCGGCTCGCGGCGTCCCCATGTGTACTTCGACTTCGGCTCCGCCGCGCGCCGCCCCCATGAGGTCGCCGGCCGCCTCGCCTACGGGCTGTCCCACCGTCTTCCTCGGCAGGCCCCGCTGCTCTTCCCGCGGCTGACGCTCGGCCTGTTCGTGGTGGCGCCCGAGCTGTTCCTCAACCCGACGGACCCCGAGCGGGCCAGGAAGCAGCTGCGCCAGGCGCTGCGCGGGCCCCAGGAACCCCAGCCCGCGGCCGAGCGGGTCGTCGCGGTCGCCGGGCTGCTGCAGGACCTCAACCTCCTCCGGATCCCCGGCATCAGCCTGCTGGCCAGCCTCATCCGGCAGCCGCCCAGCATGCCGCTGCGGGTGACCCGGCACACCGGATTCGCCTGGTACGCCGGTCCGCTGGCCGCGATGGACGCCCTGGTCGAACTCAACCAGCTCAGCAAGAGCGAGGATCCGGTGGACCGGGCCGAGGTGGACCGGCGGCTGTGCCAGGCGTTCCTGGCCGATCTGCGCGGCGAGTACGCACGACGCCAACGCGACCGCAACTGCGTCGCGTTGCTGGACAACATCGATGCTCCCGGCGGGCGGGAGTTTCTCGACCTGCTGATGGAACTCCGGGACGCCGCCGGCGAGCCTGATCCGCTGCTCGCCGTGGCCGCGGCCTCGAACGTCGGCCGGGTGCCGGGAATGTTCGCGAACGGACCGGCGGGCGTTCAGCTCCGCTTCCCCGAACAGGCCGGCTACACCGACTGGTCACGGTCCGTCCCCGACCCGCCGCCGAACCGCTCCTGGCGCTGGTACTGCGTCCAGCTGCGCGGTCTCACGGCCGGGGAGACCGCCCAGCTCGGTACGAACATCACCGCGCGGCTGCCGGATGCACCACTGCTCGCCCACCGGTTGACCGACGGGCATCCCTGGAGCGTCCGGCAGCTGCTGACCGCCTCGGCCCGCATCGTGGGCCGCGAGCGGCCGGAGGCGCTGTTGCGCGCGGTGCTCTCCAGCACCACACCGGCCGCGGCGGACGCCGACGAGGGACCGTCGCTGGAGGCGGAGGCGCGGGAGTATCTGCTCCGCGATCTGACCGACGACCAGCGTCGTGCGCTCGTCGAGTGCTGTGCCGCCCGCGAGTTCGACGCGGCGTGCGACGCGGGGCTCCTCGAGCGCTTCCAGCTGCACACCCGCGATTCGCTGGCCCGGGTCGTCGCGACCCGATTATGGCTGACCGACCCCGTCTCCCAGGATGCCGAGACCCGTGGCGGCCGCGGCTCCGGATATCTGGAACGGGTCCACCCGAACCCGTTGCGGGGCAGCTCGGTGCTGCACCCGTGGCTCCGCCTGCTGCTGTTGCGGGAGCTCGCCGCCAGCCCGGACCGCTGGAACGCCGTCCACGGAAAGCTGCGGACCTGGCACATCGAGCACGGCCACCCGCTGGAAGTGCTGTACCACTCACTGGCGCTGCACCGGGTGGACGATGCCATCGAGCACCTCGCCCAGCGCCTGGTCGAACTCTCCGACACCAATGTCTGGCTGTACGAGCTGTACACCATCACCGCCGCACCGCTGCGGGAACCGGTGCTGCCGGAGCAGTCCGCCACGCTGCGGGCGGAGGAACTGGCCGCGGAGCTCGCGCCGCGCGCGTTCGCGGCGCACACGCCCCTGACCCTGCTGGTGCTCTCGCTGTGGCTGGCGGCCGATCCACGCAATCGGCTGCCCGGCGCGAACCCCGAGCTCAACCGCACCATCAACGCGATGTTCCAGGACCTGGCCATGCGCTCCGTTCCCACCCGGATCGGGCTCATGCACGAGGCCGCGAAGTACGTGTGAGCGCACCGGAGCATTTCCTCCCCTAGGAGCTGGCACCATGCATCTGACCCCGCAACCGGCCGACCCACTGCCCCCGTGGTGGAAGGGGTGGCAGGGTCTCGGCGCCCTGGCGCTCTCCCTCATCCTCCTCGCCGGCGGACTGTGGTACTTCTGGCCCGCCGAGGAGGACACCAGCTGCGCGGCGGGCGTTCCCGGGCTGCACTGGGCCGGCGAGGGCACGCAGCGCGAGTGCGTCGGCCTCATGGACGAGACGGCGTACACCTTCGATCCGCAGCTCAAGGGGATCACCGACCGGATCGTGCAGGAGAACCAACGGGTCCGTCAGCAGTGGGAGAAGCCCGACAAGGGCAAGAGCCGCGTCCCCTACGTCAAGGTCGCCGTCCTGACGCCCATGACGGACAGCGACACCAGCGCGCTGCCCATGAAGGAAATACTCACCAGCCTGGAAGGCTCCTTCATCGCGCAGTGCCGGGCGAACGGCTGCCCTCAGCTGCCCGCGGCCAGGTCCCTCGGCATCCAGGGCAAGACCCCGCAGATCGAGCTTGTCCTGGCCAACGAGGGCCGCGACGAAACCCATTGGCAGCCGGTGGTGAAACAGCTGTCCGAGCTGACCAAGGGCGAGCATCCGCTGGTCGCGGTCACGGGTATGGGCGTCAGCATCCCGGAGACCCAGGCGGCGGCCGACGAACTCAGCCGACTGAAGATCCCCACGATCGGCGCGGTGCTGACCGCCACCGATCTCAACTCGCCACGTCTGTTCAAGGTGTCCCCGTCCAACGTCGACTACGCCAAGGCACTCCGGCGCTTCCTGACCGGATCCCCGCTGGCGAAGCAGCGCGGCTACCTCGTCTTCGACAGCCGGGACGACAACTACGTAAAAACCCTGCGCAAGGCGTTCGACGACGTATTCGGCGACTACATCGGACGGCGGCGCGCTTCGTTCGTCGGCACGACGGGGCACAAAGCCGCCGGCATTCCGAAGCTCTTCCAACGTGCCGTCAACAACATCTGTCTGACCAAGACGCAATTGATCTTCTACGCCGGGCGCGACCGCGATCTCGCCGACTTCGTCCGCGCCCTGTCCACGCGCAGCCAATGCGGTCACGACAAGCCGATCACCGTCATGACCGGGGCGACCGGCACGTTCGCCCAGGGCTCGTCGGTGCGGGGTCTGCTCCATGCCAACAAGATCACCGTTGTCGACGTCTCGGCGACCAGTCCCGACCAGTGGACCAGCGGCGTCCACGCCCCAGCCGGCTTCAAGCCCTTCCTCCAGGCCCTGCGGGATTTGAAGTTCGATGACTCGGTGATGGACGATGGATACGCGATCATGCACCACGACGCCGTACTGACCGCGGTCTGGGCCACCCGCAATGTCACCGGTCAGACGGCCAGCGAGGCGCCCGACGTCCAGGACGTGTACAACGAACTCACGAACCTGCACGACGCGAGCACCGTCCCTGCGGCGAGCGGAGAGCTCAGCTTCGACGACGCGTCCAACGGCTGGCCGCACAACAAGCCGATTCCCGTGATCCAACTCCCCGATCCCCTCAAGGATCCCGAGCCGCCCTACCTGGTGCCGTGACGGGCGGGGTGGTCGATGAACAGCGAGGTGCCGGGCCGGGTGGCGGCCTCGGCCCCGGAGCTGCTGGCGGTTGCCCAGCGCTTCCATGCCGAGAGGCTCCCCGGCCGGATGTCCATCCGGATCACCCGGCAGCTGCCCACCTGCTACCTGAGCTTGGTCGACGCCGATACCGAGACCGGAGTCTGTCGCACGGCCCCGTTCGGCTTGCCCGTCACCTGGGGGTGCACGCAGCTGTTCGCCCTGGCCTCGGGACGCGCCGCGGTGTTGCGCGCCCGGTTCCGACGGATGGAGAGGGGTGGGTCCTTGCCCCAGAGGGTCACCAAGGACGAGGTGCTCTGTTACGTCGTGCGCGACGGAAAGCTGCTGGTGTTCCGGCACACCGACTTCAGCTACGAGGAGGTGGGCATCCAGGTTCCGGCCGGCAGCCTCCGGGAGGGCGAGACGCCCGAGGCGGCGGCGCTGCGCGAGGCTGGCGAGACCGGCCTAATGGCATCAGCCCGTACCGGTTCGACCTCCGGCGCCGCCACGTCTTCCACCCGGAGCTGAACGAGAGTCTGTGTCGCGTCACCGACCACTTTGTGTTAGCCTCAAACTTTTGGACGGCTGTGACGGCTGGCAAGTCCGCCAGTCCGGTTCCCATTGTTCGTCGGCTGCTCATTTCCTGCCGGGCCTTCCTCGGTACGTTCCGCATACGGAAGGCTCTTCATGAACCACCCGGACCACCTCGCCACCTCGCACGGCGACCTCGACCAGCCCGTGCCCCTTCCCCCGACGGTGCCCCCGGTCGCCTCCTTCGCTGACCTGAAGTTGCCGGCCGAGGTGCTGCGAACGCTCACCGAGCGCGGCGTGCGTGAGCCCTTCCCGATCCAGGCAGCCACCTTGCCCAACGCCCTCGCGGGACGCGACGTCCTGGGGCGCGGGCGCACCGGATCGGGCAAAACCCTCGCCTTCGGCCTGCCACTGCTGGCACGGACGGCCGGGCGGCGCGCCGAGCCGAAGCAGCCCCTCGCCCTGATCCTGGTGCCAACCCGGGAGCTGGCCCAACAGGTCACCGAAGCACTCGCCCCGTATGCCGAGGCGCTCCGGCTGCGGATGGCCACGGTCGTCGGCGGCATGTCGATCGGCCGGCAGGCCGCTGCGCTGCGCGCCGGAGCCGAGGTCGTCGTCGCCACCCCCGGCCGCCTGCACGACCTCATCGAGCGCAAGGCCTGTCACCTGGGGCGGGTTCGGATCACCGTCCTCGACGAGGCTGACCAGATGTGCGACATGGGCTTCCTGCCACAAGTCACCGAGGTGCTCGACCAGGTGCTCCGCGACGGCCAGCGGATGCTGTTCTCCGCCACCCTGGACCGCGACGTCGAGCACCTGGTCCGGCGCTACCTCCATGACCCCGTCGTCCACTCGGTCGACGCGTCCGCGGGCGCGGTCACGACCATGGACCACCATGTGCTGATCGTCCATGGCCCCGACCGGTATGCCGTCGTCACGGAGATCGCCGCCCGCGACGGCCGCGTACTGCTGTTCCTGGATACCAAGCACGCGGTTGACCAGCTCACCCGGCACCTGCGGGTCAGCGGGGTGCATGCCGCGGCCCTGCACAGCGGGAAGTCCCAGCCGCAGCGCACCCGGACCCTCGCGCAGTTCAAGAACGGCCAGATCACCGTCCTGGTGGCGACCAATGTCGCGGCCCGTGGCCTGCACGTCGACGACCTCGATCTCGTGGTCAACGTCGATCCGCCCACCGATCCCAAGGACTATGTGCACCGCGCGGGCCGCACCGCCCGGGCCGGTGAGTCCGGCCGCGTCGTCACCCTGGTCCTCTCGGGCCAGCGCAGCGAGATGAGCCGCCTGATGGCCGAGGCCGGCATCGAGCCGACGACCACCAAGGTGCGCTCGGGTGAGGCGGAGCTGAGCCGGATCACCGGGGCCAAGGCCCCCTCCGGCACCCCGCTCGACGGTGGGCCCGCCGCACGCCGGGTCAAGAACACCAATGCCCCTTTCCGCGGCCTGGGCACCAGCAAGGACGCCTCCCGCGGCACCGGCGGCAAGTCCCGCAAGGCCAGCGAGGCCCGTAAGCTCGCCGAGGCCCGCAAGGCGGCCCGGGTGCGCCGCGGCGGCTGAGAGCCGGCCCTGATAGCCGGATATTCCTGATCACATGATCGATAGCCACCAGCCCTGCCTGCAGCCCTCCTGTGAGTACGCCTACGAGAGGAACGCCCTCGGGGCGTGCCCGGTCGCGAGTGGGTACCCGCCGAGGCAAGAGCCGAGAAGGGACTGCGCCCAGGAGTGCGTGGTCAAGGACCCAGAACTCTCGCGCGACCGCGTGTGGGCACTGGGGATCGTGCCCGCCATCCGCCCGGCGCAGCACTCGCCGCGGAACCGGACCAGACACCTACAGGTGGGGCTGTTGAGCGCACCTTCGCTTGGCTCCCGGATTCCCACGCTCCGCATCCGCCGAGCAACAGGAGCCGACCGCCGAACCGCGCGACAGCGCCCCTGACGCACGGTGCCCGCCCACCACGTGGGACACCTCCTTCCGAGGCGGTGTCTCCCACCCGTGCCATTGACGTACCAGATACAGCGGCAAACAACGGCCAGCAAGGGACAGAGAGGCGACCAGGCGCACCCGCCCCACATGCGATGTCTTCCCTGGCCAGGAAGGCCCAGTCCCCGAAACCGCGCTCACTGGTGCGGAATTCCGTGCCCATTAGGTCGGCGGGAAGGACTCCGCTGAGAACCGCGCCCGTGACCGGCGAGGCTTCCGCAACACCTTTATGTTCGGCGTCGGAGAGCTGACGACGCACACGGCCGGTCTGCCTCGCGGTCTCCGCAGTTCGGCGAGTTTCACCTGGTTCGCCCCGCGGTGCCGACCGCGCTGGTGCATGCACCGCAGGGCGTCGTCGCCGGGTCGGCATCGGCGGCGACGCCGTACGGGCTGTTGGGGCGCGTCGGCGCTGCGGACAGGGTCGTGGTCGGCATCGAGCAGCGGGCTCTTATCGAGGTCGATGGTCAGATGTGACTGGGCGTTTTGATCGGCCAGTTGAGCGCGTGGGCGGGAGGGGCTGCACGGATCGGAAGCGCGCAGATCACGCTGCGGTGACGGCCGCCCAGGTGCCGCTCTGCTCACGGCGATGCTCGGGCTTACCGCCGCTTTGGCGGATCAGTCCTCCAGGGCTACGGCGATTCGGTCGAGATCGGTGAGGAGCGCCGTGACGCGCTGGGGTGGGATCGCCTCGACCATGCGCTGTTCGACGGCGTACACAGCGTCCTGGACCGCGGCGAGACGTGCCTGGCCCTCTTCGGTGAGGCGAGCGGGCCGGGCCCGGCCGTGGTCGGCGGTGGCGGGGCGGGTGATCAGCCCTGCTTCCTGCAGGCCCCGCAGGACGACGTTCCCGGACTGTCGGGTGACGAACGTCGCGCGGGCGAGGTCGGCGTTCGACATGCCGGGGTGCTGGGCCAGGAGTTCGAGGGTGGCGTACTGCGGCACGGTCAGTCCGTGCTCGCGCAGCACTTTGTCCATGGCGCCGCGCAGGGCGGCCTGGGCGCGTTTGAGCAGGTACCCCACATGGTGGGTGACATCGTCCGCCGGGCGGAACGGCTCCGTCGAGACACTCTTCTTCATGTCAGCATTTTGACATGAAGGACGCGGCGCCCTAACCTTCCATGTCAAAGTCCTGACATCAAACAGTGAGGGAAGCTCATGCCTGTTGCCATCGACGGCCCCGACTTCATCGCCCTGCAGGTCCACGACGTGGAAGCTGCCGCGGCCTTCTGCGAGCAGCACCTGGGGCTGCGTCGAGCCGCGGTCTCACCCCCGCACGCGATCGTGTTCGACACCGAGCCGATCCCGTTCGCCGTCCGCGCGCTCCTCCCGGGCGTCAGCCTCGCCGACACCGCGCAACCGGGCCTCGGCGTGGTGCTCTGGTTCCGCACCCCCGACGCCCGTCAGCTCCACGACCAGCTGGTTGCCGCCGGCATCAAGATCGTCGAACCCATAACCAACAGCCCCTTCGGGCCGAAGTTCTCCTTCGAGGGCCCCGAGGGCTACACACTCACCGCACACGGAGGCTGATCGAAACCGCCGATCCTGCCGAACTCCCCCGCCCAGGCGGCACCCGACGCGGCGGCGGACGCCGTTCGCGGGGGCGACTTTTCGCGCCAGACGACACCAACACCGCGAGTAGTCCGAACTCTCGGCACACGCACCTGATGTCGCGCCACTCATTCAGGCACCACCTGGCACGAAAAGTCGCACGAGGCGCCCATGAGCCATGCCCAACCAGCCCAACACAACGCTCACCAGCCAACCAAAACGCGTCAGCCCATGTCCGCGCGCCTGTGTCTCAGTTCCGTGGCACGTCCTCAGAAACGACATCAGCAGCCATCCGTTCTGCCCACTCGCGCTGAGTCACGGCGTGCTCCATGCGGCTGGCGATGTCCTTCTTGGAATCCGGGCCCAGGGTCTCCGGGATCTTGTCGAAGGTGTCGGGAAGGACGTCGAGCAGGCCCCAGACCTGTTCGCCGGTCCTGACCCGTAGCAACACCGGGCATCTCCACTGTGGCGACACCTCGGGACGGTGGCGGAGCTGATGCACGACTGTGGGGAACAGGTAGTGGGTCGCCTCTGCGGCCAGATGCTCCTGGAGCCAGTCGACCGGGAGCCGCTGGCTGAAGCCGCATGTGGCGGCCTCTTGTTCCAGGGCGAGGAGCTGGTCGGTGTCGACAGCGCGGACCGTGCGGGGAAGAGCTGGGGCCATCCCGAGATGATGGCAGGCGGGTGCCTTGCCACTGCTCAAGGGCTGGATACGAAGCCAGTGGAGAGGTCCAGCTCGAAGGGTGAACCGGGGTGCGTCGGTCTCCATCCTCGGGCCAGGGCGATGCGGAGGTGGTTCGCGACGTCAGCAGGCCGGACCGGGGCGGCCTGCCTGCTGAGCCAGTTACCGGGGTGTGGTTGATCAGTGATGACCACCAGAATTGCCCCGTGTTGCTCAGCGCGCTCGGCGGCGTAGGTGCAAGGCGACCAGCACAGTGCCTGACTGTAGGTCGGCCGCCGACGGAGTCGCCACCGGTAGGTCACCCCGTCCACGACGATGCGTCGGCTCCCCCTCTTCCCCAGTGCCACTGCCCCTCCTCGGCTCCAGTTGGAGGTTAGCGCCCTGGTGATGTCGGCTGCCGGGCATCTTGATCACACTGGACTGCCGGGACGGACTTCCGGATGTTCAGCGACCATGCGTTTGCCGGGACATCGCACTCATGCATCCAGGGCCTGTCCGGCGGATCATGCCGGGCAGGCCACCGGTGCTGAATCGGTGTGCGACCCGCTGGAGAAGGAGCTGGGCGGAGCAGGTTGGGTCCGTCGATAAATACCTCGACATCGGTCGCGGTGATCGGGGACGCTTCGCGCGATGACCAGAATCGACGACACGCCGCCCTCGTGGGACGAACGCACCCAGCTCACCACGTTTCTCGACTACGCACGTGACACCGCCCGCGCCAAATGCGATGGCGTCTCTGCGGAGAACGCACGCAAGGCGCTCCTGCCGGGCTCACCACTGATGACCATGAGCGGAGTGATCAACCACCTCCGCTGGGTCGAGTACTACTGGTTCCAAGTGGTCTTCCTCGGCGAGGAGGACCGGGGCCCTTGGACCAAGGAGGACCCCGATCGCGAGATGCGTATCGCCGTCGACTTCCCGCTCACCCAGTTGCTCGACGAATACGCCGAACAGAGCGCCCACTACCGCGAACTGGTCGCCGGGAGCGGCCTGGACAAGCAGGCCCGGCGAGCCGTCCGCAACGGCCTCCACGTCGACCTGCGCTGGATCCTCCTCCACCTCACCGAGGAGACGGCCCGCCACAACGGCCACCTGGACATCCTGCGCGAGATGCTCGACGGCACGACCGGCGACTAGGCCGTTTCGTTTGGATCACCGGGCGGACCAGAGGAAGATACCTGCGATGTGGAGTCCGGCCAGGTAGATGGTCGCGGTCTTCTCGTAGCGGGTGGCGATGCCTCGCCACTGTTTCAGACGGTTGATGCACCGTTCGACGGTGTTGCGCTGCTTGTATGCCTCGCGGTCGAAGGCGGGTGGCCTGCCGCCGCGGCTTCCGCGACGAAGCCGATTACCCTTCTGGTCGGCCGGAATGGGGATCACCGCGCGGATCCCGCGCTTGCGCAAGTGCTCGCGGTTCGCGCGGGAGGAGTACGCCTTGTCGGCCAGGACCAGTTCCGGCCTGGTGCGGGGCCGTCCTCGTCGTCGAGGAATGCGCAGGCGGGCCATCACCTGCGTGAAGGCGGGTGCGTCGCCGGCCTGTCCGGCGGTGAGATGGAAGGCCAGAGGCCGGCACTGGGCATCGGACGCGAGATGGATCTTCGTGGTCAGTCCGCCGCGGGACCTGCCGATGGCGTGGTCGTCCGGCTCGCCGGCCGGGGCCCCTTTTTGCGGGCTCCGGCCGCGTGCTGGTGAGCGCGCACAATGGTGGAGTCCACCGAGACGGCCCAGGTGAGGTCGTCATCGGCATCCGCCTGCGCCATCAGCGTGGTGAACACGCGCTCCCACGTGCCGTCGATGGCCCACCTCCGCAGTCGGTTATAGACCCCGCGCCAGTTGCCGTACTTCTCCGGCAGATGGACCCACTGCGATCCGGTCTGGAACTTCCAGGCGATTGCGTCGATCACTTCACGGTGATCCCGCCATCGGCCCCCACGCCTCGGCGTGTCCGGTCCGGGGGCAACGGCTCGATCCGCGCCCACTGCGCTTCAGTCAACGGCACACCCAAACCAATGAAAGAGGCAGCCCCGCCGTCATGCCTAATCCCACCAGAACGACCAGGAAGCCTGGTTCACAAGGTCCGTCGCGTACTCGGGGAACGGCGTGGGCGGGTCATCGACGATGTTGTCCGCAGTCGACAGCACGTGCTCCAAAGCGAGCAGGTTCGCGTGATGTGCTTCAACAGGGGGTCTCGCGACAGAGACATGCAGCTCACTGCGGAACACCGCAACGATCTGGGCACCGAAGCGGTCCTCCCAGCTCCGCAGGAGAGCACACAGTAGGGGGAGCGGTGCCTCCGCAGACCAGCCGATCAATGCCAGAGCATCGCTGCCACGATCGGCAGGGACGAGCACGAGGCGGCACTCGTCCAGCCCGAACTGCCCGGTCTCAATGAGCCAGGTGAGCAGGCTTGCCGCGGCCTCGTCTGGCGTGGGGGCTGCGGACGTAGCTGGCATCTGCGGTGCCAGGCCCGGCCACTGTTCGAAGGGCGGTCCGGGGTCGTGTGGCCACGGCTCACTTCCTTCGGGCACCGGCGCCGGCGTCGGGTCCGTCCAGAACGGCAGCCGCCTACGGCGGTACTCGGCGAAGTCCGCAGCCAGCACCTCCTCCAGGCGGACGGCGTCGACATGTTCCAGGCTGACCGGTCTTCCCATGGCGTCGGGCCAGCACAGGAGCGGAACCAGGCCGTGTTCGCTCTGATCACTGAGCAGGCGGGGCCATAGCTGTTGAACGTTCTGCGGGAATTCGTCAGAGACCCACATACGCGCAGGACCACGAGACAGGAACCGGCCGGGAGGCAGACCATCGGGTAGGGCAAAAGACATGGTCGCACCATAGACCGCGGTACCGACAATGCAGCCGTCCGCAGCATCGAGGGACGTCTCCGCTATCAGTGATCCAAACGAAACTGCCTAGATCCGGCGGAGACCATGGGCGGAGCCAGAGTCGGATCGCGGCGACGGCGACGGTGGTCGTGGAAGATGCAGCCGCACCTGTCGAACCTCGTGGCCACGGCCCGGGAGTTCTTCAACGCGTTGATCGTCCGCTCGACTTCGTTCCTTCACTTGTAGATCGTCTTGTCGAAGCCTGCGGGTCGGCCGCCCTTGCTGCTCCTTCGTTGGCGGTTGGCCCGCTGGTTCTTCGGTTCGGTCCGAGGTCGTCGTGAACGCACAGGCGCCGCCGACCCGAGCGGCGGCAACCGCTTCCGTGTGGGGGCAGCAGCACCCGTACCGCTGGAACGGCGCCAACGTGATGCTGACCGCGCTGGACCTGACCCGCCGCCTCTACCTGATCAAGCCGCCGCCGAAGCACTGACGTACCAAGCCTGGTCACCGGGGGCAGCCGCGTGCTCCACCTCTCGCTGAAGGAGGCGCCACTGCACCAGTACCTCGGCGCGGTCGCCCCCGGTGCCCTCGGCGGCACGCGATCCCGCGGGGCTTGCACATAATTGCGAAGTCGCAGGTCAGAGCCTCGATTGAGTGACTCCCTGGAACGCCTCGCCTCTTCCCGAATTCGGGAACAAGTGGGCCGTCCTCGCAGGTCGGCGAAGTAGCAGTGCGTTCCTGATGACGTAGCACCTTCTGATCTCAACGCTGGGCCAATTGCCAAGAGCACCGCGCAGAGAGGCGGCGTGGAGGAAAGCCTCAGTATCACCTGGCTCGGCGAACCGGCCCCCACGTATAGCCAAGGGCCAACAAGGTGAACCTGGTCAACCTGACGGCAGGAAAGGCGCCGGACGTCGCAGAGGGGAGGTCTGATTGTGCGCGACCCCATCGGACGGTCGGTTCGGCACAGAGCTGCCCTGATGCTGCCGAAAGGCCGTCCCGCCTCCGCACCGGCGAAACATCCAAGGAGCAGGAACGACGATGGCACCCGATCCGACAATCGCCCAGGTGACCATGACCCTGGCCGCCTTTGCAGCCACCGGAGCCACCCCGCGTCCGTCCGGGGAAACCCTGGAGCAGCAGACCCAACGAATCATCACCGGCATCGACGCGCAACTGAGCGATCGCAGCCTTGCGACGCAGGGCGCGTGGGAGCTGGTGTGGCTCGCCCTGAGCCAGGCCAACGCCAATATGGCCTACCTCGCACGGAGCACCAACGGCTCGAACGAGTTCGCCGTGGTCGCTCGCGGAACGGACGCCGATCTGACCGACATCCTCGAGGACCTCGACGTCGGCACGGTCGTCCCGTTCCCCGAAAGCGGATCGCCGAAGCCCATCACCGTTTCCAAGGGAGCGATGGATGCTTTCCAACGGGTTGTCAAAGCCCGCTCGATCGCCTCGCCCTCCCCGAACGTCACGCTCGCTCAGGCGCTGGCCGTCGCGCTCAAGGCGGCGCCCTCCTCGCCGCAGCCGACCGTCTATCTGACCGGTCACAGCCTGGGCGGTTGCATCGCCACCATGCTCGCGCCGTACCTGCAGGCACAGACCTTGCCGAAGCAGCCGAGGTTCGCGGTGATCACCTATGCCGCTCCCACCGCCGGCACGCAGAGCTTCGTCAACTACTTCAACTCCGTGCCGTGGATCCTCAACGAGCGCCAGAACAACGCCTACGACCTGGTACCGCACGCGTGGGCCGATCTCGACACCACCGCCGGCTGGTACCCGAGCCCGGGACCGCAGGCGACCGACGAAGTGAAGCTGCTCATCGGGACGATCTCCAAGCGCACCAAGGGCAACGTCTACGTCCAGCCCGGCACGCTCTACCCGATGAACACCGGTTACACGAGCCTTGCCAAGAACCTGGTCAACAAGACCACCCAGGACTTCCTCGGCCAGGTCGCCTTCCAGCACGCCAACTCCACCTACCTGGACCTGGTGGGGGCGCCTGCCGTCCCCTCGCCGCCGGTGGTGACCGACATGAGCCCCACCTTCGGCGCCGCAGGCGACACGGTGACCATCAACGGCAAGGATTTCAGTCAGGACAGCAAGGTCGACTTCGGCCACTTCGCCTGCGCCGACCGCGACACCGTCATCGACCCCTCCGGCCTCAAGATCACCACCAAGGTCCCCAACGGAACGGGCGTCGTCCCCGTCCGCGTCACCAACACCCTCGGCACCTCCCCGGCCGTCGCCATGGGGCAGTTCGCCTACGGCGGACCCGCACCGGTGGTGGTCAGTTCGGTCAGCCCGACCAGCGGAAAGGTCGGCACCCCGGTCACCATCAACGGCTCGGGCTTCGCCAAGGGCGCCACCGTGCACTTCAAGGACAAGGCATCCGACTCGGTCACGTTCGTCTCGACCGGCCAGATCACCGCAACCGCGCCCGGTCAGCTCGACGTCCAACAGACCGTGAACGTCACCGTGACGGTCGGCAAGGCCACCTCTCCCACCAGTCCGGACGACGAGTTCACCTACACCGGACGGTAGCGCCCGCACGCCCCGTTCCCGTAGTGACCCTTCGAGCAGCCCAGGCCCTGGCCGCCGACCGGTCGAACCGTGCCCGGGCGAGGGATCGTCGCAGGGCCGTTCGCCCTGCGGCGATCAGGCCACGGAGCTGTGCGGCACGGCGAGCAGCGCCCGGCGACCAGGCGCCCGGAGCCCCCGGAGAGACGTGCTTGTGCCGGCCGCGCGCCATCGGTGTGGGGCACGCGAAGCCGCACCCCCTGCCGTCACCGTGGGCCGGGCGGGGCAGGGGGTACGGCCACGGCGGGCGGCGTCGCGCCGGTCGTGCGCAGCATCTGGCCGGCGGCCAGGCGGCGGTAGACAGGGCTGGTGGTGAGCAGCTCCTCGTGGTGCCCGGCGGCAGCGGTACGGCCGTCTTCGAGCACCACGATCCGGTCGGCGTGCTGCACCGTGGAGAGCCGGTGCGCGATCACCAGCACTGCGCACTCCTGGGCGACGTCCTTCATCACCCGGGTCAGCGCGGCCTCGTTGAGGGCGTCCAGGTGCGCGGTCGGCTCGTCGAGCAGGAGCAGTGACGGCCGTGCGAGCAGGGCACGGGCCAGGGCGACCCGTTGCCGTTCACCGCCCGACAGGGTGTTGCCGCGTTCACCGAGCACGCCGGACAGCCCTCCGGGCAGCCGTGCCACCACTTCCTCCAACTGGGTGAGTTCGACGACCCACCGCACCTCGTCGTCGTCGGCACCAGGGACCGCGTAGGTGAGGTTGTCCCGCAGGGTCCCGTGCACGACGTGGGTGTTCTGGTCGACGACGGCGATACGGGCCCGGCACTCCGCGCGGCCGAGGTCGGAGGCGGGCCGGCCGTCGAACAGCAGGGTCCCGGCGTCCGGTTCGTAGAACCTGGCCACCAGCGCGAAGAGCGTGCTCTTGCCCGCCCCCGACCGGCCGACCAGGGCGACCTGCCGGCGGTGCGGGACGTCGAAGGAGACCCCACGCAGCACCGGGCGGTGCGGGTGGTAGCCGAAGTGGACGTCACGCAGGACGAGCGCGGGCGCCGCGTCGCTCCCGGATCGCTCCGCCCGCCGCGATGCACGCGCACCCACGGCCGTCTCCTCCCGCTCAACGGGTTCCACGGGCAAGGTCAGCACCTGCTCGATCCGCTGGTAGGCCCCCATGCCACGTTGGATCTGGCCGACCGCCCGAAACGCCGAGGACAGTGGCAGGACCAGATAGGACGCGTACAGGAGAAAGGCCACCAGGTCGCCGAGCGAGTTGGCCCGGCCGTTCACCCGCAGACCGCCGATGACCAGGACGAGCAGGAACGAACCCTGGACGGCGAGTTCGACCGCCGGACTCATCATCGACGCCAGTTTCGCGGTCCGCACGCCCGCGCGGTACGCCGATTCGACCCGCTCCCCGATGCGCCGCGCCTCGCGGTCCTCGGCGCGGTGCACCCGCACCATCGGCAGGGCGCCGAGTGCGCGCTCCAGGTCGGCGCAGATCGCGCCGACGGAGTTCTGCATGCGCTCCGAGGCCGCCCGGATGCCCTTCAACAGCGAGGCCACCACGCCCGACGCGGCGGCGATGGTCACTGCGACCAGGAGCAGCAACAACGGGTCGAGCCACACCATGAGCACGAGCGCGCCCGTCCCGACGAGCGCACCGGACACCAGGTCCGACAGCGCCTGGGCCACCACCTCCCGCAGCAGGGTGGTGTCGGCGGTGACCCGGGAGATCAGATCACCACTGCGGTGCCGGTCGTACTCCCTCATCTCCAGCCGCAGCAGCCGCGCCACCAGGCCGTGGCGCAGTCCGCGCACCACGCCCTCCCCGGTGCGTTCCAGCAGGAAGCGTCCCACCGCGCCGGTCGCGGCTTCGGCCCCGAAGAGCGCGGTGAGCAGCACCAACAGCGGCCAGGGGACGGACCCTTGACCGCTCCCGTCCACGATGTGCTTCGCGACGAGCGGCTGGACCAGCCCGAGTCCGGAGCCGACCATGGTGAGCGCGGTCGCGACGGCGATCGAGGATCGGTGGCCCGCGGTGAGCCGGACCAGGGTGACCACCGCGGCCCGCGTGGACCCGCCGCCGCCGGGCGGGGCAGGCATCTCCCCGCTGCGGACCTCCTCGCTGGTTCCCTCTCCGCTGGTTCCGGTCATGCGTCCGTCCGGCTCACCGGCCCGACGGCCATGAGGCGGGTGAAGTAGCCGTCCGGTACCCCCTCGGCCACCGGGCGGCCCTCCGCCTCGATCCAGGCGTGCGCGGTGAACGGGGGCACCACCCGCACTCCGGTGCACCACGTGGGCCAGGTTCCGCGCAGTCGGCAGAGCAGGGCGGCACCCAGCGAGCGCGGCAGACAGCCGCGAGGGCCGGCGCACCGCAGGCTCGCCGCACACATCGCGTCCCGCGCCTCCACCGCCTGGGCGGTGGAGGCCGGAGTTGCGCCGCGGCGGACGAGGGCGAGGACCACCCGGAGCCGGCGCGGCGGCAGGAGGGTCAGTGCCAGGGCGGGCAGCAGGACGGTGCGAGCGGCCAGCCGTCGGGTCAAGGGGACGCCGGCCGGCCGGTCCAGTGCGCTCGGGGTCGTCATGCGGCCAGCCCGGACGCCCGCAGTTCCTGCACCAGGGCCGCGACGTCCTGTGCCGCCTGTGCCCGGTCGATGTCGAACCGCGCGACCAGTGCGTCGACGGCGTCCCCTTCCTCGCCGCCGTCCAGCAGGGACCTGATCACCAACGTGCCGGTGGGGTTGAGCTCCCAGTAGTCCCCGCTGCGCTCGTCGAGAAGTACGGTGCCGTAGTCGGTCTCCGCCGTGGAGACATCGGCGTTGAACCGCAGTGCCATGGTGAGAACCTTTCCGTCGTGGCCCGGTGAGAAGGCGCACTAAGAGGCGGGCGAGACCGCGTCGTTGAGGGGGCGTGTTCCGGCGGTACGGGCGAGACCGCGCAGCCACACTTCGCAGGCGATGGTCGAGTACAGGATCGCGTCGCGCAGTCCGGGTGCGGAGGGGCGTCGGGCCAACTGCCGCAGCGCGTCGCCGTCCACCAGACCGAGCTGTTCCAGTCGGGAGTCCTCCCAGAGCGCCATCAGGTCGCCGCGGTGTTCCCGCAGCCCGTTCGAGGCGTCCATCGAGGCCTCGGCCTTGTTGCCGCGGCGCAGGCACACCTCAGGTACGACGCCCTGCATGGCGGCGGCCAGCAGGGGTTTGTAGCGCCAGGGCGTTACGCGCTCGGCGGGGCGGACCGCAAGGCATGCCTCGATCACCCGGTCGTCGAAGAAGGGCGACGCCATGGGAACCCCGGCTCTTGCGGCCATCCGGTCCCACTGCCGGATGATGCGGGTGCAGGAACGGATTTGTTCCAGGTCGGTGTGCAGCCCACGGTCCCGGTGCAGGGGCGTGGCCTGCCCGGCCGCCGCGCGCAACGCCTCCCCGGCCATCCGTTCCGCGTCAGGACTCACCCAGTCGAACAGCCGGGGCGCCATGCCCCACCCCAGACTGCTGGCCACGGACGGCGGTTGGGGACCACGCAGCCGACTGCCGGCGTCGGCCAGCCACTTTCCGTACGGCCGGGAATCGGCCAGCGCGCGTACCGTGCCGCCGAGTGGCCACTCCCACAGGGCCCGGAACCCGCGCAGCTGGCGCAGGGCGAAGAGCGGCCGTGTCCGCAGCAACCGGTGGTAGTAGGCCTCGGAGCACCACGCCACGTGGTCGCCGCCGATACCGGTCAGATGCAGCCGGCTGCCCCGTTCGGCCAGCCCCGGCAGGTGGTGCAGTACCCGGGACCGGTCCATCACGCCGATGGTCGGTTCGTCCAGCAGATCGTCGATGTCGAGCAGGCCGGTGTAGACCAGCGGTGAGTCATCGGCGTCCCAGATGACGTGTTCGAGGTCGGGGAGAAAGCCGGCGGCCTGTTCCGCCCAGTGCAGGTCGGTGTCTGCGGGATCGCGTCCGGGCCAGGTACTGGCCACCACCCGGGCCGACGACCGTGCGGCCAGGAAACAGATGGAGGTGGAGTCCAGCCCGCCGGAAAGATCGCAACTGACCACGCCACCCTGCCGGGTGCGGGCATCCACGGCCGTGGCCAGCGCTTCCCGTACGGCGGGTGCGCCGTCGGCGAGCGAGCGCGTGGGCTCGGGCGGCGTCCACCAGCGGGACCGCCGTACGGTCCGCCCGTCCGCCGCGACGATCAACGCGTCCTGTGGCGATACGGCCGTGACCCCCGGAAACATCGGCGCCTCGAACAACGGATGAGGAACCGGCCACAACAGCCGAACGGCCAGTTGTGCCGCGTCCGGACCGGAGCCGAGCGCGTCCGCGAGGACGTCCGCGCTGGTGGCCGCGACCTGGATGCCGTCGACGGCGGCGTGGAACACCAGCCGGAGACCCGACGCCGTGCCCTGCACCCTGAGCTGCCCGTCGAGCGCGCCGACGAGATGGAAGCTTCCGGGAAGTGTGCGCGCCAGTTGGTCCAGCTCGGCAAGGTCCCTCAACTTGCCGGCGTGCCACCGAAGTTCGGCGGAATCGATCGGGCAGCATCCGACGACGGCGAGTGCCGCACGGCCGGCGCGTGCGGTGACGATCTCGTCGTCATGCCAGTGACCGACCAGCCAGGGCCGGCCCGAGTCATGGGTCAGGATGCGCGTTCCTGGACGGGAGAAGGAGCAGGAGCGGGCCACGGCGGCCGCATCCGCGCGGTCGGGAAAGACCGCGAAATGCGCGTCGCCGGGGCCCGGTCCCTTGCTCTGGTGCGAGTCAGCCATGGATTCGATGCAACGATCCGTCAGCTGTCCGCGGTCAGTTCTTGCTCAGGATCAGCCGGTCGTTTCCGGAGCTGCTGAGGAGTCCGGTCTTCTTCCGGAACGTCCCCAGCCGGACGAGGGTCGGTGCTTCGTATGCCTTCTTCATGACGTCTCCTCCGTCTTGCTTGCGGCCGCCTCCCTGGTACGGCCGTGAACCGGACACGCCGGCCCACGGCCGTCCCGGCGTCCAGGCCCATCGGGAGCCTGGACGAGGAGGCGGGGCGTTCGCAGACGAAGCTAGTTGCGGGCCGGTGGCCCTCTGCAACCCCCGAAAGGTAAGTATGATTTTCGGCTTAACGACAAGATGGTGGGTGCATCGAACCGCCCTGTTCATCGCTTCGTAAAAAGTGAATCCAAGTCAGCGAGTAAATTCCGCGGCAACGAAACGTTTTGAACTGGCTTCCGGAACCCGACCCTCGATCCGGTCGGAGAGAGGGCGCACGGTAGCCAAAGGTGCGCCGGCGGCCGCGCCCTCCTCGATCTCCACCGTGAAAAAGTGGCCAACGGACACCGGTGCAGTTCTCTCTCGGCCGAGGCAACTTGGTGGCTCAAGCGGGGCAGAGATGACCTCAACCGCCGGACGTATCGGCAAAGCTCAGCCCCACAGGACGAGTTGAGGCCTTTCCGTAGCGGCTCTCGGCGGTGGGACGCCGCAGCGCCGCTGCGCACCCATGATCTGCGCGACGCGGCGGAGGTGCCTGCCCCGCCTCTGGCCCTCACACATGCGCTGCACCGGCGCATGCAGGGTCTTCCCTGAAGCTCGTTCATTGAGCTGTTGACTCGCCGGCCCCGACGACACCCCTAAGACCCGGCGACCACACGCGGAAGTGTGGGTTCGGTGGAGGGATGTCCCACTGCCTTGATCACCTGTGGTGGCCAAGGTGGCGCGGCGGACCCGCAACACGTTCGATCCCGGTGTCGTTGGACCCGTGTGACGATCACCGCGATGACCGATGCGCTGGAGCGCGACCCCCGCGTGCTCGTCGCCGCATACAAGGCCGCGTCGCACCGGAACGACCGACGCCCGGGGAGGAGTGGGAGGGAGCGCCTCTCTCTGTCACGCCATGCCCTGCCAGGCATCTGGGCCGAAGCTGCCCTTGATGTCAGAGGCGATCGTGGTCGCATTCACAGTGGATCGCAGTTGGTAGACGATGGTCTTCTGCACCCCTCGCACCGACAGGTGGACCGGATTCTCCCCCGGGTGTGCCCCCACGATCCGCCTGAGTTCCTTGAGCGCGGGCTCGTTGATGCGGTGGTAGGGGAACTTGAGCAGGACGGGCGCTGCGCCAGTTCGCTCCGCCGAGGCGACGTCGAGCACCTGCATCTCCTGACCGAAGATGCTGATCGTGCCGTCACGGTCGTTGATGCGGCCCTGCACGGACACCACGCTGTCTTCGACCAGAGCGCCCATGACGAGCTGGTAGGCAGCGGGGAAGAACAGGACCTCCATCGTGCCGTCACGGTCGGCGAGGTTGACGATCGCCCACGCACTGCCTTGTTTGGTCATCTTCTGTTGGACGCTGGTGATCAGACCCGACAGGCGCACGATGCCCTCGGTGCGGCCGGAGGCCAGTAGCTCAGGAATGGTGATGTCCCGGTTGGCCGAGAGGATGTGCTCGGTGCCATCCAGAGGATGCGCAGAGACGTACATCCCGAGCATCTCACGCTCGGTGGAGAGCAGCTGCTTGCGCGGCCACTCGCTGTCGTCGATGCTGAGGTCGATGCCGAACCCGGCCGAGTCATCACCGCCTTCCCCACCAAGCCCCGCGAACAGGTCGTCCTGCCCGTAGGCGGCAGCCTTCTTCAACGGCACCACCGCGTCGATGGCCGTCTCGTGGATCGCAGTCAAGCCCTTGCGGGTGTTGCCGAGCGAATCGAAGGCTCCGGCCTTGATGAGCGATTCGACCGCCCGCTTGTTGAGCGCCGGCAGATCGGCCTTGTCGAGGAAGTCGGCGAACGAACTGAACTTCCCCTTGGTCTTGCGGGCCGAGACGATCGCCTCGATGACGTTGTCGCCGACGTTGCGGACCGACCTCAGGCCGAAGCGCACGTCGTCGCCGACGGCCGCGAACTCCGCGACGGACTCGTTGGCGTCGGGCTGAAGGACGGTGACGCCGAGCTTGCGGGCGTCTGCCAGGTAGATGCCGGCCTTGTCCTTGTCGTCTCCGACGGATGTCAGGAGGGCGGCCATGTACTCGGCCGGGTAGTTCGCCTTTAGGTAGGCGGTCCAGTAGCTGACCAAGCCGTATCCGGCGGTGTGACTTTTGTTGAAGGCGTACCCGGAGAAGGGCAACATGACGTCCCAGATGGCCTTGATGGCCTCTTCCGAGTAGTCGTTGGCCTTCATGCCGCCGTGGAACTTCTCCCACTCCGCGGCCAGCACCTCGGGCTTCTTCTTGCCCATCGCGCGGCGCAGCATGTCGGCGCCGCCGAGCGTGTACCCGGCGAGGGTCCGGGCGATGGCCATGATCTGCTCTTGGAAGATGAGCAGGTGGTGGGTGGAGCCCAGGATCGGGTCGAGGACTTCCTTCAACTCCGGGTGGATCGGGTCGGGCTCCTGCTTACCGTTCTGCCTCAACGCGTAGTTGGTGTGCGCGTTGGCGGCCATCGGGCCGGGCCGGTACAGGGCGAGGGCCGCCGCGATGTCCTCGAACCGGGACGGCTCCATGAGCTTCAGCAGGGCGCGCATGCCGCCGCCGTCGAGCTGGAAGACACCGAAGGTGTCGCCCCGGCCGAGGAGTTCGAAGGTCTTCTTGTCATCGAGGGGGATGACGACCGTTTCTGTGTCGCCGTCCATCGGATCGACGCAGGCGAGCTTGACCCCGCGGTTCTCGCGGATGTTGTGGATGGCGTGGTCGATGACGCCCAGGTTCCGCAGGCCCAGGAAGTCCATCTTGACCAACCCCATGTTTTCGCAACTGGGGTAGTCAAATCCGGTGATCTTGACGCCGTCCTTGGCCCGCATGTGCAGCGGGATGCGCTCGGTCAGCTTGGTCTTGGACAGGATGACCGCGGCTGCGTGCACACCGGTACCACGCGTCAGGCCCTCGACACCTTTGGCGGTGTCGATGACCTTCTGGACGTCCGGCTCGTTCTCGTACATCTGCCGGATCTCGCCGCACTCGCCGTACCGCGGGTGCTCGGGATCGAAGATTCCATCCAGAGGGATCGACTTGCCCATGATGTCTTCGGGCAGGGCCTTCGTGATCCGCTCCCCGTGCTGGAACGGGTAGCCGAGGATGCGCGAGCTGTCCTTGATCGCGTTCTTGGCCTTGATCTTGCCGAACGTGTTCACCATGGCGGTGTAGGCATCACCGTATTTCTCGGTGACGTAGCGCACCATCTTGTCGCGCTGGCGGTCGTCGAAGTCGAGGTCGACATCCGGCGGGTTGATGCGCTCAGGGTTGAGGAACCGCTCGAAAAGCAAGCCGTGCTCCAGCGGGCACAGCTCCGTGATGCGGGTCGCGTACGCCACGATCGAGCCGGTGGCCGAGCCACGGCCCGGACCGACCGGCACTCCGTTCTCGCGTGCGTACTTGCAGATATCCGCGACGACGAGGAAGTAGGAGGAGAAACCCATCGGACCGATGACCGACATCTCGGTCTCGAACCGCTCCATGACCTCGGCCGGGGTCGGGGCGCCGTAGCGCCTGGCGAGACCCTTCAGGCACTCCTTGCGCAGCCATGACTCCTGTGTCTCCCCCTCCGGCACGTCGGGGAACTGCGGCATCTCATCGACGTTGTCGAAGACCTCGTCGTACGACTCGACGCGCTCCGCGATCAGCAGCGTGTTGTCGCACGCCTCAGCCAACTCGGAGAACAGCCCGCGCATCTCGGTAGCGGTCTTGAGGTAGTAGTCGTTGCCCGAGAAGCGGAACCGTTTCTCGTCGGCCTTGTTCTTGCCGACACCGATGCACAGCAGATTGTCGTGCGCGTCTGCCTGGTCCGCGTGGATGTAGTGCGCGTCATTGGTGGCCAGGAGCGGGATGCTCAGCTCGTTGGCCAGTCGCATCAGGCCGTCCCGGACCTGCCGCTCGATGGACAGGCCGTGGTCCATCAGCTCCAGGAAGTAGTTCGCCCGGCCGAAAATGTCCTGGTAGGCGGAGGCGACCTCGCGCGCCTTGTCGTACTGGTTCAGGCGCAGCCGGGTCTGGATCGCGCCGGAGGGGCATCCGGTCGTCGCGATGATGCCCTCGGCGTGCTCGCTGATCAGTTCCATGTCCATCCGCGGCTTGCCGGCCGGGAACTGGCCGGTGTACGACGCCTCGGTGGACAGGTAGAAGAGATTGCGCAGACCCTGGACGTTCTCGGCCCACATGGTCATGTGGGTGAAGCGGCCCCCACCCGAGACGTCCTTCGATCCCTCTCCGTCGTCGGACATGGCGCGCTGCCCGCCAGGGCCCCAGAACTCCTGCTTGCGGTTGCGGCGCGAGGAAGGAGCGACGTACGCCTCGATCCCGATGATCGGCTTGACGTTCTCGAAGCCCTTGGACACCTGGTGGAACTCATACGCACCGAACATGTTGCCGTGGTCGGACATCGCCACTGCCGGCATGCCCTGACGGTCCACTTCAGCGAACATCGGCTTCAGCTTCTGGGCACCATCGAGCATCGAGTATTCGGTGTGATTGTGCAGGTGAACAAAGCTGTCGGACACCGGTCAGGCACCTCCGAGGCAGGTCACGGGAAGCCCCTCACCCTACCCCTCCGCCCCATCTCAAACGCCGAGGCGAGGAACTCAACGCACCGACGACAAAGGCCAGTTGGTGGCCCTTTGGGGCGTCCAGCGACCCCCATAATCGTTTCTGTGTCTCTTCATACGTGAGGTCGCCGACGCCTCGGACGGGCTGCCGCGCTCCACACGAGGATGGCGCTGTCGTCTGCGGCTGGAGCCCACTTGGAACCCGGGCCGGATCCTTCCTGGCGGGAAACCTGTATGCGGACGACTGCCCCGAGGGCTGGCGGCCTGGAGGGCGCGGTAGCGAGTGCCCTGCCCCGGCGCATGGACAGCCACGCACGACAGCGCCTCGCAGTCTTCGCCGGTACACCACGCGATATCAGCGGTCCCCCAGAGCCCGTCTCGGCGCTCTCCTTCTCCCCCGACGCCCACACGCCGGCAGTAGTCGGAACACGCGGCACAACTCAACTGTGGGATGTCACTTCCAATGCCCAACACGGTCACGTCGCACCCGGCGCTGGCGACACCATCCTCGCGCCGGCCCTCAGCCCCGACAACCAGACTCTGTACTCGGCCGGAGACCACGTCACACTGCAGAAAGCCGACGAGATCCTCGACAAAGTCGCCGCATACCGCCACCGAATCTCCGGCTCAGATCACGAACTCATTCACCGGAGGTCCGAGGGGTCTTTGCATGACGTCGATGTGTGACACCTCGGCGGGACACCGTCCACCACGGCGTGAGCTGTGGCGGGGCGAACCAACGGTTCACCCTGAGCCACTTGGTCAGCGGCCCGAATCCGGGTCCTCACGCGGGACGGACGCAGCCCGGTCTCCGGGCCGAGAGATACAGCCGGCGGTGACGGCCATGGTACGCAGGAGGGTCGTGCCGGCGAGTACGACCGAGGTGACCGGCCGTCCCAGCCATCGCATCAGATCGCCTCGCAGGTGGGGATCGACCTCGACGGTCACCCGGAGGTATCTGTTCTGCAGCGTGGTGACATTGGCGGAACGGGGCGACGAGACGTCCTGCCCGCGCCGCAATGCAGCACGGTAGCTCTCCTTGCGCTGGCTCATACCTCATCCTGACGCTTGATCAGTTCCTCTGCGAAGTCCATGTATGCCGAGCCCTTGGCCTGGACCGGGTTCCCGAAGGACTGGGCGTACAGGTCGAGCCGAGCAATGTGGGTGTTCAGCACCTCGAAACCCCGCTCGGTCAGCGCCTCGCGAGCGTCCGCATCGGGCCCGGTGCGCGTGGCATCGGGTCGGTTGGTGCGATTGAGCAGGACCGCCGTACGGGCCGGCTCGGCGCGCAGGGACTGCACGTCCGCCATCTCGCCGAGGATGGGCGCCATCCGGTCCAGTTCGATGGGGGCAGGAGTCACGGGCACGATCCACTCACTGGCGTACCTCATGATGCTGCGGGCGATGCGGGGATGGTCCTCCAGCTGAGGCGCATCGAGCACGACGGCCTGCCGGTTTCCGAGGAAGTCGTTCACGCGACGGTGGACGTCCCCCACCGGCAAGGCGATCACCGGAAACGGAAAGCCATCGGCCAGCTCGCTCCAGCGCAGCGCGGAGGCGGCCGGGTCGCCATCGACCAGCAGCGGCGACAGTCCCGACTCATGAAGCGCGTGGGCCAGCCACACAGCACTCGTCGTCTTTCCGACGCCCGGCTTGAGGTTCACAAAAGCGCAGCTCAAAGACACAAGAACCGACAATAAGGGGCACTATTGCTCATTCTCGGTCGGCGCGAGGGTGTGGCTTCGTGGTTCACCCGCAAGCAGTGAGAAACGTCGGCCCCCCGTGGCGCTCGCGGCTGACCGTGTGCACCACCGGTTGCATCTCGTCGGAATGGTTGCAGACGCCGTGGGGGGCTCCGTCTCAGTCCGGGATGGCGGCACCAACAAGGTCGGCTGTGACGAAGCACGCCGTTACCGCACAGTCCTGACGGTCCTCGCGGTGTTGGTCGCTGCCACCGGACTCGAGTGGGTCTCTTCCAGCCTGGAAGGCGTTCACCGGCACAAAGGCGAATGAGGCGCAGCCGGCATTCCTCCTCCCCCGCGCCCCGGACCAAGCCCTCAATGAAGGACTCGGCCGTGTCTCCCCGACCCGCCGGGAAAGTATCCGCTCCCCGGCGCGAGGCCCTGGCCCTGCCGCCAGCGGCTGCGCCTGCAGGCCCGGCGAGCGACGACATCGCCGACGACCTCAAAGAGGCGTACTGTCGCGCCACAAGATGTCAGCTACACCTCCCCCGGCAAGGACGCCCCAGCGCTCGATGGCATCTCCTTGAGCCTGAGTGCCGGCGAGACCGTTGCCTTCGTCGGCCGCAACCGGTCGGGGAAGAGCACCTGTTCACGGTTGCTCGCCGGTCCTGGCGTGGAGCAGGGCCCCAATGTCCTGGAAGGGGCGGAGCCGCCAAGGGGCGCGGGCCCATGCGCCGCACGGAAGGCGGCTCCGCAAAATCCCTCGGACACGCCAGCCGCGGCCGTCCCGCAGCACTGCAGCCACGGCAGCCCCAAGGAAATCACTCCGTGTGGCGGCTGCTCTACGGCCCTCAAAGGGCTGGTGGGCTTCGCGTGCCGCGGAAGATATGGGCGGATGCCCTACGTCCCGGGCTGATCCGTGCTACGCAGTCCCAGGGCCGCACCACGTCGGTGCCTTCCCGAGCCGGGGCAGCACCACCGCTCCACCACCCGCCACCCCTTCACGTATCTTCCCATCGGGCCGCGGCGTTCGGTGACTGCGTGCCCACGCTACGGCCCACGAACCTCGGAGGGACCCTATGAGAAGACCCCTGCTGCCGGCGATACTCGTCGGGGCGCTGTTACTCGGAGTGCTCGGCGCGTCCGAAGCAGGCGCGTCGACGGCCCCGCGCCCCGCCCCGCCGTCGGTCGGCAAGCCGAAAGCCCTCATCGATTCGTGGCGTCCACCCCTCAGCACCCGGGGCCGCTACATCGTCGACGCCGACGGCAATCGCTTCAAGCTCAAGTCGGCCAACTGGCATGGTGCCCAGGGCTCCTGGAACGGATCCGGAGACATCACCGACCCGGCGAACCACCACGACGGCGAGAAGTCCGACCAGATGCCGCTCGGCCTGGACCGCGCTCCGATACCGAAGATCCTCGCTGGATTCCACGAACTCGGCATCAACAGCATCCGGCTGCCGTTCTCGAACGAGATGCTGCACGACAAGCGCCCCGTCCCCGACTCCTCAGTCGCCGCCAACCCTCAACTGCGCGGCAAGACCCCGCTCCAGGTCCTCGACGCGGTGGTCGACGCCACCACCGCGGAAGGCTTCGCGGTGGTGCTCAACAACCACACCAACACGTCGCGTTTCTGCTGCGGCCTGGACGGCAACGAACGCTGGAACACCAGTCAGTCCACCGCTCGATGGGAGGACGACTGGATCTCGCTCGCCCGCCGCTATAAGGGCAACAAGCGCGTCGTCGGAGCCGACCTCTACAACGAGGTCCGCCGGACCGTCACTGACGACGCCAACTGGAACTGGGGTGACAGCCACGACTGGTGGGCTGCCTCCCAGCACCTCGGCGACCGTCTGCTCATCGAGGCCAATCCCGATCTGCTGGTGGTCGTCGAGGGAATCAACTGGCAAGGAATCCCGGCCGACGGACTGTTCCACTGGCGGCCGACGCTCGAACCGGTACGCACTCTGTCGCACACCCTCGTCGCCTCGAACAAGCTGGTGTACTCGGCGCATTTCTACGGCTACACGGGACCGAACCACACCGGCGCGACCGGAATGGGCGAGACCCACGACCCGCGCTACCAGGAACTCTCCCGCGAGGATCTCTTCGCGACCCTGCAGCGCCAGGCGTTCTACGTCACCGAGGCCGGACGCCACTACACCGCGCCTCTGTGGATCAGCGAGTTCGGCATCGGCAGGGAAGAGACGAACCCGCAGGCCCGAGCCTGGTTCGGTAACTTCGTCGACTACCTGATCGACCAGGACACCGACTTCGCCTTCTGGCCCCTGGTCGGATGGACCGGCCACGGAACCTGGCCGCTGATCAACTTCGACACCGCCGGACGGCGTTCCGGCATCCTGGACGGCGGTGACTGGCGCACGGCCGACTGGAAGCGTCTGGTGGGCGCGCCCCAGAAGACGGGGCAGATCGCCGACTCCGACACCTGGGACATGCTGAACCTCGACCACGCCGACGCGGTCCAGTCGGCGCGGGTACGGAAGCATGGGGACTGGGACCCGGGAGCACGCAAGGGGGTCTGCCCCGACGGACAGCGCCTCATCGGTCTGGCACACCGTGACGGGCGTGGCCTGTGTACCGACGCCGGAGCCGCCGGGCTCGCCGGGCCCGACCCGGTGCTGAGCGTCGTGCACGACGAACGCCATGTCCAGCAGGGCGACTGGGCGCGTGGCTACACCAAGTACCAGTGCGGGCCCGGCCAGTTCATGATCGGCTACAGCGTGCGCGGCCAAGCGGTCTCGGGCGTGTTGTGCGCCGAGGCGAGCAGTGCACTCAGCACGGACGGCCGTACCGTCTGGTTCGACCGAAGCGACGACCGCCCGGCCGGGGGCCCGGGCGGCGAGTTCGCGCAGGGCACCTACAAGGGTCAGTGCCGAACCGACGAGTTCGCGGCTGGCATCGCCTTCACCCACGCGTGGGTGAAGGGCGGGACACCGGACGCCCTGCTGTGCCGCAAGCTCTGACCGATACCACTACCACCCGCGGGCGATTCGAGCACCTCGGACCCGCTTCACCCGGATGCAGAGGACCGTCTGCTCTCCGACCACCGGCGTGAGGCGGGTCGACCGGCGTGAGGCGGGTCGACCGGTCAGGGATCGTGGACGGCGCCTTGGTCCCGGTCCAGGACGGGCCACCTGGGCGGCGACCTCGTCATCCCGGGTGAGGTCAGCGACGGCCTGGATCTTCTCATCCGACTGTGCCGGGACGGCCCACCCGCTGCCCGACGACCCGCTTCGCGGCGTCCGCCGCCGGGCGCACGACGAAGCTGCGGCACCTCGCAGCGTCGTCGGTCGCTCGCATACGCCCGGTATGACGACGCCCCTCCGCCTTGCGTTGCACCGCAGCTCACTTCGCGCGCTGATCCACCGGGGATGGCAGTACAGCCCTTAGCCCAGAGCGCATGTCCAGATCACGGGGTGCGGAGCGCCGGCGCCGTCGTATGGATCGCCGTCGTAGGCCCAACCTCCGGCCCTGGCCTCGTCATTGATGGCCTCGGCGCCGGCCGGGCCATCGGGGGCGAGGCTGGGGAGGGCTCGAACGGGGCCGGAGCCCGGCCAGATCTGGGCCTGGTCGATGGGGGTGGTCGGCGGGATGCCGTGCGGGAACATCGCGGTGCCGACGGCCACGCCGCTGCTGGGGCTGATGTCGTTGAGCCAGCCCTTGCCTTCGTGAGCGGGGAGCCCCCGTATCTGGACGCCTTCCTTGGTGTAGGGGGCGTCCCAGTAGGTCTCGGCAGCCAGGTCCTGGTGGTGGTAGGTGCGTTCACCGACGACGCGTCCGTGGTTGTCGATGGCGGACGGGTACCAGTCCGTGTCGGTGTTGATCTCGATGGGCTTGAGATCCCGTCCCGGACCTGTGGTGCCACCGGGCCAGACCAGCCCGACGCTGCCGCTCACCTCGCTCACGCCGTCCCAGTACCAGGAGTATCCGATCACCGTGCCACGGGAGTTGATGCCGCGTATACGTACATGGGTGTGCCCGGGTTTGACGGTGAGGGTCCGGGTGAGGGTGGCGCCGGTCCAGAGATAGGCGGTGTCCGAACTGTCGTTGCCGCCCGCGACGGTCCCGAGGTCGTTGACGTCGGCGGCATAGGTCCCGCCGGGGAGGATGCGTACAGCCGAGGCACCGGCACGGTAGCTGAAGGCGGCGACACCCACCGGGCCCCGGATGCTGCCCACCATGAGGCCGCGGTGGTTGACGGCGGCGACCGAGCCGCTGTCGTACCCGGACGGGAGCGGGACGCGGTGCACGGCGCTTCCCGTCCAGTAGGCGGGCAGCCCCGCGGACTGCCCGACGGACAGGCCGCCGGTGCCGAAGTCGTTGACGCTCTCGCTGCCCCAGGATCCGGCGCCGGTGCCCGGCAGCCGGTCGAGGACATGAAGGGCAGGGGTACAGCGGGATGCCGGACCGGGGCCTTCCGCGGCGGTCGCCGGGAGCACCGTGGTGAGCAGCGCTCCCAGTGCGAGTGCGGTGGCGGCCATGGCTCGGCTGCGGCCTGGTCTCATGGAGGAGCCCCCTTCGTCACGACGGGTTCGGTCCCGCCGGCCGCTCATCATCGGCTGCCGGTACCGGCGGACGAGGATGTTCCATGCGCAATGGCCTGATCACGCCGAAGTGAGAGGTCGTTTCCCTTGGTGAGCGTCCAAGCGCGTTTCCGGAAGTTCTGGAAGTTCTGTCGGTAACTGGGCAGGAACCAGGGGCTGGTCAGTCGGCTCCTCAGCTCGACCGGCCGGCCGCGGTGGGGCCTTGACGCTGACGCAGCGGCAGCTTGGACGATGACGCCGTACGGCAGACACAGTCACCCCGCTGGAGGCATTCGTCATGTTGCGCGGCAAGGGCATCCATTACGACACCGGCACCTTTCCCAACGGCGACACGTCGCGCCCCGTCTTCGACGTGCGGGACGTCGAACGGGACATGCGTGTCGTCGCGGAGGATCTGCACTGCACCGCTGTCCGTATCACCGGGGGCGATCCGGACCGTATCGAGACCACGGCGCGGTCCGCGGCGGAGGCGGGCCTGGAGGTCTGGTTCTCGCCGTTTCCCTGCGAGCTGTCGAACGCCGAGATGCTGCCGCTGTTCACCGACTGCGCCGAGCGGGCGGAGCGGCTGCGGCGCGACGGCGCCGAGGTCGTCCTCGTCACTGGCTGCGAACTCAGCGTGTTCGCCCGCGGCTACCTGCCCGGGGACACACTGAACGAGCGCATTCCGGTCCTGGCGGGCCCCGGCCGCGAAGCCGCGCTCCAGGGCATCCCCGACAAGGTCAACGCCTTCCTGGGGCAGGTCGTCGACACCGTGCGGCCCCTCTTCGGCGGCCATGTGAGCTACGCCTCCTGCCCTCTGGACGGCGTGGCCTGGGCCCCGTTCGACATCGTCGGCCTGGACGCCTTCCGTAGCCTGCGCAACGCGGCCACCTTCCGCACCGACCTGCGCAAGGAATGCGGCCACGGCAAGCCCGTCGCCATCATGGAGGCCGGCTGCTGCACCTACCGGGGAGCGGGAGAGCACGGCGGCGCCGGCTGGTACATGGCGAGGGAGGCCGACGGCGTCACCCTCAAACCCGGCCTGGTACGCGACGAGGGCGAGCAGGTCCGCTACCTCGACGATCTCATGACCGTCTTCGAGGGTGAGGGCGTCGATTCCGTCTTCTGGTTCAGCTTCGCCGGATTCAGCACACCCCACCGGACATCCGGACCGGACGAGGACCTCGCCTCCTACGGCATCGTCAAAGTCCTGGACGAGCACAGCGGCTATCCCACCGACCAGCGCGCCTACCCCGACATGCCCTGGGAACCGAAGCAAGCGTTCCACGCACTCGCCACCCGCTACAGGGCCCACTGAGCTTCTTCGAAGTGGTCACCGATACTGGTGGAGTACGACCCGGCCACGGTGCGCCGCTGGATCGGCCGCTTCCATGCCTGCGGGCTGACCGGTCTGGCCGACCGGCCCCGCAGCGGGCGGCCGAGGCCGGGCGGCCGGCGGCTGCCCGCGCGGACCGCCGCGATGCTCGCACGGCCGGGGCCCTGGACGGTGTCCCGCCTGCACGTCCTGCACCGGCCTGCACCGGCATCTGCGGCGGCCGCGTGTCAGCCGACGCACGCTGTACCGGCGGGTGCGGCAGGTGGCCGTCGGGCGGCGGCCCAAGCTCGTTGCTCGCAGATGCCCCGCCTGCCGCTGCCCGGTCCCCGACCTCGTTGAGGAGCGCCCTCTGTCAGCCCTGCATGCTCCAGATCTGCCAGTCGTCGGTGTGCCAGGGACAGGTGACAGTGCCGCGGCCGTAGCCGAACATCAGGTTTCCCTGACCGGCGTCGAGACACGCGGGATTGTTGCTCACCCCGTATGGGTTGAAGAACTGGAAGCTGTTGCCGGGGTTGGGGGCAGTGTTGCCGACCCAGGTCAAGTTCCACTGGTCATCGGGTTTCGTGTAGTCACAGGAGCCAGTCCGGAGCTGGTCCCACTGTCCGTCCCACACCGTGTAGTGGTCCCACCTCATGCACTGGCCGGTCGCTACGGACTGGATCTGCACCCGCGCGTAGTAGTTGTTCACGTCGGAGTCGTAGGAGAGCACGTTCCATCGCTGGTTCGAGCTGCCGTTGCAGGACCCGAGATTGACGGCGACGTTGGCGCCGTTACCTTGCAGGCACAGACCGGTGTGGTGGTTGATGAGCTGGACATTGCGCTGGTAGGTGTTCGCGTGCGCGGTGCCGGTGCTTGCGGCCAAGGCTATGGTCGCGACGACCGCTGCGGTGAGCGCGGACTTGATCTTGGTCTTCACGGGAGCTTCTCCTATCGACCGACTGTCCGTCAGGTCCTGGGATGCTGGTGCCCGTGGTCCGCCGAGTGGCATCGGGCACGGAATCCAGGGAATCGGATGACATGTCCGCGGTCGAATGATTCGATTTTTTTCGAAGACGATCCCGTTACGGGGGCTGTTCATGATCCGGATCAATCTGGGCGCGCATGGTTTGGGCAGAGTCCGGTTCGCCATGTCGCCTCTGGACGCGGCCAAGGATCTGCTCTTCGCCCTCGCCCGGTCCCCACGTGTGCTCAGGGCGGGCTGGCGGAAACAGGCGGTAGAGGCCCTGTCGGAACGACAGTTAGGGCTCCTGGCTGTTGTCGCCGGCGGGGGGCCGGGCGGTTACGCTCCCGACTTCCTGCGGCCAGAGCCCGCGGGATTTCAGGCGGACCTGGACACTGCCTTGCACCAGGTGGCTACTACTCCGAGCGAGCGGATCCGTTACGAGTTGACGGCGGCCATCGGCGGCCACTCATGGGGCCAGACCGTGGGCCAGAGGCCGCCTCAGCTGCTCCTGACGGCTATGGACCGGGGCGAGGAGTATGTGGCGCAGCGTATCGCTGTGGAGCTGGAGCAGTTCTGGTGTGCCGTCCTGGCGCCCCACTGGCCCAGCATGCGGGCCCGGTTGGAAGGCGATGTCGCCGCCTGGGCCTCCGTGATCGCCCGGCACGGAATCGCGGACACCGTCAACCGGTTGGCCCCCAACCTGGAGTGGCACGACGGCACCCTGAAAGTCCATTCACTCGCCACCAGTTCCCACCGTCTGAGTCTCGATGCCGACGCCGCGATCCTCGTACCCAGCGTCTTCGCGGGGCGGGCGATCTTCTGTGCCGCCGAGCCCCCGGGCGCGCCGGCTCCCCGCACACCACTGATCGTCTATCCGGCTGCGCAGAACGACTGTCTGCCGCCCTCGCGCGGTGACGAGCTGATCGGCACGACACGCATAAAGTTGCTGGCCGAGCTCGCCCAGCCCCGCACCACGGGAGAGCTCGCCCAGCGTCTTTACCTCAGTCCTGCGACCATCTCCTACCACCTGCAGATCCTCCACCGCGCAGGGCTCGTGCAACGCACCCGCCGATCCCGAACCGTCCTCTACCAGAGGCTCGCGACGAAGCCTCGCCTCGCCGACGGTCTCGAATGACCACGATGGGGTCATCGGGTGTCGAGTCGGCCACAGCGGGCGCGCCGGAGTGGCACCAGTCGGCGAAGCCCTCGGCCACGCGCCTCACACCCGACCAGGCCGCCCGGCAGATCGCAGAGACTGTCCAAGAGGGCAAGCCCGCGGGCTCTGGGACGCGGTCACCACCCGCCGGCTCGCCGAGCGCATCGAATACAGCCAGCCCGTCCTCTACAGCCACTTCCGCGGCAAGCGCGAGATCATCGGCGCCAGGAGGACACCCCGGAACCTCTCAAGGACGCCTTCGCCGCGCTGCTGGAGAGCCTGGGCGAGGTCGCCGGGGACGGCGTCCACCCGGCGCTGTTCACCGAGGTGTTCTGGGCTTCCCTGCACGGCCTGGCGACCCTGACCCGGGCGGGACGGCTGCCGCCGGAGGACATCGAGCCGAGGGTGGAACTGCTGGTGGACCGGCTCGCCATGGTCTGACACACCATCCCAGCGGGCACGCAGCCGGGGCCCTCGGGCCCCGCCGCTGCCTGCCTACCTGCCTTCCTGCCTGCCTGCCTGCCTGCCTGCGGCAACGCTTCCGGTCACTCGCGTGCACACGGCGCAGCCGCAGATCGCCGGGCCCGTACCCCAGACGGGCACCCACCCCGGAAGCTGCAATGCTCATTGCTCACGACCCGATACGCGCCCTAACGCCGCGTCATTCGCCGGTGCCCTCGCCGTCCTCGCCGTCCTCGTCGTCGGCGGCGAGCACGACGGCCGCCGAGGAGTCCAGCCCGCTGGACAGGTCAGCCCCCACCGCCCCGCCAGCGGAGCGGACACAGAGCTGGACGGCGTCGGTGAGCGCCCCCCGAACCGCTCGGCACCTTCCGCCGTTGCTGTCGCTCGTCCTGGTGGTCCCGAGGGGCGGGCAGGGGGACACGCTCAGGTTGTTGATCCCGGTTCGGTTGGCTATTTGATGTGGTCGAGGAAGCCAAGCACTCGGTGGGTGGCCTGCGTTGCAGCGTGCTTGTCGTGCGACGGCAAGCTGCTGTCGGTGAACAGATGCCTGTCGCCGGAGTAGAGGAACAGCTCAGCAGCCGCCGCCGTATCGACGAGCGCGCGGGCCGCGTCCACATCACCCTCGCCGGAGAAGAACGGGTCTGCCTCCATGCCGTGGACCTGGACTGGGACGTCCTGGGGCCAGGCAGCGCCGAACTCCGAGACCGGGACGCATGCCTCCAGCAACAACGCGCCCTTCGCGCCCGGGCGGGTCTGGGCCAGCTTCTGCGCCGGCAGGACGCCAAGTGAGAACCCGAGGTAGACGAGCTCCGCAGGTAGTCCCTCGGCGACGGCGGTTCCGCGCGCGATGACCGTGCCGAACCCGACCCTCTCGGCGTAGTCGATGCCCTCCTCAAGGCTGTCGAATACCTGCCCCTCGAAGAGGTCTGGGGCATGGACGGTGTGTCCGGCCCGTCGCAGCTGCTCGGCGAACTCTCGGACGCCAGCGGTCAGTCCGTGCCCGTGGTGGAAAACCAGCACCTCAGCCATGTCGCTCCCCTCGTGCCGCGGTGCCCGGGCGGCGCCGCAGTCCGAGTATGACCCGCAGCACTGACAACCACGGATCCCCGGCCTGGCAGGGTCAGGTCGTTGATCCAGGATCAGCGATCTGCGCTTCGAGGTCGACCATGCGGCGGTCCTGAAAGCACAGGTTGGCGCGGGCGACCTTGAGCCGCTCGTCGAGGATGCGGATATCGGCGGTGACCTGGCGGACCGTTTGTTTTTGTTTGAGTGGGCGTTAAGTCCGATTCTCGTTGCAGCGGTAGGCACGCCTGAGCAGCCCACCGCCAACGGAGTGCGGACCCCGGCCCGCCGTCCGACCGTTCGATCCGATCGCGAGCGGCAGCGGCCTTCTCGAACCGTGGTGCGGCGGTCGGGCGCGCACGTTACCGTGCCCGGATGACATTCGGCGATCATGCCCAGTCGGCCCCCCGCACGAACGACGCCTGGGCCGACGCGCTGGCCCGCGCGGTGCAGCTCGCGGTCGCCACGCTGCGGTCGGCTCCCTCGGAGGCGGAGGTGTGGGACGCGAAGGCCGGTTCGCTGGAGTGGACGTGCTGGGAGACGGCCGAGCACCTGGCGGACGACCTGTTCTTCTACGGCATGCAGATCGCGACGCCCGGACTGCCTGCCGGCACCTATGTCCCCCTCGCGATGCGCCGCCGACGGCCCGAAGGGCCGGTCAAGATACTCCAGGCCGAGCGGGAGCCGGGCCCGTCCGGGCTGCTGACGGTCCTGGAGGCGTGCGGTGCGATGCAGGTCTCCCTGACTCGCACCACTCCCCCGTCGGCCCGCGCCCACCACGCCATGGGTGCCTCGGACCCGGCCGGTTTCGCGGCGATGGGCATCGTCGAGACCCTTCTCCACACGTACGACATCGCAGCCGGTCTCGGCTTGGAGTTCACCGCCCCCGACGACCTGTGTGTGCTGGTCCTCGGACGGCTCTTCCCGCATGTGGAGCGCGACGAGGAGCCGTGGCCGACGTTGCTGTGGGCGACCGGGCGGGGTGAACTCGCGGGGCGGGAGCGGCTGGAGAAGTGGCGCTGGTACGGGGAGGTGCGTGAGGCGGAGTGAAGCTCGCTCCCGATCAGAGCCCCGCCTGGCTGGGCCCTCCTCAGCGGACGCCAAGTCCGATCTTCCTCGGTTCGTGATCGCTCGATCGTGGTACTGATCGTCACGTCGGCAACCTGTTGGACATGTTCATGCCGAGATGCGAGGCGTGGAGCGACAGCCGTACCCCAGCGACATGTCGGACCAGCAATGGGTGTTGATCGCGCCGATGATCACAGCCTGGAAGCAGGACCGGGTGAAGCGGTCGGCGACCGGCGACCCCGGGGCGGCATGGTCCGGGCACGCCTCGGCCGTTGAGATCAGCATGTGGACTTCGAACGGACCATGGCCTGGCTCGCCGGCTGCTGCCGCCTCACCGCCGCTACGAACAGAGAGCCGAGCACTTCCTCGCATTCACCAGGATCGCTTGCACTCTCCTCTGCTACCGCAGACTCACCAAAACGAGACGACTTCTCAGCTTGAGCTTTCACCTCCACCCGGTTACCAGGAGGCGCTGGGTGTTCAAACACTTCCACCACCCGATCGTCGGCCCGCTCACCCTCAACTACGAATCCCTCACCCTGCCCGCCGACCCGGACCAGCGGCTGAGTGTCTACACCGCCGAGGCAGGCTCCAGCTCCGAAGAGGCGCTTCAGCTACTGGCCGCGTGGATACGACAGCCCGAGACCTCGCACGGGCAAGACCCAGATCATTAGACGCCCGCTGGTCCGCGAGGAGCGGGCGGCCATAGTGGCTGCGCCACATGAGCCGGGATGGCGTTGGAGCAGTGCGACCTCCCCATTCGTGCCGCGCAGGCAACTCCCAACACGCAGTCAGAGGTTAAGACCTGAGCTGAGCTTGGCGTTCATCCGCGGCGGGTTTGGTGTTCTTTGATCGACCCGGCGCGATGGACCGTCTTGCCGACGTCGTGGCGCTTGGCCTGATGCTTGTTCTTCGATCCGAGAGGCCGGCCCGGGCCCGGCGTGGACGGTTGCGGTGCGGCCGCCGGACGGGCCGCCGTCGCGTGAGTGTTGCGAAACCCTCGGCGGACGCGGGCGGGAGTGAGGCGGCGGGGTCCGACGGGGCGTTCCCAGGGGCGGCGCAGGTCCTCGCGAGGGGACGGGCGAGGTGGAGCTGAGTAACGCTCGTCCCGTAGGCGCAGCGCCCGCTTGCCGAGGCCACCGCAGTCCACCTCACCGCGGAGGAACAGGAGTCCGTACACGACGACCTTGAGCGCCTCAGGCAGCTGCTGGGCTGAGGGTTGGGAAGGTGCTGGTCGCAGCCGCTCGTTGAGGACTGCGACCAACACGGTCGCCTCCTGGCGGACGGCGAGCTTGTTGTATCGCGTCGCCACGGCTCGGTGGCGCTTGAGACGACTGATCCCGCACTCGACGGCATGGGTCGGGCGCCGGGGCAGTCGCGGCTCGGGGAACCTGCCCGGCGGCCCCCTACCGGCTATGGGCGACCACGTACGTCGCCTGCCTGAGCGACCACCGAGGAACACAGCCCCGGCCCGCTCCCCCGGGCCATTCCGCCGCAGAGGAGCATTGAATTAGCCGGATCACGGTGTCGAATCCCGTACGTGGAGTCAAGATGGGGTCATGGCAGGGTGGCGGCGCTACTTGTGGTGGGCATCGGCAGTTCTGGGCGGGGCGGTGGCAGTGGGCCTGACCGTACTGGCGGTGGTGGGTGATCTGGACACTGCGGGTCAGGTGGCGAGTGTCGTGGGTGCGATGACGGGTCTGGCCGCGCTGGGCCTGTCAGTACATGCCGCGCTCCGGCCCGCGCCGTCGCCCGGCCCGCCCGTGCGCGCACAGGGCGGTTCGAACGCCGCCGGTGGCAGCATCCGCAGCGCCTCGGCACGGGACACCGGTACGGTCCCGGCCGGGCCGGACGCGGGTGGCGGTAATGGCGGGATCTCGGCGAGCGGCGGCTCGAACGCGGCCGGTGGTGACATCGACGGCTCGACCGCACACAGAGGTGGGTGATGATGCTCTTCGGTCGCCGCAGACGCGGCGCGGCAGGGCAGGGGAAGCCGGACGCGACTGCGGACCCGGGTCAGTCCCCGGCCCCGGACCCGACAGGGGTCACGGCAAGCTTGGGCTCGAACGCCGCGGGCCGGGACGTCGTCAACTCCGTCGCCCAGAACATCTTCATGGAGAACGGCGTCGTACTGCCGCCCGAGGCGTGCGGCCCGATCACGGAGGTGCAGGCTCCGGCAGGCCTGTGCAATGTGCCAAGAACGGGACTGTTCGTCGGCCGCACCGACGCCCTCGACCGCCTGGACACTGAATTCGCCGCCCCGGGCGGCGTTGTGGTCCAGGCCGTGCACGGGCTCGGCGGCATCGGCAAGTCGGCCCTCGCCGCGCAGTGGGCCGTCCACCACCACACCGGCAACCCGCGCTGGTGGATCACCGCCGACAGCAGGGCGGCCGTCGACTCCGGCCTCGCCGACCTGGCCCGCGCCCTGCAACCGGCTCTCGCGGGCCTGCCCGGCCTGCCCGCGCAGATGCTCACGGAGCGGGCGGTGCAGTGGCTGACGTCCCACGACGACTGGCTCCTCGTCCTGGACAACGTCGAACAGCCCGACGACATCCGCCCGTTGCTGGACCGGGTCGCGACGGGCCGATTTCTGATCACCACCCGTCGCGCCACCGGCTGGCACGGCCTGGCCGCGCCTGTACGGCTGGATGTCCTCTCCGACGAGGAGGCCACGGAGCTGTTTCTCCGCGTCCTGCACCACGCGGGCCGCACGGAGACCGACGGCAGCGCCGAACTCTGCGCAGAACTCGGTCACTTGCCCCTGGCCGTGGAACAGGCCGCCGCGTACTGCGCCGAAACCGGCACCGCACCCCGCGCCTACGCGGAGATGCTCGCCTCCTGGCCGGCGGAGATGTTCGCGTCCACCGCCGAGGGTGGTGACTCCGCGCGCACGGTGGCGCGGATCTGGCGCCTCACCTTGGACCGTCTGGCGGACACCCCGCTCGCGGCGGAGATCCTCCGCATCCTCGCCTGGTACGCCCCGCATGGCATCCCCCGCGCGCTCCTCGACGGCCTGGCCCCGCCTCCCTTACTCACCAGGGCTCTCGGCCGTTTGATCGCGTACAGCATGGTCACGGACAACGGCGACGGCACCCTCACCGTCCACCGCCTGGTCCAGGCCTTGGCCCGTACACCGGATCCGGACGATCCACACCGGCTGGCCGACGACGTGGAGAGCGCACGCGACCGGGCAGCCACCGGTCTCAAGAAGGCGTTCCCCAGCGACATCCGGTCCGCCGAGACGTGGCTGTCGTACCGGACGCTGATGCCCCACGTCGAAGCACTCGCCGAAAACGTGGCCATCAAGGACGACAGCGAAGCGACGGCCGGTCTCTTCGGGAAGGCCGGAATGGTTGCCGGGGCTCAGTCGGGGCCCACCGGACGTTCCGAGTGGTGGCTGCGGCGTGCCGTCATCCACTTCGCGCGGCAGTCGGGTGAGGAGTACCCGGACCTGGGCCGGGCCGGTGCCCGCATGGCGGCGGGTGATCTGATCGGGGCGATCCCACTCCTCGAAAAAGTGACGAGCCACCGGATACGAAGCCTGGGCGAGGACCACCCCGCTGCGCTGAACCTCCGCACCAAACAAGCCCTCGCCTACGCGGTGAAGGGTGACATGGACAGGGCGGTACAACTCTTCGAGAGCGTGCTGTCCGATCGTGTGCGGCTCGTGGGCGAGAGCCATCCCGACACTCTGAAGTCCCGCAACAACCTCGCCGTCGCCCACCTGCAGGCCGGGGACACGGCGCGGGCCATCCCACTCCTCGAGAGCCTGCTGGCCGACAGGATGCGGGAACTGGGTGAGGACCATGCCGACACCGTGAGCACCCTCAGTAATCTGGGGTACGCCTATCTGGAGGCCGGTGACACGGACCGGGCTGTCCCGCTCCTGGAGAGTGCGGTGGCGGCGCTCACACAGATGCTGGGTGAGGACCACCCAAGGACGGAACTCGCACGGGAGGACCTGCTACGCGCCCGAGCCGGCTGAATCCCCCGCCCGGTGAAGCCGGCGGCCGTCCAGATGTGGCCCCGGGTGAACCATCGTGCCCTCCCACCGCCATGGCGCCGCACGCCCGTTACGGATCCCACGCGTGGCCTCGCTCAAAGCACCGGTGGACCGCGACGCCTACAAGAGCGTCCACCCCTACTGCACCGCCTTCCTCGCCGATAACGTGCGCACCGCCGGGGTGCGGGTGCGGCCGGGGGCTCACCGGTGGGTGGCCGATGTCGAGACGGGGGTGAGGGTGAGGGAAGGTCGATACGACTCCACGCGTAGCCGATGAGCATGTGCCGGCATCCATCGCCCGAACCATTCATCGACGTTGATTGTCGACGCGAGTTGTCGACAGTGCTCACCTGCGGGTTCGTGAACACCAGGGTGAGTGTCGGCAGACGTTGCCGACACTGAGCGTCGGAGGTGAGGTACCAGGCAAGCGCTCAGCCTGGAATGAGTGCCTCCCACTGCTCGCGAGTCGGGCCGTCGTGCGTTGGCGAGAAGTCCGGGTGGTCGGCCAGCCAGTCGGTAACGGCTCGGTCCACTTCGTCGGTGCCGTAGGCATCGTCGGCCGGTTGCAGGAGATGGCGTACCTGGGCACGGGCTCGCATGACGACGGGATCATCGAAGGCGCAGGCAGCCAGGGCGGCAGCCCGTCGATCCGACGGTGGCGAACTCTCTCCCAGGCGTTGCTCGTTGGCGCGGTCGGCCGTCACCTGCGCGTCGAACAACGGGCGGAGGGTCTGTGCTGTCCAGGCGTGGTAGCCGATGGGATCCGCGGCGACCTGGTCGACATGGGCAGCAAGGTGCTGGGCGGCGCGCAGGCCGAGGGCAGCGCCATGGCCCGAGGTGGGGTTGGTGTGGATGAGGCTGTCCCCGGCGTTGACCAGGCCAGTGACGACAGGTCCGTCATCGTCGACGAGGGAAGTCCAGCGATTGTCCAGGCCGGCCATCGCCAGGACGTCTGACTCTGGTTCGGGCGCCAGGCCGAGCCAGGCAGCGGTGGCGGGGAAGCGGCGGGCGACGGCCTCGAACACGGCAGGGTTGGTGAGCGCCCCTCGGGTCGGATCACCCGTGGAGAGCACCAGGTGCGCCGCGAAGATGTCGTTGTCGGAAGGGAAGACGCCGGCCAGCGCGAACGGTGCGGCCGAGCCGGTCTTCACCCGCCCGGGGTCACGCGGGCCGTCGGCACGCAGGCGGTACCAGCGGCACAGATAAGCGATCCCGGTGCGGTGGCTGTCGACCACGGGCGGGCGGCAGCCGGCCGCGGTCAGCCAGGCGGGCACGGGCGAGCGGCGGCCGGCCGCGTCGACGACGAGGTCCGCCCGGTGGACTTCCGCGCCCACCTGCACGCCGGTGACCCTGGGTGGACGGCCCTCCCGGAGGGTGAGGGCGCGTACCCGGCAGCCTTGCCGCACTTCGATGGTGGGTTCCCGCCGAATGGCCGCGGTCAGGGCGGACTCCAACACGATGCGGCGGGTGCGCAGGGTCACCAAGTCCTCATCGCCGGCCCGGTGCGGCGGATGCTCATCGAACCAGTCGAAATCGTGGTGTTCCCGGGCTCCGCGTGCCAGCAGGTCCATGTAGACATCAGGGGTCTCGTTGCGCAACACGGTGCGGACGGGCGCGAGAAGCGAGTGGGGATGGTTGGCCTGCGGGACTCGGGGCCTGTCCCAGTGGAAGAAGTCCCGGTTCAGGTCGTCTCCGGCCTGCCGTGCGTCCTGCTCGAACAACGTGACCGTATGGCCCCGTCGGCCAAGCATGAGCGCCGTCCCCAGCCCGCTGATACCCCCACCGATCACCGCAACCCGCGCCACCGATCTCCCCTTCGCGTCGTGTTGCGGAATGAGCCTACTGCTGGACCATCTGCAGTTCGAAGTCAGCGTCGTCCGTCGCAGTGCGGGGGGCGGGGCACGGCGGTGGCCGGTACCAGGTCCAGCCGCTTGTCCATGTCCAGGCGGAAGGTGCCGTACGGGTGGACGTTGGACCAGAACATAGCGGTCAGCCCGCGCCGGTCCTCGTCGGTGAGCTTCTTTGCCCATACTGGTTCGGCCAGCACCTGCTGGAGCAGCGGTGTGCTGACGTGCACGAGTGCGGACTGCAGCAGGCGCAGCGCGAGCATCGACCACCGCCACCCGCGGCCGCCACCACCTGAGCGCCCGGGCGCCGAGCTGGACAGCGCAGAAGAACCTCTTTATCCGCATGCTGGGCCAGCTCCACCACTGCCTCCTGCAGCGAAAGCTGTTCGATGAAGGCACAGCCTTCCCCGTCGCGCTCGCGGTTGCTGCTTGACGAGTTGAAGCCCTGAGGCGTCTACGATGGCCGCCAGACAACCCCCGCCGACAGAAAGGAAGTTGTGATGGCCGAGGGTTTTCCCGACGTGGACCAGTCGAAGCCGAGCATCGCCCGGGTCTACGACTATCTCCTCGGCGGCAAGGACAACTATGCCGTGGACCGCGTCATCGGGGACACCTTCACACACGACCTGCCTGGCTCAGTGGCCATCGCGCACGCCAACCGGCAGAACCTCATCCGCGCCGTGCGGGAGATCGCCCTCGCGGGCATCGAGCAGTTCGTCGACATGGGCAGCGGGCTACCGACCGCAGACAACGTCCACCAGGTCGCCCAGCACCACGCCCCCGGCGCCCGAGTGATCTACGTCGACAGCGACCCCATCGTCCTCGCCCATGGCCGCGCCCTACTTGAGGACAACGGGCACACCCGCGTCATCCAGGCCGACGTCCGCGACCCGCAGAGCATCCGGGAGCACCCGGAGATCACCAGCCTGATTGACTTCGATCGACCCGTGGCCGTGATCCACAGCGCCGTCTTGCACCACATCAACGACGATGAGGGCCCCCACTCGATCGTCCGCTACTGGCAGGAGCAAGTCGCCTCAGGCAGTTACTTTTTCATCTCCCACTTCCGCAGCGGCGGCAATCCGGAGACCGCCGAGGCCGAGGCGTTGCTCCAAGCCACCTTCGGCCGCGGACGGTGGCGGACAGACGAGGAGATCCGCGACCTCTTCGGCGATCTGGAGATACTGGAGCCAGGTATCGTGCCGAGCTCCCTGTGGCGGCCCGATACGGCGGAGCATCAGAGCCGCATCGGGCCGGCAGAGCACGAGCTGACGGTCTGGGAACGGCTCATCGTGGGGGGCCTGGCAAGGAAGCCCTGACAGAGCGCCGCGCGGTACTACGGGAAAGGGCGGGCAGAGGAAGGATCGGACACCCCCTAAGGTGCGTCCATGGGGGAAATCGATCAGGAGACCGTGGGGTTCGACTGGCATTCGGTGGTCTACCGGGATTTCGACGTCGAACTCGACGCTCCGGGGGACCGCAGCAGTGCTGCGCTCGAGGTACTGGAAGATGACCTGGGGGTGCCCGACGCCGCGGAGGGCTTCCACCTGTGCGGCGAGTGGGCGCAGCGGCTGTCCAACGTGATCGGCATGGGCCTGTCCGCACTGTTGGAACGGCTCTCCCACCCGGACCTGACGGTGCGCCGGATTCTGCCGGTGGTCCTGGCCTACGCGGACGCGCTGCCCGACGACGTGGTGCCGGCGCTGCTCCACCACAGCGAGAGCGACCCGGACGCGCCGGTCCGGCTCGGGCTGCTGCTGGCTTCGGGCCGGTACGCCGACGACCCTCGGGTGGGCGACCACCTGCGGCGCCGTATGCGGGAGGGAGACCCGGCCGAGGCGCTGGGGGCCGCCCTCGGTCTGGCCCTGCCGCCGGTCCCGGTCACCGACGACGAGGTGGTCGAAGCGCTGACCCTGTGCGCCGATGAACAGGCCGGTGCGGCCCTGGCGGAGCTGGCCTGGTGCGACCCGCAGTGGAACCGCGAACCGTTGCCGCGCAGCGCCGTGGACCGGATCGACGGCTGGCTGTGGCGCACCCCTTATGTGCGGGGCCGCTGGCTGGCGCGCATGCTGCCGAGGCTGCGGGAGGGGCGGCTCGACGCCTCGGTCGCACCGGTGCTGATCAAGGCGGCGGACCGGCTGTTCAAGGAAGACAGCTGCTACGCGGACCACGCGGCCGCCGTCGCGGACCTACTCGGGCATCCCGACGCCGCGGTGCGGCGGGCAGCCGTGCGCACCCGCCACCTCTTCGCCCACGACGGCTACGCCGGCGCCCTGCTGGGCGTCTTGGACGACCCGGACCTGTACACCCAGGCCCTGATCTCGCTGCTCCGGCGCGAGGACCCCAGATGCCTGCCGAGCCTGCGGGAGAGGATCCGGCAGGGCACCCTCGACTGCGGGCTGCTGCACTATGCGGAAAACTTCGCCGACGAGCTGTGGCCCGCCATCGGGGCGCGCATCGCGGAGGAGGACATTCCGGCCGCCGAAATCACCGCGTTGCTGACCCGGGTCCGCCGCTGGTACGCGGTCGGAGACCGGATCGCCATGCCGGTGGCCACCGCGCTGGAGCGGCTGAACGCCCGCATCGAAGCCGGGAAGGACCCCGAGTCCGACGATCACGCTGCTGCCCGCGAGGCCGCCGCGTTCCTGCGCGACTGGCGCGCCCGGGCGGCCGACGAGCAGAGCTTGGAGGGCAGACTCGCGCGCATGCGCCACATCGTCGGGCTCTCCCACGCGAAGGACCACGACGTCGTACGCAGGGAGCTGGACGCCCTGACGCGCCGACTCGGCCCCGACCACACCCCGCACCCCAACGATCCGCGCTACGACATCAGGGCCTGCGAGTGGATTGGCGCACGGCCGCACGCGGCCCAGCCCGCCGTCCCCACACTGCGCGAGCTGCGGGACAGTGCGGCGGCGCCCGGCGCGCTGCGGGCCGCCGCCGCCCACGCACTGTGGAAGATCACCGGCGACGCCGACGGCGCACTGCCCGTCCTGGTCGAGCAGATCCGCCACGCCCCCTTGCTCGTACTGGACTATCTCGGGTCCTTCGGGGCGGCGGCCCGACCCGCGCTGCCCGCGCTCCGCCTGTGTGCCGACGACGGCGACAGCAACTTCGCCCTCCTCGCCCGGAACGCGGTCCGGAGGATCGAAGAGGCCTCCGTGCACTGAACACAAGCCCTTGCACCGGCGGCGTCTGCTGGGCGAGTTCGCGACGGGTCGCCTCGGACGGCACCGTCGTGGAGAGGTGCTTTCCGTGCTCGGTGAAGGTCCTGGGTGAGGGTGTCGATCCGATGCCGCGCACCCCCTGGCCAGATACGCAAAGGCACCTGGCACCTGGCACCTGGCACCTGGCCAGAAACCTGCCTGACAAGCAGTGCTGCCGCTGCCCCCTCCTCCCCAGCGAGGGAGGAGGGAATTTCTTCACCAGTTCGGGAGAAGGTTCGAGCAGAGCACAGCGAGCGTGGGCAACACGCGCAGCAGCAAGCTAGGCGATCAGGTGCCTGATCCGGCTGCCGATTCCTGGCAGTCGCTGCGCTGGGATGCGCAGCACGAGAGAGCCCCGCGGCGAGTGAGCGGCACCGCCGGCCCTCGGCGAGCGTCAGGTAACACAGTGGGACCTTGCCACTCACCGAAAGGTGGCTTCCTACAAAGGACTGGGCATGTATGGGGACGACTACCCCGAGGTCAGCGTTGAGTCACGTGTGGAGAGCGCGTGCTGCCGGGCCCGACGGCGCCGCTGTTTCTCCTCCGGCACCGCCGCGTAGCCACCGTCCGGCGGCCCGATGGTTCGGTAATTTCCTGATGAAGAGTCAAACACCCTACACGCGGGGCGCGTCGGTGCCATCGTGGACAGGGACATGAGCCGGCCGGAATTGGGGGGTGGCCGTGGATCGGTTCGGTAGGTGGCTGGTGGCGGTCACCGTGACGGCAGTTGCTTTCGCAGCGGGCACGGGGCTCTGCGGAGCGCTGCTGCTGCCGGTGGTGCAGGACCCGGCTGTGCGGTGGACGGTGGCGTGCGGGGCAGGAGCGGCGCTGGCCGCACTGGCGGCCATGTGGGGCTACGGCTACGCCGGCAGCGCAGGTGCCACCCCGGGTCCGGGCGGGCAGCCGACCGTGCAGGCGTCCGGGGCACGCGCGGTGGCCATCCACGGCAGCAACGCCGGTGCCGTCACCACCGGCGACGTGCATGTTCCGCCCGCCCCTGGGCCGCCCGGCCACTCGACCCCGGCGTCGCAGGGAATGCCCGGGGCCGCTCCCATCGCCTCGGGAGAGCGGGCCATCGCCATCGGCGGCGACAACGACGGTCCGCTGTCAACGGGCGACACCCGGAACGAAACGCCAAGATGAGACCGCTGTTTCGCAAGCGGCGGCGGTCCGGCAAGCGGTCCGTCTTCATCGGCGGCAACAACTCCGGCTACATCACCACCGGGGACACCAGAGTCGAGATGCCTCCCGTCGTGCGCATGCCGTTGGTCGTGCTGCTCGTCTCCGTCCTGGGTGTCGGTGCGGGCTGGCTCTACTTCGACTGGCTCTCACCGAAGCTCGCGCCGAATTACCGCACCCAGTTCCTGATCGACACGGCGGACGGCCCCGACCCCAAGGGCATCGCGGCGATCTCCACGTCACTGCGTAAGACGGTCGGGAACTCGGGCGATCATGACGCGCTCGCCCTGCGCACTTTCGGCGGCGAGTGCGGTGCCTCCGACAACACGTCGCAGGTGGTCGGCTTCGACGTCGGCAACCAGCAGAAGATCACCCAGGAAGCGGGCCGGGTCCGGGCGGACGGCAAGCCGACGCTGATGCGCGGAATCGTCCAAGCCGTCGAGGACTTCTCCCAGCCGTTCGATCGCAAGGCCCGCCAGGTCAACCGGATTATTGTGGTGACGCGGCACGGTGTCGACGCCTGCGAGGACGACGTCTCCTTCGTCGAGAAGGAGATTCGCGAGCGGGTCGGTGCGGCCGGACTGTCCCTGCAATTCCGGGTGATCGGTTACCAGGTGCCGGAGGGGCAGCACCGCACTCTCGACCGGATGGCCACGGCCGCCAAAGCTCCGCCGCCGGTGTACGTGAAGAACGCGCCCGACCTCACCAGGACCCTCGACGGGTTCTCCAACGTGGAACCGGTCCTCAAGGGAGCCCAGCGGATCGTCAGCACGCTCAACTCCACAGTCAACCAGGTCAACACGGCCGTCCGGGCGACCGAGGAGGGGCATCTGGACGCCGCCGACAGCACTCTGCGGCAGGCTCGGCAAGCGGTCAACAGCACCGGCCCGGAGTTCGACGACCTGACCGGCCGGACCAAGAGCGCGGATGCCCAGCACGTGCACGACAGGGTAGTCCGGCTGCGGGAGAAACAGAGGCAGGTCGTTGACGCAGCCTTCCAGCTGCTCAGCACCGCGCGGGCCGGCACGCCGCTGGATCCGCGGAGGAAAGCGTTCCAGCGGGCCGCCGCACACTACAACGACGAGGTGAACGGCATGAACAAGCTCCTCGCCACCCTTCGCCGAAAGCTGGCCGAGCCCTCATGAGGGGCAGCTCCCTCCCGGGGCGCAGGCGATGGCCTCGCGTGCTGCTGATCGGGGGCGCCGTTGTCACGCTGCTGACCGGCGTCGCCGCCTTCCTGGTCCTCCGGGCCGTCCCGGACTACCGGACCGCCTTCCTCGTCGACACCTCACTGGCCAAGAACGACACGGACCTTCCCGATACCGCGGACGCCGTCGGCTCGGCCGCGCAGAACGCCGCCGACGAAGACTCCCTGTCGTTGCGCCGCTTCGGCGGCAGCTGCGGCGACCAGGGGAACACCGCGTCGGTCGTAGGCCCGGGCACGGGACATGCGCAGAAGATCAACACGTCCGTGCACGCGCTGTCGGCGTCCGGGAAGCCCACCCTGGAGAGCGGACTCCTCGCCGGGATCGACGACTTCTCCGGCTACTACCCGTTCCGCGGGAGAAAGCGGAATCGAATCATCGTGGTGACCTCGCACGGCATCGATGCCTGCACGGCAGATCAGACCGCGCTCAAGCAGGCAGTCGGCCGGCGGGCCAAGGACAGCGGAGTGCAGCTGGACTTCCGGTTTGTCGGCTACAAGGTCCCACGGAAGGAACAGCAGCCGCTCGCCCAGCTGGCCGAGGCCACGAAGGCCCCCAAGGTCCAGTTCGTCTCCACACCGACGGAGCTCACCGCAACCCTCAACAAACTCGCCCTGCCCGAGTCCCCAGAGGTCCAGCCCGTCGACGTCCCCTCCCCGACGGCAACGTCGCCGTCCAGTCCCGCCGCGTGGCTCCGTTTGTCCACCTCGACATTGAAGGCGGGCGGCACCTGCACGGCGAAGGCAGGCGGGATGGAGCCGGGCGAGCCGGTTGTTCTCACCTGGACCGGCCCGTCGAGTGGCAGCATCGGGACGTTCACCGCGGGACGGTCCGGGGAAATCACGACCCGGTTCCACCAGCCGGGCAAGCCGGGTTCCTACACCCTCCGGGCCCAGGGGACACGTTCCGGCCGGAAGGCGTCGGCGCCGTTGCGGGTCCTCCCGGCCGACCTCACCACGCCTCACACCACACCCCAGCTGACCCTCAACCCCTCCACCCTCAAGGCCGGCCAGCCCACCACAGCCACGGCTTCCGGCTTCCAGCCGGGGGAAACCGTCGATATCTACCTGGGCCCCTGGGGGCACAGCGGCAGCTACGCCCACGAGCGGGCAAACAGCTCAGGAGTCGCGGTCGGCCGCGTGGGAGAGGGGTGGGGGCTCGCGGAACCCGGTGGCACCTACGGCGTCACCGCTGTGGGCGCCGCGTCCGGCCGCCAGGCCCATGCCGAGCTTCGGTACGAGAAAGAGAAGCAGAGCGGCCCTGTGAGCGCGCACGCCAGCCCCGACCCGGCCACGCCCGGCCGGACGGTCACGGTGACCGGCACCGGCTTCGCACCGCACCGTGCAGTACCGCTCCACGCTGTTCGCCGACGCGACTACCGCAGCAGACGACGGTTCCATCGAGTTCACCGCCTCCATCCCTCAGGGCACCGCTGCAGGCAGGTACACCATCCGCGTCTACCAGATCGCCTCGGGAACCGACCTCGTGATCCCCCTCGAAGTGCAGCCGGCCACCCCAAGTCATCCGCCCACTCCCCCACCGACCGACGCCTCGCCGTCAGGAACTCCTCCCGGAACGATCAGTCAGCCCCGCGCGAGGGTCAGGTCCCGGCTTCGGTCGCCGCGCACCCGGTAGACGCTCTCCTGCACACTCCGGTAGTGGTGCCCGGCGGGAGCGGAGGTGAGCCGATCTTCGAGGGATCGGTTTTGTCCCAGCAGAACGCATTTTGCTCCGCCATCGCATCGTCGATTCGGGCGCGCGTGCTCACCACGCGAGCTAGGGACTCTCGTTTGGATCATCGGGCGGACCAGAGGAAGATGCGGGCGATGCGAAGTCCGGCCAGGCAGATGGTGGCGGTCTTCTCGGAGCGGGTGGCGATGCCTCGGCCTGCATGCCTGAAGTGCAATTTCTGCGCTACCCAGACGTGAGCGTATGGGTAGCGCGAGACGACAACGGGGTCTTCACGTCCGGCCAGATCGGACGCGATACGGACGGGACCGTCCCCTCCGATATCGCTGCCCGAATGCATGTGGCCATCGAGTCCCTGCGGACGATCACAGGGGTTACGCCCCTGACCATGCCTGCCCGCGCCCCACCCAACCCCACCCCTGTGATGAGGATTCCTGCAATTCCCCAGGGCTGCTCGCGTTCCCCACTTGGTTGCGCGGTGAACGAAGGTGCCGGATTCGCCCGCCAGTTGAGGGTTCGGACGGCTGCTCCCAGTCAAGGGCGCCTACGGCGTCAGGTATCCGCTCTGACCGCCGGTACGGAGTGGCATTGCCCCTCTACCGCTCGGCGGTGCCGTCCTCACCGTCAATCTCGTAGATCCGCCCTTGAAGCCGTTCACCGGCCCAGTCCAGCCCGACGCCCAGGTCAAACCAGTGCCGGTCCTTGCGGAGTTCGGGCTGTGAGAGGTTCACCGCCGCCCAGGAGAACACCCCCAGGAGGATGGAACGCCCGTGCTTCGTTGTGCGCACGGACAACGCAAACGGCGCGGCGAGTGCCGCGCGGGTGACCACCATGACTTGCTCGTCCTGAGAATGTCGACGCCCACCCGTGAGAAACCGGGGCGTTTCGAGGATCTTGACCCACTCGACCACTGCGTCTGCCACCTGGGCGCGCAAGGACTCTTCGATGCCCTTCCGGACGGCGATCGCGGGATCATCGCCGAGCCAGCCAAGCCAGTGATCAGGACCAGTGAGCTTGCGGAAGTCGTCCTGTGGCACCCCGTGACGGAGATTCTCCTGGTACTCACCTGTCAGTTTCCCGCTGCTGTCCACCAACCACGCGCCGCGGATCGCCTCGGGAGGTACGTAGCCGTTCGGGTCGTCGATATACGTCGGGTCGATCTCGGCGACACTGCCACCGGGATTCTCCGCAGCCGCAGCCAGTAGCGCCGGCTCGTTCGGTATGCCCTTACGTCGGCTTCGCGAGCCAAAACGCCCCACGTTCCCACCCCCACCGTTGCCAGCCAGTTGACCGCGATTGTGCCGCACCCGGTCAGGACCGCATGACGGGGAGTGGGGGACGGCGACGGGTGGGTGAGGAATCTCAGCGAGCAGGTCTGTCCCGCCCCCAAGCAAGGGGGGAGGATTTTCAAAGAATTGTTCCCACACCCCCGGCGGGGTGGCCGCTGGCGCCCTGCCCGGCGCAGAGCCGGGCCGCCGGACGCCTGGCGACCGCCGGGAAGGTGACAGGATCGGTTCCATGAGCACCGAGACAGACTGGGTGTACCGGGTGGAGGAACCGCACGGCTCCGAGGGCTGGCGCCCCTACGGCGACCGTCCCGAGCGGTGGCAAGGGACTGTCACCACCGACGATCCCGAGGAGGACGCCGAGTACGTCGCCGCCCTCGTCGTCACCGACCTGGTGTCCGAGTGGAATCGCCTCGGCGCCGTGCAGAAGCACGTGCGCGTGATCGTCTGGCAGCACGAGGAAGGCACCGACCCCGAGGACGCGGCTTTCACGGTCGAGATCCAGCCGGACATCGACGGAGAGTGACGCCCCTGACGGCGGATCCGGCACAGGGCCGGACGGGACACCGGTGCGTTGCGTGCTGCGTACCCAGCCCGACTCTGTCAGCGGCGACAAGGTATAGAGCCCCGCTGTGACCGGCCCGCTACTTGAAGGCGCGGACCAGCAGGCCCGCGGCCCAATGCCCACGCAGCGCAGGGGGCCGCCCACCGACGGACGCATTCCCTCGATTGCCTCCGCGCCGGCGCCTTCCGCTCGCTATATCGGTCCGGCTCGCCGCTCGCGCTCCGTGAGACCAGCATGGAATGGGAGGAGGCAGACACGACCGGCTTCCGGAGAACGGAGGAGGCGACGATGGTCACCGACAATCGCGAACTGATCGTGGGGGCCTACGACGCCTTCGGAGCCGGCGACATCCCCACGGTGCTTCAGGCTTTCGCCGAGGACATCACCTGGCACATTCCGGGACGTAGCCCGCTCTCCGGCGACTATCGCGGGCACCAGGAACTCGTCGGATTCTTCGGGCGGGTCATGGAGCTGTCCGGTGGCTCTTTTCGCATCCAGATCGACGACGTGCTCACGGACGCATCGCGGGTCGTGGTCCTGTGCACGGTCAGCGCGGAGCGCAACGGTCGAACCTGGTCCTCACCGGAAGTACACGTCTGGGAGGTCGCCGGCGGCAAAGCCGTCGCCTTCCGCGAGTTCCAGGGGGACCAGCAGACCGAGGACGAGTTCTGGTCCTGACGAGCGGCAAACCACGCCCAGCACGGATCCTTCGCTACATCGTCTGGCGAAACCGTCACGCCTCTACGCCGAGGGCTCCTCCGTACCCGGATCAAGGCCTGGGTGCGGAGCCTGGCAGGTGCGGCACCCTCGGTCCGGATGCGGGAGTCAGGCGGCGGTAGGGTCGGAGAGGCGGGCGCAAACCGGAGCAGGGCACGCTGGCCTTTCCAGCCGAGCGCGCCGGCGACCCGGCCGTCTGCGTGGTAGACAGCGACGAACCTGCGCGAGCGCAGGTCACGGTGCAGTCGCGCCACCAACTCCCCTTCCTCTGAGCCGACTTGCCGGCACAGCCGGGTGGGCTCGATGTCGACGAGGGTGACGTCCAGGCCGAGGCCACGTGCGGTGGCGGCGATCTCACTGCCGAGGAATCCGGCACCGATCACCACCACCTGGGTCCGGCCAGCAGCTGGGCGCGCAGCGTCAGCGTGTCGTCGAGGGCGCGCAGCACATGCACCCCGGCCAGATCGTGACCGAAGGGCAGACGGCGGGGGCGCAGTCCGGTGGCGCTCGTGCCCGCGGTCGTTGACGTGTGCACCCACTGCCCGACATCGCGGCCGGCGGCATCGCCGACGAGCGGGGCCTCGTCGCCGCACTGGCCCTCGGGGCCCAGTCCGGATGGCTGGGCACCCGATTCCTGACGGCATCCGAGGCGGCCACGCACGAGGTCTACCGTCAAGTCGTGATCCGGGCGACGCCCCAGGACGCGGTGCACACGCGGTGCTTCGACGGCGCTGGCCCAACGCCCCGCATCGTGCGCTGCGCAACTCCACACTCCGCGCCTGGGAGGCCGCGGACCGTCCAGCCGCGCCGAACCGCCCCGGCGAAGGCGCCGTGGTGGCCCGGAGCGCCGACGGACGGGCCTGGTCGTGTTACGACGACATGGTCCCCGTCCTCGGCATGTCGGGCGACGTGGAGGCTCTCGGCCTCTACGCGGGCCAGCGCGCCGGGCTCGTCCATGACGTCGCCCGGCGGGCCGCATCGTGGCGGGCATCGCCGCGGCCGCCCCGGCCCCCATGAGGCAGACGCGGGGCCCTGACACGGTCGGCACGCCGTCCCCCACATCGCTCCGGCGGTGAGCCACGCTGCGGGATCGCCGGCGGACTCACCACCACCCGTCCTCCGAACGGACCGGCGACGGGCCCGAACCCCCGCCACCGGCACGTACCACCGGACAGGACCTGCTAGTGCAGCGTCTTCAGCGCCGCCGCGTCGTACGGCTTCAGCTCCTCGAACCGGTTGGCCAGCACCTTCGCCGCCCACTCCGGGTCCTGGAGGAGGGCGCGGCCGACGGCGACCATGTCGAACTCGTCGCGCTCCAGCCGGTCGAGGAGGTTGTCGATGCCCCGCACCGGGGCGCCCTGGCCCGCGAAGGAGCGGAGGAAGTCGCCGTCGAGGCCGACCGAGCCGACGGTGATGGTGGGCCGTCCGGTGAGCTTCTTGCTCCAGCCCGCCAGGTTCAGGTCCGAGCCGTCGAACTCCGGGAGCCAGTAGCGGCGGGTGGAGGCGTGGAAGGCGTCGACACCGGCCGCGGCCAGCGGGGTCAGGATCGCTTCCAACTCCTCGGGGGTCTCGGCGAGGCGGGCGGTGTAGTCCTGCTGCTTCCACTGCGAGTAGCGGAAGATGACCGGGAACTCGGCGGAGACCCGCTCGCGGACCGCGGCGACGATCTCCGCGCCGAACTTCGTGCGGGCCACCGGGTCGCCGCCGTACGCGTCCGTGCGGCGATTCGTGCCCGCCCAGAGGAACTGGTCGACGAGGTAGCCGTGGGCGCCGTGGATCTCCACGCCGTCGAAGCCGATGCGCTCGGCGTCCGCGGCGGCCTGCGCGAACGCGGCGACGACGTCGTCCAGGTCCTGCTGGGTCATCGCCCTGCCGGTGGGCTCGGCGCCCGCGGTGACCAGGCCGGACGGGCCGACGGCCGGAGCGTCGGCGAAAGGCGGCTCGCCCTGATTGCGGACCATGCCGATGTGCCACAGCTGCGGCACGATCGTGCCGCCCGCCTCATGCACGGCTTCGACGACCTTCGTCCAGCCCGCCAGCTGCTGCTCGCCGTGGAACCGCGGCACCCGGTCGCTCTGTCCCGCCGACTCGTGGCCGACGTAGGTCCCCTCGGTGACGATCAGCCCCACACCCGCGGCGGCGCGGCGGGCGTAATACGACCGCACATCCTCACCGGGGACGCCGTCCGGGGAGAACATGCGCGTCATCGGCGCCATCGCGATGCGGTTCGGGACGGTCAGGCCGTTCAGCGTGACGGGCCGGGACAGGATCTCGGCCGCGCGGGAGGCGGCGGACGCGGTGTCGGTCACAGGGGCTCCTTCTAGGTACCAGGCGGTATGTGCACATGCACTCAATGCATTGCAGGCATCAACCTTCACCCCCTGCGACGGCATTCCGCCTGCCCGGCCGCCCGCCCTGTGATCCCGGCCACGTACCCGAGGCTGACCTCCGGATGCAGTACCGCCGGTACCGGGCCGAGGCGGGGAGCCAGCTCCATGCCGGGCGTTCCGGCCCGAAGACCGCGCGACACAAGAAATCCGGGTCTCAGATGAGGCGCGCACACTGCTCGACGTATTGCCGTGGCCGCCCGCCGGGGTGACGCCAACCGTCCCCGTACAGCCTCCTATGTCATGTCGTGGCCGGACGCCAAGGCGGGAACAGCGCGTGCATCTGGCCGGCTTCCACCGGTCACCCCCGCACCAACGGCGCCTGTCCATGGCGCCCTTGGCTGCGTTCGTGCTTCGGTCCACCGAAGCATCCCCGAGGACAAGAGGTAGCCCCACGCATGCGACGGCTTACGGCGCAGCCACACCTTGCTCCTCCCGACACTGCTGGCCGTCGCGACGGCGGTAACGGCCGGCGCCCACGCCCCCGCGGCGCTCGCTGTCGGTACGCCGGCATCGACCGTCAGCGATACGTTGCCGACGTCCACGCGCCAGACGTGACCGACATCCCGCCGCCTGAGCCAGGCCCGGATGGCCTTGGAGCTGCAAGCAACCCTTGTCGCCGATTACCTGGTCGAGTCGGACGCGGGGCCGGCCCGGTCCAAGGCGGGCACCCGTATCGTGTCCATCACGGCGGTGAACTGGATGCAGTCGCCTGTGTTCCCGCCTGTGACGGTGAAGGCGAGCGGGCGGCCCAGGCATCGCAGGCCAAGGGAATGTTGCTGGTCAGGCCGCCTCGGGAGCGTCCGAGTCCCGGGGGCGGAGCTCCCTTTTCGGGCCCCATCGGCATGCTGATACGCGCGGACGGCGATGGGGTCGACCGACACGAGCCAGTCGATGTCCCCGGCCGCGTCCGCACTGGCCTGGGCGGCCTGGAGCACACGCTCGAACGTGCCGTCCAAAGCCCATCGACGGAACCGGGTGTGCAGCGTGGCCCACGGACCGTACCGCTCAGGCACGTCCCGCCAAGCGGTCCCGGTACGGCACTTCCACACGATCCCATTGAGCACGGTACGGTCGCCCAACCGCTTCTGACCCGCAAGGACTCGGGCAGCAGCGACGGGACGAACTCCCAGTCGACATCGGACAGTTCATAGCGGCGTATCACCCAGCCGTGATCCACCACGCAAGATCATTTGAAGACACCGCCTGGAACGGAAGGAAGGCGATCACGTTTCCAGGCATGTTTCCCCAGGTTGCCGTTCGCGGGGACCTCTCCAACGTTGAGTTCCGTGCGTGACAGTACTGCGAGACTGCCGTGGATCTGACGCCAGACCAAGTTGCAAGCAAGGTGGAGGGAAAGCGACCAGCGTGGCCATGCCACCACCGCAGTCACACAGGCATCATCACTACAGCGCATGGGCCTTGGACTGGACTGGCCGTTCGTAGGGTCGCTGAGGGGCTGTGGCAGCCTGGGGGATTTCTTAGTCCACTTGGCCCCAAGCAAGGATGGTGACGGCAGCTACTCCACCTCGTCGTGCTTCCATGCCGTCACGGAGGTGTTGACATGACGGCTGAAGGTAGACAGCAGGACAGCTACCCGCACGCAGGTGCGCCGCGGCGGCGTGTGCTGGCCGCGGCCGCCCTGGCTCCGATGCTGGCCGGGGCACCGTCCCCCGCTCGGGCCCTGCCCCCAGGGACGGCCGAGGCGAACAGCCGCGGCCTGATCAAGCCAGTGTCCACTGCTCGGTCGCACTGGAAGAGTGTGGCCAAGACGCTGGGCCGGACCGGCGATATGAAGCGAAAGCTGATGTACCACACCGCCTTCCCACGCCGGGACCTGCGGGTGCACTCCCGTCACATCGCCGTCAAACCGGAGCTCGCCCTCGGCTCGCACGTGTCCTTCGTCCGCTACGCCGACGAGAGCACGATGGCGATGGGTGATGTGGTGGTCACCGAGCACGAACTGCAGCCGTTCATCGATGCTCTGCACGAGCACAAGATCGGGCTGACCGCGATCCACAAGCATCTCCTCTCCCAAAGTCCCCATATCTGGTGGATCCACATCCACGCGCACAGTCACCACCCGATGGCTGTGGCCCGCGGTCTCCGCGCGGCATTCAACCTCACCGGCACCCCGGCCCCGCTGCCGGCAACCCGGCGACAGCGCGTCGACCTGGACACCGAAGGAATCGATGCCGCGCTGGGTGCGAAGGGCTCCGTCGATGACGGCATCTACAAGTGCATCTTCGTCCGCCGCGAGACCATCACCGACGGCAAACTGGTGCTTCCCCCCGGCCTGGGGTCGACCAGTGCGTTCAACTTCCAGCCGCTCGGCGGAGGTCGAGCCGCGATCAGTGGCGACTGCGCCATGATCGCCAAGGAAGTCCAGGACGTTCTGGCGGCCCTGCGGCGTGCCGGGGCCGAGCTCGTCGAGCTGCACAACCACGGTTTGACGGACGAACCTCGCTTGTTCTTCGTCCACTTCTGGGCCGTTGGCGACGGCGTCAGGCTCGCCCGGGCCCTGCGCCCAGCGGTGGACGCAACCAACGTGGTGCCCGCCGGCTGAACACCGCGCAGACAGCAGTCTCGACCTGCTCGAGGTAGCCCGGCCCGGCGTCGATCCCGGTGAGCATGGCGGTGACGAACTCCTCGCAGGTCACCTGTCCGTCGTTGTCAGCATCCATGCCGGTCCGCAGGTGCTGCCACCAGGTCTCGGAGGCGCGTAGGCCCGGGCTTCGCGCTCAGGGGTGAGTTCGAGCGGCAAGCACACGTTGTGCCATGGCCTGCAGATCGTCCGTGGCCGGGAACAGGTCGTCGGGGAGGCCGAACTCGCTACCCACCGCACGGAATTCTCCGTACATCTGATCCCGTTCAGGCGGCGCCAGCGGGCGTCCGGACAGCCCCCGCATCGCCGTCACGCACTCGTACAAGGTGACCAGTACCCACACCCGCACCGCCGGATCCAACGCCGTGAACGGACTGCCCTGCGCGTCGGTCCCGGCCAGACGGCGGTGCGTACGCTCCAGAAGGGCAACCTCCCGGCGTAGCCCTTCACGGTCGGAGAAGAACAGCCGCTTCCCGCTGTCCATGGTGTGCTCGATACGCCGCCACGGGTGCGCGCGGTAGGTGGAGAAGTTCGCCATGCCGGCGGCGACCGCCGGATCCGCGGTCTCACAAGACGCGGCAGTCGCGGCGGGAGGCCCACCGGGTTCGACAAGACGATCTACAAGCGCAGGAACGAAGTGGAACGGACGAGGAACGCCCTCAAGAACTTCCCGGGCCGGGCCACGAGGTTCGACGAGCGCGCCTACGGCTTCCACGGCACCGTCGCAGTGGCCTCGATCCGCCTGTGGCTCAGTCCGTGATCAGGCAGAAAAAGCAGTGGTCGTCCGCCCGGCTTCCCTGACACGATCTGGGTGTGACCACGTTGTTCCTGATGGTCGGCCTGCCCGGGGCCGGAAAGACCACGAGGGCTCGACAGCTCTCCGAGGAGCACGGCGCGCTGCGCCTGACACCCGACGACTGGATGATTCCCCTGTTCGGCGAGGCGGAGGCGGACGGCAAGCGCGACGTGCTGGAGGGACGTATGCTCTGGCTCGCCTTGGAGGCGGTCAAGCTGGGCACCAACGTGGTGGTGGACTACGGCTGCTGGTCCCAGGATGAACGGTCCGCGATCCGCTGGCTGGTGGAGGCCGAGGACGCGCGCTTCCACATGGTCTACCTCCCGGTAAACGATGAGACCCAACGCGCCCGGCTCGCCCACCGCTGGGCGACCGCCCCCGAGGAGACGCTCCCGATGACCGAGGCCGACATCCTGCACGGGCGGGCTCACTTCGAGGCGCCCGACGCGGCTGAGCTGCGAGGCCGCAGGGCCGCCGGCCCGCCCCCCGGCTGGGCGGACTGGCGGGAATGGGCCGCCAACCGGTGGCCGTCGTTCACGTGACCGTTTCGGCCCCACATGGCGTGACTCGCCTCCGGAGGCGGGGTCCTCGGTCAGCCACGGGCGCACCCTGAAAACTCGACAACGCAGCCGAGCCGGACGTACCCCGCGCCAGCCCGTGAAGCTCCGCCGACAGGCCTGGCGGGGGGGACCCTTCAAGCGGCGGCGGCCACCGCCCCGGGGACGCGCCGTACTCGGCATCCCGGGGCCCCGGGGTCAGCCTCAGGCCCCTCGGGCTGCCGAGGCCATCGGGCTGCGCGACGTATCGCTGCCGGGCACCGGCTCGGAGGCATCGGCACCCAGGGCGACGATCCGGTTGTCCGCGTCGACATGCACGACCTTCGGACGCAGCACGCGGGCCTCTGCATCGTCCACCTGGGCATAACTGATCAGGATGACCAGATCCCCGGGGTGCACCAGATGCGCCGCCGCCCCATTGATACCGATGACACCCGAGTCCCGCTCGCCCTCGATGACATACGTCTCCAAGCGGGCCCCGTTGTCGATGTCAACGATATGGACCAGCTCGCCGGGCAACAGGTCGGCAGCTTCCATCAGTGTGGCGTCGATGGTGACCGACCCCACGTAGTGCAGATCGGCCTCGGTCACCGTGGCTCGATGGATCTTGGACTTGAACATCGTACGAAACATGGAGAAACTCCCGGTCTGCCTGCTCCCTGCCTGCTTTTGCAGGTCAAGGGCCGTCTCCGGAGGTTACCTCGATTCGCATGTCCGGTCAGCTGTCGCCAGGTGTTCGAGGACTCACACTGAGCTGAGGCTTGCTTCCCTGCCGAATCCAGGACCTGTTCGGGGAGAGCCGGGGCGGACGACCGCGCTTGACGGTACCGTCCGGGAGCTCAAGCAGCAGGACGGCAAAGACATCTGGCTGCTCGGCGGCGCCGAGCTGGCGGGCTCCCTGTACGCCGAGATCGACAACGCTGATCCTCAAGATCGGCGCCCTGACCATTGGCGACGGGATCCCACCGGTCTCCCGCAAGGCCGCTTTCGATCCGCGCACCTGGACGCTCGCCGACCACACCGTCCTCAAGAGCGGCCCGGTGTTCCTCACCCACACGCGCGTCAACGGCTGAGCACTCCAGGCAGCGGGCGGCGCTTGTCCGCGGCCGGGCTCACGGACGCGCTCAGAGGGTCAGGCGAGCGCCGCCGTGGCCGCAGCCAGGCCGTGGACGGCTGCAAGTCAAGGCGGCAGGGGGACACCCGAGCCTGCCGCGTGCGGCACGACCGTCTCGGCCGTCGGCATCAGTGGCAGGACCAGCAACTCAGGGCTCGGTCTTGCCTGGCCCTGAGGTCACGAGCCAGGCCGTCTCTTTCTGATCATCGACCGACATACTGGGTGCCATCCAAAATACGGCCGGAAGCAGATAGCGTGAAATCCGACGTTTCAAGAATCACAACGACATCCAGACTCTGGGATGCTATTTGAAGCACGGAGAGCTGCAGATGGATGGGACTGTCCACGCGGACGGAGGGGACCCCTATCCCTACCCATGTCACTACAGACGCACTTCTGTCGACCCTGAGGCCTAGACGTTTATCTCGGATCATCTCGCTGACCAGATGACGATGGCGGCGAGGTAGAGGGCGGCGGTCTTGTCGTAGCGGGTGGCCAGGCCGCGCCCCTGCTTGAGATTGTTGATGCAGCATTCGACCGTGTTGGTGACCTATCCGGGACCGGACAAAGTCGTGCGGCTCGAGATTGTCTCCCGTTACTACGTGTGACCCCGCAAGAAGCGGAGTGCCGGACTCAGGAGGAGGCGCGTCATGGCACACAAGAGGACGGTGAACGTCCGCCGCGTCTACGAGGATCCAGGGCAGGCCGACGGCGCCAGGGTGCTGGTCGACAGGATTTGGCCCCGGGGAATGACCAAGGAGAAGGCCCACCTTGACGAATGGTGCAAGCAGGTCGCACCGTCCACGGAGCTGCGCAAGTGGTACAGCCACGCCCCCGAGCGTTTCGCGGAGTTCAGCCGCCGCTACCGGACCGAACTCCAAGATCCCCAGCACGCAGAAGCGCTGGCGCACTTGCGCAACCTCGCCGACAACCGGCCCTTGACACTGCTCACCGCAACCAAGCACCCCGATATCAGTGAAGCCGAGGTGCTCGCCGAGCTGCTCCGGGGCTGACAGCGTGGGTCGGCTGAGCTTCGCGCTCGTCGCGGCAGATGACCATCCGCGGGGGCACCCGCATCGTCGAGGAGGGCAGCAGGGCCGACCGGCTTTGGAGCACCCATGCAATTCGATCACCCTTGAGGTGAACGTCTCCGGCCGCCCTCGGCTGGTCATGGCTGACCCCGCCGCACGCCGGGCAGCTTGGTGCCGAGCACAGAGCCCAGAGCAGGCACTGAACTGCGATGCGGCGGCAGTGCGCACACAGTGTTACGGAGGACCCGGTTCCGGGCAGACGCACACCCGCGGGTTGACCGAGGCTTCAGTCCCCCCGGAGCCGCCTGCTGGATCTGTACGAGGCCAGCCAGCAGTGGACCGATGCTCTGACCAGCACCTCAGTGAGCTGGCGCGGGAGGCATGCCTAGCTCACCCAGCGCTCGCACAGAGAACGGTCGATAATGGAAGCGGCCAGCTCCAGTGAGACATGCCTCCCACCTTGAGGCTGCATATGAATGATGCACCCGAGCAATTCCACGGTCCCCCACCCGTCGCTGGGATGGTCGGCGAACGGCTCGTACGCATCACGGACGAGATCGAGTGGGCGGCCGTTTCCCCGCGGCAGATCACCGCCGGCGAGTGGCAACGGTTCGAGGAATATCTGAAGGAGATCTTTGAGGCGCTTGGCCTGGCCGCTGAGTCAGCGGCTACAGCCGACACGCCTCGGCGCTTCCTCCGCGCCCTCTTCGACGCCACCAGCGGGTACGAAGGCGACGAGAAGCTGGTCACCGCGTTCGAGACCGAATGCCATGGCGGTTCGGACTGCCGAATCAGTCAGATCGTCGAAGGACCGATCCCGTTCTTCTCTCTGTGCGAGCACCACAGCCTGCCCTTCTTCGGCAAGGCGTATGTCGGCTATATCGCCCACGAGCACATCCTCGGACTGTCCAAGCTGACGAGACTGGTGCGGCTGTTCGCCCGCCGGTTCTCGATGCAGGAGCGCATCGGCCGCCAACTCGCCGAATCACTCCAACAGATCCTTCAACCGCACGGCGTCGCGGTCCACTTGGAAGCGGTGCATCTGTGCACGCAGATGCGCGGCGTACGGGAGATCGAGTCCAGCACACGCACCACCCACTGGCGTGGCACTTACGACGAGGATCCGCAACTGCGTGCCGAATTCTTCACGCTGTGCGGCCAACGGGGACCGGCCGGACTTGGCTGAGCACACCACCTCGCACCCCGCCGGCGGAACACCTCCAGGAACTGTGGAGCCGCTGGAGTTGCTGTACGAGCAGGCCGGGCAGCCCCGCTTCGGCCTCCCTCCGGCGCTCGCCACGGCCTACGGAGGTGATCTGGGCTTCACCTCGCCATGCGTGTACGCGAACTTTGTCGCCTCCCTTGACGGAGTGGTCGCCCTCGGTCCCGAATACCCGTCATCCGGCTCGGCGATCAGCGGGCGTGAGCCTGCGGACCGATTCGTTATGGGACTGCTGCGTGCATGCGCCGACGCCGTACTCATCGGGGCCGGCACGCTCCGAGCCACGCCCCGCCACCGGTGGACACCCGACCACGTCTGTCCACAAGCCGCCCCTGCCTTCGCCGAACTGCGGCGGAGCCTGCAACGCGCCGCTCAGCCGGAACTGGTCGTCATCAGCGCGAGCGGCGACTTGCCCACCGAGCACCCAGCCCTGCAGTCAGGCGCACTCGTGGCCACCACGCTGGACGGCGCCCGCCGACTGGGCGGACGTCTTCCGGCCGCATGCACGCTGCTCACCGCAGTCGAAGGATCCACCCTCCGCATGGATGACGTACTTGCGGCTCTCCACACCCACGGCCACACTGTGGTGCTCACCGAGGGCGGGCCTCACCTCATCGGTCACTTGCTCGGTGAGAGCTTGGTGGATGAAGTGTTCCTCACGACGTCCCCAGTACTCGCGGGCCGTGCCGACACCTCCCGACCCGGTCTGGTCGCCGGGCTCGAACTACTGCCGAACCGGCCAGCGTGGACCGATCTGATCAGTGCACGGCGACGGGGATCGTATCTTTTCCTCCGCTATCGCCTCCGGGCCCCCCGCGCAAACGACGGCCCAGCAACGGCCGATTGATGCCGAGGAGCCGACGCCGAACTTCCCACTGCGGGCGGGCGATGTCGCCGTCCACCAGCGAGGTTGGATGCCCAGTTCACGACAGGTGTGGCCCCAGGTGTTCTTGGTGTAGGCCCAGCGTTGTCGGTCAGCACGCGTTCAACGGTGACACCGCGTGCGGCGAATCAGGCGGTGGCGCGAGTCAGGGAGTCTGCGCAGGTCGGGGCGGTTTCGTCGGGCAGTTCTTCGGTGTAGGCCAGGCGAGAGTGGGCATCGAGCGCGGGTGCAGGTAGGCGTATCCCGCAGCGCCTCGGCGGTTCTTGTGCGGGCTGGAGGCGGCCCGTCCGGGGGATTTGTGGCCGCCACGGTCGAGGATGCGGCCGAGTTTCGGACGGCCCGCCGCAGTCGTCCGATGCGTGTGTCCGCCGTGGGCGGATGACCTGTTGTTCCACTGCGGGCATGTGTGCGGCGGGGCTGGCGGTGGGGGCGGCTGGAGCGGTCTGGTACCTCGACCGCCGCGTGGCGCCAAGCCGCTCAGGCCGTGACGAGGAGCGGACTGTATGCCTCGGGTCGGCGGATCGCCAGCAACGGGCCCAGCTTCAGCCAGTCGCGGCCGGCGGTCGAGGTCGGCCACGAAATGGCGGCGAACTCGCGGGTCTGGGGACTGGCGGGGTCACCTCCCACGGGAACCTCGACGACGCCAGGGTCGCGATAGCCCGCGGCATGTGCTGGCGCGGGGGTTGTGTGCAACATCCACGACAGCGGCTCACCACAGCCACATAAAGCTTCGAGGGCCCCGGCGTGGTAGCCCGCAGGGCGATTGAGTGGAAGCCGCGACCTCGCCGAGGGAGGCTGTATCCATGCGGACACTCTTCCGCCCGAGGACACCTCTATCGGCAGTGGGCGGTCACAGTCGGTTGCTCTTCAGACTCGCACAGTGCGTACCTTTCCTGATCGTGCTGCTCGGGCTGGGTATCGAGCTCTCGCCCGCGCACGTCGTGTATACCGGCCCCCTCCTCATCGCCATGCCGGCACTGGCGTCACTGACGATGGGCCCGAAGGGCACGCTCGCGGCGGCTGGCGGGGCTCTGATCGTGAGCGTGACGACCACCACTCTGCACCAGGCGTGGGGTGGCCAGCAGATCTACAGCAATCTCCTGGCTTTGTTCGTGGTGTCCGCGGCCAGTGTCATGACCAGTAACGCTGTGCGCACGCGCAGGCAAAGCGAACTCGACCGGATCCATCGCATTGCCGCAGCGGCGCAAAGAGTCCTGCTCCGTCCCGTCAGCCCGTCTGGGCCAGGTGCACGTCGCCAGCATGTACCTGGCCGCCGAGGCGGGGGCACAGATCGGCGGCGACCTGTACGAGGCCGTTTCCACTCGGTACGGGGTCCGGATGATCGTGGGGGATGTCCGAGGCAAGGGGCTGCCAGCTGTGCGCTCGGCAGCAGCCGTGTTGGGCGCGTTCCGGGAAGCAGTGCACTACGAGAGCGATTTGGTGGAGGTGATGAACCACTGCTCCGCAGCGCTGCAGCGGGACTGCGCCGTGCCGACCGCGTTCAGCCAAGAAGAGGAGGCTGATATAGGGGAGGACTTCGTCACCGCGCTGGCGGCTCAGGTGGTGCACGGATCAGTGATCCAGGTTGTCAATTGCGGGCACCCTCCTCCGCTGGTGCTGCGCCAGGGCAAGATCGAAGCGCTGCACCCTGCCTCGCCACGGCCGCCCCTCGGCCTTGAAGACCTCATGAACGGTCCCACTGCTGGGCCGGATAGCTATGCCTTCACACCCGGTGACCGTCTCCTGCTCTACACCGATGGAGTCGTCGAAGCACGCAACATGGACAACGAATTCTTCCCTCTCCACGAAGCGATGGAAGCAGCCCCTGCCTGTACACCGCCGGAGTTCCTGGAGTGGCTGCATCAGGTGTTGATCCGCCACACCCGGGGGCAGCTGACAGACGATGTGGCGGTACTCGTCATTGATCTATTCAGGGATGGCACGGAGTCCAAGGCAGCTGAAAACGCAATTACTTCCGGACCTCGACCGTCGAGGTGATGGACAGCCCAACCGCCCACGTCCGAGGGGTCCGCCTCGGCACGCGCCGCCGCCAGCGACTCGGCCGGTGCAAGGGCTTCATCGCTGAGACGTCCGAACCGCCGGCGGTACAGCCGAAGCGCAGGCCGGCCAGTACGAGAAGAGGGCTTCCCGACGCAGCCCGCCGCCCCAACCTCCATGCAGCGCACTCCCGACCGAGACGCTCCTGGCTGTATGCGAGTCAACGTGCCCTTCGTCGGCATCGGGTGCCGACTCCCCCCGACAAAGCCAACTCACCAGCCCGGACACATCTTTGTGCATGTCCCGGACAGTCCCGGACATGTCCCGGACAGCGTTGAGTGCTGACATCCCAAGCCCCAGGGGAGCAAGGTGGGAATGTCCGACCCGACGGGAAGCCCGAGCACTGGTAACCCGTCCAACATCCGTCATCACAAGTGGAGTTCACCTATGAGGATGCGATTAGCCGTCGCGGCGGCTGTTCTCGGTGCTACCGCCGCTGTCGCCGTCCCAGCGGCGGCGACAGCCGCCCCGTCAACGATCTCTTCGTCCTGGTACGACACCGGAGAGACATACAACAAGAAGGCCGCGTGCGACCGCGGCGGTCAGTCGTGGAAGGACAGCAGCACCAACGTCATACCGTGGCGCTGCGACTGGACTTCGACCAGCAGGTTCCACCTGTACCTGCTGCTCCGCTGATCCAGGTAGTTCAAACGGTCCATCCCTCCGTAAGGGGGGCGGACCGTCGTCGCGTTGGCGGCCGGTGAGGTAGGGGGCAGCAGACGGGTGTGCTGGTCCGCTGCCATCGAGCTTGCTTGCCGGGGGATGCGACCAGGTTCCTCTACGGAATACTCGACGGAATACGACTTACTTGCCTGCATCCGCCGACGTCATCCGTCACGCGCGGCAGTGCGTGGAGCTGACCACGCCGGAGTCGCACAGACTGCCTGGACGTGCTCAGCGCTCGCGCGTGTGCGGGCGCACGGGGCGTAGCAGTGGCTGACGCCAGTCGCCCAGCGTCGTGAGGAGAAACTGGCGGGCGACGGGGCGTATGTCGTCCCACGCCGGATCTGTGGCCAGGGCGTTGGCCCAAAGGCTGGCGCGGGAGGCAGGATCGATCTCGCCGAGGCGACGTCCGATGGCCTGAAGATCGCGCGGATCGTCGCCGGAAGTCCCGGGCTGATGTGCTCGACGTCGGCTGCTGCACCGGCATCACAACCCGCCAGTTCCAGGCCGCCAGCTGCGCCATGCTCGGCGTCACACCACCCTGGCGGCGACCGCCTGGCGGGGTTCCGCGCCAGGGTGGGCGCCTGGCCGGGGAGGGCCTCTTTCCCGCAGGAGCCGTGGGAGTCAGAGTGTCGGCGGTGTGCCCATCGCGTCCCGGGAGCGGCTGTGAAGATCTTTCTCTCGTCCGACATGGAAGGCACCGCAGGAGTCGTCGACTGGGACCAGTGCCGGCAGGGCGGCCCCCGGTACGCGTACTTCTGCGGCCTGCTCCAGGAAGAGGTGAATGCGGCGATCGAGGGCGCGATGGCCGCCGGTGCGACCCGTTTCCTGGTCAACGACTCGCACGGGTCGATGGCGAACCTCCGGCCGGACGCCCTCGCCGGCCGGGCCCGGTACCTGTCCGGCCGCCACAAGCCGCTGTACATGATGCAGGGCCTCGACTCCTCCTTCGACGGCGTCTTCTTCGTCTCGTACCACGGCTCGATGGCCGGCGCCCCGTCCACGCTTTCCCATACCTACAACCCCCGGGCCCTCGCCGGCGTACGGCTGAACGGCACGCCTGTGGGAGAGAGCGGCATCAATGCGCTGGTGGCGCTCGGGCACGGGGTGCCGGTCGTACTGATCACGGGTGACCGGACCACCGCCGACGAGATCGGGCCGTTCTGCCCCGGCATCTCCGTAGCGGTGGTCAAGAACTCGGTGTCTCGCTTCGCGGCGGACAGCATGCATCCCGAGGAAGCCCGTGAGCTGATCAGGGAACAGGCCCGCGAGGCCGTCCGGGGCCTGCCGGAAGCCCAGCCACCCCGGATCGCCCTTCCCGCCACCCTCACCGTCCGCTTCCGCAATGCGGACCTCGCCGAGATGGCGACATGGATCAACGGGGTGATGCGCGACGACGAGCTGACCGTGCACCTCACCGAGGACGACCCGATCCGGCTCTACCGGACGTTCGTCACCGTGGTGCTGCTGACGCGGGGAATCGCCGAGTAACCACGCGAGGCGAGCCGGAATTCCGCGCCTTTCCTGCAGTTGCGATCAACTTGCCGCGATGGAACGCTGGCAAGGGAAATCTGTACGTCTGTACGGTCGAGCGACTCCGTGGCTCAGGTAAGGGAAGCTGCCATGGTCCGACCGGTGACCACGGCCGAATGTGCGGCCGAGGTAATGCTGATAGCGCTGGCCCAGGTGCCGGAAATCCAGCTTCGGGGAGCGCGTCCCACCACAGACCTGGCTCTGCGTCTTTCCCACATACAGATCGTGATCAGCCACAAGCTCGGTCAGGACCCCGCCCTTGTACGGGCCCGGCAGGAGGCCCACGCCTCGACTCCGGATTTCACCCGCCTCACTCGGCTGCGGCTCGCGCAATCGCTGGAGGAGGCGGTGCGCGAAGATACCGAGTTCGCGGAAATTCTGGAGATGCTTCTTACGGAACTGCGGGATGACGCTCGTCCGGAACGCACCGCGGAAGAAGAGGTGTGGCTGGCACGGGCGGTGCGGGGCGTGTGGTGGGAGGAGGAATCGAGGAGTCAGCGGCACCCTCTCCAAGGCGCACCGGAAAAAGGAGTGAGGCCATCGGAGCCGATTTCGCCACCCGCCGCCAGGCCAACGGCGGTAGGGGCAGGCCAAGTTGAGGAAATACCGGAAGCCGAGATTACCGAGGCAATACGCGAACCGGCACGCTACCTCAACGTTTTCGTCGCCCGCCCCGGTGAGGAGGGGGCGGTCTTCGAACTGGTGACATCAGCGGATTACGACCTTCTGCTGAACATCGGCCACCACCTCAATGCCAGTCTCCTGCAGGGGGCTGAGGCCATGTGGCCCGAGGAGTTGGTGCCCGAGGGTGGGGTGTGGCTGCGGGCGAGCCTTCTGCTGGAGGGGATCCGGGAGTCGGTCACGGTGCCGTTCTTCCTGCCATCGCAGGGCGAAAGCTTCACCTGCGGGTGTACGCCGGGATCCGCACACCGCCCGGGCTGCGCACGACAGCGGTGGATCCGCTTTGCGATGCACACGCCGGAGATGCCTGCCGTGATCCGGGGTGAACTGGTCGTCTACTACCAGGCAGCGGCCGTAGTGGCGGTCGGTCTCGAACTCCCGGTCGGCTGGCCGGGGTTGGCGCCGAGAGCCTCGGTCATCGGGCGCTTGAGCACGACCTTCAACGACCTCGGCAAGCTCGCCCAGCGCACGGCTTCCGTGTTGCGGTCGGCGTCGGCGGAACGGGTCGTGGTCAACGGCGTCGGCTTCCTCGACAACCCCTTTGCCATCGGCGCCACCGCCGCGGACACCTCCGCCCTCAACGCCCGCACGGCCCTGTTCGACAGTCATGCGGAGGTGAGCGGCGGAACCCTGCGCTCCCGCTACGACAGCACGTTCGGCAAGAGCCACGCGGCCTACGAGCAAGACCTCCGCCGTCTGGCCCGTGAAGGCGCCGGGCTGTACGCCAGGCTGTTCAGCTCACCCACCGGAGACCACACGGTCGCCTTCACCCTGCCGGCCCTGCTCCGCCACGAAGCGCAAGTGCGTGGCCGTCCACCGGTACTGCAGATCCTCGACGACCGGCTCGACGAACACGCCATGTTGTGGTCGATGGTGTACGACCTGCCGGTCGGTGGGGACAGCAGCCGCTACGAGCCGTGCCCCGCGGTGCGTGCGTACGGGCCGGAAGGCGGTGGCGGGCCCGTGCCGCCCGTATGCCCGTGGAGCGAAGAACACCTGGGGCGCGGCAACGTGCTGTGTCCGTACGGGTTTTGGGGCCTGTCCTGCATGGTGGAACAGCCGCCGACGGTCCATCGCGACCTGGAGACGGTGGTCTTCCCGGGGCCCGCCGAGGACATCGCGCTCCTGGCCGCCGTCGGCGATTCGCTCAACGAGCACCTGACCACCACGCACTTCGACCGGCTGCGCCAGGGCCCGCCCCGCTGCCAACTCGCCACCGCCACCGGCCCGGAGGTGGCCGACGCCCTCGCGCCGGAGGCCATGGACATCGTGTACTTCTACTGCCACTGCGGCTACGACGTCCGCACGGACACGGCCGCCGCCGACCGCTACCTGGACCTGGGCGGCATCAGGATGGAACCGTTGGACATCGGCATGTGGGCGAGGACGGTATGGGACGACCCGCACTGGCCCCGGCGCCGCCCCCTGGTCGTGCTCAACGGCTGCCACACCACCGAGACCACCAGCGGAACCACTCAACAGCTTCGTGCCCGCGTTCACCCTGCTGGCAGGCGCCTCGGGCGTACTGGGCACCGAGGTGACTCTGGAACAGGGACTGGCCGGTTGGGCGATGGAAGAACTGCTGTCCCGGCTGCTGAGCGGCGCCACGGCCGGGGAAGCCCTGCACGGTACCCGCTGGGCCATGCTGCGCAGGGGGAACGTCATGGGGCTGGCCTACACCGCATATTGTCTCGCCAATCTCACGCTGCGGCCGGCGAAGGCCAGGCAGGAGTAACCGTGGCCAGCTCAGAGCCTTCTGCTTCGGCGTCACGGTCGGCTATATCGCCTATCGCACTCTGGTCCGCACCGAGAGGTCGGCCGTGTCCGACCTGACCACGGTGGTCTCCGCCGTCGGCGGCGCGGCGGTGACCGGCCTGTTCCACCCCCAGCAGGGGGATGTGTTCGGCTGGTACTCCATCGGCCTGCTCTCCGGTATGGCCGTGTTCTTCCTGCTCTTCCTCCTCATGAACGGCAAGGCGGCCACCGCCGCCTTCATGGGCGCCCCGGAGACCCGCCGGGACCGGACGGACACGACCCACGACGGGACGCCGGGCCCGCCGGACGGGCGCCCACGTCGCTAGTCTGCGGCTCGCGAAACGCCGCCGTCACCGCGCCACGAGGTGCTGGATCTCGCGGGGGCGGGCTTCGCGGGCGTCGTGGGCGAGGTCGAGTGCCGAGGCGCCGACCGTGGCGAGCGATGCGTTGCGGGCCTCCTCGGACTCCCATTGAACGGTGGAGATCACCGCGTCACCTGCGGCGGAGACCCAGCACTCGGCCGACAGACATCCCGGGGTGTTCCGGAAGGCCTCGGCGACCTGATGGACGCGGGAGACGAACTCGTCGAGGTGGGCGGCGTGCGGGTAGTGGCTGGCCACCATGGCGACCTTCATGTGCGCTCCTTGCGGGGTGTTGTTGGCGACGCCACGGCTTCCGGCCGTAGCGGTGTCTGTGAGGGGCTTCCGGGACCGAGCGGCACTGGGCGGGACTGGGCGGGGCTGGGCGGGACTGGGTGGGACTGGGTGGAGCGGCGGATCAGGGCGGACGAGTCAGGGCGTGGGCGTGTTGCGCCGCCAGTTCTGCCCGATGCTGCGCATCATCCGCGGGTACACGAGCGTGTAGCGGAAGGGCGCGATCGCGGCCATGTAGGCCCTGCCGAGCAGGCCGTTGGGCTTGACCAGGACGGCCATCTGGCCGCGGTGTCCGCCGCTCCCGTCCGGCACCCAGCCGATGTGCAGCACGCCGTGCATGGTCCGGTTGGCCAGCTCGGCCGCCCACTCGTCGTCGGTCAGGTAGAGCGGGGTGAACAGGCCATCCCGGAAATCCTCCCCGGCGGGCCGGTCCCTCAGATCGGACGGCAGCCGGTCGCGCAAGCTGGTGACGCGGGCGCCGAGACCGGCGTCCGAGGCGTCCCAGCCCAGCAGCGCGCCCAGCTTCCAACGGATCGCGAAGAGGACGCGGGACACCCAGGAGGATTCCCCCGAGTGCCGACCGTCGGCGAACTGCCGTACGAGCCGCGGGAATTCGTCCGGCCCGCCCGGTGTCGGCAGCGCCCATACGTCCTCGACACGGAAGTCATGGGCGATCTCGTGGATCCGCCAGGGGCGGGAGGTGTGCGCGGTGGTAGCCAGCTTCATCGGTGCGTCTCCTTCAGTGGGAGCGACGGGTCCGTCTGGTGGGTGGCGCAGGTGCGTCAGTCGGCGCAGGTTCGTCAACTGGGGTGGGGCGGCGGCACGGAAAGGCCGAGGATTCCGGCGACGGCCGCCGCCACGAGGGACTCGTCGTGGGCGACCTGCCCGGCCACCGCGATCGACGTCCCCTCGATCGCACCCACGACGGCCCGTGCGACATCACCGGCCGGCGGGCCGTCCGGGATCGACCCCACCGCCCGTCCGGTCTCCACGAGACCGGCGCACCGTTCGATCAGCACTCGATAACTCCGCTCCACCGCATGCCCGATGGGATGGTCCTGGCCGGAGAATTCCAGGCGGAGTGCTATGGCCACACGGGCAATGTCGCGTCGGCAGTAGACGGTGTGCGCCCGTGCGAGCGTGAGCAGCGCCGCGCCCGGGTCCGCCTCCTGCTCGACGGCGTGCCCGACTTCCTGCTGCCAGGTGTTCAGGACCCACTCGATCACGGCCAGGGCCAGGTCCTGCTTGTCCTTGAACTGGTGGTAGAGCGCACCGCGCGTGTACCCCGCCTCCCTGGCCACCTGCTCCAGGACGAGGTTGCTGTAGCCCTGCCGCGACAGCCCCCGGGCGGCGGCCTCCAGGAGCGCACTGCGCGTACGCGCCCGCCGCTCGGCCTGAGTGGAACGGCGGGGGGCGGCGCGCTCCGGATGGCCGTCAGTGCTGGCCGGGTCACCCGCGCTGCCAGGGCCGCCCGTGCTGTTCGCTCCGGCCGGTTCGCCGGATCGACTCCGTCCGTGCGGCCTTCGTTTGCTCGCCCCGCTGGCCCCGCTCACCCTCGGCCCGTTCGGTCCGTCGTGACGTACATGCATGTATGTATGTTAGCGACCGAGGGGCGGGCTGGGGGCTGTTCCGTCGTACGCCCATGCCACCCAGCGAGCTGCCACGCCGGCCCGGGGCCTGGTCGATTCAGGCGGTGAGGAGGGGGCGGAGGTGTGCGTAAGCCCAGGCGTTCAGCGTGGTGGGTGTCGTGGTGGTCACGTCACGGGACTGCTCCGGCACGAGGCCCCGCGTTCCGGCGAGCATGCCGACGATGCCCTCCACCGCCTTGGGCGGCAGACCGGCCGAACGCAGCGTGGCGCGTCGTGGGACGGTTGTCGTTCCACGGTCGATGTGGTGACCGCCTTCGGCTGTCGTCGGCTGTATGTCGTCCCCCTTCGTCACCGGTCCCGACGCCGCGACCTGCCGCGTTCGAGCCAAGCAACCGCACGAGCGGCTCGCGGTCCGTATCCATGAACCCACTTCTGTTGCCGCTTGCCTGCGTTGAAGAGGCATCGCGCGGCCGCCACGCGCTACGACAAGCTGGCGGTCCGCTACCAGGCGACCGTCCTCATCGCTGCCGTCAACGAGTGGCTGTGACCGGCACCCGTCGTCAGAGCTCGTAGTCCTGGGCCATCTCCTCCCAACGAATGCTGCGAAGTGCAGGGTCGGCGTCCTCACCCGACGGGACATCCAAGTGGGTCTGGAACCAGACCACAGTGAGGGCAGAACGGTGCAGCACCGGGTCGAGCTCAGGAGCGACCGCTGTCGAGCGGAAGGCGCCGATGCAGGCCACGGAAGGCAGGATCTCGACGGGGCCGAAGGCGCCACCGGTCTGGTTCGGGTACCCGCGAGAGGGTGGAACCAGATGGACCGGCGTGGAGGGAAACGAGCGTTCGGCCTGCCGCTGGAGGCCCCTGACCTTCATCTCGTTGACGGGCTTACACGGGTAGCCCTCCAGCATCCCCCCGTAGGTCGAAGACATTCGCAGCTCGGTGAGCTCAATCGAACGGCCGGACGAGAGGGCTATGTGGCTCAGCGACATGCCGACACCCTATGCGCACGATTCACTTCCGAGACACGGCCTTGGACCTGTCCGACCGATCAGGCAGAGATCGCCGACGCGATCGTGGGCGATCCGTCCGCAGTCGTTGATGTCATCGGCCGGCTGGAGTCAGGGTGCTCGGAGACACCGAACGGCAGGGCCGTATCCTGAGGCAGGCGATGCAGGCACTGCCGATGCGTCGCAGCCGCCCGTCGCAGCCGGACGCCGCCCCACTCCGGATACCAGGTACCCGGCAAACGATCAGGAGTTGACCGGTGATCAGTCTGGCCGCAGTAGGGGGAGTGGCCCTGGTCGAACTGGGCATGGCCCTGACCCCGGGACCGAACATGATCCACCTCGCCTCTCGCGCGATCACCCAAGGCCGCAGGGCGGGCCTGGTCAGCCTGAGCGGGACCGCCGTGGGATTCCTGTGCTACCTACTGGCCGCGGCCGCGGGCCTGTCCGCGTTGTTCGCCGCCGTGCCGCTGGCGTTCACGGTGGTCAAGCTCGCCGGGGCTGCCTACCTGGCCTACCTGGCCTGGGGCATGCTCAAGCCCGGTGGCCGCTCGCCCTTCGCCCCGGCCAAGGACCTGCCTCCGGTCTCTGACGCCCGCCTGTTCTCGATGGGGCTCCTGACCAACCTGCTCAACCCCAAGATCGCTCTCATGTACGCCGCTCTTCTGCCCCAGTTCATGGAGCCGCAGGCGGGCCCGGACTGGGCGCAACTGCTGCAGCTCGGTGGTGTGCAGATCATCGTGGGGCTCTCCGTGAACGCTCTGGTCATGCTGGCCGCAGCACCGGTGTCGGGGTTCCTGACCGCCCGGCCCCGCGTGATGACCGCTCAGCGGTTCGCGTCAGGCGGCTTGCTCGGCGTCTTCGCGCTGCGCACCGCCCTGTCCCGTACGCCTGTCTCGTCCTGAGCCATGCCCGCGCGCCTGTGACCCCGGTCCCATACGTCAGACCTCGTGTCAGGCCCGTTGGTTCTCCGCCCGTGCTCCGTGGACCGCATGGAGCACCGCGCCCGTGACGAAGACGCCGGCCGCCGGTGCCCATGCGGCGGGTTCCGGTCCCGGCTGCATGGCCCAGGCCCATACCGTGGCGGCCCGGCCGGAAGCGGCGCCGCTTGCCAGGTAGACCGCGCTGAGATAGGTGACCGTCGGCAGCCAGCTGAGCCGGGCGCCGATGGCGGCGGCGGACGCCGCGGCGATCCCCACCGCACCCAGAAGGTTGCGGACCATCGCAAGGGCGCCGAACGTTTCCACATGCCCCGGCACGGCGAGCGCCAGAGTGACGGCCGCGAGCGCGGTCAGTGCCAGCAGGTGGGCCAGTCGCCGGGGCCACGCGGGCCGCACCGCGGTCCGGTCCAGCTCCGGTGAGTGCTGGTGCAGGCTGGTGCCGATGGCCGAGGCGGCGAGCATCGGCGCGAGGGCCACGAACGGCACCCTCTGGTACGGGTCGAGGTAGGCGTTCAGGTGGTGGGCGCACACGGCGGCCAGGAGCGCGGTGCCGAGGAGGGTGGCAACGGTCAGGGGCAGGGCGCGTGAGCGGGCGTAGAGGGCGTATCCGTAGGCGGGTGCGTATGCGGGAATGCGGCGGCTCACAGTGCGGGCCCCCCGTTTCCGTCGCAGCTGCCGGCGGTCGCGAAGTAGCGGCCGAGCCAGGCGCGCCGACGGGCGTCGGGCATGGCCGCGAGGCGGGTCAGCGCCCGGGCGTCGGCCTCGGCCCTGGCGACCGCCGCCTGGTCTCCCCACTGCCGGGCACGCGCCGCCTCGGCCTCCCGCCGGCGCCGGCTGAGGCTGTTGGAGACCAGCCAGTCCCGTACGGCGGCATCGGTGCGGTCGGCACGGGTGACGTCGCACTCGCGCGACACCAGCCCGGCCGCGGCCTCCCAGGCGAACCGCTGGGGATCGGCCAGTTCACCGCGTACCACGCTCTGGCCGAGGTAGAGCTGGGGCAACTGCGCCTCGTCGTGGTGGGGAGCGCGGTGCAGGTCCTCGAAGCGGACGGGGACGTTCGCGACCCCCGCGAGCCGGCCGGTGACCCCCGACAAGGCACGGGAGACCTCCGGCAACAGGCCGCGGTCCAGGGTGTTGACGCACACGCGCGGGGACGAGTCGTCGCACACCTGCGCCTTCTGGAGCGGGTCCGGGTGCCACATGCCCGCTCCGGTCCGCACGACGGGTACGGCGGCGGCGACCGCGACGGCCAACGGCAGCAGGGCGGCGTACCTGCGGCGGCGAGCGGTGTGGACGACGACGGCGGCCGCGGCCAGGCCGCCCGTCCAGGCAGCCATCGCGAACGGCTGCCACCAGACCGGCAGGGCGGGGAGGGCGGGAGCCGCCGCCGGGCTGAGGAAGCGGACGGCCGCACTCTGGTAGGTGGGGAAGCCGAGCACCACATACGCGCAGACCGCGAGCGCAGGTGCGGCGAGCCGCCACCGCACCAGTCGTCCGACGACCATCCCGGCCGTCGTCATCGCGGTCAGGAACACCGCGTCCGCCAGCGGCGGCAGGAGCAGCGGCCGGCCTGCCGAGACGTACGGCCAGCTGGCCAGCAGCGCTCCGGCCACGGCGGCCGTGTGGCCGGCGAGGACTCCGAGCACCACCGGCCAGGCCGACACCAGGAACTGTGCGAGCGGCCCCTGGCGCCGGAGAACCGCAGCTCCGCCGTGCGCGACCGGTGTTCCCGGCCGCCCTGCCAGCACCCCGCGGCTGCGGCCAGGGGCCCGGCGAGCAGGGTGGTCATGGTGTGGACCTGTAGTTGTGTGCGGCCCCAACTCCCTTGCCACAGAGCAGATTTGGCGGCCAGTGGCAGGAGGAGGGTGAGGAACTTGGCGAGCGCGGCCCAGCGGGCCGGGCCGCTGCACAGCTCGGCGTACAGCGGGTGGGGAGCGTGCCGGAGGCGTCGCGGCGTGCGCGCGGCGGCCGGCCGGACGAGGGGCGGCGCGGTCATCGGCGTACCCCCGCGGTGGAGGCGGTGCCGGCGCGGTGGGCGCGCAGCGCGATCGTATAGCCGCGTTCGATGGAGTTGCCCCCGATGCCCGCGCCGTCCGCCTGCGCACCGAGCTCGGCGAGCGAGGCCGGTGTACCTCGGTAGGCCACCCGCCCGGACTCGATGAGGGTCACCTCGGTGCACGCCGCGGCCACGTCCTCCACCAGATGGGTGGAGACGATCACGGTGGCTTGCGAGCCCAACTCCCGCAGCAGTGAACGGAACTCGACCCGCTGCTCGGGATCGAGACCGGCAGTCGGCTCGTCGAGCAGCAGCACGGCCGGATCATTGACGATGGCCTGCGCGATACCGACCCGTCGCACCATGCCGCCGGACAGGGTCTTCACCTTGGCGTCGATACGGTCCGCGAGCCCGACCCGTGCGACGGCCCGCTCAACCGCCGCGCCGGCCCGCGCGCCCGGCATCTCCTTCAGCCAGGCCACATACGCGACGAACTCCCGCACCGTGAAACCCGGGTAGTACCCGAAGTCCTGCGGCAGGTAGCCGAGCCGGCGGCGGGCCGCCGCCAGCTCCCGGTGGCCGGACAGGTCGTGGCCCAGGAGCTCGACGCGTCCGCCATCAGCGCGGGCGACCGTGGCCAGGACCCGGATCAGGGAGGTCTTGCCGGCGCCGTTCGGGCCGAGCAGACCGTGCACTCCGGGGCGGAAGTCGAGATCGACGCCGTCCAGGGCGACCGTTCTGCGATGCCGGACGGTCAGTCCGCCGACTCTGACGGCGCTGGTGGTGTCCGTGCTGATCACAGGTTCTCCCGAGGGTCGAGACGCGAGCCCTGGCCGGTGCCCGGGCTGATGTCGAAGGAATGGCGGCGCAGGGCGAGCAGGCCCGCGCAGAGCGCCCCGGCCAGGGCCCAACCGCCTTGCGCGGGCGCGCCGGACAGGTACTGCGCCAGCTGCTCGGCGAGCGCGGTCATGGGCAGGATCCCGCTGCCGTCCCCGCCCGCGCCGCGCGAAGCGAGTACCGGCAGGAGGACCGCGAACGTCCAACCCGCGGCGACGACCCCTGTGGCGGTCCGGCACCCGAGGTACGAGCTGAGCGCGAGCGCGCCCAGCGTGAGGGCCAGGCCCGGCAGCAGCCAGGCTCCGGCACCGGGCACGCCCGCGGGGCCCGGCAGGACGGCACCGACGGTAGTGAGCAGCGGCAGGCTCACCCCGAGGACGGCGGCGGTCCGGGTCAGCAGTAGCCGGAGCCCGCCGGACGGCGTCGAGGCGCTGATCTCGTACAGCCGGTCGGCATGCGGCCCGTAGGAGAGTGCCACGCCGGTGAGCGGCAGCACGGGGGCGAGCAGCAGCAGCACAGGACGGGCGCCGTTGAATCCGGCTCCGTACGCCAGCCCCACGGCCGCGGCGCACACCAGCAGCAGCGCGATCACCCACGGTCCGCGCAGCGCCGGCCCGGCGGCCCACAGGGCGCGGGCGAGGCGTCGGGGCAGCGTGGCGGACGGGTCTTGGTGCTGTCCGGCCGCGCCGGCCGGTTCCGTCTCCACGATCGCTCGGAGCACCGAGGCCCGTACCTCTGCCAGTACCGCCGCCGGGCCCTGCGTCGTACGGACCGCCTCCGATACCGCGGCCGCGCACCGGGCGCATGCCTCCACGTGCTTCTCCAGGGACCATGCGTCGGGCTCGGGGAGGGAACCGTCCGCGTAGCGTGCGCTCATCGCCGCGTCCACGTGCCATGCCTGGCGGGCGTGGTCCCGCCCGCGGTCTCCCGGGCGTTCCGCTTTCCACGTCATACGAGATCTCCCAACGGTGCGCCGCCATCGGACAACTGGGACAGGACGCGGCGCAGTTCGCGGCGCGCCCGCATGGCCCGGGTCTTGACCGTGCCCTCCGGTACCCCGAGCAGCAGCGCGGCTTCGCGTGTGGTCAGGCCGTCCACGACGGTGGCGCGCAGCACCGCACACAGCTCCGGTGAGATCCGGTCGAGGGCGGTGCCCACATCCCCGTATTCGAGCCCGGTCAGCACCCGGTCCTCGGCGGACGGTGCGGCCGCCGGCGGCTCGTACGCGACACGGTCGGCCCGCGTGTGCGCCCGCTGCGCGTCCACCAGCCGCCGCGCCGCGATCACCCACAGCCAGCCGCCGGGCTCACCACCCCGGTACGTTCCGGCGGAGCGCCACACCGTGACGAAGGTGTCCTGAAGGACCTCGCGCACCGTCTCCGGATCCGCGCAGCGCCGCGTCAGCCGCGCGTGCAGCCAGCCGGCGTGCCGGTCGTAGAGCGTGGCCAAGGCAGTCTGGTCGCCCCGGGCCACGGCACGCAGCAGTGCCTCATCGTCGTCATCTCGGTCGGCCCCCATGGGGCGGAACAGTCTCACGCCCTCTCTATCGCTCGACGGGCCGCCCCTGGTTCACGCCGGGCGCACCGGCGGCGGCGCGTTACTCGGGGCGTATCGGCGTCTCTCAGAGAGGAGTCCGGATGGACATCGAGCAGGCCCGCGCACACGTATTGCCGCCATTCGAGCCGCGGGCGAACGCGTGACCGCGGACGAGTTGGACCGGCTGTGGGCGATACGGGAGACCGTGCGGCCGGAGGAGTTCCTGGGCTCTTGGAAGCCGTCGGCTCGGCCGGTCGGGCGTGACTGGTGTGACGATTCGGCCGTACGTGCCGCGCTCTACCAGGTGTGACGATCTGTGACACCCCCGCTGATGGCGTCATCGGACCTGTGGGCTCTTTGGCCGGTCACGCTGCGATCCTTTGGTCACCATCGTGTCAGGAGTCCGTGGTCGCCCAGCGGTACAGGGTGTCGCGGTACACGTCGGCGAAGGCCCGGTCATGTCCGGTGCGCTCCCGCTCTTGTGGTCGAGGACCGACCGCCCCCGTCACCTCCTCCCTGGCCGGACGACGACGTGACCTGGGCGGCGGCCCGTGCGGCCGCCGGGCTGAACTGCTCCCTCGGCGGCGTGCTGGATGTCCCCTGCGGGGTCATGATGGGACTGCCCGGCCGCCGCGGAAGCGCCGGGCAGGAAGGGGCAGGCGATGGAGCAGTTCCCGCCGGTGCCGCTGGCGGAGTGGCGGGACACCAAGGAGACCCTGCACCGCTTCGCGCAGATCGTCGGCAAGATCCGCTTGGCCGCGAGCGCCCGGCGCAACCACTGGTGGAACGTCCCGTTCCATGTCACCGGGCGCGGTATCACCACCCGTCCGATGGGTCAGGTCGACGGGAATCCGATCTTCACGATCGACTTCGACTTCGTCGACCACCGGCTCGCCGTCATGACGCTGGACGGCGAAGAGCGGTCCTTTCCGCTTCCGGGCCAGTCCGTCGCATCCTTCTACGACCAGACCTTGGCCGCTCTGGCCGCACTGGGCGTCCGGGTGGACATCGCTCTTCCCCGGCCCTTCGATCTGCCCGACGCCGACCGGCCGTTCGCCGAGGACACCGAGCACGCGAGCTACGACCCGGTGGCCGCAAACCGCTACTGGCGGGTGCTGAGCCAGGTGGCGTCCGTGCTGGAGGAGTTCGCGGCGGGCTTCTCGGGAAAGGCAAGCCCGGTGCACCACTTCTGGCACACGTTCGACATCGCCCACAGCCGGTTCTCCGGGCGCCGGGTCGACCAGCCCGGGCAGGTCGACCCCGTCACCCGGGAGGCGTACTCCTCGGAAGTAATCAGCTTCGGCTTCTGGTTCGGCGACGACACCTTCGCCGAGCCCGCGTTCTACTCGTACACCGCCCCCGAGCCCGCCGGCCTGGCCGAAGCGCAGCTCAGCCCGGCGTCCGCGCAGTGGGTCGCGGGCGCCGACAGCCACCTGGCCGTGCTGCGCTACGACGCGGCCCGCGCAGAGCCCGATCCACGTGCCGCCGTGCTCGCCTTCTACGAAAGCGCCTACCAGGCCGGGGCCGAACGCGCTGAATGGGACATCGCGGCGCTTGGGTGCCCCGGTGGAATCACGGACCCGGTCCGTCGCATCGGATGAATTCGGTCAGCGGTGCAGTGGTCAGGTTTCGGTGTCGGTGCGCGCCAGGATGCCCTTGAGCAGGCCCGTGGACTGGCCGACCTCGATGAGGTAGCCATCCGGGTCGTGCATGTAGCAGCGCAGCTCGGCGAGCCGGTCGATGGGCGGGGTGAGGAACTCGGCTCCCTTGGCGCGGGCTGCCGCGTAGAAGCCGTGGATGTCCGCCACCCGTACGTTCAGGAAGCTGGAGACGCTGTGGCGGTCCTCCGGCGGGCGCAGGACGACGTCGGGTTTGTCATCGGTGGGCCCGCCGCCGGGGTTCATGATGATCCAGCTGTTGGCGACCTTGATGATGCAGGGGTTCTCCTCCAGCACCACCTGCCCGCCCAGCACATCGGCATAGAACGCCCGCGAGCGGGGGACGTCGCTGACCGTGAGAAAGTGCGTGAGCAGGAGGCCCTTGGCCGGTGCGGGAAGGTCGTCGGCTGAGGCGCCGGCGGCGATGAAATCGGACATATGGCGAGCGTAGGGCGGAAGCCTACGCCCGGCATTCCCATCCGGCAGGGCCCGCCGGGCACAACCCCGCCGGCACGACCGGCCGCCGAGCGTCGCCAACCTACTGATTCCCACCGTGGCGGGAAGCTGGCAAAATACCTCTGACCTGCATAGATGCAGAATGACTTCGGTCAACACACCGTCGATGCCCGCGCGCTCGCAGACGCACCGCAGGCGAATCCGACCGCCACCGCACCGCTTGTGGACCTGGTGGAGCGGGACAGGATGCGGAGCCGTCGCGGCGTGGACAGTCACAGGGATGCTCACCAGCCCCCAGGTGACGGTCCGCTTCGCGATGGTCTGCCTCATGACCCCATCGCACCGCCCATGCCAGCTGATCGCACATGGGCCGAGCTGACCACAACCTCGCAGGTAAGCGGGTCCGCGTTCTACTCCACGCCTGCCGTCATGGGGGCGGGAGCGCCGTCGGGCTGGGGCGGCAGCAGCGGGCCGCAGTCCCACTGCTGGAAGATCAACCGGGTCTCGACGCGCGCCACTTCGGGCCGTGAGGTGAACCCGTCGAGGACCAGCCGCTGAAGATCCGCCATGTCCGCGACCGCGACATGAACGAGATAGTCGTCGGGCCCGGTCAGATGGAAGACCGTAATGGACTCCGGCAGTGCCCGGATCCGCTCCACGAACGGCCCCACCAACTCCCGCCGATGCGGCCTGACCTGCACGGACAGCAGTGCCTCCAGGCCCCGGCCCAGCTTCGCCGGGTCCAGCCGCAGCTGATGGCCGAGAATCACTCCCGAGCGGCGCAGCCTGGTCACCCGGTCCAGACAGGTCGAAGGCGCGACACCGACCTGCGCGGCCAGATCGCGGTACGTCATCCGTGCGTCGTTCTGCAGCAGCCGTAGCAGATGGAGATCCACCGGATCGAGTACGACGGAATCGGTCATATGCCGAACGTAACACGGGGTTCGGCGCTCCGCCCCCGCTCGGTGTTCAGAATCCTGCGCATGGACTCCGGCAGCTTTGACGCATATGACGTACCGGCCGACCCGCAGGGAACCGGCCAATCTCCCGACGGCACCGGTCGTCGTGTCCCGGGCGTGCCCGCACCCCGGGCGCTCGCCACCGAGGCGGTGCACGCCGGGCGGGACGACCTCGCGCGGCAGGGGGTGCACGCCCCGCCGATCGACCTGTCCACGACCTACCCCTCGTACGACAGCCGGGGGGAGGCCGCCCGGATAGACGCCTTCGCGGACGACGGTGCCGAACCGGAGGGCCCGCCCGTCTACGGCCGCCTCGGCAACCCGACCGTCGCCCGCTTCGAGACCGCCCTCGCGCGTCTTGAGGGCACCGAGAGCGCGGTCGCCTTCGCCACCGGGATGGCCGCGCTGAGCGCCGTGCTGCTCGTACGCAACGCGATGGGCCTGCGCCATGTCGTCGCCGTACGACCGCTGTACGGATGCAGCGATCACCTACTCACCGCAGGGCTGCTGGGCTCCGAGGTGACCTGGGTCGACCCGGCGGGCATCGCGGACGCGCTGCGCCCCGACACCGGCCTGGTGATGGTCGAAAGCCCGGCCAACCCGACCCTCGCCGAACTCGATCTGAGAGCCGTCGCGCACGCCTGCGGTTCCGTCCCGCTACTCGCCGACAACACCTTCGCCACCCCCGTGCTGCAACGCCCCGCCGAGCAGGGAGCCCGTCTCGTCCTGCACAGCGCCACCAAATACCTGGGCGGCCACGGAGACGTCATGGGCGGCGTGGTGGCCTGCGACGAGGAGTTCGCCGGGCGGCTGCGCCAGGTGCGGTTCGCCACGGGCGGAGTGCTGCACCCGCTCGCGGGTTATCTGCTGCTCCGTGGTCTGTCCACGCTGCCCGTACGGGTTCGAGCCGCGTCCTCGAACGCGGCGGAGCTGGCCGGCCGGCTCGCCGCAGACCCGCGCGTCACCCGCGTCCACTACCCGCGCATCGGAGGCGCCATGGTCGCCTTCGAGGTGGCCGGCGACCCCCACGACGTCATCGCGGGCGTCCGACTGATCACCCCGGCCGTGAGCCTCGGCAGCGTCGACACCCTCATCCAGCACCCCGCGTCCATCAGCCACCGCATCGTGGACGCCGACGACCGCCGCGGCGCGGGGGTCAGCGACCGGCTGCTGCGGCTCTCGGTGGGGTTGGAGGACGTGGAGGACCTGTGGGCCGACCTCGGCCGGGCGTTGGGGACGGAGCCGGAGCCGGGCAGGGCCCTCCAGGAGGCGGCGGTCGCGAACAGGTAGAACCGCATACGACGACCGGCCTGGCCGATACGACCAGGCCGGTCGTCGCGGTCGATGACGCGCTGGACCTGTTCGCGGTGCTGATGGCGAACCGGCTGATCAGTCCCGCGCGGCGGGCCTCGGAGCGGGAGCGCCTCGCGATGTTGCCGCAGTTGGAGAAGGCGGCGCGCATCCTGGAGGCGGTGCGTCGCCTGCCCGCGCTCTCGCGCCGCCGGGTCAAGGACCGGCCGCTGCTGCCCCGCGAGGTCGACGCCGACCTGGTGCCCGCGCTGTGGAAGCGGGCGGTGTTCTCCAACGCCAGCCGCCCCGGCCAGGGCCTGCGCCCGTTCCCGGACCCGAACTCCCCCGGGGACGCCGAGGATTGACGGCCGGCACACCCGGCCGACCCGGCCAATCCTCGCGCCCCGCAGAGGCCTGGCACCCGACTTGTTGTGACGCCTTCGCGGCAGGCGTCACAACAAGTCGGGTGCACTCTCCCGGGCGGGATCCTTGGATGCCGGGTGGTCCGGACCGCCGGCCGGGGCAGTGGCACGCAGCGCCGCTTCGACCCGGCGGTTGTTGGTCATGGATGCCGTGACGGCCGTCATCGCCAGGAGGAGGACGGCGGCGGCGTAGAGCGGGGTACGGATGTCGTAGGTGGTGGCCAGCCAGCCGCCGAGGAAGGCCCCGATGGGGGCGGCGCACATGGCCAGCATGCGGGAGGTGGAGGCGACCCGGCCCATGAGGTGGGCCGGGACGATCGCCTGCCGGAGGGAGGGGCCGAGCACCATCGTGGCGCCCATGCCGGCCCCGCAGACGGCGAGCGCCAGCCCGGCCACGTACGGGTTCGGGGCAGCGGCAAGGCCCAGGATGGCCAGCCCTTCGACCGCGGCCGTGCAGGTCAGCGCGGTGCCGGTGCCGAGTCGTCGGCCAAGGTAGGAGGCGATGCCTGCACCGAGCAGACCGCCGGTGGCCTCCGCCGTGAGGAGCAGGCCGAAGCCGTAGGCGTCGATGCCGAGGCGGTCGTGCGCGAAGAGGGCGAGGACGGTCTCCACGGCGAGGAAGGCGACGTTCCCGACCGCCGGGCGGAGCGCGAGCCCGAGCAGCAACCGGTCCCGGAAGACGTACGAGGCCCCGGCCCGCGCCTGCCGAAGCAGCGACTCGCGGATCTCCGGCACGGGCCGGGGTAGGGCGGGCAGGGACCGTACGAGCAGTGCGGAGAGCAGGAACGACACCGCGTCGGCGAGCAGCGGAACCGCCCGCCCGAGCGCGAGCAGCGCACTGCCCGCAGGCGGCCCCGCGAAGCCGGACATGGCGGTCTGGGCTCCGCGCAGACGAGAGTTGGCTCGCTCCAGGAGTGCGGGGTCGCGGCCGAGCAGATCCGGCAGATAGGCCGTGGCGGCCGTGTCGAAGAAGAGCCCACCGAGGCCGAGCAGGAAGGCGACGGCCGCGAGCAGCGGAATGCTCAAGCCGTCGAACGCGGCCGCTGCCGCCGGTATCGCGAGCAGCACCGCACGCGCCGCGTCCATGACCCACATCGTGCGCCGGCGGTCCCAGCGGTCCACCAGCGCACCGCCGAGCACCCCGAAGAGCAGCCACGGCAGCGTCCCCGCGGCCGTGACGACGGCGAGCGCCATCGGATCCCGCGTCAACGTCAACGCGAGCAGCGGCAGCGCGGCATGCGACACCCCGTCACCGAGCGAGGACACCGTCTGCGCGGTCCACAGCCGTCCGAACCCGGTCGGCAACTTCCGGACGCCTGAGGTCACTTGGCGCCCCCCTCGGCTGCTCGCACGGTGCCGGGTGAAACAGTGCGAAGACGAGTGACGCGTCCGGCAGCGACGGATCGGACAGCTCCCGGTACTCGTCCGCCAGTGCCTCCAGCCGCGCCCCCAGCTGCGCGAACTGCTCCTCGGTGAGCCGCAGATGCGCCATCCGTACATGCCGCTCGCCATCCACCGGCGACGCCTCCAGGTCCGCCACCGCATGCCGCATCAGCACATCGGGCTGCCCCACCCCGGGGTCCGGCAGCTCGATCGACCGTGCGGCCATCGCGTAGTACCGCTCGGTGACCCCCCGCACCTTCCGCGTCCGCACCACCTTCACCAGGCCGGCCCGCTCCAGCAGCCGCACGTGATAGCTGGAACTCCCCTTCGCAAGGCCCACCCGCTCGGCGATCTGCGTAATCGTCGCCGGCTCGAAGCGGAGCACGGCCATGATCCGGTGACGCGTGAGATTGGAGACGGCGCGCAGCTGCTCGTCCGTGGTGACGTGAAACGTCTCGGGAAGATCATCGGTAGGCATACGAGCAATGGTCAACGACTCTTGACCATTGAGCAAGGGGATTTCGCGCGGACCTCCAGAATCTGCTGTCCGGCGCGCGAGACCTTCCGTCAAAGCCCCCGCTCGCCGCCGATCCGGGGAACCGTCAAAAGACCTTCGTTTTCGGAAGATCGGGCCGCCCGTGACCTGCTGCCCGACCCGGGCCGCTCGATCACCTCGATCGCCAAGCTGCTCGGCGTCTCGCCGGCCACGCTCTACCACCACATCCCGGACCTACGCGAGCTGCGCGCCGCGCAGTGTCCCGCCAGCTCGAAGCCCCCACACAGTAGGCAGATCAGATCAAGATCAACCTCAGCGGCACTTTCTGTACCTCAACTACTCACACCCGCGTACGCATGCCACGCCGCATGCCCAGGTCGGTGGATCGCGGACTTCGAGGAGTTCACCGAGCTGCTGTCCGGCTGGGCCGAAGTGGCCGAAGAAGCCCAACGACGCCAATGGGGCTGGTCGGAGTCCCCATCTGAGGTCTGAGGTCACGCAGCTCTGGCCGGGTGGCCGTCTCCCGGGACCGCGTCTGCCGTTGGTTCAGTGGCTGGCTGGACCGCAATGGGCACTGCCGGCCATGGAGAACGGCCAAGACCAACTCGGACGTCGGTGTACCGGCGCGTTACGGCAGAGTGAGCTCCGGCCGGCGCCCGCGGCACTTTGCGATGAGTAGCCGCGGGGCGCTGCTTGTGGCCGTGTCTCTCCTGGTCAGCCCTTGAGGGAGAAGAAGAGTGTGTCCTGTGTGTACCAGTCGAGGTTCTTCATGCCGTACTCCCACGATTCGTGCTCGACATCCAGCTTCTCGATGAGGGCTTGGACGTCATAGGTGAAACCGTCGTCCATCCTGTCCAGGACCGCGCGGTAAGCGTCCGCGGCGGGCTTGGCCTTGGCCAGCGGGAACATGCCGATGTGCGGGCCGTCCACGGGATACGGGATGTGGAAGGGGATCTCTTCCGGCGGGCCAGAAAACAGGTAGTCGTGCAGCAGGAGGTCTGCGCTCACGCCCAATCGGCGCAATTCGTCGTCCAGCAGCCCGAAGAAGGTGGAGGGCTTCGAGTACACGCCCAGTTCGTCGGGGTCGGAGCCATTGCGGTCGATGATGAGCTGGAGTGCACTGTAGTAGGCGGCGGCCGCGTACTCGGCGTCTGAGTCGGCGTGGCCGGCTATGAGGTGGTCGAGCGCGTCCGGGATGGACAGGCCCCAGTCGATGCCCTGGTGGTCGAGGTCGAGTTGCCTGGCCTGCGCGAGCTCGCGCATGACACCGAGGTTGCGTTCCTGGTCAGATGTGAGGTTCCCGGCGGCCCCGAGAAAGGCCACGACGTCTGCCTTGTCGGCGCTGTTGAACGAGATGATTCGGCTCATGATCGCCATACTGTCAGCCAGCACTGACATCGGAGTCCGTGCCCGGGAACTGGAACGCCGCAGCCGACCGCCCGGCTGGGTGGGCATCTCGTGCACTCTCTCCCCCGCCGCGGTCGCCTGCCCTGCTGCGACGGATCGGCATCTGCGGAGCGACGACCGACTCACGGAGTGCGTGCGCGAGCTCGGTGGCACACCGGATGAGGCACTGCGGGACGCGGAGCTGCGCGTCTGCCTGCTCGGCGTCCTGCGGGCCGACCCCGCCGTCGTCGACGGCTACCGGGCCACCGCCGGCGCGCAGCTACACCGGAGGCCCTGCGCGGTCTTCCACGGCCTGGTCGACCCGGCGGCCTCACCGGACCGGCTGGGGCGGTGCGTTCCGACAGCCGTTGACCGTCCACGCCTTCACAGCAGGCCATTTCTCCGTCTTCGACCAGGTTGAAGAGGTAGCCGATCGCATGGACAGAGAGTTCGGACGGCTCCAGCCGCGCGAGCCGGAGCATGGTGAGCCACTCACAAGGGAGCAGTTTCAGTGACAACGACCAACGGACGGCCGACGGCCACGACACGGATCAGGCAGATCGCCACAGCCGCGCTGTCGCTGTACGTGTCGATGATCGCCGCCTCGGCGGCCGCTCTGGTGGACACCGCGGTTCTGGGCCACCACGCGACGGCGGCACTGGCGGGGCTGGCCGTGACCACGGCCGTCTACGGCCCGGCCACCGCGGCGATCGCCGGCGCGCAGCGCGGTGTGATGCCCTTCGTGACGGAGCACCAGGACGAGCCGGAGAAGCTGGTCCCGGTCCTGCGTAACGGGATGTGGCTGGCCGTTGCCACCGGTGGTCTGGGCGGCCTCGCGGTGGCGGCGGTGCCGTGGATCGGCCGGATCGGAGGCGTACCGGAGGCGACGCTCGATCAACTCGGCGCCTTCCCCGCGCTGTTGGCGGTGTCCACGGTGTTGATCGCAGTGTCGACGACGGCGGGTTCCGCGCTGATCGGACTCGGCCGGAGCCGCCTGGTGATGCGCGCCGGGCTGGCCGGCACGGGGGCGGCCGTCGTGCTGTCGCTCCTATTGGTCGGCGGACCCGGTCCGCTGCCCTCCCTCGGTCTACCGGGCGCCGGTATCGCGATGCTGGCCTCCAGCACGATCAGCGCCTTCGTTGCGCAGGTCGCGTTGCGGCGGTCTCCGCAACTGGCGGGCCGTACCTTGAGGTTGGGGCGCCCGCAGCCGTCGCAGGTGATCGGGCTGGCTCGGGTCGGCCTTCCGCTTGCGGCCACTGTGCTGATCAAGTTCGCGGTCCTGGGGGTGCTGGCCTTCTCGGCCGCCCGGATCAGCACGGAGGCGGCTGCCGTGCACAGCGTCGCGGTTTCGCTGGTGAACCTGATGTTCACCGCGGCCGTGGCGGTCGGGCAGGCGGTCGTGCCGGTGGTGGCGGAGCGGCTGAAGGAGCAGGACCTGACAGGAGTACGGGCCGGGGCGGTGTCCGGGTTGGCCGTCGCCGCCGGGGCGGTGCTGCTGCTCAGCGGGCTGCTCACGGTGGCGCGCGGGCCCGTGCTGGCGGTGTTCAGCGCGGACCCCGGGGTGCGCGACAGGCTGGTGGAGCTTCTGCCGCTCGTGCTGGCGGCCACCCTCGCGGACGCCGCCCAGGCCCTGTTCGGCTTCGGGCTGATCGGGGTGAGGAGGACCCGGCCGAGCATGCTCTGCTTCGCGGCCTGCTACGGCGTACTGGCCCTGCTGGCCGGACCGATGGCGGCCGACGGCGGCCTCACCGCGCTGTGGGGCACGCTGGCGGCGGTCAACCTGGTCCTGATCGCGGCCCAGGCCTGGTGCTTCCGCCGCTACAGCGCCCTGGCGGTGGCGGAACCGGTCCCGTCCTGACCCGTCGTCCCGTCCGCCCTTGAACCCGCCCCGGTCTTCGGGGCCGGTCCGAGGGCGGACTGCCGTGCACCCGTTGAGGCGCAGGCGCGTTCAGTGCGCGGGCGCCGGCCGGCCGGGCGCCGGCCGGCCGGCGAGCTCCACCGCTCCGATGGGTGTGTCGGGCTGTTCCACCGCGGCCCGCAGCAGAGCGAGCAGGCCGTCCGCCAGCCAGCGGGCCGTCGTCTCCTCGAAGAGGTCGGCCGCGTACTCGATCCCGCCCGTGATCCCGCCCGGATCACCGGTGCCGCTGTCCAGGTCTTCGGTCATGGTGAAGGTCAGGTCGAACTTGGCCGTGTCGGTCGCCAGTTCACGATGGCGCACCGTCAGGCCCGGCACCTCGGGCAGCCGCGGGGGCTCGACCTGGAACGCGAGCAGGACCTGGAACAGCGGGTGGTAGGCCCGGGACCTGGGCGGGGCCACGGCTTCCACGACCTGATCGAACGGTGTTTCCTGGTGGGCCAGGAACTCCAGGTCCGCCTCCCGGACCCGGGCCAACAACTCGGCCATCGACGGGTTGCCGCAAGTGGCGGAGCGCAGCACCAGGGTGTTGGCGAAGAAGCCAACCAGGTCCTCCAGCGCGCTGTCGGGCCGCCCGACGACCACCGTGCCGATCGTGATATCGGTGCCCGCCCCCGCTCTGGTCAGCAGTGCGGCCAGTGCCGTGTGCACGGTCATGAAGACAGTGCAGTTCCGTCGGCGGGCCAGCGCTGCCAGTCCCGCGTGCAGGTCGGCCGGGACCTCCAGCGGCACCCATCCGCCCGGTCCTTCCGCCGCCCTCCTCGGCCGGTCGGTGGGCAGGGCGGCGTCCGTCGGCGCTCCGGCCAGGGCCGTGCGCCAGAACTCGGACCGTTCCTCGGTCCGGGCTTGCAGCTGTTCGCGTTGCCTGAGCACGTGGTCCGCGTACTGGACGGGCAGGGGCGCCCAGTCGGGAGCTGATCCGGCCAGCCTGGCCCGGTACGCGGTCAGCAGATCGCGCAACAGCGGACCGGTGGACCAGCCGTCGGCCGCACTGTGGTGCAACACGATCAGGAGCGTCGAGCGCTGCGGGCCGTCGGCCGCCACGGTGCGCCACAACGAGGCCCGCAGCGGGAGGTCGGTCGCGAGGTCGAAGACCTCCCGTGCGGCCAGCCGCAGTTGCCCGTCGAGCGCCTCTTGGGTGACGTGATGCTCGGGCAGCGCCAGGTCGACGTCCGTGGCCGGCACCACGTGCTGGTACGGAACACCGTCCTCATCCGGGAGCAGGGTGCGCAGGGCTTCGTGCCGGGTCACTACGTCGACGAGTGCGGCCCGCAGAGCAGGGGCTTCGAGAAGCCCGGTGAACTCCACGGCCAGTGGCACGTTGTAACGGGGGCTCGGTCCCTCCAGCAGGTCGATGAACCAGAGCCGTTGCTGGGTGTGAGAGAGCGGGATACGGGCCGGACGCTGCGCTGGGCGCACTGCCGGGCGGGCCGAGGGGCCGGTCTCCGCGTGCCCCGAGCCTGCCAAGCGCTGGGCGAGCCCGGCCACCGTCGGGGCAGCGAAGACGTCCCGCAGGGTGAGTTCGGCGGTGAAGAGGGTGCCGAGACGGCTGATCAGCCGCACCGCGAGCAGGGAATTGCCGCCCAGGTCGAAGAAGCCGTCATCGGCGCCGACCGGGCCGCTGTCCAGCACCTGTGCGAACAGCCCGGCCAGCGCCTCCTCGACGGGGCCCTCGGGGGCACGTCGTCCCGCGCGCGGGGTGAACTCGGGTGCGGCCAGCGCGTTGCGATCCAGCTTGCCGCTCGGGGTCATCGGAAGCCGGTCCAGCCAGACGAACGCAGCGGGGACCATGTAGGCGGGCAGCGCGCGCTCAGCCGACTCCCTGAGGCGCGCTGTGTCCTCGTCACCGGGCCCGGACCGGACCGGCTCTCCAGTCCGAGGCGCGGGGACGAGGTAAGCCACCAGCCGGCGCCGCTCCGGGTCCGGACCGTGGGCCACGACCGCCGCATGGCCGACCACCGGATCACGCAGCAGGACGGCGGCCACCTCGCCGGGTTCGATGCGGTGACCGCGGATTTTGATCTGGTCGTCTGCCCGGCCCCGGTATTCGATCCGCCCGTCCGGACCCACCGCCGCAAGGTCGCCTGTGCGGTACATCCGAGACCCCGGCGAGCCTGCCGGGTCTGCGACGAAGCGGGCGGCCGTCAGGCCGGGGCGGTGTAGGTAGCCGCGGGCCAGGGTGGGGCCCGTGAGGTACAGCTCGCCCTCGGCTCCCACCGGGGCCAGTCGCAGCTCCGAGTCGAGCACCCGGGCGCCGGTGCCCGGCAACGGGGTGCCGATCGGCGGAGCAGAGGCCCCAGGACCGACATCGGCGGTCAGGGACCAGATGGTGGTCTCGGTCGGCCCGTAGAGGTTGGTGACCCGCGCCGCCACCGACAGGAGCCGGTCCGCCAGATCCCTGGACAGGGCCTCGCCGCCCACCAACGCCCGAACTCCCCTCAGCCGCTCCGGGTGCACGCCCAGCAGCCCCTGCCACAGCGAAGGAGTGGCCTGAACGACGTCGACCCCGGCGGCCTCTATCAGCTGCGCCAAGGCCAGGGGGTCGCCGGCCTGTTCGGGGTCGGCGAGAACGATGGTGGCGCCGGCCAACAGGGTGCCGAAGATCTCCAGGCCTGCTATGTCGAAGGAGACGGTAGTCGCGGCGACCACCCGGTCCCCGGCCGAGATGCCCAGGCGAGCCGTCAGCGCGGCGAGCGCGTGGCCGTAGGCATTGCGGCTGATGACAACGCCCTTGGGGCGTCCGGTCGACCCCGAGGTGTAGAGAACGTAGGCCGCCTGGCCCGGCTCGACGGTGGGAGGCGTCCACGGCATGGCGGCGTGGCTCGGCTCGGCGAGCGCGTCCAGGAGCAGGGTGGGTACTTCGGTGGACGCAAGGCGACGGGAGGAGGCGGAGTCCGTCAGCAGCAGACACGGCGCCGCGTCCTCCAGCATCAGGGCGATGCGTTCTCGGGGCAGCCCCGGGTCGACCGGCAGGTACGCCGCCCCTGCCTTGAGCACGGCGAGGAGTGCGACCACCAACCCGGGCCCGCTCGGCAGCGCCACCGCGACGAGCCCCTCCGGGCCCGCGCCCTCGCCGCCCAGCCGGGCAGCCAGCCACGCCGCACGCTCGTCCAGGTCGCGATAGGACAGTACGTGTTCCGGCATGACCTGACTGCACGTCAGCACAGCGGCGGAGTCAGGCCGTTCGGCGACCCGGCGGGCGATCTCCTGGACCACGTCGATCGCCAGGGAGCCGTCCGGGTGGGCACCGGCTACGGTGTGCCGAGGCGCCATTGTGCCCCGGTCGACGACTGCCATCGCCGCCTGCCAACCGAGTCCGGTCCGCACGGCCTGCCAGCCCGGCGGAACCTCTAACTCGTCCGGCCACAAGCAGTACTCGGCGAGATCGTTGACGAGAATCGAGTAGAGCCGTGTCGGGTCGCCGAAAGGGCTGGGCATGACATCCGCCTTCTCGCTGGCTACAGAGGAATCTGTGACATGTGAAATGTTACATGTGCCATTCCGGCTCGCCCGGGCCTCTGACGCTCGGCCCTGTACTCGTACAGCGACGACGAACAGCGCCGACGGGTCGCATCGCACCGCCAGAGCAGCCAGAACGCGTCATGGCAGGCACAGCATCGAACGCCGGCCAGTACTCGACGCCTGGGACCGGGTTGGCGTGCCCGTGGCCGGCTCAAGCGTCCAGTCGCACCCCAAGGTCGTGGCCGAAGGGCAGCCAGCCTGCCTGTGCACCCATGATGTGGGTGCACAGGCAGCCTTGTTTCCCTACGTGCGACATCCGGTTCCACCAGCCGATCGAACTGAATTACGCATAGTGGCAGTACTGCAATCCCCCTGTCCGAGCACCAGCGCAAGGTCTACGCTCCCGCTGGTACGCGCGGGGGTGCGGGATATTCCTCACGACAACTGCCGACACCGCCCCTGCCAGCCGACGCACCCCTCGCCCCAACAGCCCTGTGCCGACCGGGGGCGGCCAAGCCGTGCTCAACATCATCGGCGTACACCTCTATCTGGAGAACCCCGATGGCGAAGTGCTACTCGGGCTGCGTCACCCCGACTCCGCCTACGCAGGAGCCACATGGCACTTCCTCGCCGGCCACTGAGAGCAGGAATCCGCCGTTGCCTGCCTCGTCCGCGAGGCCCAGGAAGAAGCCGGTCTGGTCATCGATCCACGCGACGTCGACTACGTGCATGCTGTCCATCTCGTCGATACGCCTGGCACACAGCCACGCATGCAGCTGGTCTTCCGCGCCCAGCGCTGGAGGGGTAACCCGGAGATCCGCGAGCCCGAAAGGTGCACCCGATGGGGCAGGTGGCACCCGCAGGCACTTCCTCGGCCCCTCGTGCCGTACACCCGTGCCGCCATCGACGGCATCCAGGCGGGTCGCCTCTACACCGAGATGGGATGGTCATGACCGGTACTCCCCCAGGCGGCCCCCGACCGAGCACGAAGGCCGTCCCCTTGCCACATCAGTTCCCGTCCGCCACCGCCGTTCCTGATAGCGGCGAAGGGTCTCTCGCCCGCAAGGTGGCCGCGGCGCGGGCCGCGATGGTCGCCCGGCTGGAAGACAACGGCGACCTCAGGCCGGGGCCAGTGCGCCAGGCCCTGCTGGCCCTCCCGCGCGAAGTCCTCATGCCGCAGGCCTACGTTCGGCGCAGTCAGCCCGACGAGACCCCACCGCATTGGGATCGGCTGGACTGGTCGACGCCCGAAGACCGCCAGGAGCTGCTCGCTGTGCTGTACAGCGGGCAGAGCGTGCTGATCCAGCACGACGGAGAACCCCTGCTCGGGCGCATGCCAGCCCCGCGGTCCGGTGGGCGCATCACATCGATGTCCAGTACGGTCGGCATGACCGCAGACCTACTGCACCAGTTGGACCTTCAACCTGGGCACCGCGTTCTCGACATCGGCACAGGCGCCGCTATGACCGCGGCCATCGCCTGCTGGATCTGCGGCGACGGGGGCGTGGTCACACTCGACCGGGACCAACACGGATCACCTCAGGTGCCGGCGGACACGTCCAGCACAGCCGCAAAGCCCCACCCGCCGACCAACCACGCGCCCTCTGGCTCGCCGTCGACCATCTGCGGCCGGGCCTGGTACGGACCTGGGTAGCTGACCACCTGGTGATCGGCGCCCCGGCGTGCGGATCATGGCTCACCGCCCGCCCCGACGGATCCGGCGGCTGGACGCTGACTGCCTGCGGCCCCCGGGACATCTGGAACGAGATCCAGACCATCGCCGCCCGCTGGCGAGCAGCCGGTTCCCCGCACTCCTACCGGCTGCACTTCGGAGATGACGATCAGTGGGTGAGCGCAGGCAGCGGCAGCAGGGAGCTGGCCTGGCCCCTGCCCCAACCCCACGACACGGGAACCCAAGAGAACCCGGCCTGCCCATCCCCCGTGAGACCCGACTGACCGGCTTGCTCTCCCGGGCCTGGTGACGATGGGCGCGGTGCTGCCGCGGGGGGTGCTCACCGCCGTAGACCTGCGCGATCGCGGGGCCGAGGGCCCGGTTCCTGCGGGCAGCCATGGCTCAGGGTGGAGGCGTTACGGGTCTTCCATCGGGACGCGGCTTCTCCGCTGCTGCGGGCCCGGATCAGCGGGCTGCTGTCGGGAAACGCGGCGAGGGCCGTGCCCGCGGTCCGCTCCGGAACGACGGGCGACCCCTTGGGTTCTGTCGTCAAAAGTCGCGCCCGTGCCGGCGGACAGCGCGGAGACCTGACACTTCGCCCACCGCCCCGGCAGGCCGGCGGCTGCTCATGCGATCATGCGATCGGCTCTCGATCGGCCATTGCACAACCAACGGATCAGACAGTCGAGCGATCGAGCCATCGGGCATCGGGCATCGGGCATCGGGCATCGGGCAACGGGCAACGGGCATCGGGCAACGAGCGAGAACGGGAGTGCGGTGTGAGCGGGGTTGGGGGGCAGGACGGGCCGTCCGTGTCCGACGAGGAGTGGGAGCGGTTCCTCCGTGAATCAGTGACGGGTGTGGCCGGGGCACCCGTGGAGCCTTCAGCGCGCGCCCGTGAGGTGGAGCGGCGGCTGCGGGAGCGCTCCGGGCAGCCGGAGGGCTGGCGTACGTACTCGCCGGCCCGGCCGCGGCGCAGGACAGGCTGGTACGTGACCGGGCTGGTGGCGGCCGTGTCCCTCCTGATCGTGGGGCTTTTCCCGCAGCAGGTCGTCGGCTGGGTCGGTGGCGACGACGGCGAGCAGGAAAGTGCTCCGTTGGCCGCCGAGTCGGAAGGCCCGCGGGAAGCGCCCGGCGCCGAGCCGGATCTGCGCCCTACCCTCGCCGAACCCTTCCGGGGTTCGCCTGCCGCCCGCTGGGCCGACGGAGCGGCAGGGATCACGGTGCCACCGGCCAAGGCGACCGGCTGGATGGACGCCGCCGAGGTCGAGCGGGCGCTGCGGCAGAGTCGGGACTTCCTGGTGGCCGCGGGGCTCGACTCCCGCGTGCTGCGCGGCGAGCGGCCCACGAAGGCGATCGCACTGCTGAACCCGCATCAGAAGGACGTCCAGGCGTATCTCCGTACCTCCCTGTCGTCGACGGCGCCCGCTCCCAAGGCCAACCCGCTGCTGTTGTTCAGCCGCTTCAGGCCGGAGCAGGCCCGGCTCGTCGGTGACGTGGTGAAGACGCGCGGTCGGCTCACGTATCGGGAGGGGAAACGGGGGGCGGTCGAGGTGACGGCGGACGTCACCTTTGTGTACCCGGTCACTCCGGCGGGCGACGGCGGTCGGAACGCCGAGGTCGTCCGTACGATCGTGCGGCGCGAGGTGGTGATGAGCTGGGACGACCCGGCCAAGGTCATCACCGAGCCGGGCACGATGTCCCTCGTCTCGTACGCGCTCGACATGACCAACGGCGGCTGCTCCACCCCGACTGGCTACTTCGTGCCGCCCTTCGGCACGGCCGACGAGCAGCCCGCCGAGGCCCACCAGGTCGATCCGTACGACCGCAGCAAGCCGATCGACACGAGCAACGGCACGACGGGCAAGGGCTGTGCGACCGCCACCCGCTCCTAGACCTGTTGCGAAAGTGGATCTTCTGTCAGACCTGCCTGGGATGCTTTGAGCATGGAGATGACAGTGCAGCTGACGATCGACTGCTCCGATCCGCAGAGAATGGTGACCTTCTGGGCCGAGGCCCTGGGCTACGTGCCTGAGCCTCCGCCGGGTGGGCACGCCACCTGGCGTGCCTACTGGGCGGCCATGGGGGTGCCCGAGGCAGAGTTGCCGGCCGGTGCCGGGGACATTCCGGAGTCGATCATCGATCCTGCGGGACATGGACCGAGGGTGTGGTTCCAGCAGGTTCCGGAGCCGAAGGTCGCCAAGAACCGGTGGCACTTCGACCTGAAGGTCGGTGGGGGCCGTGACGTCCCACTGGACATCCGCATACAGCGGGTCAAGGCTACGGTGGCACGGCTGGTCAAAGCTGGTGCCACCGTGCTGCGGATCAAGGACGAGCCGGAGATGGGGCTCTACGCCGCCGCCATGCAGGACCCCGAGGGCAACGAATTCGACGTCGTCTGAGGGCCGTTGCGACGGTGCTGGTCACAGCCACTCGTTCACGGCTGCGACCAGCACAGTCGCCTCGTAGCGGACGGAGAGCTTGTCGTACCTCGTGGCCACTGCCGGGTGCCTGGCGGACGTCATTCGCCGGGGTCGCCTTGGGGACCGCGATGTAACGCCGGCCGAATCCCCGCAGGTTGTGGTAGCCGACATGCGCGTCGACCGTCACCCAGTGGCGCGCGGCGAGGACGAGATGCGCTAGATGTGCTGTCCGGGGACGTTGGTGACAGGCGACACGCCTTTCAGGGCGCTTGAAGAAGGTGAGGGCCTTCTGGCTCGGTGGGGATTGCGACATCT
>NZ_JOIX01000042.1 GCF_000720175.1 Streptomyces sp. NRRL S-337
CCCCCACCCACCTCTTCCCACTCCCCCAACGGGAGGGGACGGGCCGGAGGGGCCGGTTGTGTGGACGTAAAGCGACAGCAGTCCACACAACCGGCCCCGCAGGCCCGTCACCGCACCCACCACAAACCCAGCCCGCCGCAGGCGCAACGGCGACCAAGCCCCGCGGCGGGACGGCCAAGTACGTGCGGGGCGCCGCAAAGCGCGCAACGGCGAGCCCCGCGGCGCAGCAGACAGGTACGTGGGAGGCACCGCAAAACGCAACGGCGAGACGACCCGCGGCGCGGCAGCCAGGTACGTGGGAATCAAGCCGCCCGCAGGGTCATCGCCACCTGGGAGAAGAAGCGGCTGTGGGCGAGGCGGCTGCAAGGCGCTTCCGGGTTCCATGGCAGGAGGCGTACGCGGGCCTCCAGTGCGCGCCAGTGCGCGTCGGCGCGCAGGGTCTCGGGGCGCGCCGCGTTGGACCGGGCGTCGATGAGGATGATGTCGGGGGCCAGCCCGGCCGCCTCCGCCCAGCCGACCGTGGACCAGTTGATGCCCGCGCCGGCGGGCGGTTCGACCAGGTTCACGCCGTGCTCGGCGAGTGCGCGCAGGTCCGGCCAGGAGCTGGGGCGGGCCAGATGGACCCGTTCCGGGCCGGCGGGTGACAGGGCCAGGACCCGGGGGCGGGCCGGGCCGCCGGCCGCCTGCCGCAGGGCGTCCTCCGCGGCATCCAACTCCCGTGCCAGACCCAGTGGTTCGCCCCGGCCGAGCGAGCCGGCCAGCGCCGCGAAGCGTTCGCGGACCTCGGCCAGGCTCCGGCCCGGGCCCACCGCGACGGTGGCGACCGGTACGTGCGCCTCCAGCTCCAGCGCGGTCTTCTGCTCCAGGCCGTAGAGCTGCTCGCCGTCGTACGTCACCGCCACCACGAGGTCCGGCTCGGCCTCCAGCAGCGTGTCGGGGTGCAGCGCGGCACCCGCGCCCAGGTAGGGGATCTCCGTCAGCGGCAGCTCACCGCCCTTGGCGGGGTCTGGGACGGCGCCGTCGTGCTGCGACCCGAACAGGCCCACCGGGCGTATGCCGTGGTCCCACAGGGTCGCCCCGGCCTGTATGTACGTCACCAGCCGTGCCGGCCGCTGTCCGGCCACCACCAGGCGCCCTCGGTCGTCGGAGAACTCCCACGGTGTGCGCTGCTCCATGACCTGCCGCCCTTTCGGTGTCGTCCGCCCTGAGGTGTGCCGCTCGCGAGGATTGCCCGCCGGCGTCGGCGGATACCTGCCCATCGCGCCACTTCCGCACCCCTCCGGGCCCGCCGCGGCCCGCGGTGAACCGACCGGCTGATCGCCGGCGCAACACGAACCCGGCACGCTGATCGTGCGTCACGGTATTGCCACGGATGGTGACATGCTTCTACGGTGTCTCCTTCTCGAGCGGAATCTACGGGTGTAGACCGGTCATGACATGGCGTCAGGCAGGCACGGGTAGACAGGCAGGGAGCTGACATGGTGAGCCGTACGGTCGTCCGGGGCGGACTGGTGATCACCGCCGCCGATGAGATCCACGCCGATGTCCTGGTGGAGGACGGGCGGATCGCCGCCCTCGCCGCCCATGGCAGTCCGACCGCCGACAGCTGGGCGGCCGCCGCCGACCGCACCCTGGACGCCACCGGCAAGTACGTCATCCCGGGCGGTGTCGACGCCCACACCCACCTGGACTTCCCGTTCGGCGGGACGGCCTCCTCGGACACCTTCGAGACCGGCACCCGCGCGGCGGCCTGGGGCGGCACCACCACCATCGTCGACTTCGCCGTCCAGTCCCGCGGCGCCTCGCTCCGCGCCGGTCTGGACACCTGGCACGCCAAGTCCGACGCCCAGTGCGCGATCGACTACGCGTTCCACATGATCCTCTCCGACGTCAACGAGCACACCCTCAAGGAGATGGATCTCCTGGTGGCCGAGGGCGTCACCTCGTTCAAGCTCTTCACCGCCTACCCGGGCGTCTTCTACAGCGACGACGGGCAGATCCTGCGCGCCATGCAGCGCTGTGCCGACAACGGCGGGCTGGTGATGATGCACGCCGAGAACGGCATCGCTATCGACGTGCTGGCCGAACAGGCGCTGGCCGCCGGCCGCACCGACCCGCGCTACCACGGCGAGGTCCGGCACGTCCTGCTGGAGGCCGAAGCCACCCACCGCACCATCCAGCTCGCCCGGGTCGCCGGCGCCCCGCTCTACGTCGTCCATGTCTCCGCCGAGGAGGCCGTCGCCGAGATCACCCAGGCCCGCGACAAGGGGCTGAACGTCTTCGGCGAGACCTGTCCGCAGTACCTGTTCCTGTCCACCGACAACCTCGCCGAGCCGGATTTCGAGGGCGCCAAGTACGTCTGCTCCACACCGCTGCGGCCGCGCGAGCACCAGGCGGCGCTCTGGCGGGGCTTGCGCACCAACGACCTCCAGGTGGTCTCCACCGACCACTGCCCGTTCTGCTTCAAGGGCCAGAAGGAGCTCGGCCGCGGCGACTTCACCAAGATCCCCAACGGGATGCCGGGCATCGAGAACCGGATGGACCTCCTCCATCAGGGCGTCGTCGAGGGCCGGATCAGCCGCCGCCGCTGGATCGAGATCGCCTGCGCCACCCCGGCCCGGATGTTCGGCCTCTACCCGAAGAAGGGCACCATCGCCCCCGGCGCCGACGCCGACCTCGTCATCTACGACCCCGCGGCCGAGCAGACGGTCTCCGCCCGGACCCACCACATGAACGTCGACTACTCGGCCTACGAGGGCAAACACCTCACCGGCCGGGTCGAGACGGTCCTCTCGCGCGGCGAACTCGTCATCGACCGCCAGGAGTTCACCGGACACGCGGGCCACGGCCAGTACATCCCGCGTGGCACCTGCCAGTACCTCATCTAAGGAGCGCCGCCGTGGACTTCGGAGTTGTCCTGCAGGCCGACCCGCCCTCCTCCGCCGTCGTGTCCCTCATGCGGCGCGCCGAACGCAACGGCTTCCGCTACGGCTGGACCTTCGACTCGGTCGTCCTGTGGCAGGAACCGTTCGTCCTCTACAGCCGCATCCTGGAACACACCGACCGGCTGATCGTCGGCCCGATGGTCACCAACCCCTCCACCCGTGCCCCCGAGGTCACCGCCTCCACCTTCGCCACCCTCAACGAGATGTACGGCAACCGCACCGTCTGCGGCATCGGCCGCGGCGACTCCGCGATGCGGGTGGCCGGCCGGCGGCCCAACACCCTGGCCCGGCTGGGTGAAGCGATCGGCATCATCCGCGACCTGGCCGAGGGCCGCGAGGCCGACCTCGGCGAAGGCCACCGCGTCCGCATCCCGTGGATCCGAGGCGGCCGCCTCCCGGTCTGGATGGCCGCGTACGGCCCGAAGGCCCTGACCATGGCGGGCCGGCTGGCCGACGGCTTCATCCTCCAGCTCGCCGACCCGTTCCTCACCGAGTGGATGATCAAGGCGGTACGCCAGGCCGCGGTGGACGCCGGCCGCGACCCGGCCGCCGTCACGATCTGCGTCGCCGCCCCCGCCTACGTGGGCGAGGACCTCGACCACGCCCGCGAGCAGTGCCGCTGGTTCGGCGGCATGGTCGGCAACCACGTCGCCGACCTCGTCGCCCGCTACGGCGAGCACTCCGGCATGGTCCCCGACGAGCTGACCGACTACATCAAGGCCCGCACGGGCTACGACTACGCCCACCACGGCCGCGCCGACAACCCCGACACCGCCTTCGTCCCCGACGCCATCGTCGACCGCTTCTGCCTCCTCGGCCCGCCCGCCGCCCACCGCGAAAAGCTCCGGGCGCTCAAGGCCCTGGGCGTCGATCAGTTCGCCGTCTACGCCATGCACGACGCCAAGGAAGCCACCCTCGACGCCTACGGCACGGACATCATCCCGGCGTTCAGGGAGGCGTAGCGGGGGGAGTCAGGGAAGGTCGGCGCGGGAGGACGCTACGAGCCTGCTCGGTGAACTGCAAGGACGGGCACCGAGAGCGTTGGGCCCTGTGGCACAGGGAACAGTGGTTCTTCCCGGCAGGCGTTGGATCACCGAGCAGCAGACCCGATCAGCCTTCACGCCGTGAATCCGGACTCAGAGGTCACCGGGCCAGTCGGCGTCCTCGCTCAGCAGGGCGCGGGCCAAGGACCGGTAGAAGAGGAGGACTCCGGGCTCCTTGGGGGAGAGGTGGCCCCGCTCGGCGAAGCGGGACCCGACGCCTCGCTGGACCGCCTCCAGACCCCGGCGGTCCTCACCGTTGATCACGGCGGCGTAGGCCTCCGCCTCCTTCCGTACGGTCTCCCGGTCCTGTCCCTCGATCATGGCGGCGGGCATCAGGACCCCGCCCCGGACCGTGGTGCGGTCGATCGCCGAGGGGATGAGACTGAGCCAGATGACCATGTCGCCGGAGGCGGCGAGGCTGCCTGAGGGGAAGACGAAGAAGCCGTACAGATGGGCCCGTTCCTCCTCGGTGAGGTCCAGGACTACGGGATCCAGCGGGGCCGAGTACCGCACCCGCATGCTGTCGGCCCACGGCGAGTCCGTCCGGACCGTCGTCTCGGCGCCGCCGGGCGTGGTCGGTTGCAGGGTCTCCGGGTGGAACCCCATGACGTGGTAGTTCTCGTGGGCGTTCTCGACGGCGACCTTCCAGTTGCAGTGCCACTCCTCCGTCCACCCCGCGACCTGGGTCAGCTCCGGCAGACGGTAGTTGGCCAGGTCCTCGTCGATCCGCCGCAGATGGGGGCCCAGGGGATCGGCCGAGGCGTCGAGGTTGACGAAGACGAATCCGCGCCACTCCTCCACCGCGAACCGCGGCAGCTGACACGACGACGGATCGAACGCCGGGTTCCGTTTCATGTGGGTGGCGCCGACGAGCCGACCGTCGAGCCCGTACCGCCACAGGTGGTACGGACAGGTGAACACGTCCGTACGGCCCGAACCCTCCTCCACCACCGGCATCAGCCGGTGCCGGCAGACCGGCGACATCCCGCGCAGCGCCCCGTCCTCGCCCCGGACCACCACCACCGGTTCGCCCGCGACCGACAGGGCGACGTAGGACCCGGTCTCCGTCAGCTCGTCGGCGTGCGCCACCAATACCCAGGAACGTCCGAACACCCGCTCCCGCTCGACCTCCCACAGCCCGGGCGAGGTGAACGCCGCGGGCGGCAGGCTCAACTCCGCCGCGTCCGGCCCCAGATACCGCTCCAGCTCCGCCACGATCTCCCCGACGTCCACGTCGGCCCTCCGCTCGTTCCGGCTCTCGTCCCGGGTCTCGTTCCGGTCCGGCCGAGGGTGGTGGCGCGTCCTGGTGAATCGGTCGCCACCCGATCGACACGCGTCGCCGCCGCCTCCACCCGTCCTGGGCGATTTCTCCAGCCCCCTTTCCGACGATCCGTCCATGTACGGCGCTGACCTCACCGAGATCCACGACCTGATCCACGAGAGCCGCGGCAAGGACTACGAGGCCGAGGCGCACGAGCTGACCCGGCGCGTTCGCCGGCTGCGGCCCGACGCGCGCTCCCTCCTCGACGTGGCCTGCGGCACCGGCGCGCACCTGCGCCACTTCGCCGGGCTCTTCGACGCCGTCGCGGGCCTCGAACTGTCCGAGCCCATGGTCCGCGCCGCGCGCCGGGCGCTGCCCGACGTCCCCGTGCACGTCGGCGACATGCGGGCCTTCGACCTGGACGCCCGGTTCGACGTGGTCACCTGCATGTTCGGGTCCCTCGGCTACGCGACTACCGTGGCGGAACTCCACGCCACCCTGGCTGCCTTCGCCCGGCACCTGACACCGGGGGGCGTGGTGGCGGTCGACCCCTGGTGGTTCCCCGAGACGTACCTCGACGGGCACGTCTCGGCGGACGTCGCCACCGTGGCGGGCCGGACCGTCGCCCGGGTCTCGCACTCCGCGCGCGACGGGGAGGCGTGCCGGATGGACGTGCACTACGTGGTGGCCGACGCCCACGCGGGCGCCCGGCACTTCACCGAGACCCACCGCATCTCCCTCTTCGCCCGCACGGCCTACGAGGCGGCGTTCCGGGCCGCCGGCCTGGCCGTCGAGTACCTCCCCGGTCCGCACTCGGGCCGGGGCCTCTTCCTCGGAACCACCCCGCGGGACCGGACCTCGTGAAGCCCGGCCCGGGGGACCGGTCCCCGAGACCCCCCGCAACCCACCCGACGACACCTGCCTGGGGGCAGCATGCGCGTCCTGTTCGTGACCTCTCCGGGCCTCGGCCACCTCTTCCCGACCGTCCCCCTCGCCCAGGCCTTCCGCGCGGCCGGTCACCGGGTCCGATACGCCACCGGCGGGCTCAGCCTGGCCGCCGCCGAGGCGGGGTTCGACGTCGTGGACGTCACCCCGGGCCTCGACTATCTGCCCGTCTACGTGCCCCAGGAGCCCGGGGCCGACGGCACGGCCGACCACCCCATGTTCGCCGAGGACCCCGAGGACGCCGAACTGGCCACGCTCTTCGCCCGGGTCTCCGGGGTCATGGTGGACGGTGCCCTGGCGGCAGCCCGGGAATGGTCTCCCGACCTGGTGGTCGCCCCGCCCCTCCAGGGCGCCGGCCGGCTGATCGCCGCCGCGCTCGGCGTGCCCCTGATCGAACCCCGGCTGGGGTCGTACGACAGCGGCGCCCGGCTCCGTTCCCTGCTCCGGGCCGGGATGGAACCCCACTGGGCCCGGCACGGCGTCGCCGGCGAACCCCTGGAGACGGTTCCTCTGACCACCCTCCCGCCGAGCCTCACTGCCCTTCTGCCCGAGGACCGCAAAACCCCCGAAGCCCGGCCGGTACGCCCACTGCCCTTCAACGGCGGGGCCGTGCTCCCCGGCTGGCTTGCCGGGGCCCGCCGTTTGCCGCGCATCGCCGTCACCCTCGGCACCATCGAGGCCCAGTGGGGCGGCCTCGCGATCCTGGGGCCGCTCATGGAGGCAGCCCGCGGTGTGGACGCCGAGTTCGTGGTCACCCTCGGCGGCGGCGACCCGGCCCTGCTGGCCGATGTACCCCCCAACGTCCGGCTGGTCGACTGGGCTCCGCTCGACCTGCTCCTCGACACCTGCGCCGCGATCATCCACCACGGCGGCAGCGGGACCATGCTGACGGCCGCCGCCGCCGGACTCCCGCAGTGCGTCATCCCGCGCGGCTCTTACCAGCAGACGGGCGCGGACCTGCTGCCCGCCCGGGGCATCGGGATCGTGGCCGAGCCGGGCACCCTCGGCGCCGCCGAGTGCCGGACGCTCCTCAAGGACGAACGCCTCCGCGGCAACGCCCACCGGGTCCGGGACGAGATCCTCGCGATGCCCACCCCGGCCGAGACTGTCGACGAGCTCGTCGCGTCCCTCGGATGACCGCGCTTCCGCGGGTCCCACGCCGTCCCGCACGGCCTCCCACACGACGAGGAAAGACGATCACATGCTGACAACCTCCGACCTGACGGAGAGCGGCCTGCCGACCCAGGAGACCCTCCGCCGCTTCCACGACCAGGGATTCGTTCACCTCCGGGGTGTGCTCTCCGCCGAGGAGGTCGCCGGTTTCCGAGCCGCCGCCGAGGAACTCCTCGCCAAGGAGGGCCCGGAAATCTGGGGCGCCTCCGAGGACGAGACCCAGGTCCACTACGTCGAGGCCGCCTGGCGCAAGCATCCCGGCCTGCGCGCGCTGGCCCTGCACCCCGTGGTCACCCGGGCGGCCGAGCACCTCGCCGGCGGACCGTTGCGGCTCTACGGTACCGACGTGCTGAAGAAGGACCCCGACATCCACCTGCCCACCGTGGTCCACGACGACGAGCCCGGCCTCCCGCTCGCCGGTCTGACCCGGACCCTGACGGCGTGGGTCCCCCTGGTGGACGTGCCCGTCGACCGGGGCTGCCTGATCTACGTCCCCGGCTCGCACCGGAGGCCCCTCGAACACCGCCAGGTCCACCTCGCCGGGTTCCAGGACTACAGGCCGATGGAGAAGATCTGGCCCGACTTCCCGTTCAGCCCCCGGGTGGCCGTCCCGATGCGCGCCGGTGACGTGGTCTTCCATGACTTCCGCACTGTGCACCTGGCCGGGGCCAACACCGACGGGGAACGCCGACTGGCCTTCGCCTCCGTCTACATGGACTCCGACGCCACATACCGGCCGGGCGTCCAGGACCACCCGGTGGCCCACCTGACGCCCGGCGCGCCCGTTGACGGGGACCTGTTTCCGCTGATCGCCGCCGGTTCCGGCGCCACCCCGTGACCATGCAGCCCATGGAGCCGGGGGAACTGGCACGGCTGGGGGAGCGGTTGCAGCGCGAGCACGGGACGCTGTGGCTGCACCGGCTCAAGGGCGACCCGTACGCGGCGCTGCTCTGTGACATCGACGAGGACCCGGGGCCCCTGCGCGAGCGGGTCCGGGCCGCCGGGCCGCTGTGGCGCTCCGGGACGGGGGCCTGGGTCACCGCCGACCCGGCCACGGCGGCCGCGTTGCTCGCCCACCCGGGCATCGGGCACGTGCCTGCCCTGCCGGGCGAGGCCGCCGTGACGGACGTGCGGGTGCCGGACGGTCTCGGCTCCCTCTGCGCACGGCTGCTCGACGCGGTGGGGCCCGAGTTCGACCTGGTCACCGCTGTGGCCGAGCCGCTCGCGGCGGGCGCCCTCGCCGAGGTGTGCGCGATCCCGGAGACGGACCGCGACCGGTTCGCCGAGGCCCTGGTGGCCTGCGCCCCCGCCCAGGACGCGATGGTCTGCCCGCAGCGGCTCGCCACCACCCGGCGGCTGCGGACGGGCCTCGACGAGCTGCGGTCCCTCCTCGACGGCGCTCCCCCCGACGCGCCGGGCCCGGCGACGGTCGTCGTCGCCGCCCGTACCGGCGCCGACCTCATCGTCCGGACCGTGCTCCGGGCGCGGTTCCCGCTCTCGGCCCGCGAGGCCGTGCGGACGGCCATGGCCGCCCTGAGCGACGAGCCGCCCGGGTGGGTCGTGCCCCTGGTGGCCCGTACCGCCCTGGAGGTGGCGGGCGCACGGATCGCCGCGGGCGAGCGGCTCGCGATCCTGCCCGAGGGCGGTCCGGGAGCGGTGACGGCTCCCGCCCACCGCGTGCCGGCCCCGTTCCACCGTGCCCTCGCCGAGGCCGTGCTCGCCGCGCTCGCCGACCGGTACGCCCGACTGCACCCCGTCGCGCCCGTGGTGCGTCGCGCCAGAGCCCCGCTGACCAGGGGCCCGGCCCGTGCTCTGGTCAGGACCACGACCGCCCCGACGGCCCTGACAACGGCGGCCACCGCGGCCGCCCTCGGGGCGGGAACAGGAGAAGCGCGATGAAGGTTCTGTTCACCTCGCTGGAAGGCAGCCACTTCCAGCTGCTCGCCCCGCTGGCGTGGGCGCTGCGCACCGCCGGCCACGAGGTGCGCGCCGCCTGCGTCCCCGATGTGGTGGAGACCGTCACCCGGTCCGGGATCACCGCCGTCCCGATCGAGAGCGCCCCGTGGTACGAGTCGCTGGGCGCGTTCCACCAGGACGCCATTGCCCACTTCGGCACCGCCGACCAGGACCGGGAGCCGGACCGTGAGGAGACCTGGGAGGAGCAGCTCGGCTACGAGAGCGTCATCGTGCCCGCCCTCAACTCCCGCCTGAACTCGGACACGATGATCGACGAACTGGTCGCCCTCGCCCGGCACTGGCGGCCCGACCTCGTCATCTGGGAGACGCTCTGCCTGGCGGGCCCGGTCGCCGCCCTCGCCGTGGGCGCGGCCCACGCCCGTCTGGTCTCCGGACCCGAGCTGGCCATGCAACTGGGCACCCGACGCGCCTTTCTGCGGCTCGCCGCCGAGCAGGAACCGGAGCACCGCGAGGACCCCACGGCGGAGTGGCTGGGCTGGACCCTCGAACGCCTCGGCGCCGGGGCGCGGTTCGAAGAGTCGATGCTGACCGGCCAGTGGACCGTCGACACCCGGCCGGCGAGCCTCCGCCAGGACCTGGGCATCCCCACCGTCCCGGCCCGCTACATCCCGTACAACGGCCGTGCGGTCGTGCCTCGTTGGCTCCGTGAGCCTCCGTTGCGGCCCCGGGTCTGCCTGACCCTGGGGGTGAGCATCGACAGCGGGTACGGGCTCTGGGACCTCGACACGGTCCTCATCGGCATGCTGGGCGCGCTCGGCGAGCTCGACGTGGAGGTCGTCGCCGCCCTCTCGGCGCGGCAGCGCGCTCATCTGCCGCCACTTCCGGACACCGTGCGGGTGGTGGACCACGTGCCCCTGCACGACTTGCTGCCGACGTGCGCGGCCGTGGTGCACCACGGCGGGTACCAGACCAAGGCCACCGCCGAGTTTCACGGCGTCCCCCAGGTCCTGCTCACTGGCTGGGAGTGGGTCACCGAGTCCATGGGCGCCGATTACGAGAAGCAAGGCAACCTTCTGTCCCTCCCGCTGCGCGAGTTCACCGCCGACCGCTTCCGCGAGATGGTCGCGCGCGTCCTGGCGGAGCCGTCGTTCGCGGCGCACGCGCGACGCCTGCGGCAGGAGATCGAGGAGATGCCGGCACCCAACGAGGCCGTCGCCGAGATCGAACGGCTGACGGCCCGGCACGGAAAGGAACGGCGAGGAGCATGACGCTCACGGAGCTCGTGGCGGAGCTGGCGGAGTACCTGGAAGCGGACGCCCCCGAGGTGAGCCTGTCCCCGGCGGCCTTCACCTCACCCGAATTGTGGGAGGCGGAGCGGGAGCGGGTCTTCAAACGGACCTGGCTGCTGGTGGCCCACATCGACGAACTGGCGCTGCCCGGTGCGTCCTTGACGGTCACGCCGGGCGGCCGGCCCCTCACCGTATCCCGGGGCGAGGACGGGGCGCTGGGCGCGCGGTCGGCCCTGGGCCCGCATCACCCGGCGCCCGCTGTGGAGGTGTGGCGCGGGTTCGTCTTCGTCAATGCCGACCCGGACGCCGAGCCGCTGACGCCCGGCCTGCGGCGGATCGGCGAGGAACTCGACGCCTACCGGCTGCCGGAGATGAGGCGGATCGCCGGCTGGACCGAGGAATGGCAGTGCAACTGGAAGCTCGCGGTCCAGAACGCCCACGAGAACTACCACGCCATGGGACTCCACCCGACCACCGTGGCGCTCATCACCCCGCCGGGTGGTGCCATGGAGGTGCGCACCGAGTCGCCCTGGGTGACCCGGCTCCTCAGCCCGTTCCGCGAACCCCTCGCGACCACTGCGCTGCCGCTCTCCGCCGAACAGCGTGCCACCATGTACAACTGCGCCGTCTTCCCGTGCAGCAGCCTGGCGGCCTTCGGCGACTCCGTCGTCTGGATCAGCATGATCCCGCTGGCCATCGACCGCATCGAGGTCCGCGGCGGGGTGGTCATGCACCCCTCCGCTCTTGACGGCCAGGACCGCGACGCGCTCCGCGAGCAGAACGAGGAGAGCGCCGCGGTGGTCAACCGGGAGGACCGGGTCGGCATGGAGGCCGTGCAGCGGGTGGTGGGCTCCCGCTTCGCGGAGCGCGGTCACCTCTCCCCGAAGGAGCCCGGGGTCACCGCCTTCTACCGGAGTCTCGCCCGCGCGCTCATCACCGGTTGACGCCTCCAGCCGCTTCGCCCCCGTCCTCGAAGGCCACCGGGTCGAAGCCGCCGGCACCCGCCAGTGGGATCACCTCGAAGCGGAGATGCGGACTCAGAGGGTTCCCGTACAGCAGGGAGTTCAGCTCCTCGTGGGAGTCCACCTCGTAGATCAGTAGGCCGCCGGAGGCGCCGACGCGGATCCAGTTGTGCAGGATGACCCCCGTTTCGACCAGCTTCTTGACGTACGCGAACCCCTCCGGCAGCCGCCGCCGGAACTCGTCGGCGGAGATTCCGGAGGGGGCCTGGGTGGCAAAAACAGCGAACAGCGCCATGGTTCCTCCATCGTTCGGATCTCGACGCCCGAGTCTCGGCCGCCCCGGTCACCGACCGGTCGACGGTCGATGGAGCCGGTCGCGGGCCGCGACCAGGGACCGTCGTCGGATGCTCGACCCGCGCCGGACAGGCTCGGTTCCGTGAATCTCCTGGTCACCGGAGCGGCCGGCTTCATCGGCTCGGCCTACGTCCGCACCTTGCTGTCCGAGAATCCGGCCGTCCACGTCACCGTGCTGGACCGCCTGACCTACGCGAGCACCCTCGACAACCTCGACACCTCCCACACCCGACTGAGCTTCGTGCACGGGGACATCTGCGACCCCGCCCTGGTCGACCGCCTGATGGCTGAGGCCGATCAAGTGGTGCACTTCGCCGCCGAATCGCACGTGGACCGCTCCATCTCCGGCGCGGACCCCTTCGTCCGCACCAATGTGCTGGGCACCCAGACGCTGCTGGACGCGGCCGTGCGCCACGGCGTCGGCCCCTTCGTCCACGTCTCGACCGACGAGGTCTACGGCTCCATCCCCGAAGGAGCCTGGACCGAGGAGTGCCCGCTGAGCCCCAACTCCCCCTACGCGGCCTCCAAGGCCGCCTCCGACCTCCTCGCCCTGGCCCAGCACCGTACGCACGGGCTCGACGTACGCATCACCCGCTGCTCCAACAACTACGGGCCGCGCCAGTTCCCCGAGAAGCTGATCCCGCTCTTCGTCACGAACCTGCTGGACGGCGAGCACGTACCGCTCTACGGCGAGGGCACCCACGTACGCGAGTGGGTGCACGTCGAGGACCACTGCGCCGGCATCGACCTGGTCCGCACCCGGGGCCGGTCCGGGGAGGTCTACCATCTCGGCGGGGGCACTGAACTCACCAACCGCGAACTGACCGGACTGCTCCTCGACGCCTGCGGGGCCGGACCGGACCGCGTCCTGCGGGTGCCCGACCGCAAGGGCCACGACCTGCGCTACGCCCTCGACGACGGCAAGGCCCGCGCCGAGCTCGGCTACCGGCCCCGGCACGCCTTCGCCGACGGCCTCGCAGCCACTGTCGCCTGGTACCGGCGGAACCGCGACTGGTGGGAGCCGCTCAAGCGCCGTCTGCGCGAACCGCTGGACGCCGCGGCCCGGACCCCGCGATGAGATGGCTGGTCACCGGTGCCGGAGGGCTCCTCGGCCACGAGGTGACGGCGGCGCTGGCGGCCGAGGGCACGGACGCGGTCGGACTGGACCGGCGGGCCCTGGACGTCACCGACCCCGACGCGCTTGCCGCCGCCTTCGCCCGGCACCGCCCCGCCCTCGTGGTCAACTGCGCCGCCTACACGGCCGTGGAGGTCGCCGAGACCGACGCGGCCCGGGCCTTCCGCGTCAACGGCGACGGCCCCCGCCACCTCGCCGCCCTCTGCGCCCGCCACGGCGCCCGGCTGCTGCACCTCTCCACCGATTATGTCTTCCCCGGCGACACCGACTCCCCGTACCCCGAAAACCACCCCACCGCCCCCCGCAACACCTACGGACGGAGCAAACGGGCGGGCGAACGGGCGGTCCTCGGCCTCCTGCCGGACCGGGGTGCCGTGGTCCGCACCGCCTGGCTCCACGGGGAGCACGGACGCAGCTTCGTCCGCACCATGACCGAGCGGGCGCGCGGCCACGGACCCGTGGACGTGGTGGCCGATCTGGTGGGGCAGCCGACCTGGGCGGCCGACGTGGCGCGCTGCCTCCTCGCCCTCGGGCACGCCCCGGAGGCCAGCGGCGTCTTCCACGCCACCAACGCGGGCCGGGCCAGCTGGTACGAGCTGGCCCGCGAGGTTTTCCAGTTGGTGGGCGCCGATCCCGACCGGGTACGGCCGGTGGCCGCCGTGGCCTTCGGCGGGCGCGCGCCCCGACCCCGGTGCACGGTGCTCGGCCACGACCGGTGGCAGGAGGTGGGCCTCCCGGCGCCCCGGCACTGGCGCGAGGCCCTGGCCGAAGCCATGGGCCGCATCGGCTGAGCGGGCGCGCCTGGTCCGGCTCAGTCGCGCGACCGGTGCCGCATGGTCAGTTTCTCGAGGACCGGGACCAGTTCGCAGGGCGAGGGCGCGGCTCGGATCTCGTCCCGCAGCTGGGCCGCGTGCTTCGCGTACGAGGGCTCGTCGAGCACCCGTGTCACCAGCTCCCGCAGCTCCGCCGGGCGCAGCGGGCCGGCCTCGGGCGGGCGCAGTCCGGCGCCCGATCGTTCGATCAGCTCCGCCCGGGGGTGGATGTCCCACAGGTCGTTCGGGACGATGACCGAGGGGACCCCGTGCGCCAGCGCGTTCTGCGCGGTGCCGAAACCGCCCTGGTGCACGATCGCGGAACAGGACGGGAGCAGCGCGTCCAGCGGCACGAAGTCCACCACCCGCACGTTCTCGGGGACCTGCCCGACCTCGGCCAGCTGTCCGGCGTCGAGGGTCGCCACCACCTCGGCGTCGAGCTCGCCGAGCGCCTCCAGGAGGGCCGGTACGGAGGCCTGGTCGCCGCCCATCACCTCGCGGAAGGACAGCCCGAGGGTGAGACATACCCGGCGCCTGGCCAGCGGTTCGTGCAGCCACTCCGGCACCACGGACCGCCCGTTGTAGGGGACGTGACGGACGGACACGAACGGCAGGCCGGTGGGCGGGCGCAGTGAGGCGGGGGTGGAGTCGACGGTCCACTGGCCGGTCACCAGATCCTCCGTGAATCCGCCGCCGTACCGGGCCGCCGTCCAGTCGAGCCACTCGGCGAGCGGGTCCTCCCGCAGCTCCGGGGGACGTGCGGCGAGCGAGGCCAGGTGCCGCTCCCGCATCGTGCCCACCAGGTCGAGCCCGTAGAGGAGGCGCGCGTGGGCCGCCCCGGAGGCGCGGGCGGCGACTGCCCCGCCCATCATCAGGGTGTCCCAGACCACCAGGTCGGGCCGCCACCGCCGGGTCAGCGTCACCAAGTCGTCCACGGTCTCCGGGGCTGAGAAGTTCTGGAAGATGGCCGAGGTCATCACCGTGAACAGCCCATCCAAGAAGTCGGGGGTCAGCCGCTCGGGCCGGTCCTCCGCCATCCGCATCAGTTCCTGGGCGTCCGGCGGCTCCGTCAGGCGCTCGGCGGCCTTCTCCCGCCGCCGCCGCAGCTCCTCGACGGACTCCTCCTGGGCGAGCCGGGGACCCACCGGGCTCGCGGGCAGCCCGGCGGCGGTGATGGTGTCCATGAGGTCGGGCTGACTGGCGACGCGCACCTCGTGTCCGGCGGCACGCAGGGCCCAGGCCAGCGGTACCTGGACGAAGAAGTGGGGTGAGGCGGCCAGGGTTACGAACAGCACACGCATGGCGGCGAGGCTAGGGGCCGTACCTCGACACGGCCTCGACTCCCGTTGGTACCCGCGCCGTCATACGCGCCGCCCACCGAACGCCGGCCCGTGCCGTACGGCCGGACGTGCGGGGCCCGAATTCAGCGGGCGGGCAGCCAGGCCTCGTCGTCGGTGGCGTGGGCCAGGACGCGCTGCAGGAGGCTGCGCAGGGTCTCGGCCTCGTCCGGGGCGAGATCGACGAGCAGCTCGGCCTCCACCCGCTCCAGCGGCCCGTCGATCCGGCTCAGCAGGTAGTGCGCGGTGTCGGTGATCTCCAGCCGGCGCGAGCGGTCGTCCGCGCCCGGACGCCGGCGCACATGGCCCGCCTCGACGAGTTCGTTGACCAGCTGGTGCACCGACTGCCGGGCGATGCCGAGCTGACGGGCCAGCTCCGCCATGGTCAGCTCGGGTTCGAGCGAGAGCTGGGCGAGCAGACCGTACTGGCGCACCGTCAGGTCGTAGGCCGCCAACCGCTCGTCCACCCGCTGCGTCGCGACCGTGCTCGCCACGGCTAAGAGATAGGGGATGTGTGTCCTCAAGGCGGTGTCACCTCAACCGTGGGAGCCCGTGATCTTCTCGCTCCGACCGTATGTCATGTGCCGCTCCGGCGCGGTGGGCGATGGGCGTTCACCAGCCGTTCCAGGACCGGGAGGATCCCGGCGGGCGTCGGTGTCCCGAGCATTTCGGTGCGCATCCGGGCCGCGGCGTGCGCGAACGACGGGTCGTCCAGTACCCGCGTCACCATCGCGCGCAGCCGGCCGGCCGTGAGCCGCTCGGGCGGACATGTCAGGGCCACTCCGGCCGCCCGGGCCCGCTCCGCGCGCGGGGTGTTGCACCACATCCGGGACGGCACGACGACCTGCGGCACCCCGTGGGCCAGCGCGGTCAGGAAGGTGCCCGCCCCGCCGTGGTGGATGATCGCCGCGCAGCTCGGCAGCAGTTCGTTCAGCGGGACGAAGTCGACCGCCCGGACGTTCGGCGGCAGCGGGCCGAGGGCGTCGAGCTGCTCGGCGTTGAGCGTGGCCACCACCTCCACGTCGAGGTCGGTCACGGCCTCCAGCAGTTCGCCGACCGACGCCTGGTCCTCGCCGACGACGTCCCGGAAGGAGACGCCGAGCGTGAGGCAGATCCGGCGCCGCCCGGTCGGCTCGTCCAGCCATCCGGGCACGCGCGCGGGGCCGTTGTACGGCACGTAGCGCACCGGGACCCGGGGGAGGGAGACGGGCAGGGCGAGGGAGGTGGGCACCGGGTCGAGGGTCCACTGGCCGACCACCAGCTCCTCGTCGAACCCCCGGCCCGGCCCCTCCAGCCCGTGGCGTTCGAGGACGTGCCCCAGCCACTCCTCCAACGGGTCGTCCCGCAGCTCCGGCGGCAGCCCGTCGAGGACGGCCCGGTACCGCTTGCGCAGCAGCCCGACCAGGTCGAGACCGAACATCAGCCGGGCGTGCGCGGCGCCGCTCGCCCGGGCGGCGACCGGCCCCGCGTACGTCATGGTGTCCCAGACCACCAGGTCCGGCCGCCAGTCCCGGGCGAAGGCCACCAGGTCGTCAATCATCCGGTCCGGCACCGTGTTCCGGTGGACCAGGGGCGTCCAGGCGGCGAAGACCCCGTGCAGGTGCTCGGGCGTCAGCCGCTCGGTGCGGATCTCCCCCGGATCGAGCACCCGCAGCCAGGCGTCGTCGCGCAACTCGTCCACCAGGCCCGCGTCGTCGGGGTTCATCTTGGCCGCGACGTGCAGGGGTTCCCCGACCGGCACCGCCGTCAGACCGGCGCGGGTGATGTCCTCGGCGACGTCCGGCTGGGTCGCGACCCGCACCTCGTGGCCGGCCGCGCGCAGCGCCCAGGCGAGCGGGACCTGCGCGGCCACGTGGGTGGCGGCGGCGAAGGGCTGGAACAGGACGCGCATCGGCGCTCCCCTCTCGGATCGGACGTACGGACTCGGTCGGCTTCTGGACGTACGGTCCGGTCGCCGCGCGTGCGGAGCCGTCGGGCCACCGGGCCGGGCGGGACGGTCGGGTCACAGGCCGGCGGGGACGGTGCGGGCCGGGGCCCTCACGTCAGGGAGAGTCCGCCGTCCACCGGGACGACCGTCCCGTTGGCGTAGACCGCCTCCGGCCGGGTGAGCTGCACGATCCACCAGGCCATCTCCTCGGGGCGTCCGACCCGGCCGCTCGGCGTCCGGGCGGCGATCCCCTTCAGGAAGTCCCTGTACGCGGGGTCGCCGCCGTCCGGCCCGTGACCGGCCCCGATGTCGGTCACCCCGGGGGCGACTCCGACGACCCGGATGCCGCGCGGGGCCAGCTCGACGGCCCAGGTGCGGGTGAGGAAGTCGAGCCCGGCCTTGGCGGCCCCGTACAGGCCGTTGTCGGGCCAGGACCGCAGGCCCAGAGCGCCGGACGAGCCGATGTTCACCACCGTGCCGGACCGCTCCGCCAGGGGTTCCAGCGCGGCCCGGGTCAGCAGGACCGGGGCCAGCAGGTTGGTGTGGAGCTGCCGTTCGGCCTCGGCCCGGTCCAGCGCGGCCAGCGGGCGGTACCCCATCGCGGCCGCGTTGTTCACCAGGACGTCCACCCGGCCGAGGACGCTCAGGGCCGTCCGGACGATCAGGTCGGGGGCGTCCGGCGCGGTGACGTCGGCGACGAGGCCCTGGATGCCGGGGTATCCCTCGGCGGTCACGTCGAGCGTGGCCCGGGTGCGTCCGACGACGAGCACCCGGTTCCCGCCCGCGGCGAACGCGCGGGCCGTGGCCCGGCCGATGCCGGTGCCGCCGCCGGTGACGACGATCCCGCGCGTGTCTCCGGCCCCGGTCCGGGCCACACTGTCGGTTCCTTCGGTTCCTTCGGTTCGCGTGGTCATGCCCTGCACGATCGGTAGCGGACCTCGCATGCGCCTCGACCTTCACGCACCGGTCCGCCGCAGTGGCCCTGCCGGGGCCCGTCCCTTCAGGTGCCGGTCGCCAGGGCTTCCAGCTCGGCGGCGAGCGCGGCCGGCGCCGGCGCCTCTGCGATCTCCTCGCGGAGCCGTCCGGCCGCGGCCTGATGGACTTCGCACTCGACGAGACGCTCAACACCGGCCCGGATCGCGGCCTCGTCGGCGAGGTGCCCGGGCACGTGGACCGCGGCCCCGGTGGCGGAAACCCGCTGCCCGGTCACCTGCTGCTCCGACGCGAACGTGGCGATGAACTGCGGTACCCCCGCCCACAGGGACGTCAGCGTGCTGCCGCTGCCCCCGTGGTGCACGACGGCGGTGGAACCCGGCACCAGGGCGGCCAGCGGCACGTTCTCCACCACGCGGACGGAGGATGGCACCGGGCCGAGCGCGGCCACGTCCCGTGCGGTCGCGGTGAGCACGACCTCGCAGTCCAGCCCGTCGAGGGCGGCGACGATCCGGGGGAGCAGATAGGAGTCGGGCCCGGAGACGGTGGACAGGGCCGTGGACCAGGTCACGCAGACCCTGGGGCCCTCCGGCGGCCGCGCGGTCCACGCCGGGGCGGGTCCGGCCCCGTTGTACGGGACGTACCGTACGGGCAGCCGTCCGGCTCCGACCGGCACCTCCAGGGACGGCGGGTTGGGGTCCACGGTCCGCTCGATCATGGCGAGATCGAACGGCCCCAGGCCGTACCGCGCGAACGAACCGCTGTGATCGGTCGGGACGATCCGCATGTGCTCGGGGTCGTGCTGGCTCGCCGGACCCCAGAGACAGAGCGCCGCGGGGACGTTCAGGATCTTCGCCGCGAGGAGACCCTCCAGGCTTCCCGGGTCGTGCAGGACCAGCGCCGGCCGCCACTCCCTGGCGTACGACACGGCCGCGTCGAAGCTCCGGGCCGCCGATGCGTCCAGCTCCGGCGCGACCTCCCGCTCGAAGTGCCCGGTGTCGAACGCGTCGAGCCGGTCGAGCCGTTCGCCCGTCAGCGGGTGCGGAGGGAGCCACGGGTACGGCCAGATCCCGTCCACCGCCTCCGCGTGGTACTGCAGCCGCAGCCGGAGGACCTCCTCCATCCCGCCGAGGACCGGTACGGGCATCAGACCGGCCCGGCCCACCGCGGCGGCCTGCGAGGGGGCGCACAGCACCCGGACCTCGTGACCGGCCGCCTGGAGCGCCCATCCGAGCGGCACCATCGCCGCGTACTGGGTGGGCCACGTGGACACGGTGAACAGAACGCGCATGCTCGGTCCCCTTCGTTCTCCCCTGCGGTTCACTTGGCGCCGAGGGCGGTCCACACGTCCGCGTCCATCCACGACGGCAGCGTGTCCTCTCCGTTCGTCCCCTTCTCCACGAAGACGATGTTGTGATAGGCGTGCACCGCCGTGACGGTGCCCTGCGTCGGGGTGGGACGGGTGACGGCGGGCTCGCGGTGCTCCCGGTGGTGCAGGTCGTCGATCAGCGTCTTGACGAGCCCGAGCGAGGTGTCGGGACCCGCGACCCCGCCCGTACTGCCGCCGAAGTCGGTGAAGTAGGCCGTCTGGAGGTCCTCTATCACATAGAGACCGCCGGGACGCACGTGCGGGAAGAGGGTCCGGAACGACGTGCGCACGTGCTCGTTCACATGGCTGCCGTCGTCGATGACGATGTCGAACGGGCCGTGCTCCCTGGCCAGTCCGGTCAGGTACTCGGGATCGTTCTGGTCGCCGACCAGTGCCGTGAGCCGGAGCTCGGTCAGCGCCGTCTTGTCGTAGATGTCCAGACCGAGGACGGTACCCCGGGGGAAGTAGCGCTTCCACATCTTCAGCGAGCCGCCGCCGAGGTCGTCGTCGAACCCGCCGATGCCGATCTCCAGGACCCGTACCGGCCGGTCTCGGTACGGGGCGAAGTGGCGCTCGTAGTGCGCCGTGTACCAGTGGAAACTGGCCCACTTGTCGGAGCCGTACCGGATCGAGAGTTCGCCCAGGTCGGGGCAGCGGCCCGTGCAGCCGGCCATCAGGGTGGCGGTGGCCTGGGCCGCCGCGCGCAGCACCGTGTTCATCTCCCCCAGCAACTCCCGTAGCTGCTCAGGGTCCTCGGGCGTCGGAACGAAGGAGTTGTGGAAGTCCCCGGTCCGCGGGGAGTCCGCCGGCCCGAAGAGCCGGCGGACGAGCCCCGACGCCGTGAAGGTCACCCGGGAGCGCACCCGCGCGGAGTCGTCCCCGACCACGCGGATCGGTTCGTCGCGCACCATGCGCAGGACGACGGCGTGCCGCTCGTCGCCGTGGGTGACGTCCAGGGCCACGTCGACCGGTGCGGTGTTGATCGGCTCCGGGCAGCGGAACAGCACCTCCTCGACGAGGACGCGTGCCACGTCTGTCAGACCGGCGTCCTTCAGCACGGCGTCGATCTCGTCGTCGGAGCCTGCTCCGGCCCGGACCAGTCGTCGGATCAGGGCATTGTGTGCGACATCCACCATGAGGGCGTTTCCCATCGGTCCGCGAAGAGGGTCCCGACCACCGTCGGCGGACCGCCTGGAAACCCGCTCAACCGCCGCTGAACACCGCCGTGGCGCAGCCCGTCAGAAGTCCGCCCGGTGGTCGGCCACCCACTGCGCGAAGGTGCGGGCAGGCCGCCCGGTGACCCGCTCGGCGGTCGGGCCCACCGGCACGTCCACCGGGTCCTGGAGCAGCCAGTCGACCGCCTCGGCGGGCATGCCCTGCCTCAGCCACAGGGTGCGGGCGGCGTTCACGGTCAGCTCCTCGAAGCGGATCTCGCGGCCGAGGACCTCGCTCAGGATGCGTACCTGCTCGGCCTTGGCCAGGGACTCCGGACCGGCGAAGGAGTACGCCTTCCCCGCGTGTCCGTCCTCCAGGAGGGCCGTCACCGCCACGTCGGCGATGTCGGCCTCGTGCACGGGGGTGCTGCGGGTCGCCCCGAAGGGGGCGCGGACCACGTCCTCGGCCCTGATCGAGGGGGCCCACCAGTCGAGGAGGTTGGACATGAACTCACCGGGCCGCACATGGGTCCACTCCAGGCCGGAGGCCTCCACCGCCCGCTCCACCGCCGTGTGGTGGTCGCCGCTGTAGTCCCCGTCGGCGTACTCGGCCGCCACCGACGAGAGCACGACGATCCGCCGCACCCCCGCCTTCGCCGCCCGCGCGGTGAACTCCTCGGCGGTCCCGGGCAGTGGGAAGAGGTATGCCCGGTCGACGCCCGCGAGGGCCGCGTCGAGGCTCGCCGGATCGCCGAGGTCGCCGCGGACCCTCTCCGCCGCTTCCGGCAGCGCGGCCCGCTCGGGCGTGCGGGTCATCGCGCGGACCCGCACGCCCGCCTCCAGCAGCCCCGCCACCACGTGCCGGCCCACGTTCCCCGTGGCACCCGTCACCAGAACGGTCATGGTCTCTTCTCCCTCGTCTGTCGTCTCGTGTTCGGTTCTCGTGTCCGGCAGGCCCGGTCCCGGACCCGCCGACCTTTCCGGGCCGTTCTTTCGAACGGCTCGAAGCGTGGTGAATGCCGTCGGTCCACCGCCCGTCGAGCGCCCGTTGCCACCCTCGGGCCGCGTACGCACATTCGATGTCACGATCCGGGAGGGACCATGACCGGAACCGAAGGACGGGTCGCCGTCATTACCGGGGCGACCAGCGGGATCGGCCTCGCCGTGGCCCGCTCGCTCGGTAGGGACGGCCTGCGGATCTTCCTCTGCGCGCGGGACGCCGACGCCGTCGCCGCGACCGTCGAACTCCTGCGCGAGGAGGGTGTGGACGCCGACGGCCAAACCTGCGACGTCCGCTCCACCGAGCAGGTGGACGCGTTTGTGCGCGCCGCCGTCGACCGGTACGGCCCGGTCGACGTCCTCGTCAACAACGCGGGACGCAACGGGGGCGGGGCCACCGCCGGGCTGACGGACGAGCTCTGGCTCGACGTCGTCGACACCAACCTCCACAGCGCGTTCCGGGTGACCCGGGCCGCGCTGACCACCGGCGGCATGCTGGACAACGGCTGGGGACGGATCGTCAACATCGCGTCCACGGGCGGGAAGCAGGGCGTCGTGCTCGGCGCCCCCTACTCGGCCTCCAAGCACGGCGTCGTCGGCTTCACCAAGGCCCTGGGACTGGAACTGGCCAAGACCGGCATCACGGTCAACGCCGTCTGCCCCGGCTACGTGGAGACGCCCATGGCGGAGCGGGTCCGCGCGGGATATGCGGCGGCGTGGGACACCACGACCGACGCGGTCCTCGAACGGTTCCAGGCGAAGATCCCGCTCGGCCGCTACACCACCCCCGACGAGGTGGCGGGCTTGGTCGGCTACCTGATCACCGACACGGCCGCGCCCATCACCGCCCAGGCCCTCAACGTCTGCGGCGGCCTCGGCAACTACTGACCCAGGGAGTATGCGGGCTCCCGCGCGTCCCGTCCGAACGCCCGCCGACGGGGGCCCGGTCACGCCGGATCGACGTCCGATCCGGTCACGTCCGGCTCCGGGTCGGCGGGCCTTCCCTTGAGTTCGTGGAACCCGGGAACCCCGGCCACCAGCAGCGTCCCGTCCCACAGCCGCCCCGCCACCTCCCCCTTCGGCACACGGGAGATGACCGGCCCGAAGAAGGCCAGCGGCGGACTGTGCGGCTCCGCCGGATACCCGACCGCCACCACCGGCGTCCCGGTCCGCGGGCCCAGGAGCCGTACGGCCTCCGCGTGCGAGGCCCGCAGCTCCTCGTCATAGGCGGTGGACGTACCGGCCGCCGCCAGCTCCGCCGGCAGGCCCGCGTGAGCCAGCGCCAGGGCCGGATCGTTGATCCACTTCTTGGCTTTCCCGCCGCCGGAGGAGCCGAGGTCGGCCCACAGCGAGGCGTGGAAGCGGCCCAGGGCCTCCTGTCCGTGGTGGTGCCGGACGGCGGTGCCGATCCGCACGGGCACCATCAGGTAACCGTCGGGGTCGCCCTCGGGATCGTCGTCCCGGTCCTCGTTGAGGAGGGTCAGGCTCATGAGGTGCCAGCGCGGCTCCAGCGGGCGGACCGCGGCGGCCTCCCGTAGCCAGCGGGCGGTCAGCCAGGAGTACGGGCAGGCGGGGTCGAACCAGACGTCCACGGTGCGGGGTTCGGGACGCGGGGCGGCCCGGAGGGCTTCGGCGGTCATGATGCGGTGCTCCTTCGCGTACGGAGTCAGACGGCGGCGGGCGGCGGTGGCAGCGGGCGGATGCGGTGGCCGGCGTGTCACGCGGAGGCGTTGCGCATGCCCCGGATGCCCGCGAAGACCCCGAGCACCGCGATGGCCATCGCCGCGAGGACCCCGTACAGCACGCTCGTCTCGGCGAACCGGCCGTCGAACAAGGCGCGTTCGGCCTCGACCACATAGGTCGCGGGGTTGATCCGGCTCAGGACGTAGAGCCAGGTGGGGGCCGAGGCCTGGGTGATGGGCAGCAGGACGCCGGAGAGCAGCAGCAGGGGGAAGAAGATCATCTGTTGCACCCCGTAGAACAGGGTCTGCTGCTTGCGGGAGTGGAGCGCCAGGGTGAAGGAGAGCGCGCCGATCCCGATCCCGAAGACGGTCAGCAGCGCCAGTCCCGCCAGGGCGCCGAGCGGCCGGAGCCGGAAGTCGGTCGGCAGCAGCAGGGCGAGGATCAGCAGGGACTGCGTCAGGAGGATCACGACCTCCTTGAGCGCCCGCCCCACGAGCATGGCGGCCCGGTTGAGCGGGGTCACGAGCATGCGCTCGAAGGCGCCCGAGGACATCTCGTTGAGCAGGGAGGCCCCGGCTCCGGCGGTGGCGGAGAGCGCCAGCAGAACGAGCATGCCCGGCACGAACCACTGCCAGGGGGAGCCCGTGCCGGTGTCCCCGCCCGCGGGGCCCATGCCCGAGAGCAGGGGAGCGAAGAGGGCGAGGAAGAGGAAGGGCAGCAGCATGGTGAAGAGGAGGCCGGCCGGCTGGCGCAGCTCGGGCCCCAGCTCGCGGGCGAACGCGGTGCGGGTGTCGTTGAGCACCTTCATGGTCAGGCTCCGTCGTGCGTGGTGGTCGGTCCGGCGGCGTCGGCGCTCTCCCGCAGGGTGCGGCCGGTCAGGCTGAGGAAGACGTCGTCGAGGGTGGGGCGGGTGAGCCGGGCGGTGAGCGCCCGCACCCCGACTGCCTCCATGTTGCGCAACAGGACCGGGAGTTGGACGTCTCCGTGGGGGGTACGCACCCGCACCTCCGTGTCGTCGGCAGTGACGTCGTGGACGGTGGGCAGGGCGCGGGCGAGCTCGGCGGCCCGCTCGGCGTCGGCGCGGTCGGCGGTCCCCAGGGTGATGCGGTCGCCGGCCAAGTCGGCCTTGAGCTTCTCTGGAGGGGCGTCGGCGATCACCCGGCCGTGGTCGACCACCATCACTCTCTGGGCCCAGAGATCCGCCTCCTCCAGGTAGTGGGTGGTGAAGAGGATCGTGGTGCCGAGCTCCTTGTGCAGCCGCAGCACGTGCTCCCAGATGTTGGCGCGGCTGTGTGGGTCGAGCCCGGTGGTGGGCTCGTCGAGGAAGAGCAGTTCCGGCTCGTGGACCAGGGCCATGGCGATGTCCAGGCGGCGGCGCTGACCGCCCGAGAGGGTGCCCACCGTCCGCTTGGTCAGGTCCTCCAGTTCGAGCGCGGTCAGCAGGTGCTCCGCCCGGGCGCGGGACTTCGCGCGGCTCAGGCCGTACGCGCGGCCCTGGGTGATCAGCTCGTCGCTGACCCGGAAGTTGCTGCCGGCGCTGTTGCCCTGACCGAGATAGCCGATGCGGTTGCGGACGCACGAGGGGGCGGTCAGTACATCGTGACCGGCGACGACGGCGGTGCCCGAGGTCGGCGGGAGCAGAGTGGTCAGCATCCGCAGGCTGGTGGTCTTCCCGGCGCCGTTCGGGCCGAGGAAAGCGACCACGGAGCCCGCTTCGACATCGAAGTTCAGGCCGCGCACGGCCTCGACGGTCTCTCCTTTGGCGCGGAAGCTGCGGGTGAGCCCGCGGGTGTGAATCATGTTTCTCCCATACAGGGTTCATGAGGGTGAGTCAGGGGGTTCTCGGTGCCTGCCCGGACCGGCCGCCGCGGTCTCAGGGCAGGGTGAGGGGAAGTCAGATGCTCTGGGCTCTTGACTTCTTCGAGCTTAGAAGCGCTAATAACGTCTTTGTCAGTTCCCCTGACAGTCTCGATCGGTTCTTCGAACCGTCCCCCGTGCCCCGCCGACCGGGTCGCCGAGCCGCCGTTCGAACCACCTTTTCCGGCCCGTCGGGTGCTGCCCGTACCAGCGCGACTCCACCGTTCCGCCAGCGAGGAAACCGAGGCTGACGGCCTAGACGGCGATCGGCCTCGGGCCGGACGGGAAGGTCGGTGTCCGCATTGGCGCGACTCACACGCAGAAGGCTGCTGGAACTCTCGGCGCTCTCCGGGGGGATCGCGCTCCTCGGCGGTCCCGCCGCCGCCTCCCCCTCCGGGACGACGGGACCGCAGTCCCTGGGACCGCAGTCCCTGGGACCGGTGGTGCTGGAGCCGGACGACCCCCGGTACACCGAACTCACCACGCGCGGGTACAACGGCCGCTTCACCGGCTCTCCGGGCGTCGTGCACCTGGTCGGCTCCGCGGGGCAGGTGGTCCGCGCGGTGGAGGAGGCGGCCCGCGTCCGCGGGCGTGTCGCGGTCCGCAGCGGCGGGCACTGCTTCGAGAACTTCGTCGACGACCCCGCGGTCCGGGTCCTGATCGACGTCTCCGAGATGACGGCCGTCACGTACGACCCGGACCGCCGGGTCTTCGCCGTCGAGGCGGGTGCCACGCTCGGACGCGTCTACCGCACCCTCTACCTCGGATGGGGCGTCACCTTGCCCGGCGGTGGCTGCCCGACGGTCGGCGTGGGAGGCCATGTGGCCGGCGGCGGTTACGGCGCGCTCTCGCGCCGGTACGGTCTGGTGGTCGACCATCTCCACGGGGTCGAGGTGGTGGTCACCGACCGGTCCGGCCGCGCCCGCCTCGTGACGGCCACCCGGGACTCCACCGGTGTCGAGCGCGAGCTGTGGTGGGCCCACACCGGCGGAGGCGGAGGCAACTTCGGCGTCGTCACCCGCTACCTGTTCCGGACGCCCGGCGCGACCGGAGGTCCGGGCGACCTTTTGCCCCGGCCGCCCGGCGCCGTGCGCTCGCTCTCCCTCGGCTGGCAGTGGCACGACCTGGACCGCGCGGCCTTCGCCCGCCTCCTGCGCGCCCACGGCGACTGGCACCACCGGCGCGTCGGCTCCAACTCGTCCTACGGGGAGTTGTCGAGCGGGCTCACCCTCGGCCACCGGACGAACGGGAAGATCACAGTGGACGCCGCGATCGACGCCTCCCACCCCCGCGCCGCCGAACTCCTCAACGCCCTCGCCGTCGAACTGACCGGGGCGGCCGGGGCCCCGCACACCTCGTCCACGGCCACCACGCCCTGGCTGAAGTCGGTCCTCGGAGGCGTGCAGTGGCCCGGCGGGGCCCGGTTCAAGTCCAAGTCCACACTGCTGCGCAAGCCCTGGAACGACCGGCAGGTCGGCGTCCTCCACGACCATCTGAGCCGTGGCGGACCGGAGTTCGCCACCGCCGCCGTCTACCTCACCTTCCTCGGCGGGCGGGTCAACGACGTACCCGCCGAGGCCACCGCCATGCCCCACCGTGACTGCCTCTTCAGCGCCGTGCACGAGGCCCTCTGGGGCGAGGAGGAACAGACGGAGCGCCAACTCGCCTGGGTCCGCGGCCTCTACCGGGAGCTCCACGCCGACACCGGCGGCGTCCCGGTGCCGAATGAGGCCAACAGCGGCGCGTACGTCAACTATCCGGACACCGACCTGGCCGACCCGCGGCTGAACACCTCGGGCGTGTCCTGGAGGACCCTCTACCACCGCGGCCAGGGGGACCGGCTGCGCCGGGTCAAGGAACGCTGGGACCCGCTGGACCTGTTCCGCCACGCCCTGTCCGTCCGCCCGCCCGGCTGACGGCCGCCGGCGCGGCCCAACGCTGCCGAGTGGCCCGCGGGCCTCCGGCGCCCCGCCGGCCGTCCGGTGCCGAGCAGTCGTCGAGTCCCTGACCAGAGCCGGCGCGGAAGCTGACCGCCTCCATGAGACCGCTGACCCAGAGCCGAGCTGGACGGAGCACCATGTCGCACCCCCGGACCACCCACCACACCGAGCACACGATCACGGTGGCCGCCCCGGCGCACCGCGTCTTCGACCTGATCGTCGACGTCGGCCGCTGGCCGGAAACCTTCCCGCCCACCGTGCACGTCGAATACGTCGAACGGTGCGGCACAGAGGAGCGCATCCGGATATGGGCCACCGCGAACGGCGAGGTCAAGACCTGGACGTCGCGCCGTGAACTGGACCACGACCGCCTCCGCGTCTCCTTCCGGCAGGAGGTCTCCCAGCCCCCGGTGGCCGCCATGGGCGGGGAGTGGATCGTCGAGGCGATCGACGACGCCCGCACCCGGGTGCGCCTCCTCCACGACTTCCGGGCCGTCGGCGACGACCCCGACAACGTGGAATGGATCGAGCGGGCGATCGACCGCAACAGCGGAGCCGAACTGGACGCCCTGCGCACCGCTTCGGAACGGGCCGAAGACGCCGACGGCCTCACCTTCACCTTCGAGGACACCGTCGAGATCCCCGGCAGCCGCAAGGACGCCTACGCCTTCATCAACGAGGCGGGCCGCTGGCCCGAGCGGCTGCCCCACGTCGCCGCCACTGTCCTGGAGGAGGACGTTCCCGGGGTGCAGATGCTGGAGATGGAGACCCGGGCGCCGGACGGGTCCACGCACACCACCCGCTCCGTGCGGGTCTGCTTCCCGGACGAGCGGATCGTCTACAAGCAGCTACGCACCCCCGCCCTGATGAGGGCGCATATCGGGCGGTGGCTCTTCGAGGAGGACGCGGACGGGGCACGGATCACTTCCCTCCACACCGTGGTCCTCAACGAGGAGACCATCCCGGCGGTCCTGGGTCCCGACGCCACCGTCGCCGATGCCCGCGCCTTCGTACGGAACGCCCTCAGCCGCAACAGCACCACGACCATGGAGCACGCGGCCGCCCACGCCTCGGGGGACCGCTCCTAGCTCGCCCGCGGGGCACACCGGAAGGGGAGGGCCGGTCATCCTGGCCCTCCCCTTCCGGCGGTTCCGGTCCGGCTCAGTCCTTGGGGCTGCCCAGAGCAGCCTCCGAGAGCCAGTCCACCGCGTCGGGATAGGTGAAGGGATGCATGAACGCACCCGCCCTGACGTCCCGGTAGAGACGCGACAGCGGATGCGACCCCGAGTAGGAGGCGCCGCCGATCACCGTCACGCAGTCCGCCACGATCTCCGGCGCCAGCCGGTTGACCGTCAGCTTGGCCCGCTGAAAGTCGAACATCATGCGCCGGCCGCGCTCAAGCGGATCGCCGTCGAACTCGTACGCCAGATGGTCCGCCACCGTCAGCGTGGCCGCTGTCGTCGTCCTGAGTGCGTGCAACCGGGCCTCGATCTCCGCCAGCAGCGTGCGCACCCCCGCCGCTGGCGTGCCGCCGCGCCGGGTCAGCTCGGCCACCACGTGGTCCCGCGCGGCCTGGGCCACCCCCACGTAGATCCCCAGCATGGTGATCGAACTGACTGTCTGCCCGGCCAGGGCCGCGTCGTCGCGCTCCCCGAGCGGCCCGCGCAGGAACACGTCCTCCGGACGGACCGGACAGTCCTCCAGGAGGATGTCCACGCTGCCGGAGGCCCGCATGCCGAGGCCATCCCAGTTGTCCAGGACGGTCAGACCCGGGGCCCACCGGGGCAGTACGGCGGCCGCCGACCGCGGCACCCCGGCCACCTCCACCCGCGCCGAGACCACGAAGTCCGTGGCGATCGGTGCCATGCTCGCCAGCGTCTTGCGACCCGACAGCACCCAGCCGCCGTCCGGCGCCGGCCGCAGGCGGGTGATCACTCGGCCCCCGCCCGCGTCCTTCACCGTGGTGCACACCACCGCCTCGCCGGAGCCCATCGCCCCCAGCAGCCGAGCGGCCAGCTCCCGCGCCTGCTCGTCGCCGTGCCGCCACTCGTGGGTGAGCGTCAGACCACGGCTGAGCTGCATGTGCAGGGCGAGCGCGGTCGAGGCGTCCGCCTCGGCCACGGTCGTCAGGGCCAGACAGACGTCGTGCAGCGAGGAGACACCGAGGCCACCGAGTTCCTTCGGCACGGTGGCTCCGAGCACCCCGCTCGCGCGGAGCCCCTCGAACACCTCGACCGGGAAGGCGCCCTCCCGGTCCGCCCGGTGGGCTCCCTCCCGCATTCGGGGAAGGTGCTCGGTCAGCAGCGCGAGCAGCGCGCGGCCCGAGGCGGTCCTCGGGCCGCGCAGATCCGCCGTGACCGCGCGGTCCCTGTCGTGCGTCGCCATCGCGTTCCCCGCTTCCTTCACTCGACTCCGGTCGCCCAGTGCGATCGGGACGGCCCCGATGATGTCCGGCGCGCTTCGACGACCGTTGGAAAGCCACTGCCCCCGGGTCCACCGCCGGTCATACGCCCGTCTCGCGGAGATAGCGGTCCAGGGCGAGCCGGTGATATCCCGGCCCGAACACCGAATCGGCCGGCTCCGGTACCAGGGCCCGCAGCTTCTCCACCGAGGGACAGTGCGAGAAGGCGCTCTCGCCCCCGCTCACCACTTCCTCAACAGCATCGAGGCCGAGCCGCTGCTTGAGGTGGGCGACGACGTCGAGGACGTCCACGCAGTCCCCGGAGGCCACGTTCACCGTCTCGTCGCGCACCCCGGAGGCCAGCAGGCGGTCGACGAGCCCGACGAAGTCCGCGACGTGCAGCAGGTCGCGCCGGGCCCCGGGATGCACCCGCACCCGTCCCGCGCGCACCTGCGACACCAGGGCGGGCACCAGCCGGAAACCGGGTCCTTTCGGCCCCAGCACATAGGAGAGGCGCAGCACGAGGTGTGCCACGCCGGACTCCCGGATCTCCGACTCCAGGGCGAACTTGTGGAGGCCGTAACGCGTGGTCGGGACGATCGGGTCGTCCTCACGGCCCCGGCAGCCGGGACTGCCGTACATGCTGGCCGTGGAGAAGAAGACCAGCAGTTCGCCCCGGCTTCGGCAGCGCGCGATCGTCTCCCGGACGAGCGCCGCCTCCCGCTCGTGCTCGGAATCCGGCAGGTGCTGGCGCGGAACGCCCGCCGCCAGCACCGTCACCCCGGGGTGCGTCTCGCGCAACGGCCACAGGTGCCGGGCGAGGAAACCCTTGCCGATGATGTCCATGATCGCGTCACCCTAGGGGGCCGGTGCCACGCTGCCCTCGTGTCCGGCTCGACGCCCGGTCCGGCCGGAGACAGGGGAAGTCGAGAGCGGGTCGAGACGGCCTGCCTAGTGTTCCGGCCCATGGTGGCGAGCATGACCGACAGCGCGCTGGGACGCGTCCTGCTGACCCTGCGCGGCGTCCAGTGGATTCTGGGCACGAAAGGCGACCCGTACGCGCTGTTGCTGCGCGCGGCCGGAGACGACCGGGCCGAACTGGGCCGGCGCGTCCGCGAGCGGGGCCCTCTGTACTGGAGCAGTGCCGAGGCCTGGGTGACGGCAGACCACGAGGTGGTCGCCGCCGCGCTGGCCGACCGGCGCCTCACGCCCCGGCCCCCCGACACCAGCGGCCCGCTCGGGGGGCCGGACGGGGAACCCGCTCCGTGGGACGTGCCGGCCCTGCGGGAGGCGCTGCCGCTGACCGGGCTTCCGTCCGCCCTCGACCGGGAGGAGTACGAGCGACTGCGGGGATGGGCCGCGCCCGTGCTCGGCGAACGGGCCCTGCGCCGCCGGCACGCGGCGGCCGTCCGGGCCTATCGGAACCGGGCGGCGTCGGTGGGAGAGCGGTTCGACCTGATGGACGACCTGATCCGGCCCGCCACGGTGGACGCCGGGCGCGTCCTGCTCGGCGTACCGGCCCACCGGGCCGCCCGCTTCTCGGAGCTCAGCGGACAACTCGCCGGCGCCCTGGACGCCACGCTCTGCCCGCCGCGGCTGGACACGGCCCGCCGGTACCGCGCCGCACTGCCGGAACTCCTGGCCCTCCTCGCGGAGACGCTGGAGCCGCTCGACGCGTCGGGCGCGGACGGAGCGCCGGGCACGCCCAACCCACCGGGCACGCCCATCACCTCGAATACGTCCGGCTCAGCGGGCTCTCCCCGTACAGCGTCCCGTACGGCCCACCCCCACTACGCCCGCAGTGACGCGGGAGCAGGCCACCGCAGCAGCTCCGGGCTTCCCCACCGTCTTTCCGCCATCCCCACCCCCCACGGTCCGCCCCCGCCCGAGGACGTCCTCACGGTGTGCGCCCTGCTGGCCCTGGTCGGCGTCGACGTCGCCACCACCCTGACCGGCAACGCCGTCGCCCTCCTCCTGGACCATCCCGACCAGTGGCGGGCCCTGTGCGAGGACCCCGACCTCGCCCCGGCCGCCGTCGCCGAGACCCTGCGCCACACGCCCCCCGTCCGCCTGCACCGGCTGTACGCCCGCGAGGAGCTTGAACTCGCGGAGACCCGGGTGGCGGCGGGCGAGGAGGTCGTCCTGCTCACCGAGGCGGCCCGGCGCGACCCCCGGCACCTCCGCGACCCGGACCGGTTCGACATCCACCGGCCCGCCCCCGAACGGCACCTGCTCCCCGAGGAGGGCAACGCCGACGGCCTCGTCGGTCCGGCGGCGCGCCTGGCCGCCGAGGCCGCCCTGCGGGCCATCGCCGCGGAGCTGCCCGGCCTGACCAGGACCGACGAGGTGCTGCGCCGCCTCCGTGCCCCGATCACCGGCGGCGTGATCCGCTTCCCCGCCGCCCGCCAAGGAATTGTCCGGCGGTAGTTCCGCCCCGGACCCTATGAACCCGAGGAAGGCCCCATGTGCCGTGTCTGTGGAGGACCCGTCCGTCAGTTCTTCGACTTCGGGCGCCAGCCACTTTCCGACGCGTTCCTGAAACCCGACCGCGTCGACGACGAGTACTTCTACCGGCTCGCCGTGGGCAGCTGCGAGTCCTGCGGCATGATCCAGCTCCTGGACGAGGTCGCCCGGGACCGGATGTTCCACGAGGCCTACCCCTACCACTCGTCCGGCTCGGCCCACATGCGACGCCATTTCGAGCAGACCGCCGGACGCCTCTTCCGTGAACACCTGCGCGGCCCCGACCCTTTCGTCGTGGAGATCGGCTGCAACGACGGGGTGATGCTGCGGGCCCTGGCGAAGGAGGGCATCCGGCACCTGGGCGTCGAGCCCTCCGGCGGTGTCGCCGAACTCGCCCGTCAGCAGGGGGTACGGGTCCTCAGCGAGTTCTTCGAAGAGGCGACGGCGGCCGCGATCGTGGCCGCCGACGGCCCGGCAGACCTGGTTTACTCGGCGAACACCATTTGCCACATCCCCTACCTGGACTCCGTCTTCCGGGGTCTCGACACGCTGCTCGCACCGGACGGCGCCTTCGTATTCGAGGACCCCTACTTCGGTGACATCCTGGAGCGCACCTCCTTCGACCAGATCTACGACGAGCACTTCTACTTCTTCACCGTGCGCTCGGTGAGCGCCGCCGCCGCACGCTTCGGCTTCGAGGTCGTCGATGTCGAACGGCTGCCGGTGCACGGGGGCGAGCTCCGCTACACCCTGAAGCGGGCGGGCCGGGGCACGCCGAGCCCGGCCGTGGCCGATCTGATCGCCGAGGAGGACCGCAGAGGGATCGGCACCCCCGAAGTCTTCGACACCTTCGCTGCCGGGGTCGAACGCGTCCGCACCGATCTGACCGCACTCCTGGGCGAGTTGCGCGCGGACGGCAAGACGATCGTCGGTTACGGCGCCACGGCGAAGAGCGCCACCGTGACCAACTTCTGCGGCATCGGCCCCGATTCGATCGCCTGGGTGTACGACGTGACCCCGGCCAAGCACGGGAAGCTCATGCCCGGTTCGCACATCCCGGTCCGCCCCACCGAGGCCCTGGCCCACCCCTACCCGGACTACGCGGTGCTGTTCGCCTGGAACCACGCCGAGGAGATCATGGCGAAGGAGCGGCTGTTCCGGGAGTCGGGGGGCCGCTGGATCGTGTACGTGCCCGAGGTCCGCGTCCTCTGACCGCGGAACGCCGCCGGCCAGGCCGGCACCACCACAAGCAACCGAGGACGGTGTCATGCAGTCGCGACAGCTCGCCGTGGACGGCGCGTTCGAGTTCCGGCCGAAGATCTTCACCGACGAACGGGGGCTCTTCGTCTCCCCGTTCCAGGAGACGGCCGCCCGACAGGCCCTGGGGCACCCGCTGTTCCCTGTGGCCCAGACGAATCACAGTCTCTCCCGGCGCGGAACGATCCGGGGCGCCCACTACACTCTCACGCCTCCAGGCATCGCCAAGTACGTGTACTGCGCGCGGGGCAGGGCCCTGGACATCGTCATCGACGTCCGGGTCGGCTCGCCCACCTACGGGCGCTCGGAGACCGTCCTGCTCGACCAGGAGGACTTCCGAGCCGTCTACTTCCCCGTCGGCGTGGCCCACGCATTCGTGGCGCTGGAGGACCGGACGGTGATGTCGTACATGCTCTCCGGGGAGTACGTGCCCGAGAACGAATTGGCGCTCTCCGTCTTCGACCCGGTTCTCGAACTTCCCCTGCCGACGGACTTCGAGCCGGTCATGTCGGAGCGGGACCTTGCCGCGCCCACCCTGGAGACGGCGGAGAAGTCCGGCACTCTCCCGGACTACCGCCGGTGCCTGGAGATCGAACGGGCGCTGTGCGGCGGCCCGGCCCGGTGACCGCCGGCCGGGAGTCCGCCGTCGCCGTGTTCGGCGCGACGGGCTGCGTGGGCCGCGCGGTGACCGCCGCGTTCGTCCGCGCGGGCCGGCCGGTCCTCGAAGTGGCGCGGCACCGGCCCCCGTACGCGACCGGCAACCGCTTCCTCGCCCTGGACGCGGCCGCCGCCGACCCCGGCGAACTCGCCGCTCTGCTGGCCGCGGCCCACGTGGACACCGTGGTCAACTCGACCGGCGGCTGGGTCACCGGCGAAGAGGAGAACCAGCGGGTCCACGTCCACCTCGTGGAGAACCTGCTCGCTGCGCTCGCCCGGGCGCCGGGCAGGACCCGCTTCGTGCAGATCGGATCCGTCCACGAGTACGGTCCGCTGCCCGCCGGCACCGCCGTCGAGGAGACCCGCCCGGCCCGCCCCGTCTCCGCCTACGGGCGCAGCAAACTCGCCGGAGCCGAGGCTGTCCTCCGTGCCAGCCGGGCGGGCCTCGTGGACGGTGTGGTGCTCCGCGTCGTCAACCTCTGCGGTCCGGAGGCGGCGGGGGTCGGGTTCCTCGGCGCCGCCGTCCGCCGGCTGCGTACCGCCACCCCCGAACAGCCGGCCGAGCTGACCGTGGCCGACGCCCACCGGGACTTCCTGGACGTACGGGACCTGGCCGCCGCCGTCCTCGCGGCCGCGATCCGCCCCGTCGCCGGGCAGGTGATCAACGTGGGCCGCGGGGAGGCCGTACCGGTGGCGTACCTGCTCGACCTGCTCGTCGCCGCCGCCGGACCGCCTCCGGGCGCCGTTCGGCTCCGGGCCGCGCCCGTCGACTCGCGGGGCGGCGACTGGACCCGGGCCGACATCCGCCGCGCGGCCCGGTTACTGGGATGGCGCCCGGCCGTGGAGCTGCCCGAATCGATCAAGGACATGTGGGACGCGTCCCGCGCGGACCACCCAGTGGAGCAGTCATGACAGAACCCCTGACACGCGCCGCGACCCCGCTGCGCGTCGCCGCGTCGGCGCGGGCCCGCGACGGCGGGCACACCCCGCACTCGGCGTTCCACGACTGGTACGCCAGGGCCGCCAGCCGTACCTTCACCCGGGTCGAACGGGTCCGGCTCGACGAGCTCCCCGGCTGGGAGACCGAGCCCGACACCGGCAACCTGCGCCACCACACCGGCGGCTTCTTCACCGTGGAGGGCCTGGAGGTGCGGATGCCCGCCGGGCCGGTACCGGCCTGGAGCCAGCCCATTATCAACCAGCCCGAGGTCGGGGTCCTGGGCATCCTGGTCAAGGAGTTCGACGGCGTCCTGCACTGCCTGATGCAGGCCAAGGTCGAACCCGGCAACGCCAACGGCGTGCAGATCTCCCCGACCGTCCAGGCGACCCGCAGCAACTACACCGGGGTCCACGGCGGCCGCCCTGTGCCGTACCTGGACCGGTTCCGCGAACCCGGCTCCCGGGGCTCCCTCGTCGACGTACGGCAGTCGGAACAGGGCTCCGCCTTCCACCACAAACGGAACCGGAACATGGTCGTCGAGGCCGAGGGAGAGGTGGAGGTCCACGAGGGCTTCCACTGGCTGACCCTCGGCCAGCTCCACCGGCTCCTCGCCGAGGACGACACGGTCAACATGGACGCCCGTACGGTCCTGTCCTGCCTCCCCTTCGCCCACGCGGAACTCGCCCGGGAGCTCGGGGCGCCCGACGACCCCTTCCGGGAGGCCCTCTTCCGTTCCTGCGACCCCTCCGCCGAGGCCCGGCACCCGCTGGGCGCCGTCCTCAGCTGGATCACCGAGGCCCGGACCCGCACGGAGATCCGGACCCGCCGCGTCCCGCTGGCCCGGCTGCCCGACTGGCACCGCACCCCGGAGCGGATCTCGCACGCCTCCGGGGCCTTCTTCGACGTCATCGGCGTCCGCGTGGAGGCCGGCGGCCGGGAGGTCGCCCGCTGGTCCCAGCCGATGATCGAACCGCACGGCACCGGCGTCGTCGCCTTCCTCACCCGGTCCATCGACGGGGTGTTGCACGTGCTGATGAACGCCCGGGTCGAGGCGGGCTATATGGACGTGGTGGAACTGGCCCCCACGGTCCAGTGCACCCCCGCCTCCTATGAGCACCTGCCGAGGAGCGCGCGGCCGCGCTACCTCGACGCGGTGGAGGGCGCGGATCCCGCGCGGGTCCGCTTTCGCTCCGTCCTCTCGGAGGAAGGCGGACGCTTCCACCACGCGCGCAACCGCTACCTGATCGTCGACACCGACCTCGACGTCCCGCCCGACGATCCCCACTACCGGTGGATGACCGTCCACCAGCTCGTCGAGCTGCTGCGGCACAGCCACTACCTCAACATCCAGGCCCGCAGCCTGGTGGCCTGCCTGCAGAGCCTGTTGCTGCCGGGGGAGCCGGCGCCGATCGCGGAGAGGAAGGTCCGGGTATGACCACGGAGAACCTACGGCCCGTCACCAACTGCCGGGTGTGCGCCGCGTCGGACTGGCAGCGCGTGGTCTCCTTCGGAGACGTGCCGCTGGCCAACGCGTTCCTGGAGCCCGCCGACTCATACGAGGACGAGCCCGCCTACCCGCTGGGCGTGATCTCCTGCCGCTCCTGCCGGTTGATGAGCGTCACGCACGTCGTCGACCCCGAGGTGATGTACCGGACGTACAGCTACGTCACCTCCGACTCGGAGACCATCACCCGCCACATGGAGTTCGTCGCGACCACCTGCAGGGAGCGCGCCGGGCTCTCCGCCGGGGACCTGGTGGTGGAGCTCGGCAGCAACACCGGCCAGCAGCTGGCCGCCTTCGCCCGCAACGGCGCCCGGGTGCTCGGCGTGGACCCCGCCCGCAACTTGGCGGCCGTCGCCAACGAGCAGGGCATACACACCCTGCCCGAGTTCTTCACCGAGACCACCGCCGGGGCCGTGCACCGCTCCCACGGCGCCGCGCGCCTCATCCTCGGCCGCCACGTCTTCGCCCACATCGACGACCTCGCCGGGGTACTCGCCGGGGTGCGCGCGCTGCTCGCCCCCGACGGGGTATTCGCCGTCGAAGTCCCCTACGCGGTCGACCTGCTGGAGAAGTACGCGTTCGACACCATCTACCACGAGCACCTGTCGTACTTCCTCGTCCGCACCCTGGACACCCTCTTCACCGGGCACGGACTGAAGCTCTTCGACGCGGAGCGGCTCCCGGTCCACGGCGGCTCCCTGCTGGTCCTCGTCGGCCGCCCCGAGGCCCGGCGCCCCGTCACCGACACGGTCGGCGAGCTGATCGCGGCGGAGGAGCGGGCCGAGCTCGGTTCCGACGCCGCCTACCGGGAGTTCGCCCGGGGCGTCCGGGTGGTCCGCGAAGAGTTGCCCGGGCTGGTGCGCTCCCTGCTCGCGGAGGGCAAGCGAGTCGCCGGCTACGGGGCCTCGGCCAAGGGCACCACGATCCTCAACATCTGCGGCCTCGGGGCCGACGAGGTGGCCTACTGCACCGACACCACCTCGCTCAAGCAGGGCAAGGTGCTGCCCGGCACGCACATCCCGGTCCGCAGCCCCGGCCACGCACGGAACGACCCGCCCGACGTCTACCTCATGCTCGCGTGGAACTACGCCGACGAGATCCTCCGCAAGGAGGCGGACTTCCTGCGTTCCGGAGGCCGGTTCATCCTGCCCTTCCCCCGACCCGCTGTCGTCTCCGCCGACACGGTCCGCTGACGACGCGGACCCACACCACGCGCGAGGGCCGGGCGGGACGTCACCGCGACGTCCCGCCCAGGCCTCGAACCGTTCCCCTCAGGGCCGGTCGTCGCGGGTCACGTACCGCTCGCGCACCTGCCACTCCCCGTCCTCGACGACCAGGACGTCGTCGCACACGCACATCATCAGCAGACGTGGCGCCTCGTCCCGTCGGGTCGCCACCACCTGCACGTACGACCGCACCCGCACCGAGCCGTCCGCTCCGGGGCCCTCCACCGCGGCCGTGGTCAGCAGGTGCCGGCGGACCTCGCCCCCGGCGGCGAGGTCCGCGTGAGCGGACCGGACCCCCTCCGCCAGTGCGGCACGTCCGCGGACCGGCTCGGGCAGCGACGGCGGAGCGAACAGGCCATCCTCGGTGAAGGTGGCGGCCCACGCCTCGGCGTCGCCCGAGTCCAGCAGCTGCATCTGCCGGGCGTGGAACCGCTGGATGTCGGCGCACAGCGACGCGTACCCCGGGCTGAAGGTCTCGTTCACGGATCTCCCTCCTCGCCCGCCGGTTGCGGGCGGCTGCCGCCGATGCTCGCGCGCGCCCTTGGAACCGGACTCGTACCGCGACGGGGCCCCGGCCTCCAGCCCGGCTCGACCGTTGCTCCGGCCCCGGCCGGGAGGATGCCGACCCTGAATCCCGTCCCGACCCCCTGGAGGTATGCCGTGAGGCTTATCGACCTGTCCTCGGCGGTGGACGCGGCGCTCTGGGAACCCGACCCCGTGGAGCACCACGTCCTCACCCCTCGGGAGGGCGCCCTGCACATGAGCGAGGAGATGCGTACCCACTTCGGCATATCCTTCGCCCCCGAGGAGCTGCCCGACGGCGAGTTCCTCTCCCTGGACCGCGTCACGCTCACCACCCACACCGGCACCCACGTGGACGCGCCCTCTCACTACGGCTCCCGGGCGGGCTACGGCGACGGCGTGCCCAGACACATCGACCGGATGCCGCTGGACTGGTTCCTGCGCCCCGGCATGGTGCTGGACCTGACCGACGCGCCCACCGGCGTCATCGGCGCGGAGCGGCTGGAGAGGGAGTTCGCCCGCATCGGCCGTCCCCCGAGCCCGATGGACATCGTCCTGCTGCGCACCGGAGCACAGCGCCACCGGGGGACCGAGCGGTACTTCACCGATTTCGCGGGGCTCGACGGCCCCGCCGTCCATCTCCTCCTCGACCTCGGCGTCCGGGTCATCGGCACGGACGCGTTCAGCCTGGACGCCCCCTTCGGGGACATCATCGCCCGCTACCGGGCCACCGGGGACCGTGACGTGCTGTGGCCCGCACACATGATCGGCAGGGACCGCGAGTACTGCCAGATCGAACGCCTGGCCAACTTGGAGGCGCTGCCGGGCCCGTACGGCTTCCAGGTGTCCTGCTTCCCTGTGAAGATCGCCGGCGCCGGTGCGGGCTGGACCCGCGCGGTCGCCCTCGTCGACGAATGAGCCGTCCGACACCTGGCCCACCCGTGCCCGGTCCCGGGCCCATACCCGAAGGAGGCCGATGTACGGCCACGACCTGGCGGACGTCTATGAGCTGGTCTATCGCGCCCGCGGCAAGGATTGGGCCGCCGAGGCCGCCGAGACCACCCGCCTGATCAGGAACCGGCTGCCCGCCGCCGACTCCCTGCTGGACGTGGCGTGCGGCACCGGTGCCCATCTGGAGGCCTTCGCTGGCCTCTTCGCTCACACTGAGGGCCTCGAACTCTCCCCGGCCATGCTGGAGCGCGCAGCCGCCAGGCTCCCCGGAGTGCCGCTGCACCAGGGCGACATGCGCGGCTTCGACCTCGGTCGCACCTACGACGCCGTGGTGTGCCTGTTCACCGCGATCGGGTACGTGAGGACGCTGACCGACATGCGGGCGACGGTCGCCGCCATGGCTCGCCACCTGCGGCCCGGCGGGGTGCTCGTCGTCGAACCCTGGTGGTTCCCCGAACGGTTCCTCGACGGTTACGTGGCCGGTGACCTGGCGAGCGACGAGCACCGGACGGTCGCCCGGATCTCGCACTCCACCCGCGAGGGCCGGACGACGCGGATGGAGGTGCGGTTCGTGATCGGCGAGGCCGGTGGCATCCGGGAGTTCACCGAGGTCGACCTCCTCACCCTGTTCACCCTGGACGAGTACCTGTCGGCCTTCGCCGACGCCGGGTGCCCGGCCGAGTACATCCGGCCGGAGTGGACGGCACGGGGGCTGTTCGTCGCGCGCCGCCCCTGAGGTGCCCGGGGCACTCACACGGAGGAGGAGTGCTCGCCGGCGATGGCCATCACGTAGCGGCCGTAGTCCGAGTTCCCGAGCCGGGCACCCAGCCGGTGGCACTCATCAGGACCGATGAACCCCCTCCGGAGCGCCACTTCCTCGACGCAGGCGATCCGCACCCCCTGCCGCTCCTCCAGGGTCTGTACGTACTGGGCCGCCTGGAGGAGCGACTCGGGGGTCCCGGTGTCCAGCCAGGCGAAGCCCCGGCCGAGCTCCCGCAGCCGGGCCCGCCCGTGTTCCATGTACATACGGTTCAGATCGGTGATTTCCAGCTCGCCGCGGGCTGAGGGGCGCAGGGCCGCGGCCCGCCCCACCACGTCGTTGTCGTAGAAGTAGAGACCTGTGATCGCACGGTTCGAACGGGGCCTCTCCGGCTTCTCCTCGATGGATATCAGAATTCCGTCCCCGTCGGTCTCGCCGACCCCGTACCGCTCGGGATCGTGCACCTCGTAACCGAACAGAAGGCACCCGTCCAGCTCCTCCTGCTCTTTCTTGAGCACTTCGGAGAAAGAATTGCCGTGGAATATGTTGTCGCCCAGCACCAGGGCCACGGAATCGTCCCCGATGTGGTCGGCGCCGATGACGAAGGCCTCCGCGATCCCGTTCGGCTTGGGCTGCTCCGCGTAGTCGATGCACAGCCCCAGATGGCTGCCGTCACCGAGGAGGCGCCGGAACTGCGGCAGGTCGTGAGGGGTGGTGATGACGAGGATGTCTCTGATGTCCGCCAGCATCAGCACGGAGAGCGGATAGTAGATCATCGGTTTGTTGCCGACCGGCAAGAGCTGTTTGGAAACGGCCAGCGTGATCGGATGCAAACGACTTCCCGTGCCTCCTGCCAGAATGATTCCTTTCATGGACGCGATGCTATCAATGCGATATCGGCAGGTACAAGGATGAGAATCCCGGGTCGAGGCGCAATCGAGCTGGATACGAGTCGGATCCGCTGAACTCGGTGCCCATCCGAGCGGAAATGGAGAATACCTGTGACCCTTCGTGTATGGGGATATCTGGACGAGTACGCGGCAGAACGCGCGGACATTCTCGACGCGGTGGACACCGTCTTCGGCTCCGGTCGGCTGGTCCTCGCCGGCAGCGTCCGGTCCTTCGAGGAGGAGTTCGCCGCCTGGAACGGAGCCCGGCACTGCGTCGGCGTGGACAACGGCACCAACGCCGTCAAACTAGGCCTGGAGGCCCTCGGGGTGGGGCCCGGAGACGAGGTGATCACCGTCTCCAACACCGCCGCACCGACCGTCGTCGCGATCGTCGGCACCGGCGCCACCCCGGTCTTCGTCGACGTGCGCGAGGACTACCTCATGGACGTCTCCCAGGTCGAGGCCGCCATTACCCCGCGCACCCGCTGCCTCCTCCCGGTCCACCTCTACGGCCAGTGCGTCGACATGGCCCCCCTGGAGGAACTGGCCGCACGGCACGGCCTGGCCGTCCTTGAGGACTGTGCCCAGGCCCACGGTGCCCGTCACCACGACCGTGCGGCCGGGACCATGGGCACCGCTGCCGCCTTCTCCTTCTACCCGACGAAGGTCCTCGGCGCGTACGGCGACGGCGGCGCGGTCCTCACCTCCGACCAGGAGGTGGACCGCCGGCTGCGCCGGCTGCGCTACTACGGCATGGAGGAGCGCTACTACGTCACCGAGCTGCCGGCCCACAACAGCCGCCTCGACGAGGTCCAGGCCGAGATCCTGCGCCGCAAACTCCGGCGACTCGACGCCTATGTGATGGCCCGTCGGGAGATCGCCCGGCGGTACGCCGAAGGGCTCGGCGACACCGAACTCGTCCTCCCGGAGACCGCCCCGGGCAACGAGCACGTCCACTACGTGTACGTGGTGCGCCACCCGCGTCGGGACGAGATCATCGAGGCGCTGCGGGAGCGGGACATCGAGCTGAACATCAGCTACCCCTGGCCGATCCACACCATGACCGGCTTCGCACACCTCGGCTACCGGGAGGGCTCCCTGCCCGTGACCGAGCGGCTGGCCCGCGAGATCTTCTCGCTGCCCATGTACCCCTCACTGGCCCCGGAAGCGCAGGACAGGGGCGTCGAGGCCCTCCGAGAGGTCCTCAAGTCCCTGTCCTGAACGGCTTCTTCGCCACGCATGGCGGCGGCTCAGGTCCGCCGGGCTTCGGCCGCCGTCACCGACAGACGGGCGGTGAAGAGCCCGTTCTCGCTCCGGCTCAGTTCCCGCAGGGCGGCGGCGTGCGGCGCGAACCCGGGCTGCCGCACCGCCCGCTGGAACGACGCCCGGTCGGTCCACACGGCGAGGTTCACGTATGCGGCCGGCTCGTCCACCTCCCGCAGCAGGCTGTGCCGGACGAATCCGGGCTGCCGCGCCATGAAGGCGGAGGTCCGGGCGAACACCTCCTCGAACTCCTCCGGAGTCCCGTGGACGGTGAACCTGTTGACGAAGGTCACCTCAGGACCGCGCCCGACCGGCCCGGCCTCACCGACAACGTTGGACTCCTGCTGCTCGCCGCTGGGCATGGGCTGGTCCACCCCTTTGTTCGTCGTCTCCGTCCGACACCTGCGGACCTGTGCCGGGGAGCCTGGCAGCGGCCTGTGGAGGACGCCTCGACACCCGCTGACCACCGGCGTGAACCCCGCTCACCTGACCCCCACCTCCTCGGTCACGGGCGGCGCGGCGAGCGTCTCCTCAAGGCGCTCCTTGGCGTAGGCCCGGGTCAGCCGGTCGAAGACGTAGCGTCCAATGCCGTCGGCGCAACGATCGGTGGCCAGCAGGTGGTTGTCGGCGAGGACCTCCAGGACGGACTCCAGCTCCCGCACCGGCCGGCTCAGCAGCTCGGCCGCCTGTGACGCGGTGAAGGGCGTCTCGCCCAGCATGCTGAGCAGCCGGAAGACCCCCTGCTCCTGGTGGCTGAGGCCCGCGTAGCTCGCGGCGAACCGGGAGCGCACATCCAGCTCGCCGAGCCGGGCAAGGTCGAGGATCCGGGGCGCGGCCTCCAGCCGGTCCGCGAGCGCCGACAGTGAGAGCCCCGGCCCGGCCGCGAGTCTGCCGCCCACGCACCGCAGGGCCAGCGGGTGGCGGCCGAGCAGTTCGACGGTCCGGTGTGCGGCCTCCGGTTCCCGGTCCACCCGCTGCCGGCCGGCCAGGACCGCGAGGATCTCCAGTGCCTCCTTCGCGGAGGGCGGCCCCAGCTCGACCCGCTCGGCCTCTACCAGGGCGGTCATCCGCCGGCGGCCGGTCACGAGCAGCGCGCAGCGCGGGTCCGCGGGCAGCAGGTGCCGGATCTGGGCCGAGGACGCCACGTCGTCCAGGAGCACCAGCACGTGGCGCCCCGCCGTGCGGGACCGGAACAGCGCCCCGCACTCCTCCAGGCCTTCCGGAATGCGCGAGGTCGGGACCTCCAGGGCCCGCAGGAAGCCGCGGAGCACCTCGGAGGGGTTGCGCGGTTCGGCGGCGGAGCCGCGCATGTCCGCGTAGAGCTGCCCGTCGGGGAAGTGCGGGCGGAGCGTGTGCGCCAGGTGGACGGCCAACGCGCTCTTGCCGACGCCCGGGGGACCGGTCACGACTCCTATGTGAGCCGCCGTGCCGTCGGCCGCCGGTCCCTCGGGCTCACACAGCGCCGCTTCCAGTTCCTTGAGGACGTCGGTGCGGCCGACGAACCCTGCAAGCCCGGCCGGCAGTTGGGCTGGTGTTCCTATCGACTCCCGCACGGCGACCGGCGAGGGCAGTCGGGCGGGGACCGGAGCGGCACCGGCACTGGGCGCGGGAAGGTGTGGTCCTGGCGGTGGCGTGGCCACGGAGCCGGACGAGGGCGGGACTATGGGCCTTGGCGCGGGGACGGGCGCGAGCGGACGCTCCGGTGGCAGCAGGGGAGCGAAGGGTACGGGGGATTCACCCACCGGGGCATCCGCGTGCGCGGGGGCCGGGGTTGCCGGGGCAGCGGCAGGGTCCGGCGGCACGGCGGACGTGGTCCTCGGCCGTCGCGGGGGCTCCTGGGGCTCGGAGGGTGAGTCGGACAGCAGGGTGTGCTGAAGGCGGGCGAGTTCCTTGCCGGGTTCGAGGCCGAGTTCGTCGATCATCTTCTGCCGCAGAGTCTGGTAGACCTCCAGCGCCTCGTGCCGCCGGCCGGACCTGTGCAGGGCCACCATCAGCAGTCCGTGGAGGTGTTCGTGCAACGGATGGGCCAGCACCAACGCCTTGAGCTCGCTGATGAGTTCGCGATGCCTGCCGTTCTCCAGATCGGCCTCGATCCGTAGTTCGAGGATGCGGAAGCGCAGCTCCTCCAGGCGGGTCACGTACGAGAGGAGCCGGCCCCCTGTCTCGACGTCGGCGAGCGCGGGTCCGCGCCACAGGGCCAGGGCCCGCTCGAAGCATGCCAAAGCTGCTGCGGAGTCGCCTCGTTGGAGAAGTTCCTGGCCTTCCTCCGCCTGCCTCTCGAACATGCTTACGTCCAGACTCGACGGCGGAATGGTGAGGCTGTATCCGCCCGGTTGTGTCTCGAGCAGGTTCCCGAGCCCCTGTTTCAGAAGGAGCTTGCGGAACTTGTAAATGTACGTCTGAAGGGTGGTCACCGCGCTCGGGGGCGGGAGCTCGGGCCATAGCTCGTCGATCAGCTCGGACGCCTGTACCACGGTGTTGTGCCGCAGCATGAGCAGGGATATGACCTGGCGCGGCTTGGGCGCGGTCGGCATGATGTTTCGGCCCCCCCGGAGGATTTCGACGGGACCTAAAAGCCGGAACTCCAAGATGTTTACCCCCGTGTCAGCAGAGCCGCGCACGGCATGTGGTCGCCAAGCGTGCGGGCGTCCTCTCCGTCGGCCGATCAGCACGTTATGGCCTTGAGATCGACTGGTCAATGTTGGGGCGAGGGGTGAAGGAGGTCGGGGAATCGATGAAGGACAGACGGAATGTCCACTTTGCCGAGTCTTGACTCGCATCCGGGAAAGTTCCCGTAGTGCTGCGTTCGTCGAAGAATGGCGAATATTCGATCCCGTGGCGGCCGCTCGCCGAGCCGGTATTCGGCAGCTGCGAACTGGTGGGTTGCTGCCTCCGGCTTATGCCGGGAGCCTATGTATGAGGCACCATTTCCCGTCAAGCTTGGCGGGTTCATCGCCTTCCGGGGTGCCCCGCCGGCGCGGTCGGGCGTCCCTCAGCCGTAGGGTCGATTCAGGTAGATCGGCCGATTCGCACCCCACCCGGCGTCCCGGCTCCAGCGTTCCTCCAGCAGGACTCTAACGGAGGAGCCGTTCCGCGGCGCTCCTATCCGGGTCGACCGACACCCTTCCGCCGCCGTGTTAAGTCTCTCCGCGCTCCTCCGATCGCCATTGAGTCGAATGCGAGCCATTCCGTGCACGCTCACTCCGTGGACATTCCCGATGTGGGCAACACAGGTCTCTGTGCCGCAATGGCCAGGGCTATGGGCACCGGTAGAGGGGGACGCATATGAATGCAGTGACGAATCGCTGTGCGGTCATCACGGGAATCGGAATCGTGGCTCCCGGTGCCATCGGCGTGAAGCCGTTCTGGGAACTTCTGGTGGCGGGTCGCACCGCCACCCGTGCCATAACGGCTTTCGATCCCGAACCCTATCGTTCCCGAATAGCCGCGGAATGCGACTTCGACGCCTCGGCGGAGGGACTCACGCCCCGGCAGATTCGCCGAATGGACCGGGCCACGCAATTCGCAGTGGTCGCCGCACGGGAGGGAATCGAGGACAGCGGGATCGACCGCGAGGCCCTGGACGGGTCCCGGATCGGGGTGGTCATCGGCAGTGCGGTCGGCTGCACCACGAGTCTGGAGAACGAGTACGCCGTCGTCAGCGACGGCGGCAGGCGATGGCTCGTCGACCACACCTCCGCCGTCCCGCATCTCTTCGACTACTTCGTGCCCAGCTCCATCGCCGCCGAGGTGGCCCACGACCGCATCGCGGCGGAAGGGCCGGTCTCCCTGGTGTCGACGGGATGCACCTCGGGCCTCGACGCGGTGGGCCGGGCCGCCGACCTGATCGCGGAGGGCACGGCCGACGTGATGGTGGCAGGGGCCACCGAGGCGCCCATCTCGCCCATCACGGTGGCCTGTTTCGACGCGATCAAGGCCACGAGTCCCGACAACGACCGGCCGGCCGAGGCATCCCGTCCCTTCGACCGCACACGCCGGGGCTTCGTCCTCGGCGAGGGATCCGCCGTCTTCGTCCTGGAGGAGCGGGAGCACGCCCGCCGCCGGGGGGCCGAGGTGTACGCCGAGATCACCGGGTTCGCATCCCGCTGCAACGCCTTCCACATGACCGGTCTGCGGCCCGACGGACGGGAGATGGCGGAGGCGATCAGGGTCGCGCTCGCCACCGCCCGCACAGAGCCGTCCACGATCGACTACGTCAACGCCCACGGCTCGGGCACCAAGCAGAACGACCGCCACGAGACCGCGGCCTTCAAGGCGAGCCTCGGGGAGCACGCGTACCGGACACCCGTCAGCAGCATCAAGTCGATGATCGGCCACTCGCTGGGCGCCATCGGCTCCCTGGAGATCGCCGCCTGCGCCCTCGCCATCCGGCATGACGTGGTCCCGCCCACCGCCAATCTGCGCGAACCCGATCCCGAGTGCGACCTGGACTACGTACCCCTGGAGGCCCGTTCCCTGCCGGTCGACAACGTCCTCACGGTCGGCAGCGGATTCGGCGGCTTCCAGAGCGCGATGGTGCTGTCCGGGCCCGACGCACGGGGCCGGGCGGCGGCGTGAATGCGGACACGGTCATCACCGGGATGGGGTTGCTTGCCCCCACCGGACTGGGCCACGACGAGCACTGGAAGAACGTCCTGAGCGGCGCCTCGGCGATCGGCCCTGTCACCCGGTTCGACGCCGAGCGCTATCCCAGCCGACTTGCCGGCGAGGTCACGGACTTCGTCCCGGAGGAGCACCTGCCCAGTCGGCTCCTGCCCCAGACCGACCACATGACCCGGATGGCCCTCGTGGCCTCCGACTGGGCCTTCGCTGACGCCGAGTTCGACCCCGCCCTGCTCCCGGAGTACGGGGTGGGCGTCGTCACCGCCGCCTCGGCGGGCGGCTTCGAGTTCGGCCACCGGGAACTGCAGAACCTCTGGGGCCGGGGCCCCGAGTACGTCAGCGCCTACCAGTCCTTCGCCTGGTTCTACGCCGTCAACACCGGCCAGGTCTCCATCCGGCACGGACTGCGCGGCCCCGCCGGAGCCCTGGTCACCGAACAGGCAGGCGGCCTCGACGCCCTTGGGGAGGCCCGCCGGCAGCTCCGCCGGGGACAGCCGATGGTGCTCACCGGAGCCGTCGACGGATCCCCCTGCCCGTGGGGCTGGGTGGCCCAGCTCAGCACCGCCAGGATGAGTCGGGAGTCCGATCCCGCCCTCGCCTACCGGCCCTTCGACGCCGAGGCCGCCGGCTACGTGCCCGGGGAGGGTGGGGCCCTGCTCGTCCTGGAGAGCGAGGAGGCCGCGCGGGCGCGCGGCGCACGCCGTCGCTACGGACGGATGGCGGGCTACGCGGCCACCTTCGACCCGCCGCCCGGCTCGGGACGCCCCGCGAACCTCGCACGGGCCGTCCGGGCCGCCCTCGACGACGCGGAGCTCAGGCCCGAGGAGATCGACGTGGTCTTCGCGGACGCGTCGGGCACCCCGGAGGAGGACGCCGTCGAGGCCGACGCGCTGCGCTCCCTCTTCGGCCCTCACGGGGTCCCGGTCACCGCGCCCAAGACCATGACCGGCCGGCTGAGCGCCGGAGGCCCCGCCGTCGACGTGGCCACGGCCCTCCTTGCGCTGCGTGAGGGCGTCATCCCCCCGACCGTGCACGTCTCACGACCGCTGCCGGACCACACCCTCGACCTCGTGACGACCCCGCGCCGGGCCCGGCTCGCCACGGCGCTGATCCTCGCCCGGGGGCACGGGGGGTTCAACTCGGCCCTGGTCGTGACGGGCCCGCGCTGACCCCATCCGCCCCGCATGCCCGCACCTGACAGGAGACATGGAGATCATGGACCAGCTGACGACCGACAGGCTGATGGAGATCATGCGTGAGTGTGCCGGGGACGGCGACGCGATGGAGACCGACCGCCGCCCCGAGGACGTCGAGTTCGCCGCACTCGGCTACGACTCGCTGGCCATGCTGGAGACATTGAGCAGGCTGGAGCGGGAGTTCGGCGTGGCCATCGACGAGGAGGAGTTCGCCGGCGCCGTGACCCCGGCCGAGCTCACCACCCTGGTCAACCGCATCCTGACCGAGGCCGCCTGACGGTGGGTGTCCCGGCCGGCCGGGACACCGGCCGCTGCGCAGGCGCCCCCGCTGGCCGCCGCACCACGGTCACCCCGTGCCGTTCGGCGCCCGCTCCGTCGACCTCGTTGCGCGGCGACGGGAAGCGGCCGATGATCACAGCCGGCCGGTTCCACCCCCACACCCGCGGGGTGGGCGGCCGCCTCCAGGTCGACGAGCACGAGCCTCCCGGCCGGCACCTTGTACTCACCGGGATGCGCGCCCCGCGCATCCGCTCCTCTTCCTCGGACCACCGGCCCACTCCGCCGCTCCCACTCCCGGCCCCCTACTCCACCCGCTCCGCCAGCCCCGCCAGCAACCTGGGCAGGGCCGTTCCGATCGGCTCCCGGACGACCTCGTCGGCGAGCGGGTCGTACGGCGTCGGCTCGGCGTTGATGATGATCAGCCGCGCTCCGTGCTCCGCCGCGACCCCGGCGAGCGAGGCCGCCGGCTGGACCTGGAGCGTGGTCCCGACGGCGATGAACACCTCGGCGGCCTTGGCCACGCCCAGGGCCGTCCCCAGCACCTGCGGATCCAGTCGCTCGCCGAACATCACCGTCGCCGACTTCAGGATCCCGCCGCACACCAGGCAGTCCGGATCGGGCTCACCGGCCGCCACCCGCGCCAGCGCGTCCGCCATCGACGACCGCGCATGGCACCGGGTGCACTTCACCGCCCGCACCGTCCCGTGCAGCTCCAGCACCTTGCGCTCGGGCATCCCGGCGAGCTGGTGCAGCCCGTCCACGTTCTGCGTGATCACCCGCACCGGCGTCCCGGACCGCTCCAGCAGTGCGACCGCCTCGTGCGCCACGTTCGGCTTCGCCCGGAACGCCGGGCTCTCCCGCCGCATCTGCCACGACCGCCGCCGGATCTCCGGGTCGCTCATGTACGCGTCATACGTCACGAGCTTCTCGGCCTCCGGATCCCGCCGCCACAGCCCGTTCGGCCCCCGGTAATCAGGGATTCCGGAATCCGTGGAAATCCCCGCCCCACTCAGAATCCCCACCAACACCCGCCGCGTCCGGCCTCCGCCCCCTGCACCACTACTGCTCATGGGGCCGAGGGTACGCAGCGGGGATGGCCGTCGGCGAGCGAATTGGGGGTGGGCGGGGCTGTTCCGGAGGCCGACATGCGGAGAGAGTGGGCGGGTACGGATCGGGGGCGTCGGCGCGGGTGGGCTCTGGCCGGGAGTGGGGCGGAGCGGGTCCGCGGGACGTGGGAGAGAAGAGGAGTTGCGGCGACGTGTTCAGCACCCGGCCCACCCTTCAGGGCACCTTCGGGATGGTCTCCAGTACGCACTGGCTGGCCTCGCAGTCGGCGATGGCGGTGCTGGAGGACGGGGGCAACGCCTTCGACGCGACGGTCGCGGCCGGGTTCGTGCTGCATGTGGTCGAGCCGCATCTGAACGGGCCCGCGGGCGAGGTGCCGATCCTGCTGGCGCCCGCCGGCGGACCGGTGCGCGTGCTGTGCGGGCAGGGACCGGCACCGGCCGGGGCGAGCGTGGCGCACTACACCTCGCTGGGGCTGGCGCTCGTGCCGGGTACCGGGCCGCTCGCCGCCGCCGTCCCCGGGGCCTTCGATGCCTGGATGCTGCTGCTGCGCGACCACGGCACCAAGTCGCTCGCCGAGGTCCTGCGGTACGCCATCGGCTACGCCGAGCACGGGCACCCCGCCGTCGAGCAGGTCGGCCGGACCGTCGAAACCGTCCGGGAACTCTTCGAGACGGAGTGGACGTCGTCCGCCGAGATCTACCTGCCCGGCGGGACGGCGCCCGCCCCGGGCGGTCTGCTCAGGAACCGCCCGCTGGCCGCCACCTGGCGGCGGCTCCTCGCGGAGGCCGAGGCCGCCTCGGCCGGGCGCGAGGCGCAGATCGAGGCGGCCCGCCGTATCTGGCGCGAGGGTTTCATCGGCGCGGCGCTCGCCGACTTCGCGGCCCGCCCGGCCATGGACACCACCGGCGAACGGCACGCCGGCACCCTCACCGGCGACGACCTGGCCGCCTTCTCCGCCACCTACGAGGCGCCGGTCACCCATGACTGGAACGGCTGGACCGTGGCCAAGGCGGGCGGCTGGTCGCAGGGGCCCGCCTTCCTGCAGCAACTCGCCCTGCTGCCCGCCGAGTTGCCCACCTACGGCAGTCCCGAGTACGTCCATCTGCTCATCGAGGGCTGCAAGTTGGCGATGGCGGACCGGGAAGCCTGGTACGGCGATGCGGACGAGGTGCCGCTCGCCACCCTGCTCGGCGACGGGTACAACGCCGCCCGCCGGGCGCTCATCGGCGAGCACGCCTCGTACGAGCTGCGGCCCGGCAGCCCGGACGGCCGTACCCCGCGGCTCAGCGAGCACGCCACGGCGGTGGCGGCCGGCGAGGACCGGTACGGCGGCCCGGCGGCTCCCGGGACCGTGAGCGGCCTTTCCGTGAGCGGGGCGGGCGAGCCGACCGTAGGAGGCCGGGTGCCCACGGACGTCGCGCCGGAGGTGGACCGCACGGGCGCCACCCGGGGCGACACCTGCCATCTCGACGTCGCCGACCGCTGGGGCAACCTCGTCTCCGCCACCCCTTCCGGCGGCTGGCTGCAGTCCAACCCCGTCGTCCCCGCCCTCGGCTTCCCGCTCGGCACCCGGTTGCAGATGGCCTGGCTGGAGGAGGGCCTGCCGAACTCGCTCACCCCGGGGCGCCGCCCCCGCACCACCCTCACCCCGTCCCTGGCGCTGCGCGACGGCGTGCCGGTGATGGCCTTCGGCACACCGGGCGGCGACCAGCAGGACCAGTGGCAGCTGCATTTCTTCCTGGCGGCGGCGCTGCGCCCGGAGGTCCGCGGCGGCCTCGACCTGCAGGGCGCCATCGACGCCCCGAACTGGCACAACGACTCCTTCCCGGGATCCTTCTTCCCGCGCGGGATGCGGCCGGGCAGCGTGACCGTGGAATCCCGGATCGGCACGGCGACGGTCGAGGCGCTGCGCCGGCGTGGCCATCTGGTCACGGTCGGCGACGCATGGTCCGAGGGGCGGCTGTGCGCGGTGGCGCGGGACCCGGAGACCGGGGTGCTGTCCGCGGCGGCGAACCCGCGCGGGATGCAGGGGTACGCGGTCGGGCGTTGAGCTCGGCACCTGGCCGTACACCCCGCGGCACCCGGAGTTCATCTTGCGGCCGGCTGCCGTGTCAGTGGCTCGTGGTTCGATGGACACATGATCGAAGCACTTCGTACCCAAGAACCGGGAGACACCACGAACAGCACCGATGCCGCTGCCATCACGAACGTCACCGATGTCCCCGATACCGAGGTGACCGGTACCGAGGTGACCGATATCGAGGTCACCGGGGTCGCCGATGCGGCAGGCGCCCCCATGGCCCTCTCACCGGACCTGTCCGGGCTGGACCTGGCGGCCGTCGACGCCGCCATCCGCCGTGCCGCGGCCGACGAGATCATGCCCCGCTTCCGGCAGCTCGCCGTCGAGGACATCCTTGAGAAGACCGGCCCGCACGACCTCGTCACCACCGCCGACCGGCGCGCCGAGGAGCACCTGGCCGTCGCGCTGACCGCCCTGCTGCCCGGCTCCCTGGTGGTCGGCGAGGAAGCGGTGCACGCCGACCCCGGCGTGCTCGACGCGCTGCACGGCGACGCCCCCGTCTGGATCGTCGACCCGGTCGACGGCACCCGCCAGTTCGTCCACGGCGACCCCGGCTTCGCCACCCTCGTCGCGCTCGCCCACCGCGGAGAGGTGCTCGCCTCCTGGACGTACGCCCCCGCGCTCGGCCTGATGGCCGTCGCCCGCCGCGGCGCCGGCGCCGAGCTGAACGGCGTCCCGCTGCGCACCGGCAGCCCCGCCCCGGACGCGATCCTGGACGTCGCGACGTCCCACTACGACTTCACCGACAACGACCAGAAGCGAGTGCTGGCCGCCCTCGACACCGGCGGGATCGCCCCCCGGCCCTGCGGTTCGGCCGGCCTGGAGTATCTGCACATCGCCCGCGGTGACCTCGACGCCACGGCCTTCAGCTGGGAAAACCCCTGGGACCACGCCGCCGGACTGCTGCTGGTCCACGAGGCGGGCGGCGCCAGCGGTACGGTCACCGGCCGGCCGTTCCGCATAACCGGCGGCAATGCGCTGCCCTTCACCGCGGCCCGGGACGCCGAAACCGCGCGGCGTATCCTCGGACTGCTGGCAGCCGCCAACTGATCCTCACCGACGAGGGTCGGACGTGAGGGGAGTGGCGCAGGTGCCGAGGATGCTCGATGCCGTCGTGATCGGGGCAGGACCCAACGGCCTGACGGCGGCCGTCGAACTGGCCCGGCGGGGAATGTCCGTCGAGGTCTTCGAGGCCCGCGACACCATCGGCGGCGGCGCCCGTACGGAGGAGCTGACGCTCCCCGGATTCCGCCACGACCCCTGCTCGGCGGTGCACCCGACCGGCGCCGGTTCGCCGGCCTTCACGAAGATGCCGCTGGATCGCTACGGCCTGGAGTGGGTGCACCCGGAGCTGCCGATGGCGCACCCCTTCCCGGACGGTACGGCCGCGGTGCTCGCGCACTCCGTCGGCGAGACCGCGATGTCGTTCGGCCCGCGCGACGCCGGCGCGTACCGCCGGCTGGTGGCGCCGTTCATCGGCAGGTGGGACGCCATGGCCCAGGACTTCCTGCGGACGCAGTGGCTCGGGGTCCCCTCCGACCCGCTGACCTACGCCCGCTTCGGCCTGGTCGCCGCGCAGCCGGTCACCCTCCTCAACCGCCGCTTCCAGGGCGAGAAGGCCCGCGCCTTGATGGCCGGCCTCGCGGCGCACGCCGTCTCGCCGCTCGGCGGGCTGGGGACGTCCGGCATCGCCCTGATGTTCGCGCTCGCCGCGCACGCCAACGGCTGGCCGGTGGCGCGCGGCGGCTCGCAGGCCATCTCCGACGCGCTGGCCGGTCTGCTGCGGGCGCACGGCGGGGCGGTGCACACCGACTTCGAGGTCAAGCGGCTGGACGACCTGCCGCCGGCCCGCGCGTACGTCTTCGACACCTCGCCGACCGCGCTGGCCCGGATCGCCGGCCTGGGCAACGCCTACCGCGACGTCACGTACGGCCCCAGCGTCTTCAAGATCGATTACGCCATGGCGGAGCCGGTGCCCTGGACGGCCCCGGCCGCCCGCCGGGCCGGCACCGTCCACATCGGCCCCACCAGCACCGAGATCGGCGCCGCGCTCAGCGCCGCCGTGCACGGCCAGGACCCGTCCGTCCCGTTCCTGATCACCGCGCAGCCCAGTCTGATCGACGACACCCGCGCCCCCGAGGGCAAGCACGTCTTCTGGGCGTACGGCCACGTCCCCAACGGCTGGGAGGGCGACGCCACGGAGCTCGTCGAGCGGCAGATCGAACGGTTCGCCCCCGGTTTCCGCGACCTCGTGCTGGCCCGCGCGGTCGCCGGCCCGCCGGAGATCGCCGCCCGCAACGCCAATTACGTCGGCGGCGACACGGCCACCGGCTCCGCGGCCGGCCTGCGCCTGCTCATCCGCCCCAAGCTCGCCCGCGTCCCCTACGAGACCGCCCACCCCGCGGTCTTCCTCTGCTCCCAGGCCACCCCACCCGGCCCCGGCGTCCACGGTATGTCGGGCCACTACGCCGCCAAGGCGGTCTGGCGTCGCCTGCGCGCGAACCGTCGCTGACCCGAGCGGCTCCGCGTCCTAGGCTCGTCCCATGAGTGCCGACCGCGCCGCAGCCCATGCTCCCCGCCTCACCCTCGTCCAGGGCGACCTCACCGAACAGGCCGTCGACGCCGTGGTGAACGCCGCCAACTCCTCGCTGCTGGGCGGCGGGGGAGTGGACGGCGCCATCCACCGGCGCGGCGGCCCGGACATCCTGGCCGAGTGCCGCGCCCTGCGCGCCTCCCACTACGGCCGCGGCCTGCCCACCGGCCAGGCCGTCGCCACCACCGCCGGCCGACTGCCCGCCCGCTGGGTCATCCACACCGTCGGCCCGGTCCACTCCACGTCCGAGGACCGCAGCGACCAGCTGGCCTCCTGCCACCGCGAAGCGCTCCGGGTGGCCGACGAACTGGGCGCCCGCACGGTCGCGTTCCCGGCCATCTCCACCGGCGTCTACGGATGGCCGCTGGAGGACGCCGCACGGATCGCGGTGGAGGCGGTGCGGGCAGCGGAAACGGCCGTCGAAGAGGTCCGGTTCGTGCTCTTCGACGAACGGGCGTATGCGGCGTTCGCGGCGCAGGTGCGCTGACCGGGTAGGGGAGGGCCGGAACGGCGGCCTCACGGGTGCCTCGTGAGGCCGCCAGAGCGCCTCGCATATCCCTCATTGTGCGTATTTTCCGTGTTGCACGTTTGTGACCTTCTAGGGTGGCGTCGTCCCGCGTCACGGTCGTAGCGTGGCGGGGAAAGAGCACGACCGCCCCGCGGGAACGCCGGCCCCCGACCGAGTGCCGGCCCCGCGTCGCAGCCGGTGCGTACGCATACGAAGCGGTTGAGGAGCGGGTATGCGAGCTCAGCGCGCGAAAACAGCATTTCTGGTCTGTGCCGGGGCAGCACTCGCGGTGGCCGGTGTATCGGCGCCGGTCTCCGCCTCGTCGGCACCACGGACACTGCCCGGTGCGGCGGTCGTCGACTGCGCCGAGCATCCACAGGTCCGCCCGGGCACCTTCATGCTCGCGTGCGGCGACGGCAACAACGTCCTTACGTCGCTTCGCTGGTCGCGCTGGCAGCCGCAGTCGGCGGTGGCCGAGGGGCGGGACATGGTCAACGACTGCCGGCCCTACTGCGCGGCGGGCCACTTCCACAGCTACCGCGTCCGGGTGCGCCTCGACGCACCGCAGCACCGCCCGGGCCACCCCGGCCAGTGGCACTACACCCGGATCACCCTGACCTACCCCGCCGACCGTCCCGCGGACACACCCCGCGTCGTCACCACCCGTCTCTGGAACTGACGGCACGTCATTTCCCGCTGTACGGCGGGCTTTTCTGCCGCTGCCTGACGGGCTCTCCTGCCATCTCCTGCGCATCCCGCCCTCTTCTCCCGGCCACAACTGGACGGTAAGAAGCGCCACTTGACGGGTGGGTGGGGGCGTCAATACCGCCCCGGCCGGGACTCCTGTACGCGGCGCGTCAGGGTGAAACTCTCGTGCACCGTGCGTAGTCGATGCCCGTGCGGCCAAGACATGCCGCCATGTCACAGCATTCTCTTGCCGCCCGGCTGCTCCGGCGGGCGGCCATGGCCGCGGTCGTCACGGCCGCCGCACTCGCGCCCGCTCTGGCCACGACGACGGGCGCCGTCGCGGCACCGCTGTCCCCGCACTGCTTCGCCGCTCCGTGCGGTGGCTCGGTCATCGTTGCCCCGGTGTCCCAGGCCCCGCCGGGCACCGGCCCCTGCACCAGTCCGGAGAAGGTGGTCTGCGACATTCGTCGTTCGACGCCCGAGGAGCGGCTGGAGTCACGCGAGGTCCGCATGCAGTACCACGCGCTGATCGGCGAAATGGACCGCACCCGCTGTGAGATGCGCGCCGAGGGCCGGAGCGAGGAGGAGATCGCCAGGCGGCTGGTGCGGATGCGCAATGACGCCAAGGACATCACCCGGGCCGGCATGAGCCCCGAGGAGGTCGCACGGCTCGAAGCGCGCAACATCGAGAAGTACGGCAACCCGCTCGGCCCGACCGCCGATCAGCTGTACGCCAAGTACGGCTCCTGGGAAGAGGTCGGCGACGCCGCCACCCGCACCAGCAAGGCGGTCGATCAAGAGCTGGGACTCGCATACCGCCCTTGCCCGTGTGAGGTGACGACCGCGGCGTGATCCGTCGCACTGGCAGTGGCGCGCCACGGTGACCAAGTCAGCCAACTGCCCTCGCCGTGAACGTAGTTGGGTAGGCCACCCCCGCAGGCGCCACGAAGGCGAGGCCGTACCGCAGGGGTCCGATAGCGTGACGCCATGCGCCCCTTGAGCGACAGCTATCCGCCCATCGAGCCGTACGGCACCGGGATGCTCGACGTCGGCGACGGCAACCTCGTGTACTGGGAGGTGTGCGGCAACCCACGGGGGAAACCCGCACTGGTCGTCCACGGTGGGCCGGGCTCGGGGTGTACGGCGCGGGCGCGCCGGTACTTCGACCCGGACCGCTATCGGGTGGTGCTCTTCGACCAGCGCGGGTGCGGCCGTTCCACCCCGCATGCCGGCGACCCGGCGACGGACCTGCGGCACAACACCACCCCGCATCTGCTCGCCGACATGGAACGGCTCCGCCGGCACCTGGGCATCGACCGCTGGCTGCTGTTGGGCGGGTCATGGGGTTCCACGCTGATCCTGGCGTACGCGCAACGGCATCCGGAGCGGGTCTCGGAGATCGTCATCCCGGGCGTCACCACGACCCGGCGCTCGGAGATCGACTGGCTCTACCGGGGGGTCGGCCGCTTCTTCCCCGAGGCGTGGGAACGCTTCCGGGACGGGGCGGCGCGGGGTGCGCAGCGCGAGGACGGGACGGATGGCGCGCATGCTGCTGGGGCTGGGGTTGGGGCTGGGGTTGGGGCTGGGGTGGTGGGCGGGGACCTGGTCACGGCGTATGCGCGGCTGATGGACGCTCCCGATCCGGCCGTACGGGAGCGGGCTGCCGCGGACTGGTGTGCCTGGGAGGACGCGGTGCTCTCCATGGAGCCGCACGGCTCGGCCCACCCCTACGGGGACCGGCCGTCGACGGCGCGACTGGCGCTGGTCCGGATCTGCGCGCACTACTTCTCGCACGGTGCGTGGCTGGAGGAGGGCGTCCTGCTGCGCGAGGCAGGGCGGCTCGCGGGCATCCCCGGGGTGCTCATCCACGGGCGCCAGGACCTGAGCAGTCCGCTCGACACCGCCTGGGAGCTGTCCCGGGCCTGGACCGACGCCCGGCTGACCGTGATCGACGACGCCGGGCACAAGGGGAGCGGGCGGACCCGCGCCGAGGTGATCGGGGCGCTGGACCGTTTCGCGAGGTGACGTGCGATCGTTTCGCGCGGTGAGTCGGAGGCAGGGATTCGCGAGTGGTGATCCGTGAGTGATCCGCGCCGGACCTGGTAGCCCGACGTTGATGTCGGATTTCCGCCAGCCCCGGCCCGGTCGCTGCGGAATCCTGGAGGCATGCACACCGACACCGAGCGCTGTGTGCGCGCCGTGCAGTCCAAGGACGCCCGCTTCGACGGGTGGTTCTACACGGCCGTGCTCACCACCCGCATCTACTGCCGGCCCAGCTGTCCCGTGGTGCCGCCCAAGCCCCGCAACATGCGCTTCTACCCGAGCGCGGCCGCGGCGCAGCAGGCCGGTTTCCGGGCCTGCAAGCGGTGCCGGCCGGACGCCAGCCCGGGGTCGCCGCAGTGGGACGAGCGGGCCGACCTCGTCGCCCGCGCCATGCGGCTGATCGCCGACGGCATCGTCGACCGTGAGGGCGTTCCCGGCCTCGCGTCCCGGCTCGGGTACAGCACCCGGCAGATCGAACGCCAGCTGCTCGCCGAACTCGGGGCCGGCCCCCTCGCCCTGGCCCGGGCCCAGCGGGCGCAGACCGCCCGGCTGCTGGTGGAGACGACGCAGCTGCCGATGGCCGAGGTCGCCTTCGCCGCCGGATTCGCCAGCATCCGCAGCTTCAACGAGACGGTCCGGGAGGTCTTCGCGCTCGCGCCGACCGAACTGCGGCAGCGCGCCCGGCCGGACCGCCGGGCGGTCGTCCCGGGCACGCTCGCGCTGCGGCTGCCGTTCCGCCGGCCGCTCAACCCCGACAACCTCTTCGGTCACCTCGCCGCCACCGCCGTACCGGGAGTCGAGGAGTGGCGCGACGGCGCCTACCGCCGCACCCTGCGCCTCCCCTACGGGCACGGCATCGTCGCCCTCGCGCCCCGCCCCGACCACATCGACTGCCGGCTCGCCCTCACCGATCTGCGCGACCTGGCCGGCGCCATCGCCCGCTGCCGCCGGCTGCTCGACCTCGACGCGGACCCGGAGGCCGTCGACGGGCTGCTGCGCGAGGACCCGGGGCTGACACCGCTGGTCGACAAGGCGCCCGGCCGCCGGGTTCCGCGGACCGTCGACGCCGATGAGTTCGCCGTTCGCGCGGTCCTCGGCCAGCAGGTCTCGACCGCGGCCGCCCGTACGCACGCCGGACGGCTGGTCCGCGCGCACGGCACCCCGGTCGAGGACCCGGGCGGCGGGCTGACCCACCTCTTCCCGTCCGCCAGCGCCCTCGCCGGACTGGACCCGGAGGCGCTGGCCATGCCGCGGACCCGACGGGCCACCCTCCTCGGCGTCATCGGCGCGCTCGCCTCCGGGGAGCTGCAACTCGGGGTCGGCAGCGACCGCGAAGAGGCCCGCACCCGGCTCGCCGCGCTGCCCGGCGTCGGCCCCTGGACCGTCGAATGCATCGCCATGCGCGCGCTCGGCGATCCGGACGCCTTCACCCCCACCGACCTCGGCCTGCGCCGCGCGGCCGCCGGTCTGGGCCTGCCGCACACCCCGGCCGCCCTCATCCGGCACTCCGCGATCTGGCGGCCCTGGCGGGCCTACGCCGTCCAGTACCTCTGGGCCACCGACGACCACCCCATCAACCACCTCCCCACGAACTGAGCCCGCTGCCATGACTGCCATGACCGTGCACGCCCCCGCGCCCGACGCGCCCCTCACCCACACCGTCCTCGACGACACCCCGGTGGGCCCGCTCACCCTCGTCGCCGCCGGCGACGCCCTCACCGGCCTCTACATGACCGACCAGCGCCACCGCCCGCCCCAGGAGACCTTCGGCGCGCCGGCGGCCCCCGACGACCCGCCGTTCGCCGCGGCCGCCACCCAGCTCCGCGCGTACTTCCGCGGTGAGCTGACCACCTTCGCCCTGCCGCTGGCGCTGCGCGGCACGCCCTTCCAGCAGCGCGTCTGGGCGGCGCTGTGCACGATCCCCTACGGGGAAACCCGGACGTACGGGCAACTCGCCGCGCTGCTCGGCACGCCCGGCGCGGCCCGCGCGGTCGGCCTGGCCAACGGCCGCAACCCGGTCGGCATCATCGTCCCCTGCCACCGCGTGGTCGGCGCCGACGGCAGCCTGACCGGCTACGGCGGCGGCCTGGACCGCAAACGACGACTGCTGAGCTTCGAACGGGCGGCGGAGGGCCTCTTCCCAGCGGAGGAGAGCCTCTTCCCGGAGGAGGGGCTCTTCCCGGAGGAAGGGCTCTTCCCGGCGCAGGAGTGTGGCTGACAGGGGCGGCGGGGGGCCTGGGGGAGGGGAGGGGGAGGGGAGAGGCGGGGCCCTAGTACTGCAACCGCATGTGGGGGTTGTGGCCTCGGCGTTGGTAGTGGCAGTGGCGGGCTCGGGCTTGGCTGCGTCTGCGGAAGTGTGACCAGTGC
>NZ_JOIX01000043.1 GCF_000720175.1 Streptomyces sp. NRRL S-337
AACATATCTGGCGTTGACTTTTGGCACGCTGTTGAGTTCTCAAGGAACGGACGCTTCCTTTGTGCCTGTTTCACCAGGCTCTCCGGGCGCTTCCCTTCGATCTTGCGTTTCCGACTCTATCAGATCCTTGCGGCTCCGATTTTCGCCGGTGCGTTTCGGCCTTTCGGCTTCTTCGCGGCTCCAACCTTACCAGATCCGTTTCCGTCTCCGGCGCCCTGTTGGAGCGGGCTCGGCCGTTCGGCTTTCGCTTTTCGACCTTTCCGACTGTACCAGATTAAATTTCGCTTCCGTTTCCGGTCGAATTCGATTCTGATTCCCTGTCGGGGTCACTACTTTAGCGAAATTCCTCGGTGACTCATAATCGAGTCCCGATGCCAAATTCGGGCATGCCGAAGCTGTTCCCCGTAAGGGGCCGTGCAGTAGTGGCGTGCCGCGAAGCGGCGAGATGGCTGCCGTGGGACCTGTCGGCTCCGCGGCAACTCGAAGAACTTACACGATCCTGTGGGTGCGGCACGACTTGGGGGCACGTCCGCGGTGGTGAGAGCCATCCCGGGCCCGCTAGGTTGCCCGGCCCAACCGGTCGCTGGGGCACCCACAGGCAGGCGCATTCCGACGAGATGATCTGCCCGGGTCAGCACACTCGCTGTGGGAGGCCGCCGGCGAGGGGTCGTGAGGGGACGCCGCCGCTCCCTCACGACCTACCTGGCCTGCCCGGGCACCTTGACGACTACGTCTGCCTCAGCGCGCCGCAACCGTGCCTGGCAATCACCGAGATCGAGACCGGGGGTGCCAGCCTGGAGCGTCGACGTGGACTCGACAGCCGGCTGGGCGAGCGCCATGACGCTCCGCCAGAATCAGTGTCGAACGAGCGGCAAGATGTTCCCCAGCCGCCCCTCACGAAGTCGTGGTATGGCGCTCCTCACCCGCGTTCCGCTGCGCGAAGCCGCAGGTGAGACACGTGGCGCGAGCCAGCGACACGCTCCACGTGGTGGACTTTGGAGACCAGGTCGAGCACACCCGGCCGCGCCGGGCGAATCCGGACGAACCCGCAGGTCAGCGCTGCTTCCGTGCCCGCTCCAAAATCACCACACACTCCACATGATGCGTCATCGGAAAGAGGTCGGCCTGAGCCGATCTGCGAAAAGACCAGGTCAGCGCCCATATTTTGGCGCGTTGTCCCGTGTTCGGGTGCCAGGAGCGTCAAACGAGCGTCAGGACGACATCCCTCCCTCGTCTTCGGGCGGAACTGCCCGGGCCGGCCGGGTGCGCAGATCCTCAACCGGACCCTTCGGCAAGGACATCGACCAGGCGCGGCTGGACCGCGTGGCAGGGTCGGTATCACCTCGTCCACGTGGGTCTCGCTGTCGGCGCCCCGGGCTCGTGATCGGTGCAGCCTGCCGCTCATACGCTTGCGGCGCGCGAACGACGGGCGGGCGGTTCGAAGCGCGATGAGGAGGCGCTCAGGCACGGACACGGACCAAGGGCGTATCGACCAGGTGTTCGGCGAGGAACCACGCCTGGAGTTCGCCGGTCCGGATCACCTGGGAGACCAGTAGGTCGTTGGTGCCGTCGTCGCCCAGCTCGGCGGTGCGGGTGGCCGCGTCATGGGCCTCCGTCAGGATGGCCTCGTGGGCCTCCAGCAGTCGCGAGAGCATCGCCGGGACCTCCTCCACACCGTCCGGAGGGCGCGGGATCGACGTGATCTGGGCGACGTGCCGGGGATCGCCCACAGCGACACCGCCCAGGGTCTGGACCCGTTCGGCGAGGGCGTCGACGAGTTCCAGCTGTTCCCCCGCGTGCTTGTCCAGCACCAGGTGGAGCTGGTAGAAGGTCGCCCCGCGCATCAGCCAGTGGTGCTTCTTGTAGAGGCCGTAAAGGATCTGGGTGTCCGCGAGGACCTTGTTGAGGCGCTGGCAGGAGTACATGCGCGTCTCGTAGGACAGGCCGAGGGGGAACTGCTTCACGGTCCCGAAGTCCTGGATGATCTCGCCCTTCTGGTGCAGCCACGGCTGGCTGCCGACGTGCTGGGATTTGATGGTCATGTTCCGCCTCCTGCTGTCTGGCTGTGGACACGAGTGACGCTAGGTGCCGACACGGTGGGTGTGTTGCCCGGAAGCGCACATGCACGTGCTCGGGAGCGCACGGAACGAGCCGTGCGCGCCCTGGTTCACTCTCGGGCAAGCCCCCGTGCGCCGGCGGGCACGGCCCAGGTCCTCGTCCCGCCTAACGTCGCTGACGACGTGGGCCGGGGGGACGACGAGGAGAGGCATGATGCCGAGCGAGCAGCGGAGGGTGGATCGCGCTCCGGGAGCCTCTGTGCTGAGCCTGCGGGGGCGGGACCCGAGGGAGGCGCACAGAACCGCCACGACGCTGGAGTGCTTTTTCGACCTGTGCTTCGTCATCGCGGTCGCGCAGGCGTCCGCGTGTCTGAGCACGGCGGTGACGAGCGGGCACTGGCTCACCGGTGCCCTGCGCTTCGCGCTGGTCTTCTTCACGATCTGGTGGGCCTGGATGAACTGCACCTGGTTCGCATCCGCCTATGACCCTGACGACGTCCCCTACCGGTTGACGGTGCTGGTCCAGATCGCGGGCTCCCTCATTCTCGCCGCCGGTGTCCCCAGCGCGTTCGAGGACGGCGATCTGCGCGTCGTCACGTTCGGATACGTCGTCCTGCGTACGACGCTGGCCACGCTGTGGCTGCGTGTCGCACGCTCGGATCCCGGTCGGCGGCGGACCGCGCTCCGCTTCGCCGCGGGAGTGACGGTTTGTCAGGTCGGCTGGGTCGGGGTGCTTCCCCTCCCGGCCCTGGCGCGCCTGCCGGCCATCATCGCGTTGATCACTGCCGAGGTCTGCGTTCCGGTGTGGGCGCAGTCCGCCGGAATGACCCCGTGGCATCCGCACCACATCGCCGAGCGGTACGGGCTGTTCGTCCTCATCGTGCTGGGTGAGTCCGTCGCGGCCGCCGCGGCGGCGGTCCGCGGTGCCCTGAACCGGGACCATGGCACCGCGGCCCTGTACCTGCTGGCGGCGGGTGGCCTGCTTCTCGTCTTCGCCCTGTGGTGGCTGTACTTCGCCCGGCCGGCCCACACCCTGCTCGCCACCTCGCACCAGGCCCATCGCAGGAGGTTCACCTGGGCGTACGGCCACTACCTGATCTTCGCCTCGGCAGCCGCCGAGGGAGCCGGTCTGGCGGCGTACGCCCAGCTGATCACAGGGCGCACCGGTGCCCCGCCGTTGTCGGCGGGTGGCGCGGTCACGGTGCCGGCGGCGGTCTTCCTCGTCACCGTATGGGCCGTGCATGTCCGGCCGCACCGGCGGAGCCGGGTCGAACAGCTTGCCTTTCCCGCGGCGGCGGTGGCCGTCCTGACGGCCACTCATTCGCCGGCGCCGGCCCTTCTCGCCGCTGTGGCCGCGGCGGTCCTGGTCGTCGTGGTCACGCTGGTCGACCGGGCCGAGCGGGTACGGCGAGAGGAGCCGTGAGACGGAAGGGGGTGCCGCCCGGAGTACTTCTCCGTGCGGCACCCCTTTCCCCTGGTCAGCTCGTGGCGCGCACCGCCTCGCGGATCAGGTCGGCGACCTGCTTCGGCTGGGAGACGGCGACCGCGTGCGAGGCGCCCTCGATCTCGACGACGGTCGCCCCCGCGCGCTTCGCGCCGAAGCGCTCCACCTCGGGGTTGATCGCGTTGTCGGCGCCCGCGATCAGTGCCCAGGACGGCTTGGCCTTCCAGGCGGCCGCGGGGGCCGTCTCCTCGAAGGCGGCGGCGGCCAGCGGGCGCTGCGCCACGGCCAGGACCGTGGTGACATCTTCGGGGACGTCCGCGGCGAAGACCGAGGGGAAGGCGTCCGCGGCGATGGTGACCTCGACGGCCGGGTCGCCGTCCGCGACGGGGTACGTCCACTGCTTGAGGTTGCTCACCAGCGGGGAGAGCGGGAAGCGGCCCTGCAGCTCGCCGAGGCTCTCGCCCTCTTCGAGGACGTAGGCGGCCACGTAGACCAGCCCGACGACGTTCTCCGTGGTGCCGGCGACGGTGATCAGCGCACCCCCGTAGGAGTGGCCGACCAGCACGACGGGGCCGTCGATCTGGGCGGCCACGGAGGCGATGTACGCGGCGTCCGAGGCCAGGCCGCGCAGCGGGTTCGGCGGGGCGATGACCGGGATGTCGTGGCGCTGGAGCTCCTCGATGACGCCGGACCAGCTGGCCGCGTCGGCGAAGGCGCCGTGGACGAGGACGACGGTGGGAGTGGTGGTGCTCATGTCTGCTGGATCTCCTCGCGGTCAGGCGGTGTGCAGAGCGGCGCGCAGGGTGCCGGCGGCCATCGTGATGGCGGCCCGGGCGGCGTGGGTCCCGCACAGGTCGTTGAGCATCACGAAGTCGTGGATGATGCCCTGGAAGCGCACGGCGGTGACGGGGACGCCGGCCTCGCGGAGCTTGCCCGCGTACGCCTCGCCCTCGTCGCGCAGGACGTCGGCCTCGCCGGTGATGACCAGGGCCGGGGGCAGGCCGGTGAGCTGCTCGGTGGTGGCGCGCAGCGGGGAGGCGGTGATCTGGGCGCGCTCGGTCTCGTCGGTCGTGTACTGGTCCCAGAACCACTGCATGCCGTCGCGGCGCAGGAAGTAGCCGGTTGCGAACTGGTGGTAGGACGGCGTGTCGAAGTTCGCGTCCGTCACCGGGTAGAACAGCACCTGCTGCACCAGGGGGACATCGCCGCGCTCCTTGGCCATCAGGGTGAGGGCGGCGCTCATGTTGCCGCCGACGGAGTCCCCGGCCACGGCCAGCCGCGTGCCGTCCAGGCCCTTGGCGGCGCCCTCCTCCACGACCCACCGTGCGACCGCGTAGTTCTGCTCGATGGCGACCGGGTAGCGGTGCTCGGGCGAGAGGTCGTACTCGGGGAAGACCACCGCGGCGTCCGCGCCGACGGCGAGTTCGCGCACCAGGCGGTCGTGGGTGTGGGCGTTGCCGAACACCCAGCCGGCGCCGTGGATGTAGAGGATCACCGGGAGAGTGCCGGTGACGCCGGCGGGCTTGACGATGCGGGCCCGGACACTGCCCGTGGGGCCGCCGGGGACGGTGATCCACTCCTCGTCGATCGCCGGCTTGTCGATGTCGCCGGACTGCACCTCGTCGACGGCCTTGCGCCCTTCCGCCGGAGGCAGGTCGAAGAGGTAGGGCGGGTTGGCGGTCGCCTCCGCGAAGGCGGCTGCCGCGGGTTCCAGTACCGGCTGAACCGGCTCGACGGTGTGGGACATGTGCCTCTCCCGATGTTCCAAGGGACTGTTTCGTGTGGTGCGCCGGTCACGCTAGGGAGCGTTGCCGGGGCGGGATTCTCCGTGCGCGCACCACCGCTGTTCCGCCAGCGCACTGCGGACTTCCGGCCGCCTTGCGAGCTCGTGGGGGCCTGGGCGACGCAGTGCACTGTGGGACCAAGTCCGGTGCACTGCGGAGACATTGCCGCAGATCGGCCGTGCCTATCGTGAGGGCGAAAGCGAGACCGCGGCCCCTTGCCGGGTCTGCCCTCCATCCCACTGTCGCGGCCCGTATCCCGGACTTCTCCCTGGCGCGCCGCGAGTGGACGGAACCGAACTCCCCTGTCCCGGAAAGGACTTCAAGAGATGTCGACAATGCCGGTCGGCGGGCTCGTTCCGCATGCCGCCGACGATGCCGCAGACCTCGTCGTCCGCAACGCGAAGATCCACACAGGCGACCCGAGACGCCCGCAGGCCGAGGCGCTCGCCGTCCGGGACGGTGTCATCACCGTCATCGGGGACGACAAGGACGTCGCCGAGTACGTCGGTGGCGGCACGAAGGTGGTCGATGCCCTCGGGCGACGGATCGTACCGGGCCTCAACGACGCCCATCTGCACGTGATCCGCGGGGGCCTGAACTACGTGCTGGAGCTGCGCTGGGACGGGGTGCGCAGCCTGCGGCAGGGGCTGGCGATGCTGCGTGAGCAGGCCGCGCGCACTCCGAAGGGCCAGTGGGTGCGGGTGGTGGGCGGCTGGTCCGCGGAGCAGTTCGCCGAGCGCCGGCTGCCGACCGTCGCCGAACTGAACGCGGCCGCCCCGGACACCCCGGTGTTCGTCCTGCACCTGTACCAGTCGGCCGTGCTGAACCGGGCGGCGCTCAAGGCCGCCGGCTTCACCAGGGACACGCCCGACCCCAAGGGCGGCCAGATCGTGCGCGGCCGGGACGGGGAACCGACCGGCATGCTGCTGGCCGCGCCCAGCGCCCTCATCCTCTACTCGACCCTCGCCAAGGCGCCTGTGCTGGAGGGAGAGGACAAGAAGACCTCCACCCGCCATTTCCTGCGCGAGCTGAACAGGTTCGGGCTGACCTCGGCGATCGACGCCGCCGGCGGCTTCCAGAACTTCCCCGACAACTACGCCACCGTCATCGAACTGGCCAAGGCGGGCCAGTTGTCGATGCGCATCGCCTACCACCTCTTCCCGCAGACCCCGGGGCAGGAGGTCGACGATCTCGCCCGCTGGATCGAGATGGCCCGCCCGGAGGACGGGGACGCATGGTTGCGCCTCAACGGCGCGGGCGAGAACCTCACCTGGGCCGCCGCGGACTTCGAGAACTTCGCCGAGCCGCGTCCGGAACTCGCGCCGGACTACGAGGCCGAGTTCGAGAAGGCCGTACGTCTCCTCATGGAGAACGGGTGGGGGTTCCGGCTGCACGCCACCTACGACGAAACGATCCGCCGGGACCTCGCGGTGTTCGAGAAACTTGCCGCGGAAGGGCTCTTCCCGGCCGGTAACCGGTGGCTTTTCGACCACGCCGAGACCGTCTCCGCACACAGCCTCGACCGCGTCGCCGCCCTCGGCGGAGCCATGTCCGTGCAGAACCGGCTGTCCTTCCAGGGCGAGGCGTTCCTGCGGCGCTACGGCCCGGGCAGAGCCGCGGACGCCCCGCCGATCCGGGCCATGCTGGACCGCGGCCTGACCGTGGCCGCCGGCACCGACGCCACCCGGGTCTCCACCTACAACCCGTGGGTGGCCCTGCACTGGCTGGTCAGCGGCCGTACCGTCGGTGATCTGGCGCTGCGCCCGCCGGCGAACCGCGTCGACCGGCAGACCGCGCTCGCGCTGTTCACCCGCGCCGGTGCCGCGCTGACCGGCGAGGAGGAGGTCAAGGGCGTACTGCGGCCCGGATGCTACGCGGACCTGGCGATCCTCTCCGAGGACTACTTCACAGTGCCCGAGCCGCAGATCCCGCACATCGAGTCGCTGCTGACGGTGACCGGCGGCCGGATCGTCTACGCGGCCGGCACGTACGAGGGGCTCGACGAGGAACTTCCGCCCGTCAGCCCTGCCTGGAGCCCGGTGGCCCACTTCGGCGGCTACCAGGCGTCCCGCGGGGCGGCCCTGCTCGGCGCGCGCCAGGCGGAGTCGATCGGCCAGGCCGTCGCCGAGTCGGAGCAGCACCGCCAGTGGCGCATCGCCCGCGGGCTCGTCCCGGAGACCGCGAGCACGCCCTTCGATCCCTGCTTCGACCTCTGAACTCCCGGCATGGGCCGGATCTTGAGCCGGCCCCTGCCGGGCCAACCCACCACACTCCGTCCGCACACGGACGGCTCTGCCGTAACGAGAAAGGCTCACCCCCATGGTCAACATCAGCGACGTCACCGCGGCCCCCAGCCCCGACCTGCTCACCCCCGACAACTGCGCCGTGCTCTTCGTGGACCACCAGCCGCAGATGTTCTTCGCCGCCGCCAGCGGCGACCGCACCTCGATCATGAACGCCACCGAGGGCCTGGCGAAGGCCGCCAAGGTCTTCGACGTGCCGACCGTGCTCAGCACCGTGGCCGCCGAGTCCTTCTCCGGCCCGATCATGCCGCAGCTGGCCGCGGTCTTCCCCGGCCAGAAGATCATCGACCGCACCTCGATGAACGCCTGGGAGGACGTGCCCTTCGTCGAGGCCGTCAAGGCGACCGGCCGCAAGAAGCTGGTCATCGCCGGCCTGTGGACCGAGGTCTGTGTCGTCCTGCCGACGCTGTCCGCCCTCGCCCAGGGCTATGAGGTCTACGTCGTCACGGACGCCTCCGGCGGTGTCAGCCCGCAGGCCCACGAGCACGCGATCCAGCGGATGATCCAGGCCGGCGCGATTCCGGTGACGTGGGTGCAGGTGCTCCTGGAGCTCCAGCGGGACTGGGCGCGCACGGAGACGTACGTCCCGGTCACCGAGGTCGTCAAGGAGCACGCCGGCGCCTACGGCCTCGGGGTCGTCTACGCGCAGGCCGTCATCGGCGCCCACGCCGCCGGCTGACCGCACCGATTCCGATCCAGGAACAGGCAGGAACACGATGGACGCTGGACTGCTGGTCCTCCGGCTGGTGGTGGGCTTGCTCATCGCCGGTCACGGGGTGCAGAAGGTGAGCTTCCGACTCGGAGGCAACGGCTTGGCGGGCGGAACCGAGGAGTTCCGCCGCGACGGATTCCGCGGCGGTGTGCTGACGGCGCTCGTCGCGGGGGCCAGTCAGATCGGTTCCGGCCTGTTCCTGGCCCTCGGACTGCTCACGCCCCTGGCCGCGATGGCGGCGATGGGCGTGATGACGGTCGCGGGCTCGGTCAAGTGGCACAAGGGGCTGTGGGTGCAGAACGACGGCTACGAATACCCCCTGGTCCTCGTCACCGCCTCCGCCGCCCTGACCCTCACCGGGCCCGGACGGTGGTCCGTGGACCACGCGCTGGGCATCACCTCCTGGCCGGTGTGGGTCGCCGTCGCGGCGATCGTGCTGGGTCCGGCGAGCGGACTGCTCACCCGCGTGGTCCTGCACCGGTCGGGCACCGGGACGGAAGGGGTGCGGCATGCGCACGTTGCTGACTGACGCGGTCCGCACCCTCCTTCCCCGCGGCGAGGAACGTCACGGTCCGCTGCCCCCGCTGCTGCTGACCATGACGGTCGTCACCGGCCTGGTGGACTCGGTGAGCTATCTGGCCCTCGGACACGTCTTCGTCGCCAACATGACCGGCAACGTGGTCTTTCTGGGGTTCGCCCTGGGAGGCGCCGAGAGCCTGTCCGCGCTCGCGTCCGTCGTCTCGATGACCGCTTTCCTCCTGGGCGCGCTCGCGGGCGGCAGGCTCGGCACCCGGTTCGCCATGCACCGCGGGCACCTGCTGAGGGCGGCGACGGCGGTGCAGACGATGCTGGTCGCGGTCACCGTGGTGGTCGCCGCGGTGGCCGACGGCCGGGTCACCACCTCCGTGCAGTACACGCTGATCGTGTTCCTGGGGCTCGCCATGGGGCTGCAGAACGCGGTCGCCCGGCGCCTCGGCGTCCCGGACCTCACCACGACCGTGCTGACCCTGACGCTGACGGGCCTGGCCGCCGACTCCACCCCCGCCGGCGGCGAGGCGCCGCGCCCCGGCCGCCGGATCCTGTCCGTGCTCGCCATGTTCCTCGGCGCCCTGGTCGGAGCCGCGCTCCTGCTGCACGGCCATCTGGTCCTCGTCCTGAGCCTCATCCTGGTCCTGCTCGCGGTCACCTCCGTGACCAGCCATTTCCTCTCCGCCGCCGACGCCCCCTGGCTGCGGCCCCGGCCATGAACGCAGCGGTGACCACCCCCGGCTCGGACGCCGGAGCCGGACCTTCGACGCCTCCTCGGGCCCCTCGTCCCGGAGGTCCGGCACACCGCCGACCCGCACCCACCGAAAGGAACCCGATGAGCCGGCCCTCACCCGCCCCGACCGTCGAACGGGCAGACGACAGGCACCGTTACGAGATTCTGGTCGGCGGCCGGCTCGCCGGTCTGACCGCCTATCGCGACCATGCCGAGCAGCGGGTCTTCCACCACACGGAGGTCGACGACGCCTTCGCCGGACAGGGGCTGGCCGCGCGTCTGGTCCAGGAGGCCCTCACCGACGTACGCCGCTCAGGCATGCGCATCGTGCCGGTCTGCCCCTATGTGGCCAAGTACCTGAAGAAGCACGAGGAGTTCGCGGACATCACCGACCCGGTGACCCCGGAGATCCTGCGCCGGCTCGCGACGGAGCTGCGGACCCTCACCTGAGCGCGCCGCTGGTGGCGTCGGCGGTGAGGAAGCGCTGGGCGACGACCAGCAGCACCGCCGCCGGCACCGCCGCCAGGACCGCGGTGGCCATCACCGCGTTCCACTGGGTCGTGTGAGCACCGAGGTACTCGTAGAGGCCCAGGGTGAGCGGCCGGACTGCCTCGGTGGTGGTCAGTGTGAGACCGAAGAGGAAGTCGCTCCAGGTGAAAAGGAAGGTGAAGAGAGCGGCGGTGATCAGCGCGTTCCGGCTCAGCGGCAGCACCACGGCGCGGAAGGTGCGCAGCCTCCCGGCGCCGTCCATGCGCGCGGCTTCGATGATCTCCCGGGGAATGCCCCGCATGAACGAGTGCAGGATGATCACGGCGAACGGGACCCCGGCGGTGGAGTCCGCGAGGACGAGCCCCAGGCGGGAGTTCAGCAGTCCCAGGTCGTTGTAGGCGCTGTAGAGCGCGTTCGCCACGACGATGCCCGGCACCATCTGCGTGATCAGGACCCCGAAGAGTACGAGGCTGGTTCCCCGCAGGGAGAACCGGGCCAGGGCGTAGGAAGCCGGGGCTGCGAGCCCGAGGCTGAACGCGACGCTGCCGAGGGCCACGACGAGGCTGGTGACCAGATTGGGTCCCTGATCGCGCAGTGCCGTGGCGTAGCCGCTGAAGTCCGGGTGGGAAGGGAACCAGCCCGCCCGCAGTGTGGTGCCCGTCGGCTGCAGAGAGGCGTTCACCATCCAGTAGACGGGAAACAGCATCACCGCGAGCAGGACTGTTCCGACGACGGTGGCGAGCAGCCCACGGCGGCGTCCCCGCCGCACCGGACCGCCCCTCATGCGTGCGCGGCGCGCCGGTCGGCACGCAGGAAGACAAGGGCGAGGACGAGCGAGAGGACGATGAGTACGTTGCCCATGGCGGCGCCGCGCCCGAACTCGAACCGCTGGAAGGACAGTTCGTAGGACCGGGTGGCGAGGGTCTGCGTGGCGTCGGCCGGCCCTCCGCCCGTCACGACGAGGATGATGTCCAGGACCTTGAGGGTGTAGACCACGCCCAGCACCAGCACGACGCTGACGGCGGGCCGCAGCAGCGGCCAGGTGATGTGGCGGAACGACGCCACCGGACCGGCGCCGTCCAGCTCTGCCGCCTCGTACAGCTGGGCCGGGATGTTCCGCAGGCCGCTGTACAGGATCGCGGTGTTGAAGGGAATTCCCACCCAGATGTTGACGAGGGTCACCGACACGAGTGCCTGTGAGGTGCCGGTGAGCCAGGGGATGCCGGACGGCACGAGGTGGAGGGCGCGCAGTGCGTTGTTGACGACCCCGTCGTCGGCGTCGAGCATCCACTTCCACGTCGTGGCCGAGACGACCAGCGGCAGCAGCCACGGCAGCAGCAGGAGCGACCGCAGCAGGCCGCCGAGCGGGAAGCTGCGGCGGAAGAACAGGGCCAGGGCGAGACCGAGCACGAACTGCCCGGCGACCGAACCCGCGGTGAACAGGACCGTCGTCAGCAGCGCCCGGGAGAACAGGCCCGACGACAGGATCTCCGCGTAGTTCCGCAGCCCGACGAACGGCGCGGCCCCGGTGTAGAAGGTGGCGGTCGTGTACTGCTGGAAGCTCATCCCCAGGTTCTTGACGATCGGGTAGCCGAAGAACAGCAGCAGGTAGACCGCGGCGGGCACGACGAACAGCCATGGGGCGAGCAGTTCCCGCAAGCGGGTCCTGGGCGCGGCCGACGGCCCGGTCATGAACCGGTCGCGGTCCGCTGCGCGCGTCGGAGTGCCTCCTGCGGCGTCTGCTCGCCGGTCAGCGCGGACTGGATCGCCGTGGAGATCGCGGTCGCCGTCCCGGGCCACTTGACGCCGAGTTCGACGGTACGGGACCGGGCCCGCTCCACGCTGGTGACGAAGCCGGACATCGACGGGACCTGCTCGGCGTACCGGGCCGCCACCGCGGTGCGGGAGGGCACGGTGAAGTGCTCCTTCGCCGAGGCCAGCATGGTCGTGGGGCCGTTCAGGCAGGCCAGGACCTGGGCGGCTTTCTCCTGCCGGGACGGGGAGGAGTTCTGCGGTACCGTCCACACCTCGCCGCCGAGGGGCGTGACGAGCCTCTGCCCCTTCTGGCGGACGGGGAGGGGAGCCACTCCCCAGTGCAGGTCACGGTCCTTGTTCAGCGCGGGGATCCGCCAGGGGCCGTTGACCATCAGGGCGGTCTTTCCGGCGGCGAACTGGTCGTGGAGGTCGGCCTGGGTCCAGTTCAGTGCCGACTTCGACATGGATCCGCTCTTCACCAGGTCGGTCCACAGCCGGAGGGCCTGCGCGGCCTGCGGGGTGTCCAGGTGCTTCTCGTCCCCGCCGTTGGACCACAGGAAGGGCAGCAACTGCCAGGTGCTTTCGGGGGTGGCGTTGGCGGAGACGGCGATGCCGTAGCGCCCCTGGCGGGTCAGGCGGGCGGCCGCCGACTTCAGCTCGCCCCAGGTCCGGGGCACGGCGACACCGGCCTCGGCGAGCATGTCCTTGTTGTAGAAGAGGGCGATCGTGTTGACGGTGGGCGCCAGTCCGTAGACCTTTCCACGGTAGGTGCCCGCCGACAGGATGCCCTCGGCGAAGCCGGTGGTGTCGATGCGGTAGCGGTCCAGCGGCGTCAGGGCGCCGGTGCTCGCGATCTGCTGAAGGTCGGGGTTGTCGAGCATCAGCAGGTCGGGCAGGGTGCGTGACGACGCCTGCCGCAGGACCTTGGGTAGGAGCGACGGCGCCGGGACACTGGTGTGCTCGACCTTGACGCCGGCGGTCCTGCCGCAGTCGGTGAGCCGCTTGCTCCACTGGGCGTGCTCGGTCGCGTCGGTGTAGTAGTCGAGCGCGGTGAGGGAGGTCACCTTGTCCGGGGCCGATGCGGCGCCGGTCCCCCCGCCGCAGCCGGTGGCAGCCAGTGCGAGGGCGACGGTCCCGAGGAGGGTGGTGATCCGTCGCGCCGACGGTCTGGCCGATGAGTTCAAGGTGGTGCCTTCCGAGCGAGCCTGCGGTCGAGGCCAGGCGTCCGCGTCGCCGGGAGAGGCTTTGACACCGGCGTCTTACCGATCGAACAGGGATGTTAACCGATTGACCTGCTCATCAGCTGCGCGGGAGCCCGTAGTCGTCGCCGCGGTCCGTGCCCTGTTCGGCGGCTTCCCGGATCATCGCCGCCACGGCGCCGGGCTGCGACAGGACGACGCCGTGTGAACCGGCCAGCGAGTACTCGGTGGCCGCCATGCGCTGGGCCATGAAGCGCTGGGCCGTGGGGGCGAGCATCCGGTCGGCGGCCGCGATGGCGTACCACGACGGCTTGCAGGCCCAGCCCGGCGGCCCCGACGCACCGGTCAACGCCCGTCGCGCGATGGGGCGTTGGGTCACGGCCAGGGCGTCGGTGACGTGCGGTGGCAGGTCGGCGGCGAACGTCGCCCCGAACTGTTCCTCGACGAGGTACATCTCGTCCTCCGGGCCGCCGGAGAACCGGGCGGGCAGCGCTGCCGTGAGGGTGGTGTCGGTCACCGGCGCGGGGGCGAAGCGGCTCAGGATGTCCAGGACGGACTCCCCGGCGTCCAGGCCGAACGCCGCGACGTAGCACATGGCCACGATCTGGTCGGAGTCGCCGGCGGCATGGGTGATGACCGCGCCGCCGTAGCCGTGTCCGACCAGGACGACCGGGGCGTCGATCTGACGCACCACGCTCCTGATGTAGGCGGCGTCCTGCGCCAGTCCGCGCAGCGGGTTCGCCGGGGCGAGCACGGTCAGACCGGCGGCCTGCAGGAGGGGGACGACCCCGGCCCAGGAGGAGGCGTCGGTGAACGCCTCGTGCACGAGCACGACGGTCGGGGGGTGGGGGGCGGGTCCGTTCACGTTCCGATGACCTCCGGGTGAGTCCTGGCGTGCCAGCCAAGCGCATCGGGTCACCGCGGGCATCGCGTGAACGTACCAAGACGTGCCGGACGTACCGGATGTGGCAGACGTACCGGCGGATCCGCTCAGTCCTCGGGCAACGCCATGACCACATGGGTCAGTTGGACCCTTGAGTTGACCGACAGCTTGCGGAAGGCGGAGGTCAGGTGCGTGTTGACCGTGTGCGGGGAGACGACGAGCAGGTCGGCGGCCGACCGGTTGGTGTGGCCCGCGGCGACCAGGCGCGCGATCTTCTTCTCCGAGGCCGTGAGCGCCTCCCAGCCCTGGACCGGGCGCGGCGTGGCCGCCCTGCGGCGGCCGGCCCCGGCACGGTCCAGATCACGCTGCACGCGTGCCGCCGCGGCGTGGGCACCCGACTCGGCGAACAGGCCGTGGGCACGGGTCAGGGCGGCCTTGGCCTCGGCTCCCCGGCCTGCCGTCAGCAGTGCCCGGCCGAGGTCGGCCTGGGCTCCGGCCCGGACCAGCGGGCGCGGGCTTTCCTCCAGGAGTGTCACCGCGCGTTCCAGCAGGGCGAGGTCGCCCCGCACCAGGCCGGCGGCCTGGGCGGCGATGCCCGTGGCGGTGGGCACGGCCGGGTTGCGTGCGCCGTGGGCCTCGGCCTGTGCGGCCAGATCCTCGGCCAGCGCGTGGTCCGCGCCGCTGAGGGCCATGCGTATCGCGCAGTCGACCCAGGTGCGCAGCAGCCGCCAGCGCATGAAGGGACCTTCCTGCTGCATCTGCCGGATCCTGTCGAGGGCGAGCACGGTGTTCCCCTCGTCGTCGGCGATGAGCGCCTCCAGGAAGCGCACCGCTGCCGTGTTGCCCGGGTTCGGTTTGGTCGCGCGTCGTTCCCGCGCGGCGGTCAGCTGGTGCCGCGCCGCTTCCCGGTCGCCGCGCAGCAGGGCGATCCAGGAGCGGATCACCCGGGCGTTCACCTGCTGGACGCAGATGTGTACGTCTTTCTCCAGGCGCTCCATGGTGACCAGGTCGGCCTCCGCGTCGTCGAGGCCGCCCAGCCCCAGATGCTGCGAGGCCTGCGCCCACAGCAGCATGGTCTGCCGCACCGCGCCACCGTCGTCCGCCGCCCGCAGCAGCAGCCGCCGGCCGGTTTCGAAGTCGTCCATGTGCTGGTGGGCGACGATCTCCTCGGGAAGGAAGGCGGGGTCGACGGCGCTGAGCGCGGTGAAGCGTTCCAAGGCGACGGCGTTCGCACCGGCGTTGAGAGCGCTCTCCCCGAGCCCGAACAGGGCCAGGACGTGTGCCTCCCGGTCGCCGGTCGCGATGGCCGCACGCAGCGCGTTCTCGCCGGCGTCCAGTGCCACGCCGAGATCCTCGCCCCGGGAGAGGGCCAGCGCGCGCAGGGCGGTGAGCCGTGCCTCGACCTCCGGGGCGGCTCCGCCGAGCGCGAGGGCCGTCTCGGCGCGGCGGCGCAACTCCTCGGCGACGTCCATGTTCCACAGCGTCCCGCCGAGGGCGGCCTGGATCCGGCCGAACGTCTCCAGCGGCGGCCGGGCGGCCAGCAGCCGGTCGCCGGTCGCCAGCGCCTCGCGGTTCCGGCCGGCCCGGGTCAGACAGACGATCGCCTGCACACCGACGTCGTACCACAACGGCCGTCCGGGAGGCACCAGTTCAAGGGCGCGCGTCATCAGGTCGGCCGCGAGGCCCGGCGTGACCGACAGGACGTCGTCGGCCGCCTGCCGCAGCAGCGCCACCGCTTCGTCGTCTCCGGGCTGGGCGCCCCGGAGAATGTGCGACACCGCGTCGATCGGCCGGTGCCCGGCCGAGACCAGGTGTCCCGCGGCCTCCCGGTGCAGGGCCTTGCGGGCCGACGGCGGGATGTCCACGTAGACGGCCTGGCGCAGCAGGTCGTGCCGGAAGACCAGCTGGTCGCCGTCGTCGTCCAGGAGGCCGGCGCGCACCGCCTCCTCCAGCTCCGCGAGCAAGCCGGCGGACGGTTGACCGTAGAGCGCGGCGGCGTCGAGGAAGCCGAATCTGCGTCCCAGCACCGCTCCCATCTGCAGGAAGCGCAGGGTGCTGGGCTTCAGTGACCTGAGTCTGCCGCGGACGCCCACCACGAGCCCCTCGGGCACGGTCTCCCCCGACGGGCCGGTGGTCCGCAGTCCCGTGAGCATCTCGACCGCCAGGAACGGGTTCCCGCCGGCTCCGTCGAGCAGCTCCCGTACCCGCTCGTCGACGGCCGCGCCCAGGGTGTCGCCGGCCAGCTGGCCGATCGCCGTGCCGGAGAGCGGCCCCAGGGGCACGGTGACCGTCAGGAGCCTGTCCTCGGCTGCCGCGACGATCTCCTGCGCCGGGCCGTCGGGATCCTGCCGCCCGGTGAGCACCCACAGGACCGGCGATGTCCGCAGGCGTGTCGGGAGTTGCTTCAGGGCGAACCGGCTCAGTGAGTCGGCCCACTGCACGTCGTCCAGAGCGATCAGCACGGGCATCTCGGCGGCCCTGGCCTCGATCGCTTCCGCCACCCGCTCGACCAGCCAGATCCGCTGGTCGTGATGGCGGGTGAGGTCGGCGAACGCGTCACTGGTCAGCAGCGGCCGGTCACCGTACAGGAGGCAGGCTGCCAGCGACGAGAGCGGGACGATGTGGTGCAGCTCGTCGGCCTTGCCCAGACCGACCGAGAAGCATGCCGCGCCGGCCGTGGTGACGACCTCGCCGAGCAGCGCGGTCTTGCCGATGCCCGGCTCCCCTCGGAGCAGGACCAGCGCGCCACTCCCGGTGCGGACGACCGAGGCGAGCACGGCGCGCAGCTGTTCGAGTTCGGCCTCTCGGCCGCGCAGACCGCGCCGGGACAGCGACCCGTCCGACCGCTCCACCCACGCCCCTCTGTCCGCACTCGCCGACCGCCTCCGGTCCAGGCCACGCGGAGCGGCGATGTCGCCCTTCGCCGTCGCCCGCCCGCCCAGGTGGGGCCGGCAGGGGCACGGACGGCGCTCCGCGTGTCCACTATCGCAAGAACCGCAGCTCAGTGCATACCCCGGGGGTGCGTCCAGGGCCGTGCGGTGGCTCTAGGCGGCCGGTGGCGACGTGCGCGTACGACGCTCAAGTGCCGCGCAGTCCCGCCACTCGACGGGGGACATCCCGTAGGCGGCCCGGAACGCCCGGCTGAAGTGGGCGGCGCTGATGAAGCCCCACCGTCGGCCCACCGCGGCGATGGTCCGGCTCGCCGCGTCCCGGCGGGCCAGCTCACGTCGGCACTGCTCCAGCCGGCGGCCCTGGATCCACCGGCGGACGGTGGTGCCCTCGTTCTGGAAGAGGTTGTACAGGTAGCGCAGGGAGATCTGGTTGGCCCGGGCGATGGCCTCCGGGGCCAGGCCCGGATCCGCCAGGTGACGGTCGATGTACGCCTGGACCCGCATCAGCAGCACGCGGGCGGCGCTCGGTGTGCCCGTGGTGTCACCGCCGCGTCGCTCGTCGGCCAGCACCGTGAGCAGGTCCAGGACGTTGCGGGCGATCAGTTCGCCGACGTGCTGCGGATACGCGCCCGCGGTGTCCACGAGCCGGGACAAAAAGGGTGACAGCAGCTCGCCGAGGGGCGTCGTGGAGTCGAGGGGAGAGGCCGTGATCCGGCACAGGTCCGGCTCCCTCAGACTCAGCAGGTGCCGGGGCAGGACGAGGGCCTTCGTCTGGAAGGTATCGGGGAAGGTCAGCCGCAGGGGACGCGCCCGGTCGTAGACGAAGAGCTGCCCCGGCTCCACATACGCGTCGCGCGCGTCCTGCTCGACCCTGGCGAGACCTCTGCTCAGCAGCATCACGACCACGTGGTCGTCGCCGGTGGACCCTGCGATGAGCCGCGGTGTGCGCACGGTCTGCATGGCGTCGCTGTCCACCGTGACGCCCCGGGTCCGGCCCATCGGTGACGCATGGATCGTGCCGGAGAACACCTCCTCGGCGAGCTTGATGTCCACGGCTCCGAAGGTGTGGGCCACGGCGTCGCGCCAGTAGATCCGTCTTCGCTCCCTGGGCACCCCGTCCGTGGTGTAGAAGGTGCCCGCGGGCTGCTCCCCCGTCCCCTTCACCGATACGTCCGACATGATCTCCGCCCTTCAGCCGGTGTGCGTTGCGGACACCGTGCCAGCGGGGCGCTGGGTGGCGCATCGAGTGAACGCACTAGATCCGGGACGCGGGGCGGAGATGAAGGGGACCGCGAGGCCTCAGTCGAAGCGCAGGTCGGACAGCTGCCGTTCGAGGGCGGTGACCTCGTCGTCGGGCGTCGCCTCCGACGCCGGGCGCGCCACCATGGCGGCGGCCAGTTCACCGCCCGCCCGCTGGATGCGGGCGGGCAGGCCCTCGGTGTGGTCGTCGCCGCCGGACCCCCAGTCCTCGGACGCCGCGTACACCGCGGTGGGGACGACACCGGCGCGCAGGTAGGCGAAGAGCGGGCGCAGGGCGTGCTCCAGGACCAGGGAGTGGCGGGCCGTGCCTCCCGTCGCCGCGATCAGGACCGGAGTGCCCGTGAGGGCGTGCGGGTCGATGAGGTCGAAGAAGGACTTGAACAGCCCGCTGTAGGAGGCGGTGAACACGGGCGTCACGGCGATCAGGCCGTCCGCGCCCGTCACCGCGTCGATCGCGGACGCCAGTCGGGGCGGCGGGTAACCGGTCACGAGGTGGTTGGCGACGGCGACGGCCAGTTCGCGCAGCTCGATGACCTCGGCGTGTACGTGGTGGCCCTGAGCGGCCAGTTCGGCGCGGGCCGACTCGGCGAGCCGGTCGGCGAGCAGGCGGGTGGACGACGGGGTGCTCAGGCCCGCCGAGACGGCGACGAGCTTCACGCGGCGGACACCTCCCGCGCGGTCCGCAGGGACTCGTGGGTGGGCGCGTCCGGCACGTCGGCCGGGCGGCCGGTCGCGAACTCCTTGCGCAGCACCGGTACGACCTCCTCGCCGAGGATGTCGAGCTGCTCCAGCACGGTCTTCAGCGGCAGACCCGCGTGGTCCATCAGGAACAGCTGCCGCTGGTAGTCGCCGACGGTCTCACGGAAGGACAGCGTCCGCTCGATGACCTGCTGCGGTGACCCGACCGTCAGCGGAGTCTGCTCGGTGAAGTCCTCCAGGGACGGGCCGTGGCCGTAGACCGGCGCGTTGTCGAAGTACGGGCGGAACTCCCGTACCGCGTCCTGGGAGTTCCTCCGCATGAAGACCTGCCCGCCCAGGCCGACGATGGCCTCATCGGGCCGGCCGTGGCCGTGGTGGGCGTACCGTCGCCGGTACAGCTGGACCATCCGTCGCGTGTGGTCGGCGGGCCAGAAGATGTTGTTGTGGAAGAAGCCGTCGCCGTAGAAGGCGGCCTGCTCGGCGATCTCGGGCGAGCGGATCGAGCCGTGCCACACGAACGGCGGTACGCCGTCCAGCGGGCGGGGCGTGGACGTGAAGCCCTGCAGGGGCGTGCGGAACGTCCCCTCCCAGTCGACGACGTCCTCGCGCCACAGGCGGCGCAGCAGCGCGTAGTTCTCCTTGGCGAGGTTGATGCCCTGCCGGATGTCCTGCCCGAACCACGGATACACCGGCCCGGTGTTGCCCCGCCCCATCATCAGGTCCACCCGGCCGCCGGCCAGGTGCTGGAGCATCGCATAGTCCTCCGCGATCTTCACCGGGTCGTTGGTGGTGATGAGTGTCGTGGCGGTGGAGAGGATCAACTTCTCCGTGCGGGCCGCTATGTAGCCGAGCATCGTGGTCGGGGATGACGGCACGAACGGCGGGTTGTGGTGCTCGCCGGTGGCGAAGACGTCCAGGCCGACCTCCTCCGCCTTGAGCGCGATGGCGACCATCGCCTTGATGCGCTCGTGCTCCGAGGGGGTACGGGCGTTGGTGGGGTCGGGGGTGACGTCCCCCACCGTGAAGATTCCGAACTGCATGGGCGCCTCTTCGTTCCGGCGGACTGTATGGATGCCGGAAATGTAGGCAGGGCTCGGGCGGTGCCCCTTGCCCGTGCGTGCAGCGGAGCTGGTCCCTCAGTGCCCTCCTGCGGCCCACGGGGTGAGCAGCCGCCCTGCCGTCCCCGACTGTGCAGCGTGGGGTCAGTGCACGGGCGCTGAGAGGCAATTCGCCTACCCGGTCGGCTGCCTAGCGTGGCAGTCCCCTCTGCCTCCCCCGGAGTACCCATGGCTTCCACAACCGTCGTCGAACTGTCCCGATGGCAGTTCGCGATCACCGCGATCTTCCATATGACCTTCCCCGCGCTCACCGTCGGCCTGTCCGTGCTCCTCGCGGTCGTGTACACGGTCCACGTGCGCACGGGGAACCCCCTGTATCTGCAGATCTTCCGGTTCTGGAAGAAGATCTTCGCCGTCGGCTTCGGCCTCGGCGTCGTCGCGGGCACGGTGATGACGTTCGAGTTCGGCCTCAACTGGGGCGTCTACGCGCACGCGGTCGGTCCGGTCATCGGGGTCACGATCGGCATGGAGGTGATCACCGCCTTCTTTCTGGAGGCGGGGTTCATCGGCCTGATGCTCTACGGCGACGGACGGATCCGCCCGCGCACCATGGCCCTGGCGAGCTGGATGGTCGCCTTCGGCACGCTGCTGTCCACCACCTGGATCCTGTCGGCCAACAGCTGGATGCAGGATCCCGTCGGCTACGAGAAGGCCGACGGCCAGTTCCACGCCCGGGACTGGATCGACATCCTGCTCAATCCCGCCTTCGCCCACCGCTTCCCGCACATGCTGCTGGCCGTGCTGATCAGCGCCGCCTGGTTCGTCGGCGGGATATCCGCCTGGTACCTGGTGAAGAAACGGGTGCACGCCCGGCCGATGGCCCGCCGCTGCCTGTCCATCGCCCTCGGCGTGCTGGGCGTACTGATGCCGATCCAGCTGTACGTGGGGGACGGCACGGCCGTCTTCATGGGGCAGCACCAACTCCCCAAGCTGGAGGCGTTCGAGGGCAACTGGAAGAGCGACAACAACGGCTACAACCTGCTCGTGGTCCCCGACACCGACAAGGGCGAGAACAGGCTGCACGTCGAGATCCCCTACCTCGGCTCGGCCATCGCCCAGGACCTCAGCGGCAGGACGAACACGCCCGGCCTGCTGCGGACCCCGCCCGAGGAACGCCCCAACATGTGGACCACCTTCTACGGCTTCCGCGCGATGTACTTCACCGCACTCCTCATGTTCGGCACGGCCTTCGCGGGCGTGGTCCTGCGCATGCGGCGCCGCCTGTTCGACTCCCCGCGCTTCCTCAAGTGGCTGGTGTGGACGACCCCGGCCGGGATCATCGCCATCACCGGCGGCTGGATCGTCGCCGAGACCGGCCGTCAACCCTGGGTGGTCTACGGCCAGTTGCGCACCGCCGACGCCGTCTCCCAACTCAGCGTCCTCGAAGTCGCCGTCAGCCTGGCGGGGTTCGTCCTGCTCTACGTCACCTTGCTGGCCATCTGGGCCCGCTACATCGTCCGCACGGTCAAGGCCGGCCCCGAGGCCCTGCCCACGGGCTCCGCCGCGCCCGACGCATCGGAGGCCCACGTTGCTTGAGTACGCCAGTTACGCGCTCGTCCTCTTCTCCCTCGCCCTGTACGTCGTCCTCGACGGCTACGACCTCGGGGTGGGCATGCTCAGCCTCGCCGCGCGTCCGGAGCGCCGGCGGGAGTACGGCGAGATCGTCGCCACCGCCTGGGACGCCAACGAGAGCTGGCTCATCCTGGCCGGGGTCGTCCTGTGGGCCGGACTGCCGGGTGTCTACGCCGTGCTCCTGCCCGCCGTCTACCTGCCGCTGATCGGCATGCTGATCGCCGTCATCCTGCGCGGCCTCGGCCTGGAGATGCACAGCGCGGCCGGCGGCTACCGGCGGGGCTGGGCGCTGCTGTTCGGCGGGGCGTCGCTCGCCGCGACCGTGTGCCAGGGGCTCGTCCTCGGGACTGTGCTCACCGGCCCGCACCAGCGCGACGGCGTCTTCCAGGGCGGGGCGTTCGACTGGCTCAGCCGCTACGGCGTGCTGTGCGCCCTGGGTCTGGTCGCCTTGTATCTGCTGGCCGGTGCCGCCTGGCTGCAGGACAAGACCGAGGGATGGTCAAGGCCGGAAGTCCGTCGCACCGGACGGGGGTTGCTGGTGGCCACGGCGCTCATGGCGGTCGTCCTCGGCCTGCTGCTGCCGGGCGCCGACCCGCAGCGGTTCGCCCTCGACCAGCCCCTGCGGGCCGTACTGTTCTGGCTCGCGGTCGGCGCCGCCGCGGTGGCCGGGGCGGTCGCCTGGTACGGCTTCGGGCGGCGCCCCGACTGGCGGCCGTTCGCCGCGGTGGCCACGATGACGGTCTGCGGGATGCTGGGTCTGGTGGCGCTGACCGCACCGGTCGTCGTGCCGCCCGCGCTCACCGTCCACCAGGCCGCGAGCCCGCACTCCTCGCAGCTCTTCCTGGTCCTGGGCGTCGGGCTGTGCATGCCGTTCGTGCTGGCCTACAACCTCTACGCCTGGCGGAGTTTCCGCGGCAAGTACACCGATCCGGTGGAGCGTCCGCTCCCGCCGCTGCCTGCCCGCGCCCACCCCTCGACGGCCCCCGCCGTGCCCGAGGGCGGCGCGCGGACGGTCGTGCGGCGGATCCTGCTGGTGGTGCTCGGCATCCTGGCGGCCGCTCTGTCGCAGGACGTCTTCGGCGGTGTGGCGGACTGGATCGGTCCCGTCGGCATCACCGTCCTGGGCGGTACGGCACTGGCGGCCTGGATCGCGGGGGACCGCCGGGACCGGCGTGCCGGGTACTTCGATGCGGACGCCGAGGCGGAGAGCACCTCATGACCACCTCGGACCTGCTCCTGGATGAGCTGGCCGGGGACGCGGTGCCTGCCGCCCGGCTGAAGGAGTGGGCGGACGCCGGCCGGGCGGAGCTGTGCAGGGCGGGGCTGCTGCGCGGCGCGGCCCAGCTCGGCACGGTCCTGTGGGCGGGCGGGCTGTCCTGGGGCGCCGAGCGCGGCCTGTCCGCACTCCATGGCGACCCCGCGTCCGCCGTGCTGCCGCCCGCGTTGCTGGTCGCGGGCGGCGTCGCCCTGCGCGCCGTCCTGCTGGCCGCGGGCGACGCCGCGGCCGCGCGCGGCGCCCGTACCGTACGGGAGGCCCTGCGCGGGAGGCTTGTCGAGACGGCGCTGCCCGCCCACGGCCCGGCCCCTGCCGAGGTCGGGGACGCGACTGTGGTCCAGGCCGTCGATGGCGAGGTGGACGAGCTGACCGACTGGCTCACCGACTACCTGCCCGCGCGGACCACCATGCTGCTCGGCAGCGGCCTGGTCCTGGCGGCGATCGCCGCCCGCAGCTGGTTCGTCGCCCTGCTCGTGCTGGCCGCCACTCCCCTGCTGCCCGCCAACCTCAAGGTCATCGGCCTCGGCACGCAGGCCGCCGTACGCGCCCAGCTGACCGCGATCCGCGGCCACCGCGCCCGGCTGCTGGACCATCTGCGCGGCCTGCCCACCCTGGTCGGACTCGGGGCGCACGACCGGGCGGCCGACGAGCTGGCCCGGCACGACCGGGAGGTCGCCGGGCGCACGGAGAAGGTGCTGCGCATCGCCTTCCTGTCGACCGCGTGGGTGGAACTGCTCATCACCGGCACCCTCGCCGTGGTGGCGACCTACTGCGGACTGGTGCTGCTCGACTATCTGGACCTGCCCGTCGTACCGGACCACATGAGCCTGTCCGCCGCCCTGTTCGTGCTGGTCCTGGTGCCCGCCTACTTCGCGCCGGCCCGGGAACTGGCCGCCGGGTACCACGCCCGCGCGCGGGCCGGCGCCGCGGCGAGCCTGCTGGGGCAGGTGCTGGACGCGGGGCCTGAGGTCACCGCGGTGCCACCGGCTCCACCATGTGTCACCGCGCCGCCCGGACTGCGCCTGGAAATGGTGACGGCCCATCACCCTTACTGCAGGACACCGGCGTTGGAGGGAGTAGAGCTGCGCCTTGCGCCGGGGCGGTGCCTCGCGGTGACCGGTCCCAGCGGGGCCGGGAAGTCCACGCTGCTCGCCGTCGCGGCCGGGCTGTACACGCCGCGCGGCGGACGCGCGTTCCATGTGCTGGACGGCCGGCCCGTCCCCGCCGACCCCGGCCGGGTCGCCTGGGTGGGCCAGCCCGCGCACCTGCTGCCGGGCACCCTGCGCGAGAACCTGCTGCTGGCGAGGCCCACCGCGAACGACGACGACCTGCTGGACGCCGTCGCCGCCCTCGGCTTCGAGGACCTCCTCGCCGCGCTGCCGCGGGGACTGGACACCCCGCTCGGCGAACGCGGCTCCGGCCTGTCCTCCGGCCAGTCCCAACAGCTCGCCCTGGTAAGGGCGTTGCTGCGGGACGCGCCGCTGCTGTGCCTGGACGAACCCACCGCGCACCTGGACCCGGAGGCGGAGCGGCGCGTCCTGTCCGTGCTGCGCACGCTGGCCCGCGGCCGTACGGTCCTGCTCGCCACCCACAGCCCCGCGCTGCTGACGCTTGCGGACCAGGTCGTCAGGCTGGATCACGGGAGGACCCGATGAAGCCGGTGAACGGGATCAGCGCCTGGCGGCTGCTGCGTACCGCGGGTTCCTGCCGCGCCCTGCTGACCGGCGTGGTGTACGCCGCCGCGGCGGAGGTCAGCGGGGCCGCGCTGCTCGGGGTGTCCGGCTGGTTCCTGACGACGTGCGCCGTGGTCACTCTCCAGGCCAACACCACGTGGTCCTGGATGTATCCCTCGGGCGCGGTCCGGGCCCTGGCCCTCACCCGCACCGGTCTGCGCTACCTGGAACGCCTGGTCAACCACCGGACCCTGCTGGGCACCCAGGTGGCCCTGCGGGCCCTGCTGGCACGCGGCGCCGCTGGCCTGACGCCTCGTCAGTTGCGCGCCGAGCGCGACGGAACGCTGCTCACCCGGCTCACCGCCGATGTGGAGACCGTCGCGGGCCTGCCGGCGAACGCCCTCGCCCCGCTGACAGCGGCGCTCACGACCGCGGGCCTGGTCGACGTCCTGCTGCTGTGGGCGATGCCGGTCCTGGGCCTGGCCGAACTGGCCGTCTGGGCGGTCGGCCTCGCCTGCGTCCGCCGCTTCCATTTCCGCGCGTGCACCCACCTCGCCGACGCCGCCGCAGCCAGGGCCGCGCTGCGTACCGTGTTGCTGGGCAGCCGGACGGCCTTCAACGAGTTGCGGTGCCTGGACGCGGTGCCGTTGGCGCGGCTAACGGCCACGCGCGCCATGGCGGCGGTCGAATCCGCCGAGTGGGCCGCGGCCCGGGCCGAGCGGCAGGGCCGCCTGGCACTGCGTCTCCTCGCCGCGCTCGGCCAGGCGGCGGTCCTGGTCATCGCCCTGCGCGCCGCCCCGGCCCAGCCGATCGCGGTGGCGGTCGGCGAGGTGCTGCTCGTCGCCGCCGGATGGGAGCTGCTGGAACGGCTCCCGCGACTGGCGCAGCACCTGACTCAGGCCAAGGACGCGGCCGGGCGGCTGGCCCCCCTCGCCACCGAGCCGCACCCGGCGGGCCGGCGGCAGGCGGCCGACGGCATCCTGGACGTGGTCGGCCTTCCGCTCGCCGGCTCCCCCACGGCACTCACCCTGACCGCCGCGGGTCCCGCCCTCGTCCTGATCACCGGCCCCAACGGCAGCGGAAAGTCGACCCTGCTCGGCCAACTCGCCGGGCGCGTACCGGCGCCCGCCGGCACCGTCCTCCTCGACGGCACTCCCTTGCACGACCTGTCCGCCGAGGCCGCCGCCGAGACGCTCACCCTCGTCGAGGCCGACGACTGGCTGGCCGACGACACGGTCGCGGCCAACCTCCGCCAGGCGGCACCGTCGGCCGACGCCGCCGCGCTGCGGGCCGCGCTGGACCTGGTCGGCCTGTCCGCGCTGCCGTTGGAGACCCCGGTGGGTCCCGGCGGCCGTCTGCTGTCCCAGGGGCAGCGAAGGCGCCTCGCCACGGCCCGCGCCGTGCTGAGGCGTCCTCGGATCCTGCTGCTCGACGAGCCGGTGGCGGGCCTGGACCGCGCCACCGCCGAGGCGCTCCTGGCCGCGCTGCCCCGGGCGTTGCCGCGGACCGCGCTGGTGATGGCGCTCCAGGAACAGGACCTCGGCCTGCTGGAGGGCGCCGCGGACGCCGTCGTACGCCTCGGACGGGCCGTGGAGCGGGCGGGGCCATAGGGCGAGGGGCGAGCGGAATCCGCGCACTCCGGGAATACGCATGCCGCACACGTGCCTTTTCGGACAACCCCCGGTGCACTTGTCGACAAGGCAACGAAGCAGCCGCGGCTTACGGTCGTCCACAACCGTACGAACAGTCAGATACAGGGGGCGGAGTGAAAATCCCTCTTTCCGATTCCGCGGATGCGTGCTCGATCGTCTTTCCCACGGAAGTCCATATCAGCGTGGCCGGCGAAGCGTGGGTACCACTCCCCGCCGAACTCCGTTACGACATGGCCGACCCCTATGCCATATGCCTGTCCATGGGCGCCCCCGCGGCCCCTTCCGTCGACTGGGTCTTCGCCCGGTCGCTGCTCGCGGAGGGACTCCACCGGCCCACGGGAATCGGAGACGTGGTGGTCATCCCGCGGCACCGCCGCCGTCCGGAGTCGGTCCGCATCCTCTTCAGGACCCGCACCGGGGCGGCGCTCCTCGCGGTCCACGCCCTCGTGGTCACGGACTTCCTGCGCCGGTCCGAGGCGCTGGTGCCGCCGGGCACCGAACACCACCACATCGATGTGGACCGCGTCATCGACCGGCTCACGGCCGGCCACGAGTGAGACTCCGCCCGGCGCGATCCGGGTGCCGGCCTACCGGCACAGCCGGGGTCAGGCCGCGTGCAGGACGGTGTACAAGGTGTCCGTCACCTGCACCCGGGCCGCCCGGGAGGCGTGCGTGCCGCGGAGCAGGTCGAACAGCACGAATCCGTGGATCGTCCCGTGGTAGCGCATCGACACGACCGGGACCTCGGCCTCCCGCAGACGCGCCGCGTACGCCTCGCCCTCGTCGCGGAGCACGTCGGCCTCGGCGATGAGGACGAGGGCCGGCGGCAGGCCGCGCAGCCGGCGGGACGGTGCGCGCAGCGGGGAGACCATGCCGTGCGTCCGGGTTTCCGGGTCCGGCGCGTACTGCTGCCAGTACTCGGACATGGCGGCCCGGGTCAGGAAGTACCCGTCCGCGAAGTCCCGGTAGGAAGGGGTGTCCATGGCCGCGTCGGTCACCGGGCAGACCAGCACCTGGTGGCGGAAGCTCGGCCCGCCGCGCTCCAGCGCCACGATCGTCAGCGCGGCGGCCTGATGAGCGCCCGCGCTGGCGCCGACGACCGCCATCCTGCTCCCGTCCAGCCGGCACTGCTCGCCGTGGCGAGCGATCCACCGGGCGACGGTGTGCGCCCGCTCGACGGCACTCGGATGCCGCGCGTCCTCCGGTACGTCGTACTCGGGGACGACCACGGCGGCGTCCGCGCCCAGCACCAGGTCCCCCACCAGGTGCCGGTGCGCGTACGCGTCGGTCAGCATCCAGCCCAGCCCGTGCAGGTACAGCACCACCGGGAGGGGTTCGTCGCTGCCGGCGGGGCGGAGGATCCGCACCCGGATCCGGGTGCCGTCGTTTCCCGGCAGGGCGAGCCATTCCTCCTCGATGTCGGGCTTGTCCCGCCCGCCTCCACTCCACAGGGCAGCCATGCGCGCCCTGGCCGCGGCCGCGTCGCCGGTCGAGGAGGTGGGGCAGACGTACGCCTCGGCGAAGGCCCGCGCCGGTCCTTCGAGGACAGGCGTCGCCCGGAAGGGCGGTACATCTTCTTCCAACGGAACTCCTGCGTGGGGGCGAATCGCTGACCGACCGAGGAGCGGCAGCCCGGCCACGGCCGGGCGGCCAGGCGCTCGGTACCGGAAGTGGCTTGTCGGCAGGCGGAACCCACCCTAGGCGTCCCCGGCGGGACACGGGCGGTGCCACGGTATTCACCCATGCCGCTGAGTGCACAGTTCGGCGGCCGTCCGGTCCTTTCACCCCGCCTGCGCCAAGTGCAGTCATATGACCTAACACCTCCTCGGCTCGCCGGCGGAGACTTCAGCATGCGCGTGAAAGGGAGTGACCGTCCCCCTCTCACGCACCCTGCACCGCTTCTGGACGGCTGGAGGAAGTCCTCGTGAGCAGCGCTCTACCCGGAACGACCGTCTCCCCGGGCGCCGGGGCATCCGGCAGTGCCGTCGCGACCGTTTCGCAGTGGCTGGCGCCCGTCCTGGGGCGCACCCGGCAGGACGGATCCGCGACGGGCTCGGTGTCCCTGCACCATTTCGGCTACCTGCGACTGATCGTCTGTGAGACGGGACCGCTGTGCCTCACGCGGGGCGCGGGCTCGATCGCCCAGGACTCCGGGGACGCGATCGCCGTGCTGAGTCCGCGGCACGGGACCGTACGGCTGGTCCAGGACGGCCGCGGCGGCCTCGTGGAGAGCGGGCAGCTGGCGCTGATCGACCTGCGCCGGGCCTTCTCGGTCGAGCAACGGGAGCGGACCCGGTTGCTGTTCTTCCGCCTCCCGGCCCACGCCCTGCACCTTCCCGTGAGCGCCCTGCGGACCGTCACCGCCCGCGCCCTCGCCCCGACGGGCGGGGTGGCCGCGCTGCTGGGACCCCTCCTGCTGAGCCTGGAGGAGTCGGCCGCCCGTATGCCCGCCGCGGTGGGAGAGCGGCTCGGCGGCATCGTCACCGAGCTGGTGGCCGCCCTGGTCCAGGAGTGCACCGAGTCCGCCGAAGAGGGGGACGACTCCCCTCGGACGGGACGCCGGCAGCTGATCGACACGATCCGGGAGTACATCGACCGGCACCTTGAGGACCCCGAACTGTCCGCGGAGCGCATCGCCGCCGCGCACTTCATCTCGGTCCGCTATCTGCACCGCCTCTTCGAAGGCGAGGGCGTCACCGTGGGCAGGCTGATGCTGCGCCGGCGGGTCGAGGAGTGCGCTCGCGAACTCGCGCGGCGCGCGCGGGTGAGCCGCTCGATCTCCGTGGTGGCGTCCCGCTGGGGTTTCCGCAACGCCGCCCACTTCAGCCGTGCCTTCAGGGCCGTCTACGGATGTTCGCCGCAGGAGTGGCGGCGGGAAGCCGTGGCCCAGCCCGGCGTCGGGCCCGGCGCGGCTGCCTGAGGCCGCACGCGAAAGTCCCGTCGCCCTCCTTTCGGGCGACGGGACTTTCGCGCCTCAACGCTCAGCCGTCCGCGTTCCGGGGCGCCCCGGGCAGCCGGGTCCGGTCGTCCCGCCAGTCACTGGGCGGGACCCCGTACGCCGCGCGGAAGCTGCGGCTGAAGTGGGTGGCGCTCGCGAACCCCCAGCGCCTGGCGACCGCGGCCACCGTGGTCTCGTTGGTCCCCGGACGCCCCAGCTCCCGCCGCGCCTCCTCCAGCCGGCGGTGCTGGATCCATCGGCCGATCGTGCTGCCATGGCTCTCGAAGAGCTTGTGGAGGTAGCGGATCGAGATGTGCTGGGCCGCGGCGACCGTCGCGGGGGTCAGCTCCCGGTCCCACAGGCGGGCGTCGACGTGGGAACGGATCTGCCCGACGAGGTCCTGCCGGTCCTGCCCGCAGTCCCGGGGTCCGGAGTCGACGCCCTCGACGGCCAGCAGGGTCACCAGCTCGGCCACGCTGCCGGCCAGATGGAGTGCCGTCCGTGGCGAGTACCCGGACACGGCGCCGACGAGTTCCCGCAGCAGCGGAACGAGCAGCGGCGCCACGGCGCCACCGGCGAACGGGGCCCGGTGGCCGAGGGCCCGCGCCTGGCTGTCGGTGAGCGCCAGGGCGCGGCGCGGTATCCACACCAGGTGCAGTTCGAAGCTCTCGGACGGGTGGAGGGCGAAGGGTTCCGCCGCGTCGCGCACGAAGAGATCCCCGCTCCGGAAGCGTTCGGCCGTCTCCCCGCGGAGCAGGGTCGCCGTGCCGGAGGAGAGCAGGCCCAGCACCAGGTGCGGGTCGGCCGGAGCGCCGCCCGGCTCGCAGACGAATGGCTGTGCCGCTCCCCGGACCGTGCTCACCTGGAGGAAGCCAAGTGCGGTGCGGGTGGCGGCGGGCGCGGGCGGCGGACTCAGCGGCGGACTCATGGGACCCCCTGATCGAAGCGTCGGTACAGGTGCCGGGGGTGGTCCGGCGTCGGGACCGCACGTGACGCGGGGTCCCCGGCCCACCCTGGGGGGTCGCGGTGGGGAGCAGAAGGCCGTTCGGCCGTCTCCGCGGACCGGGGCAAGGATCGTGCACGCTGAGGCAACACGGCGGTGTCACGCTGGCCGGGCGGCACGAGAAGGGAACATGCGTGGACAGCGGCCTGGGCGACACGACACTGGTCGGGCGACGGCGCGAGCGCACGCTGCTGGAGGGGTCCCTGGAGAGGGCACGGTCCGCGGCGGGCGGCTCGGCGATGGTGCTGCGCGGCGACGCCGGCATCGGGAAGACCGCGCTGCTGGACTGGACGGCCGCACGCGCCGGGCAGAGCGGCTTCACCGTTCTGCGGGCCGGGGGCAGCGAGGCGGAGGTCGGCATCGCCTTCGGAGCGCTGCACCAGGTACTCGGGCCCCTGCTGGAGAAGACCCGCGCGCTGCCCCAACAGCAACGGGCCGCACTGGAGCGGGCGTTGGGGCTGCGCGACGGGCTGCCCTCGGGCGGTTTCATGGTCGGCGCGTCCGCACTGGCCCTGCTGGCGAAGGAGACCCGCCGGCGTCCCGTGCTCATCCTGGTGGACGACCTGCACTGGGTGGACTCCTCCAGTGCCGCCGTCTTCCTCTTCCTGCACCAGCGGATCACCGACCTGCGGGCGGTGATGGTGTGTTCGAGCCGCCCCGACGGCCCCGCACTGGACGGCTGGCCCGCGCACCCGGTGGACGTCGAGGCATTGTCGGGCGAGTACTCCCGTGCGCTGCTGCGGCGCTGGCATCCCGCGCTGGCGGCCGCCACCGCCCAGCGGGTGGTGGACGAGGCCGCGGGCAATCCCCTGGCGCTCGCCGAGTTGCCCGGCCAGCTGGCGAGCGAGCACCGCATGGGCATCGTCCCGCTGCCGGAGCGGCTGCCGCTCGGCAAGCGGCTGGAAGCGCTGTTCGTACGACGGCTGGGCCCGCTTCCCCCGGACGCGGCGAGGCTGCTGCTGCTCACCGCGCTCGACGGTGCCGGCGGCGCCCTCGCGGAGCCCGGGTCCGGTGCGGACCGTACGGAACAGGTCCTCGGGCCCATCGAGGCCGGCGGGCTGGCCCGTCTGGACCACGCCGGACGGCTGGTCTTCCGCCATCCGCTGGTCCGCAGCGCCGTGCTCGCCTCCGCCTCACCGGACCAGCTGCGGGCGGCACATCGGACGCTGGCGGAGCGGTTGCACGAGGACGACCCGCGCCGGCTGCTGCACGAGGCCGCGGCCACCGAGGGTCCGGCCGAACCGCTCGCCGCGCGGCTGCAGGAGGCCGGCACACGCATCGCGCTGCGCGGCGGTGACGCAGAGGGCGCCCTGCTGCTGGACCGCGCGGCGGCCCTCAGCGCCGATCCCGAGGCGCGGGCGCGGCGGCTGACCTGGGCGGCCGTGATGTCGGCCCGGGGCGGACGTCTCGCGTACGCGGCGCGGCTGGTGGAAGAGCTCAAGCGGGGACCGGTACCGCAGGATGTCGCCCCGCTGTTCGCCTATGCGGTCGTGTACGTCGACCAGAGCCACCACGTCGACTTCGGCTCGTCGTTCTCGCTGCTGCCCGCGGCCCTGGCCGCGCTGACCGCCCCCGGCGCACCGGGAGCGCCGGTGTACGGGGACCTCGTGGAGCAGATGTTCTTCAAGCTGCTGCTGGCCGCCACGTACACGGGCGACCCCCGGGGATGGGAGACGCTGGAGCGGCATCGCGAGCATGTCTCACCGGCGGCCCAGCTGTGCCATCGCGCCTGGGCGGACCCGCCGCGAACGGCGCACGGCGTGGAGGCGGAACTGCGGGCGACGGTGGCGCGTATGGCGGCCCAGCGGGAAACCGGCCACGCCTGGCTGCTGCTGTGGGCCGCCGCGGCGGTGGACGGCGCCGGCCCGGATCTGTGGCGCCTGTTCAGCGGGGAGCACGCGTACGCCACTCAGGGATCACTGGCGAAGGCGAGGTCCCATCACGCCTTCCTGCGGGGCCGTTGGGACGCGGCGGAGGACTGCCTACGGGAGGCCGACACCGCCGAGGAACTCGGCTATCACACCAACGCCCTGCTCTTCCGGCACTACTACGCGTATTTCCTGGCGGGCCGCGGCGACGAGCAGGGGCTGCGGGAGGTAAGGGAGCGGATCGAACCGGCGGCACGGGCGGCCCGGATGCGGTTCGTCACGGACCATCTGGACCACCTCCAGGCGCTGGCCGCCCTGGCGCACAACCGGCACGAGGAGGCGTACGCGCGGCTGCGCCGCATGACGACGCCGGGTGAGCTGCCGGGCGAACTGACCTGGTTCCACCTGCCGTTCTTCGACTTCGTGGCAGCCGCACTGCACTGCGGTCGCCGTGCGGAGGCACTCGCCCACGTCGCGGCGGCACGGGCGGCCCGGATGGCGGAGATCTCGGCGCACCATGCCTTCCTGCTGGCCGCGGCGACCGCCCTGGTGGCCGGCGACGACGAGGTGGACGCGGCGTGTGCGACGGCGTACGCGGTGCCGGGCGCCGACCGGTGGGTCTTCGATGTGGCCCGGCTGCGGCTGGCCCACGGTTCCCGACTGCGCCGCCTGGGGCGGCGGGCCGAGGCGGACGAGCTGCTGCACGCCGCGTTGCGCACCTTCCGCGAGCTGCGGGCCGCGCCCTGGGCGGAGCAGTGCCGGGCCGCACTGCTTGCCGCGGACGGCCTCCCGGTGGCTACAGCGGCCGGGGCCGACGCGCTCACCGCCCAGGAGCTGCGCATCGCCCGACTGGTGGCCACCGGGCTGACGAACAAGGAAGTCGGTGCCGCGCTGCACCTGTCCCCGCGGACGGTCGGAGCGGCCCTCTACCGGATCTTCCCCAAACTGGGGATCACCTCGCGGGCAGCCCTGGCCCGGGCGCTGCCTGCTCCGCCAGGGCACGGGCCACTCCGGCCCGGGTCGTGATGCCCAGCTTGGGGAAGACCCGGTACAGATGTGCACCAATCGTCCGGGGGGACAGCCCGAGCCGCTCACCGATCTGCCGGTTGGTCAGGCCCTCGGCGGCCAGCTCGGCGATCCGCAGCTCCTGTGCGGTGAGCAGCTGCCGTCCGGCGGCGGAGCCGGGCGGCACGGTGCCCGCGACCGCCGCCGTGTGTTCCCGGGAAGCCTGCTCGGCCCAGACCGGAGCACCGATGCGGGTGAAGGCGGCGAGCGCGGCTTCGCAGTGGACGGCGGCGGCCTCGCCCCGGCCGTGCCGCCTCAGCCACGCGCCGTGAGCCAGTCGGGCCCGGGCGAGGGGAAAGGGCCAGGTGGCCGCGCCGGGAGCGGCGTACACGGCCGCGTACCGCTGTTCCGCCTCCTCGTCGTCGGCGGCGAGCGCCTCGGCGACGGCCACGAGGAAGGCGTGGTGGGCCGAGACGCGGGCGATCCCGGCCATCCGGACCGCCCGCAGATGGCGCTGGGCCTCCGCCCTCCGCCCGCTGTCGACGGCGGCCTGCACCCAGTCGACCAGCGAGAGCGGGAACCACGGGCTGCGGAGCGGGACGGTACCGGGCGCAGTGAGCATCCGCGCCTGCTGCCAAGCCTCTTCGGTACGGCCGTGCGCCAGGGCGCACAGCACCTTCAGGCCCGTCAGGCGCTCGGTGACGGAGCGCATCCGCCGCTCGCGGGCCGACGCGCCCAGGACCGGCTCCAGCTCGGCGAGCCCGGCACGGTCCCCGCGGGCGGCCAGGACCTGGGCCACGTTCTGCAGGAACAGCATCTCGTTGAACGCATGACCGCAGGCTGCGGAGGTCTCGGCGCCCTGGCGGGAGACGGCGAGGGACGCGTCCCAGTCGCCGTGCAGAAAGTCGTCGTGGGCACTCACGATGTCGAGGAACGCCTGCATCGCGTACGCGCGGCGGCGCGCGAAGCGGCTCCACAGCCCGTCGTGCTCGCTGACGCCGTCGACGGCGGCGGCCGTCCACAGCAGGAGCCAGGCGGCGGAGGTCTCCCGGTGCTGCGGCAGCACCGCGACCGCCGCACGCAGCCGGCGCTGCACCTCGTGACCGGTGTCCCAGGGGCCTGCCCACGCCCGGCGGCACAGCACCGCGAGTGCGGAGCCGTCCGCCAGGGGGTGCTCGGTGGCGGCCCAGGCCCGCTCGTCCCCGGTGTACACGGCGACGACGACGAGCAGGAACAGCACGGAGTCGAGCAGGGCTGCGCGCTGCTCCCCTGCCTCCGGTGCGGCCAGCAGGTCCAGCGCCCGAGGGAGCAGCTCGATCGACGGCGTCGGATCACCGTCGAGCTGGAGCCGGGTGCAGGCGATGACGAAGGCGTGCACGGCGGCGGGCTCCGGTCGCCCCGGACCGGCCTCGCTCTCGGCCTCGGCGACGAGGTCCGCCGCGAGGCGCAGGTGTCCGCTGCGTGCGGCCAGCGCGGCGGCGGCGACGAAGCGCGCGGCCCGGCTCGCCGCGTCCGGGCTGAGGCCGGCCGCCCGCGCCATCGTGCGCGCCGCCTCCGCCTGCGCGCCCCGGGCGGCCACCCTGTCCGCTTCCTCGTGCACCAGCGCGGCGAGTGCACCGTCCGTGCCGGCGGTGGCCGCCGCCAGGTGCATGATCCGCCGCGGACTCCCGGCGGGCAGGGCGTCGGCGAGCAGCCGGTGCGCCGCCCGGCGCTCCGCGGGCGAGGCGATGTGCACCAGACCGGCGCGGACCAGCGGATGGTGGAACACCACGCGGCCGGAGTCCGGATCGACGTACGCCAGCCCGGCGGCCTCGATGCGGTCCTGGAAGTCCGGCCGGCTCGTGTCCGCCGCACGGTCCGCCACGTCCCGTAGCACGCTGACACGTTGGGCGAGCGAGCCGCCGAGGGCGGCCACCAGCAGCAGACGGCGGTCGCCGTCCGGCAGGGCGCGCAGCCGGTCCTCGTACAGCCGCCCGAGCCGTTCCCCCAGGGGCAGTTCGTCGAACAGCTCGGTCATGCCGCTCGCCGGCGGTTCCTCCAGGTATGCGGGATCTTCTGCGGCCGCGTCGCGGATCCGCGCCGAAAGCTCGTGCAGCGCGAGCGGATTGCCGCCGGCCGCGCGCAGCACCCGACGGCGCGCCCCGTCGGGCAGCCGCGGCTGGAGGGTGCGCAGGAGCCGTTCGGCGTGCCGCTCGTCCAGCGGCTCCAGATCGATCACGGGGCCCGGCAGCCCCTCGGTGCCGTCCCCCCGGCCGGCGGCTGCCGTGTGCCGCGTCGCCCCGATGACGACGACGGGCACCCGGGCCAGGTGCATCCGGACATGCCCGAACACGGCGGTGCTGGACGGATCGGCCCACTGGAGATCGTCCAGCAGCACGACAACGGGCCGGCGCGCCGCTGCATCGGCGAGCAGGGTCAGGGCCGCGCCCGCCACCGTGAAGCCCGCGGGGGGTGTGCCCTCACACAGGCCCAACGCGCTGTCCAGCGCGTCGCGTTGTTCCGCCGTGAGCGCCCGGGTGTCGTCGAGCAACGGCCAGAGCACCTGGTGCAGCGCGGCGAACGGCAGGCCCGACTCCGCCTCGGCGCCGGTCATGCGCAGCACGCGCAGGCCCGCGCGCCGAGCCGCCGCCTCGGCCACCTTCAGCAGCGCGGTCTTCCCCATGCCGGGATCGCCGCGCAGCAGGACGGACGTGCCGGTGGAGCGGATGTCCGCCAGCGCCGAGCCGATGACCGCGATGTGCGCGTCCCGTCCGGTCAGGACGGGTACGGCCCCGCGGTCCTCGGGCATGCTCACCGCCCTCATGTTCTCGTCTGCCCCGCCCTCTCCGACGACCGTGGCACCGATGCCGTTTCTCCGGGTCGCCCGCTCAGTAGACCAGACGGTGAGTTCTGGGCGCCGTCGTCGGGGTCAGCCGCCATCGCCGGGCCGAAGGGGGCTCACCTGGGGAACCGATGCCTTGCCCGTGTCGGAGACCTCTCCGCCGCTCCAGCGGTCTCTGATCGACGCTGTCTCGCCGGGCGGGGTGACGAGCAGGGCGGCCGGCGTCACGGTGGTGACCCCGAAGGCCGCGGGATGGGTGAAGGACAGCGCCGACCAGGCGCACGCTCCCGGGGCGAGCGTCACGGCACGCGCGTCCTGCCCGCCGGCGGCCCGCTCGGGGTCCGGGTGACGGCCTGGCCGGCGCCGTCGACGAAGGCGAGCCCTGGGAAGCCGTCCACCGTGCAGGTGCGGTGGGAGCCGTTCGTCAGGACGACGGCGAGGTTCTCCTGTCCGGCTCCCGGGTGGTTCGGTCCGACGGACGCCCGCAACCCGGTGCTGTGGCACCGGGATTCCGCCGGAGTCGGGGCAGCGGATTCCAGACCGGTGATGTGCACCGGGTGGTCGTCCGCGGACACCGGCTGGCCCACCGCGGTGTGAGCGCCCGTCAGGGAGCGGCTGGGGCCCGGAAGACCTCGCCGATGCGCAGGTCCCAGAAGGTCCGGGCCGGAACGACCAGGAACGCGTCGGGGTCGAACCCGGCCTCCGCGGCGCCGGCCGGTGACCCGGTGCTCTGCTCCTCCCTCACTCGGCTCGCTCGATGCGGGCGGCGAGCAGGTTGGGGTCGTTGTCGGTGAAGTAGGCGGCGCTGGCGACGTAGGCCGTGCTTCCCCGTACGGCGAGGGACGTCGGACCCTCCAGCCCGTCGGCGGCGGTCAGCACCGTCGTGTGGCTGCCGTCCGGCCTGACGAGAGCGACCGCGTTGTCCGCGTTGATCGCGGCCAGCAAGGTGTCCCCCGTGCCGGTGAAGGCGAAGTCGTCGATATTGACAAGGCCCGTGGCACGCGTCTCGACGGGGCCGGCGACGCCGTGACAGCCGATCGGTATGCGCAGCACGGTGCCCCGGTCCAGGTTGGACACCCAGGCCGCACCGTCGTGGATCTTGATGCCGTTGGCGCCGAGGAATCCGGTGGGCTCCAGTTCAGGCGCGGTCGCCCACTTCACCGGCGTGCCCCCGCCGACCGGCACGCGCCAGAGCGTGCCCAGGGCCGAGTCGGCCACGTACAGCCGGCCGCTGCGCCGGTCGAGGGCCAGGCCGTTGGGCAGGCTGTCGGCCGGGAGAGCGGCGATGCGCTGCGGGCTGCCGCCGGGACGCAGCCGCCATACGCCGGTCAGATCGCTGGTGCCGGTGGCGTACAGGAAGTACAGGGTGCCGTCGGCGGTGCGGACGATGCCACCGAGGAACGGCGCGGACAGGACCGGGGTGCGGGCCCCGGCCGGCGGCGCGGGCAGGGTCGCGAGGACATGTACCTGGCCGTCGGGGCTGATCCGGGCGACCTGGCGGCTGAACGCGAAGGTCACGTCGGCGCCGCCGCCGGGCTCCAGAGTGATGTTCTCCGGCCGTTGGCCCTCGGACATGTTCAGATGCGCGACGACGCGCACGTCCGACAGTGCGGTGGTGCTCGCGGCAGCCGGACCTTCCGCAATCAGGGCAAGCGCCGCGGCCACGGCCACGACCACGGCCAGGCGGCTGGTCCCCGCCCCCGTCATGCTTCCTGGCATGTGTTTCCCTTCCGTCCTTCTGGTGCACGTTCGGCCGGTACGTCGCGCCGGTTTCGGCGGCTTCGATTGATCGTCGCCCAGTCCGGTCACCGGCAGGGCAACCGCGAAGGTTCAGTGCACTGGCAGTACAGGACTTGTGCACCCTGCACCGGAAAGATCACCGATGACGACCTTCGAGGTGCTCTGCGCAGAGCCGGCCAGGAACGATTCCCGACCGACCTAGGCGATGTGCCGGTGTGCTGGTGTGCTGGTGTGCTGGTGCGCCCAACACACATGCGAAGCCGCAGGTCAGACCGGACGATCTGAGAGGAAGGCGCTCTCGATGTCGGCCGTGGGATCGGCTCGGTTCGGCGGCCAGTTGCCCGGGCCGTCTGCGCTGCCACCGGGCACGCCGGCGAAGACCAGCTCGCCAGGTTCGGCCGCCGGCAGCAAGCCAGGTCGATGCCGTCGGTATCAACCAGGGAACCGCTCGCAGGCCTGAGCCGACATAGCGCAACTGCCACCCGGAGCCCCCCCCCGTCCGGCGCGACAGCGCTGACAGACAGTCAGAAGGAGCGTCGACTGAGCGTCAAGACGACCTGCCGCCGAGCGAACCCCGACCCCGAGAGATATATCCGTCGCCCCGGCATGGCTCGCAAAACAGCAGGCCAATGACGTTCACGGGCACCTGACGTGGTTCACGTCGTCCACTTCGGGAAACAGGTCGAGCACAACCGGCCAAGCCTCAGGAACCCAATAAAACCGCAGGTCAGACGCCCTTGGCCGCCTTCTCCAGAATCACCACGCACTCCACGTGATGCGTCATGGGAAACAAATCAAAAGCCCGCATCCGCCGCGGCACATACCCCACCTCCGCGAAGTACTTCAGGTCGCGGGCGAGGGCCGCCGGGTCGCAGGCTACGTAGGCGAGGCGGCGGGGGGTGAGGGAGGCGAGGTGGTGGACGGTGGATTTGCCGGCGCCGGCTCGGGGTGGGTCGAGGACGACGAGGTCGACGTCGCTGATGCCGGTGCGGGGGAGGACGGATTCGACCTTGCCGTGTTCGATGCGGACGCGGTCCAGGTCGGCGAGGTTGTGGCGGGCGTCCTCGACGGCGCGCTTGCCGGACTCGATGCCGAGGACCGCGCCCTTGTCGCCGACGCGTTCGGCGAGGGCGCCGGCGAACAGGCCGACGCCGCAGTAGAGGTCGAGGGCCATGTCGCCCTTCTTCGGCATCAGGCCCTGCATGACGGCGTCGACGAGGAGGTCGGCGGCCTTCGGGTGGACCTGCCAGAAGCCGCCGTTGCCGACGCGCCAGGTGCGGCCGGCGGCGCGTTCGCGGACGAAGGGGCGGCCGTGGACGCGGTGGACCTGTTCGTCCTTCTCGCCGATGCGCAGGACGGAGACGGGCTTGTCGAGTTCGACGATCGGGAGGCGGCCGCCGGGGCGGGGGGTGAGGATGACCTGGCGGTCGTGGGAGCCGGTGGCGGCGATCGCCTCGACGGTGGCGATCTGGGGCCAGTCACGCTTCTCGACGCCGAGTTCGGACACGCCGGGGGCGGCGATCATGCAGTGGGTGACGGGCTCGACGTCGTGCGAGCGGTGCTTGCGCAGACCGGCGCGACCCTCGGCGTCGACGGCGTACTGGACGCGGGTGCGCCAGGCGGGGACCTCGCCGGGGCCGACCTTGTCGCCGGGGGCGGGCTCGACGGTGCCGTCCCAGCCGGCCGCCTCGGGAGTCAGTCCGGCCAGCCGCATCAGCTGCTCGGCCACCACCTCGCCCTTGAGGCGGCGCTGCGCGCCCGGCTTGGCGTGCTGCCAGTCGCAGCCGCCGCAGCGGCCCGGGCCGGAGAAGGGGCAGGGGGCCTCGACGCGGTCCTTGGAGGGCTGGAGGATCCGTACGGCGTCGGCGCGGAGGAAGCGTGCGCCTTCCTCGCCCTCGGTGACCTTGGCGATCACGCGCTCGCCGGGGAGGGTGTGGCGGACGAAGAGGACCTGGCCCGCTTCGGTACGGGCGATGCAGTGGCCGCCGTGCGCGACCGGGCCGATCTCGACCTCGTACTCCTCGCCGACCAGCGACTTCTTGGGTTCTGCCTGCATGGCGGGAGGGCTCCTGAGGTGGGTGGTACGAGGGAACGACGACGGCCGGCCTCCGGGGGGAGGCCAGCCGTCAAGTCTACGTCCCGGCGCGGTGTGCCCGGTCGCGCGCCCGGCCGGTGGTGCGCCGGCCCGCGGCCGCGGCCGGCCGCTACTTCTTGGTCGCCGTCTTCTCCTTCTTCGGCTGGGTGACCGGGCCGCGGCGAACCGCGCCCGGGGCGTTCCACTCGGCGCGCTTGCGGGCGCGCAGCTTGGCGGCCTCGGAGGAGTCCAGCTGCCAGGGCACGGAGGTGACCATGACGCCGGGGGTGAAGAGGAGGCGGCCCTTGAGGCGGAGGGCGCTCTGGTTGTGCAGGAGGTGCTCGTACCAGTGGCCGACGACGTACTCCGGGATGTAGACGGAGACGGCGTCGCGCGGGCTCTCCCGGCGGAGCGACTTGACGTAGTCGATGATCGGGCGCGTGATCTCGCGGTAGGGCGAGGCCAGGACCTTGAGCGGCACCTCGATGCCGCGGCGCTCCCACTCCTCGCGCAGGGCCTTGGTGTCGGCCTGGTCGACGTCCACGCTGACCGCTTCGAGGGTGTCCGTGCGCATCAGCTTGGCGTAGTTCAGGGCGCGCAGGGTGGGCTTGTGCACCTTGGAGACCAGGACGAGGGAGTGCACGCGGGAGGGGCGGGCGACGTCCTCGTCTGCGGTGTCCTCGGCGGCGATCTCGTCGGCGACCCGGTCGTAGTGGCGGCGGATCGCGGTCATGGTGGCGAAGAAGATGACCATGCCGAGCAGGGCCACCCAGGCGCCGTGGGTGAACTTCGTCAGCAGGACGACGACGAGGACGAGCCCGGTGAAGAAGGCGCCGAAGGCGTTGATCGCCCGGGAGCGGTGCATCCGGTGGCGCTTGGCCGGGTCCTTCTCGGTGAGCAGGTGGCGGTTCCAGTGGCGGACCATGCCGGTCTGGCTGAGCGTGAAGGAGACGAAGACGCCGACGATGTAGAGCTGGATGAGGCGGGTGGAGTCCGCGCCGTAGAGGTAGACGAGGACCGCGGCGGCACCGGCCAGCAGCACGATGCCGTTGGAGAAGGCCAGCCGGTCACCGCGGGTGTGCAGCTGCCGCGGCAGGTAGCGGTCCTGGGCCAGGATCGAGCCGAGCAGCGGGAAGCCGTTGTAGGCGGTGTTGGCGGCCAGGAACAGGACCAGCGCGGTGGCGGCGGCCAGGACGACGAAGAGGAAGCTGCCCTTGCCGAAGACGGCCTCGGCGACCTGGGAGATCACCGGGTTCTGGGTGTAGCCGGAGCCCAGCGGCTTGCCGTTGTTGAGCAGGTCGGTGGCCGGGTTCTCGGCCATCCTGACCCGCGTCGTCATGGCCAGCGCGATGATGCCGCAGAACATGGTCACGGCCAGGCCGCCCATGAGGGCCAGCGTCGTGGCGGCGTTCTTCGACTTGGGCTTGCGGAAGGCCGGGACGCCGTTGGAGATCGCCTCGACACCGGTCAGCGCGGCACAGCCGGAGGAGAAGGCGCGCAGCAGCAGGAAGATCAGCGCGAAGCCGGCCAGACCGCCCTGTTCGGCGTGGATGGTGTAGTCGGCGGTGGGGGCCTTCATCGTGTCGCCCATGACCGCGGAGCGGATGACGCCCCAGATGATCATGATGAAGACGCCGGCCACGAAGACGTACGTCGGGATCGCGAAGAGCTTGCCGGATTCCTTGACCCCGCGCAGGTTCATCAGGGTCAGCAGGACGATGACGGCGATCGCACAGAGCGTTTTGTGCTCGACGACGAACGGGATCGCGGAGCCCAGGTTCTCGATGCCGGAGGAGATGGACACCGCGACGGTCAGCACGTAGTCGACGAGCAGGGCGCTGGCGACGGTGAGGCCGGCCTTGGGCCCGAGGTTGGTGGTGGCGACCTCGTAGTCACCGCCACCGCTCGGGTAGGCGTGCACGTTCTGCCGGTACGACGCGACGACGGTGAACATCAGCACCACGACCGCGACCGCGATCCAGGGGCTGAAGTGGTAGGCCGACACTCCCGCGACGGACAGGACGAGCAGCACCTCGCCCGGCGCGTAGGCCACGGAGGAGAGCGGGTCGGAGGCGAAGACGGGGAGTGCGATGCGCTTGGGGAGCAGGGTCTCCCCGAGCCGGTCGCTGCGCAGTGCGCGCCCGATCAAGATCCGTTTGGGCACGTCGGTCAGTTTGGACACGCAGAGGATGCTAAGGCTTGGTCAAGCCGCCTGCCCACCCGCCACCCGCACGGGGGAGCAACCCGCCGTGGCGCGGACCACACCGGGCCAGGTCGTGAGCGGTCCCAACTCCCGTGCCTGCACAGGATCCGCACGTCGTACGCACAGCACACCCGCCGGGCCCGGGGTGCCGGCGGGCTTTCGTGGCCTTCGTCACGTGGGGCGAAGCCGGTCGCGAGCGCTCCGCCGCGCGCCACGCTCCGTCTGCCCGTCGTCACGCCGAGCCGCTCGCCGCTCCCCCGGCGCGTGCCGTGGCCGCCGGTCCGGGGCCGGACGGGCGGGGGCGCCGGGAGTGCAGGGCGCCCAGGCCCTCGCGGGTGGCGACCAGCAGCACCCGGTCCTGGGGCCGCAGGACGTAGCCGTCGCCCAGCTCGTGGGCGAGATGGGCCGGCTCGCGCTCGGCGGGCGGCGTCGGTGCGGCGGCCGTGGCGTTCGGGTCCGGGTCGTCGGGGGCCGAGGTGTCGACCGCCAGCACCCGCAGCCGGCCCGGCCGGCGGACCTCGCCGACCGTGCGGCCCTCCAGCGCGGCGTGCCCGCGGACCCCGACCCGGGCGACCAGCACCACCCGGCGTTCGACCGGGATCGCCCCCAGGATCTGCCGTCCCATCATGGCGCCGGCGAAGGCGGGCGCGGCCAGGAAGGAGACGCTGCGGCTGCGGGTCAGCGCCCGGGGGTGGGCGGCGCGCAGGGTGCGGTAGACGGCGGTGGCGAAGCGGTCGTCGAACAGCCGGAGGGTCACCCGAAGCTGCGGGGTGACCGAGCGGGCGTAGAGGGCGGCCTCCAGGTTGGTGGTGTCCTCACTGGTCAGCGCGAGCAGGCCGGACGCCCGCCCGATCATCGCGGCCTCCAGGACGCCTTCGTGGGTGACGTCCCCGAGGACGGTCGGCACCCGCAGCCGCCGGGCCAGTGCGAGCCCCCGCGCGTCCGGGTCCGCCTCGATGCACACGACGGGGATGCCCATCTCGTGCAGCCGGGCCAGCACCCGGGTGCCGACCTTGCCGAGGCCCAGCAGCACCACGTGGCCCGACAGCCCGCGCGGCGGCCGGCGCAGTGCCGAGGCGCTGCGGAACGTGCCCAGCCCCTCGAACGCCGCGGCGACCAGCACCGGCAGCAGCAACAGGCCGGTCAGCCCGGAGAGCAGTTGGATGATCTTGCGGGGCAGCGGTTCGCCGAGCGCCGGGTCGTTGATCGCGAAGAGGTCCAGCAGCGTGAGGTAGGTGGCGTGCAGCGGGTCCTCGCCGGTGGTGAGCGAGGAGGCGACGGCCAGGGCCAGCACCGCGCCGACGATGCCGGCCAGCGACCAGCGCAGCCGTCGGGAGAACAGCGAGGCGAGCGGGGCGCCGCGGCCGCGCAGCCCTCGCCGGCGCACCGGCCGCCCCGCGCCCGTACCCGCGGAAGGATCCGCACCCGTGGAGGAGCCCGGACCCGTGGAGGAGCCCGTGCCCGTATAGGAGACGGTCTCCAGGACGATGCGGGCCCGGCCGGTGGCGGCCTCGGCCGCCTCGTCGTCCGGCAGCAGCACCGGCCCCTCGTCCGGCAGGGCGCCCGAACTCGGCATTCCCTCAAGGGAGTTGGCGGCAGCGGGCGTACGCGGGACGGTAAAGGAGTCGGAGCCCCCGGCCGCTTCCGGGTCGCCGGCGGAGGCCGGGAGCACCGCCAGCGTGCACAGCTCCGGGTCCCCGGACCGGCCGGCCTGCACCGGCGTACGTTCCACGGCGCGCAGCAGCAGCCCGTCCGCCTCGATGACCTTGCTGGTCCCGGCGACCGCGGTGGCGACCAGCGCGGGGGCCACGGTGTCGGCGTCGGACAGCACGGTCGTCGAGGTATCGATCCCGGCCGGACCGTCGACGAGCCCGGCGGGCCCGTCCACACCGGCACCCAGGGCGGCGACCGCCGCGGCCTGATCGAGCAGCTCCTCCAGGTGCTGGCCGAGTTTGCGGTTGTAGAGGCGGATGACCAGCCGCAGCCGGGGATTGAGCCGGCGGGCCCGCAGCGCGGCGTGGATGTTGAGCTCATCGTCGTCGTAGACCAGGGCCAGCGCCTCCGCACCGGCGATGTCCGCCTCGATGAGCGCGGCGTCGTCCGGCTGTGCGGCCTCCAGGATCCGCAGCGGCTCGGGCGGCGGTTCGGGGCCCTCGCCGGGCGGCTCCGCGGGCAGCGCGGTCCGCGTCACCGCCGCCGACACCCGGCCGAGCAGTGCACCGGCCCGGCCCAGCGGGCTGGCCGGCGGCGGGATCCGCGGCCGGTGCGGCTCGCGGGCGGAGGGGGTCACCAGCGTCACCCGTTCGCCGTAGACGTCCCGGAGCTCGGCGGCGAGCCGGTGGGCGAGCGCATCATCGCCGCAGACCACCATGTGCGGGGCGGCAGAGCCCTGTTGGGGCTGGAGAGGCAGGTTGGGCACACCACGTAGCGTGCCTTACCGGCGGCGGGCGGCGCAGCCCGGCGCGGGAGGCCGTCGCTCCGCCCGGCCGATGAGCCCCCAGCTGGTGCCTACCGCGCCCCCTACAGGAGCCGCTGTTGCGGCTACGGTTGTACCGGACCACCGGTGCGACCAGCGTGCCCGTTGCCGCACCCGGTCCGTATCGCGAGCTGTGGCTTCGTGTCGCCGGTACTGGGAGAAGGAAGTAGTGAGCAGGGTGTTTGTGCAGGTCAGCGCGCTAGTACAGGGCACGGGGTAATCAGCATGCACATCGTCATCATGGGGTGCGGGCGGGTCGGATCCGCGCTCGCGCAGACCCTGGAGAGCCAGGGCCACACCATCGCGGTGGTCGATCAGGACCCGACCGCCTTCCGCCGCCTGGGCTCGTCCTTCGGCGGCCGCCGGGTGACCGGCGTCGGCTTCGACCAGGACACCCTGCGGGAGGCCGGTATCGAGGAGGCGGGCGCCTTCGCGGCCGTCTCCAGCGGTGACAACTCCAACATCATCGCCGCCCGGGTGGCCCGCGAGATGTTCGGGGTGGAGAACGTCGCGGCCCGGATCTACGACCCGCGCCGCGCCGAGGTCTACCAGCGGCTGGGCATCCCCACGGTCGCCACCGTCCGCTGGACGGCCGACCAGATGCTGCGCCGGCTGCTGCCGTCGGGCGCCGAGCCGCTGTGGCGGGACCCCAGCGGCGGCGTCCAGCTCGCCGAGGTGCACACCGCCCCGGCCTGGGTCGGCCACAAGATCAGCAAGCTGCAGGAGGAGACCGGCGTACGCGTCGCCTTCCTCACCCGGCTGGGCGAGTCGATGCTGCCGACCTCCCAGACGGTGCTGCAGGAAGGCGACCTGGTGCACGTCATGATGCGCACCGACGAGGTCGAGAAGGTCGAGGCGGCATTCGCCACGGGTCCCGAGGAGGCGCACGCATGAGGGTCGCAATTGCGGGCGCGGGCGCGGTGGGCCGTTCCATCGCGGGCGAGCTCCTGGAGAACGGGCACGAGATCCTGCTCATCGACAAGGCGCCGACCGCCATCTCGGTCGAGCGGGTGCCGCTCGCGGAGTGGCTGCTGGCCGACGCCTGCGAGATCACCTCGCTCGACGAGGCCGCGCTGCAGCGCTGCAACGTCGTCATCGCGGCGACCGGCGACGACAAGGTCAACCTCGTCGTCTCCCTGCTCGCCAAGACCGAGTACGGCGTGCCGCGGGTGGTTGCCCGGGTCAACAACCCGAAGAACGAGTGGCTGTTCAACGAGTCCTGGGGCGTCGACGTCGCGGTCTCCACGCCGCGTCTGATGTCCGCCCTGGTCGAGGAGGCGGTCAGCGTCGGCGATCTGGTCCGGCTGCTGCGCTTCAGCCACGGCGACGCCAACCTCGTCGAGCTGACGCTGCCCCCGGAGGCCGCGCTGGCCGGCACCCGGGTCGGCGATGTGGCCTGGCCCGAGGACACCTCCCTGGTCACGATCATCCGCGGTACGCGGGTGCTCACGCCCAACAAGGAGGACGTCCTGGAGGCGGGCGACGAGCTGCTGTTCGTCGCGGCCCAGTCCCGTGAGGAGCAGCTGGAGGACCTGCTGTCGGTCCGGCGCGAGGACGCGGCGGGCTAGCGGGCCCGGTCGTACGGCCGGCACCCGGCTTACGGCACGAGCACGGACGAAGGGCGCTCCCGGAGATCTCCGGGAGCGCCCTTCGTCGCATGCGGGAGCGGAAGCCGTGGCTAGGACTCGCGGCGGTGGCGGCCCGTCGTCGACCCGCCGCCGTCCTTCGCCAGTGCCGCCTTGCCTTCCTGCTCAGCCAGCTCGGCCGCCTCCATCTCGGCGAAGACGTCGATCGGCGGCGGCGCCTTCACCAGGAAGACCCAGGTCAGATAGACCGCGAGCAGGAACGGCGGGATCTTCAGCGCGATCAGCACCCAGCCGAGCTGGGTGGTGTCCGCCCACCAGTACAGCGGGAAGAGGATCGCGCACTTGCCGAGCAGGATCAGTCCCCAGGCCCAGCTGGCCTTGGCGTACGCCTTCTTCCGGCCGGGGTTGCGGGTGCGCCAGGAGAGGTTCTCCTTGAAGACCGGGCCCAGGATCAGGCCGATCAGCGGCACGCCGGCGAGCGTCGTGACCATGTAGGCCACGGCCAGGCCGAGGGTGTAGAGCATGCCGGGCAGGTAGAAGTCCTTGGCGTTGCCGGTCATCATCGCGAAGACCACGCCGAAGGCCACACCGAAGACCCCGCCGAAGGCGTGCTTGACGGTGTCCTTGCGGACCAGGCGGACGGCCGCCAGCACCAGCGAGACGGCCAGCGCGGCGATCGCCGAGACGTGCAGGTCCTTGTTGACCGTGAAGATCGCGACGAACAGCAGGCCGGGGAGCACCGTCTCCACCAGGCCCCGCACCCCGCCGAACGCCTCGAACAGCGCCGCCTCGGTCACCTCCCGGCCGGCTCCGCCACCGTCGTCCGGCGGGGCCGGGGCGGCGGGGGCGGGGTCGGTGCCGGGGGTGGCACCGGCGGCGGCGTGCGGATCGGTGGTCGGTCGGTCGTAAGACGGCACCGGCTACTCCTGTCCGAGCGGTCGGAGTTCGTACTTCGGATTGAAGAGCACCCGGCGTCCGTGACTCAGCGAGATCCGGCCCGAGGCGATGAGCTTACGGCCCGGCTCGATCCCGACGATGGAGCGGCGGCCGAGCCACACCACGTCGAGCGCGGCGGAGCCGTCGAACAGCTCCGCCTCCAGCGCGGGCACACCGGCGCGCGGCCGCAGCGTGACATGCCGCAGGGTGCCGGTGACCTTGACTATCTGGCGGTCGTCGCAGTCGCAGATGCGGGTGCACCCCGCGTCCTCCGCGTCCTGCTGCAACTCGGCGGACTGCAGCTCCTCCTCGGAGGAGGACAGCCTGTCGAGCATCCGGCGAAAGCGACCGGCCGGCTTCTCGGATCGGGTCCCAGCACTCATAAAGCCAGCGTACCGGTGCCCGGGTCCGCGGATCACGGTTGTCCACAGGGAGGTCTCGCCCCGCCTTCCCCGCTCGGCTTGGCCCTCCCCGCACGGTTCGGTCCTCCCCGCCCGGCCGGCTCCTCCCCGTCCACCCGCCCGGCTCACTGCTCGAAGCGGTACCCCATCCCCGGCTCGGTGATGAAGTGCTTCGGGTGCGAGGGGTCGCTCTCCAGCTTGCGGCGGAGCTGGGCCATGTAGACCCGCAGATAGTTCGTCTCGGTGCCGTAGGACGGGCCCCAGACCTCCTGGAGCAGCTGCTTCTGGCTGACCAGCCGGCCGGCGTTGCGGACCAGGACCTCCAGGAGGTGCCACTCGGTGGGCGTCAGGCGGATGTCCCGGCCGCCGCGGTTGACCTTCTTCGCGGCGAGGTCGACGGTGAAGCCCTCGGTCTCCACGACCACGGCGGTGTCGGCCGGACCGGTCGGCTCGGCCCGGCGCACCGCCGCCCGCAACCGGGCCAGCAGCTCGTCCATGCCGAACGGCTTGGTGACGTAGTCGTCCGCGCCCGCGTCCAGCGCCTCCACCTTCTCGTCGGAGGTCTGCCGGGCGGAGAGCACCAGGATCGGCACCCGGGTCCAGCCCCGCAGCCCCTTGATCACTTCGACGCCGTCCATATCGGGCAGGCCGAGGTCCAGGACGATGACGTCGGGGTGGCGGGCGGCGGCGAGCTTGAGGGCGGTGGCCCCGTCGGGGGCGGCGTCGACCTCGTACTTGCGCGCCTTCAGGTTGATCACGAGGGCGCGGACGATCTGCGGCTCGTCATCGACCACAAGCACCCGGTTCACTGGCGATCTCCTCGTGGTGTGGTGTCGTGACCCGGCGGGGCGGGGTCGGTGCGTTTCCCGGCGGGGCGGCGCGCGGGAGGTGGGGTGGAGGGCGGCGGTGGGGTCCGGCTCATGTCGTGACCTGGGCCGGGAGGTCGGGCCGGACCGGCGGCCGGCCGCCCGCGGCCCGGAGGGTGAGGACCATCGTCATACCGCCTCCGGGCGTGTCCTCGGCGGCGAGCGTGCCGCCCATCGTCTCCGCGAAGCCCCGGGCCACGGCGAGCCCCAGTCCGACGCCGGCGCCGCGCGGCACGTCGCCGTAGCGCTGGAACGGCTCGAAGATCCGGTCCTTGGCGCTGTCGGGCACGCCCGGACCGCGGTCGGCGATCCGCAGCTCCACCCGGTCGCCGAGCGCGCTGGCCGCGACCAGCACCGCCTCGCCGTCCGGGCTGTACTTCACGGCGTTCTCGACGAGATTGGCGACCGAACGTTCCAGCAGCCCGGGGTCGACCGCGACCATCGGCAGCTCCTCCGGGATGTCCAGGGTGACGCTGCCCTCCGGTACGCCGCCCAGCGCCATCGGCACGACCTCGTCGAGGTCGATCTCGCGGATCAGCGGGGTGACCGTGCCGGTCTGCAGCCGGGACATGTCCAGGAGGTTGCCGACCAGGTGGTCCAGCCGGTCCGCGCCCGCCTCGATACCCGCCAGCAGCTCCGCCTCGTCCTCCGGCGACCAGGCCACATCGTCCGAGCGCAGGGACGTGACCGAGGCCTTGATGCTCGCCAGCGGCGTCCGCAGGTCGTGGCTGACCGCGGCCAGCAGCGCCGTCCGGATGCGATTGCCCTCGGCCAGCTCCCGGGCCCGTTCCGCCTCGCCGACCAGCCGCTGCCGGTCGAGCACGACGGCGGCCTGGGCGGCGAAGGCGGCCAGCACCCGGCGGTCCTCGGCGGGCAGCACCCGCCCGGTCAGCGCCAGCGCCATGTGGTCGCCCACCGGCATGTCGACGTCCGCGTCCTCGGGGCGCAGCAGCGGCTCGCCCTTGTCCGGGCCGCCGGCCCGGCCCGCGCAGGTCCACGGGTCGACGTCGCTGCGCCGCTCCAGCAGCGCCACGGTGTCCATGCCGAAGGTCTCCCGCACCCGCTCCAGCAGGGCGCTCAGCGTCGTCTCGCCGCGCAGCACACTGCCGGCGAGGAAGGACAGAATCTCCGACTCGGCGCGCAGCCGGGCCGCCTGGTGGGTGCGGCGGGCGGCGAGGTCCACCACCGAGGCGACCGACACCGCGACCGCGAAGAAGATCGCGATGGCGACGATGTTCTGCGGGTCGCTGATGGTGAGGGTGTGGGTCGGTGGCGTGAAGTAGAAGTTCAGCAGCAGCGAGCCGACCGCGGCCGACGCCAGCGCGGGCAGCTGCCCGCCGAGCAGTGCCGCCACGACGGTCAGGAAGAGGAACAGCAGGACGTCGTTGGCCAGCCCGGGGCCGTTGGCGAGGCCGGACAGCAGCAGCGAGAGCAGTGCCGGGCCCACCACGCCGACCAGCCAGCCGGCGATGATCCGGGCCCGTCCCAGCCGCGCGCCGCGCGCCACCGGCAGCCCGCGGCCCTTGGCGACCTCCTCGTGGGTGACGATGTGCACGTCGAGGTCCGGCCCCGATTCTCGGGCGACGGTCGCCCCGACCCCCGGGCCGAAGACGTACTGCCAGGTCTTGCGGCGGCTCGACCCCAGCACGATCTGTGTGGCGTTCACCCCGCGTGCGAACTCCAGCAGCGCACTCGGTATGTCGTCCCCGATGACGTGGTGGAAGGTCCCGCCGAGGTCCTCCACCAGCGTCCGCTGGACGGCGAGTTCCTTGGGCGAGGCGGAGGTCAGCCCGTCACTGCGGGCTATGTAGACGGCGAGCACCTCGCTGCCCGAGCCCTTGGCCGCCATCCGGGCGGCGCGGCGGATGAGCGTACGGCCCTCGGGGCCCCCGGTCAGGCCGACCACGATCCGCTCGCGGGCCTGCCAGGTCGACCGGATCGAGTGCTCCGCCCGGTACTCCTGCAGGTACTCGTCGACGCGGTCGGCGACCCAGAGGAGCGCCAGCTCGCGCAGCGCCGTGAGGTTGCCCGGCCGGAAGTAGTTCGACAGGGCGGCGTCCACCTTGTCGGGCTGGTAGATGTTCCCGTGCGCCATCCGGCGCCGGATCGCCTGCGGTGACATGTCGACCAGCTCGATCTGGTCGGCCCGCCGCACCACCTCGTCCGGTACGGTCTCGCGCTGCCGGACGCCCGTTATGGACTCCACGACGTCCCCGAGGGACTCCAGGTGCTGGATGTTCACCGTCGAGATGACATCGATGCCGGCTTCCAGCAGCTCCTCGATGTCCTGCCAGCGCTTGGCGTTGCGCGAACCGGGCACGTTGGTGTGGGCCAACTCGTCGACCAGGGCCACGGCGGGCTTGCGGGCCAGCGCCGCGTCCACGTCCATTTCAGTGAAAACCGAGCCGCGGTACGTCAGCTCGCGGCGCTGGATCTGCTCCAGGCCGTGCAGCATGACCTCCGTACGGGGCCGCCCGTGGTGCTCGACGAACGCCACCGCGATGTCGGTGCCCCGCTCCACGCGCCGGTGTGCCTCGGACAGCATCGCGTACGTCTTGCCGACGCCGGGCGCCGCCCCGAGATAGATCCGTAGCTTGCCGCGTGCCATGGCCCCATTGTCTTACGTGAAGGCCGCCCCCACCGGGCTGGCCTGCTGCGACCCTACCGACCCACAAGGGAACAAAAGCCGCAGTTGACGACTTCACCCCCGGTCTTGACGCGACTCTGATACGAGGCTCCGACCCCGGCCCGGCCCGGGACTCCCGCTCGCGATTCCATGGCCCGCGCTTCCGGCCCGCGACTTGCGACCAGCGCCAACGACGGCCCCTCCAGGCCCGCCACCTCGCCCTTCCCCGGCGGTCCCCTCCGTTCCACTCCCCCGCCCGTTCCGCGCGGCGGAAACACCTCGCCGGACGACACGACCGACTGCGACGATGCCCTCATGACGGACACCGCGCCCGCATTCGAGCCCGCCCCCAGCACCGGCCACTGCCCCGCGCCCGGGGGAGATCTGACGACGGGCCGCATGCCGGCGGTGCGGGTCGCCCACACCGCCGACCTGGATGCCGCAACGCTCGGGGCGGTGCACGCCCTCCTCCACGACGTCTTCGACGACATGACCGAGGAGGACTGGGACCACGCCCTCGGCGGTCTGCACGCCCTGGCCTACGAGGACGGCGAACTCATCGGCCACGCCTCCGTGATCCAACGCCGGCTGCTGCACGGCGGCCGGGCGCTGCGCTGCGGTTACGTCGAAGGGGTCGGCGTACGCGCGGACCGCCGCGGCCGCGGTCACGGTGCGGCCGTGATGGCCGCGATGGAACGAGTGATCCGCGCCGGATACGACCTCGGCGCGCTCGGCGCCTCCGACGAGGCCGCCGCCTTCTACGCCGCCCGCGGCTGGCAGCAGTGGCGCGGCCGTTCATGGGCCCTCACCCCGTCCGGCGTCCGACGCACCCCCGACGAGGACGACTGCCTCTACGTCCTGCCGACCCCCGCCGCCACCCTGGACCTCGACTCCGACCTCACCTGCGACTGGCGCGAAGGCGACGTCTGGTAACGGCGCGCGGGACGGGGCTGACGCACCACCAGCGGGTGGCGGCGGGTGGCTGGTGGTGGGCGGCTGGCAGCGGGTGGCCGGAGACCGGCAACGGGTGGCCGGAGGCTGGCAGCTGGTGGCTGGAGGCCGGCAATCACCCACCCGCCGGGGCTCAGCCGTATCGCTCTTACCTGGGAACGAAGCGGTCGACCAGGAGGGTGAGGCGGTCGGCGACCCGGTCGGCGGGCAGGCGTCCGGCGCGGGTGAGGGTGACCAATCCGTGCAGCGCGGCCCAGAACGTCTCGACGAACAGCCCCGGTTCGTCGGGGTGCGCATGGTCGACGAGCGGGTCCAGCAGTGCCTGGAACGCCTCGCGCAGCGGTGCGGGCGTGGCCTCGTCGGCGAACGGGAGGCCGTTGTCGAGGCTGAACATCGCGTCGTACAGGGCCGGATTGCGCGCGGCGAAGTCGGTGTAGGCGCGGGCCGGCGCCGCCACCGCCTCCCGGCCGGCGGGCCCTTCCGGCACCGCGGCACGCAGCGCGGTCGTCAACCCGGCGAACCCCTCCAGCGCGACCGCTCCAATGATCTCCTTCTTGCCCCGGAAGTGGCTGTAGAGCACGGGCTGGCTGTACTCGATCTGTTCGGCGAGGCGGCGCGTGGTGACGGCGTCCCGTCCGTGCGCCTCGGCCAGCTCGCGGGCCGTACAGACGATCAGCTTGTGGCGGTTGGCCCGCTCGCGTTCCTTGCGTTCACGTACCGACACACGATCGCCCTTACCTAACGCCGCGCCAGGCCGCTGCCACCCTCTGCTGCCTGCTGCCCTGCTGCCGCTGTTTACAGCGGCCCCTGAGCCCGCCGGGAGCGGCCTCTGTTCACAGCGTCGCCCCCTTCATCGCCTCCATCGCCTTCGCCCCCTCCATCGCCGTCATCGCCTTGATCGCCTTCATCGCCCTCGTGCTCCTCGCGGATCAACCCGTCGTTCAGCGTCAGGACGCGGTCGGCCAGGCCCAGGAGGGTGTTGTCGTGGGTGGCGACCAGGGCCGTGACGCCCTCGCTGCGGACGACGGCGCGGAGGAGTTCCATCACCTCCAGACCCGTTTCTGCGTCGAGTTGGCCGGTGGGCTCGTCGGCTATGAGCAGGGCGGGGCGGTTGGCGAGGGCGCGGGCTATCGCGACGCGCTGTTGCTGACCGCCGGAGAGTTCGCCCGGGCGCTGTCGGGCGTGGTCGGCGAGGCCGACCAGGGACAGCAGGAGCGCGACCCGTTCTTCTCGCTCACGCGCCGGGACCTTGCGGAGCCGCATGGGCACTCCGACGTTCTCGGCGGCGCTCAGGATCGGTATCAGCCCGAACGACTGGAAGACGAAGCCGATGCGGTCGCGGCGCATGGCGAGCAGTCCGGTCTCATCGAGCTCGGCGAGCGGGGTACCGTCGACGGTGATCCGCCCCGAGTCCGGGGAGTCCAGGCCGCCGATGAGGTTGAGCAGTGTCGTCTTGCCGGACCCGGATCGGCCGCGCAGGGCGACCAGTTCGCCGCGCGGGATCCGGCAGGAGACTCCGCGGAGTGCGTGGACGGCGCCGGCGTCACTGCCCTCGCTGCCGTAACTGCGGTGCAGGTCCTCGACGATGACCATCGCGGCGGAAGCGGAATCGGCCGCCTCCGCGCCGGCTGTTTCTGACGCTGTGCTGGTTGCGCTTCCCCCGCTTGTGCTTCCCCCGCTGTGCATCTTCGCTCCCCCAGTCCCCTTGCGGCTTCGGTCCGCATCGGCCCGCCGCGCCGGCCGGCCCCCCGGCGGTGCCTGCCGATGGCGTCAGTATGCGGACACCGCAGTTCGGCAGGCAACGCCTGTGGATAACTCCCGGACCGGCCCGGGGAAGGGCAGTTGGGCCGGTGCGAGGGTCAGTTCGGGTTCTGGGTGAGGGTCAATTCGGGTCCTGGGCGTGGGGCAGGGTCTCCCAGGCCACGAAGAGGTTGTTGGAGCCGGCCGGGCGCTGCTGTTCGGTGAGCTTCTGGGTGTTCGGCATGGCGTAGTGCAGGCGGTTGTGCAGGGCGTTGTAGCCGACCTCGGTGACGGGGCCCAGGCCGCGCTTGACGGTGCCGCCGCACAGCCAGGACGGCGGGGCGGTGCCGAGTTCGTAGGTGGCCTGGAAGCCGAGGGGCGCGGCGCAGTCGTTCGGCGACCTCGGGGTAGAGGTCCTGGCCCTGGAGCCGGGTGGTCTCGGCGATGTGGGCGATGGCCGACAGGCCGTATCCGGTGTGCGTGAAGTCGCGGCAGGTTTCCTGGGTCAGGCCGTCGACGAAGGTGGACTGGCCCTGCCAGTACTTGATGATCTTCTCGCGGGTGTTCAGGCCGCTCCCCGGTGTGGTCCTGGGCAGATCGCCGTCGGACGTGAGGTAGATGTACGCGGGGACGCGGGCGCGGAAGGTGGCGAGGGCCTTGTCGTAGGAGGTCTTGTCCTCCAGGAAGACGGAGCAGGTCGATGGGTTTGATGCCGAGGAAGGGGGCGATCAGGCCGCCGAGGCCGTAGACGGTCAGGTTGCGGCGGAGCATCCGGTCGGCGCTGACCGGGCGGTACCGCACTCCCTTGAGGGCGAGTGGCACCAGCGCGACGATGATCAGCGCGTTGAAGATGATCGCGGACAGGATGGCGGAGTTGGGGCTGGACAGCCGCATGATGTTGAGGGTGTCCAGGCCCGGGTAGGCCACCGCGAACATCGCCGGGATGATGGCGAAGTACTTGGCGACGTCGTTGGCGATCGAGAAGGTGGTCAGCGCGCCCCGGGTGATCAGGAGCTGTTTGCCGATCTCGACGATCTCGATGAGCTTGGTCGGGTCGGAGTCGAGGTCGACCATGTTGCCGGCCTCCTTGGCGGCCGACGTACCGGTGTTCATCGCCACGCCGACGTCCGCCTGGGCCAGGGCCGGGGCGTCGTTGGTGCCGTCGCCGGTCATGGCGACGAGCTTGCCGCCGGCCTGTTCGCGCTTGACTTCCCTTACGGCCATTGGCGCCCTTGACGGATCTCCTACGCCGCTCGGCCTGACCTGCACAAACACGGAGGGCCCGCGCCCCCTCCAAGGGGGTGCGGGCCCGTATGACCGTCGTGTTCCGGCCGGTCCTGGCGCCCTTTCGGGCCCCGCCGGCCGGAGCGTGTGTCAGCGGATCTCCGTGATCTCCGGTCCGCGCTCCAGTCGCTCCACGCCGCCGCCGAAGCGGGACTGCTCGGCCGGCTCCTGCTGCACGCCGTCCGGCACCATCTGGGCGTCGTCCGGCAGCTTCAGGACGATCGGGTCGCGCGGCGCCATCGGGCCCTCGCCGCGGACGATGACGGTGTCCCGGAAGATGTGCTCCAGCACGCCCGCGGCCTGCGGCTGCACCGCGCCCTGGCCGGAGATCACGCCGCGCAGGAACCACCGGGGGCCGTCCACGCCGACGAAGCGCACGACCTGCACGCCGTTCGTGCCGTCCGGCAGCTGTACCGGCACCTGGGCGCGCAGCTCCCAGCCCAGCGGGCCCTCGACCTCGTCGATGATCCCGCCCTGCTGGGTGATGCCGGCCGCGATCTCCTCGCGGACCTCGCCCCAGATGCCCTCGTTGCGGGGAGCGGCGAACGCCTGCAGCTGGACGGCGCTGTCCTGCAGCACCACCGTCGCGGCGACGATCGCGTCGCCGGCGACCTCCACCCGCAGCTCCATGCCCTCAACCCCGGGCACGAACAGTCCGCCGAGGTCGACCCGGCCCTCGCCGGGGTTGGTGACCTCGGAGGAGTCCCACGGCCCGTCGGGGCGCGGCGCGGGCGGAAGATTGACCCGGCTCTGCTCCTCGTCGCTGACCTCCTCGGCCGGCGCGCCGGTCACCGTCTCCTCGGCGAGCCCCGCTGCCGACTCCTCAGGAGTCTTGTTCTTCTTGCGACGTCCGAACACGTCACTGTCCTTCCCGGTCGGCACCGACCGCTGCGTATTCATTCCCGCCCGTGGAGCCGCCCACCGCCGCATGACCGCCGGTGGAACCGAATCCCCCCTCGGCCCGCGCCGAGCCGGGAAGTTCCGCCACCTCGTGGAAGCGCACCTTCTCGACCTGCTGGACGACAAGTTGGGCGATCCGGTCGAACCTCTCGAACCGCACGGTCTCCCGCGGGTCCAGATTGACCACGATCACCTTGATCTCTCCACGGTACCCGGCATCCACCGTCCCGGGGGCATTCACGAGCGCCAGTCCGCAGCGCGCGGCGAGCCCGGACCGCGGGTGCACGAACGCCGCGTAGCCGTCGGGCAGCGCGATCGCCACGCCGGTGGGCAGCACCGTGCGCTCCCCCGGCGCCAGCTCGGCCGCCTCGGTGGTCACCAGATCGACGCCGGCGTCGCCGGGATGCCCGTACGCCGGAACGGGCACCTCCGGGTCGAGCCGCCGCAGCAGTACGTCGACGGGGTTGCGTACCTCACTCACGGGTTCACCTCGAAGGCTCGCGCGCGCTTGACCTGGTCCGGGTCGGCCATCGCCGCCTGGATCTCCTCGGTCCTGCCGTTCTCGATGAAGTGGTCGACCTTCACCTCGATGAAGACGGCGTCGGCGCGCACCGCGACCGGACCGTCCGGGCCGCCTATGCGTCCCACCGCCGTCGAGTAGATCTTCCGCCCGTGCACCGCGGTGACCTGCGCGTCCAGGTGCAGCACCGTGCCGAGCGGCACCGGCCGGACGAAGTCGGTCTCCAGCCGGCCGGTCACCGCGATCACCCGCAGCAGCCAGTTCAGCGAGCCGAGTGTCTCGTCGAGCGCGGTGGCCAGCACCCCACCGTGGGCCAGGCCCGGGGCGCCCTGGTGGGCCTCCTTGACCGTGAACTCGGCCTGGACGCTCACGCCCTCGCCGGCCCGCGCCTCCAGGTGCAGACCGTGCGGCTGGCCGGTGCCACAGCCGAAGCAGCGGTCGTAGTGCGCGCCGAGGAGCTCTCCGGGCGCCGGCGCCTCGGCGTGCCGGACCGGAGCGACGGCGTCCGTCGGTGGCGTCAGCCCCGGTCTCGTTCTGTCAGTTCCACTCACGAGTGCAGACCCTACCCGCGCGGCCAAGGGGCCCGCGCCGCCGTGCCAAGCTGGAGCCATGCAGTCGTACGAAGAACGTCTCACCGCGCCCCGGTCCTGGTGGCTGATCGCCGGGCTGATCGGCGTCGCCTGTGCCCTGATGCTGCTCCCGGTGGGGACGCTGCCGATGCTCGGCGGGCTGATCGGCGGGGCGGCGCTGTCCGCCGTGGCAGTGAGCGCGTACGGGTCGGTGCGGATCCGGGTGGTGGGCGGTGCGCTGATCGCCGGTGACGCGAAGATCCCGGCGTCGGCGCTGGGTGAGGCCCGGGCGCTGGACGCGGCGGAGGCGCTGGCCTGGCGGACGCACAAGGCCGATGCCCGGGCGTTCATGCTGCTCCGCAGCTATGTGCCGACCGCGGTGCGGGTGGAGATCACGGACCCGGACGACCCGACGCCGTACGCCTATCTGTCGACGCGGGACCCGGAGCGTCTGGTGGCGGCCCTGACGGCCGTACGCGCCTGACGCGCAGGCCGGGCCCATCGGGCCGAGGGCGCCGGTCCCCTTCAGCGGTCCGCTTCAGTCGACGGGCGGGAGCGGGGCCGGTCCGGGCGGCGGGGACGCGGGGAGGTCGGGCAGCGCGTCCCAGGGCACCTGCTTGGCGCGCAGGTCCTTGCGGATCTTGTTCGCCACCCTTCTGGTGTCGCGGCGGTTCATGACCCCGCCGACGGTGGCGCCCACCATGAACGGGGTGAGGCTGGGGAGGTTGCGCAGCGTGCGCTTCATGATCTGCTGGCGCAGTTCGCGCTTCATCTGCCCGCCGAGCGCAGCGTTCAGCGACGCCGGTTTCGCGATGTCGATGCCCCGCTCCTCCGTCCAGGACGTCAGAGCGGCCATCGCGCGCTGGCGGAGGTTCCCGGGCGGCCGCAGGCCGTAGACCTCGTGCAGCTCGGCGATGAGCTTGAGCTCGATCACGGCGACGCCGATGATCTCGGTGGCCAGCTCGGCCGGCATGGCGGGCGGTACGGGCAGCATGGCTGCCGCGCCCACGCCCGCTCCGACGGTGGCGGTCCCCGCACAGGCGCCCGCGACGAGCTTGTCGGCGAGTTCCTCGGGGGTCAGACCGGGGAACTGGGCGCGCAGGGTGGCGAGGTCGCGGACCGGGATCCGCGGGGCGATCTCGATGATCCGGTCGGCGATCGCGGCGATCGTCGCCCGCACCCGGCCGCGCCGTACCGGGGCGGTCGGGTCGGCGGGCACGGGCGCGGTTTCGTCGCGTGATCGTGCGCCGGCCGCCGGACCTTGGCCGCCCTCGTGACGCTTGCGGAACGGGTTCACGCCAGCCACGGCGTTGACCGGCTCAGGCCGCGCAGTCGCGGCAGATCGGGTTGCCGTTCTTGTCCTCCGCGGCCAGCTGGCTGCGGTGGTGCACCAGGAAGCAGCTCATGCACGTGAACTCGTCCTGCTGCTTGGGCAGCACGCGCACCGCGAGCTCTTCGTTGGACAGGTCGGCGCCGGGGAGCTCCAGGCCCTCGGCCTGCTCGAACTCGTCGACGTCGACGGCCGAGGCGGACTTGTCGTTCCGCCGCGACTTCAGCTCTTCGATGCTGTCCTCGTTGAGGTCGTCGTCGGTCTTGCGTGGAGTGTCGTAATCCGTAGCCATTTTCGCTCTCCCCCTCTGGGTGTCTGCGGTGTCTCAGCGCTCGTAACGCGTGAGAGGCCGGACTTGTGCCCGACCTGAGGCGGAGATTTTGCCTCACATCAAGGTCTGTTACTCAATCGACACCCAACCGCACCCCTGAAGAGGTGATCGGTTTGGATGGCGATCAGGACCGTACACGGTCCGAATGTCGCACCTCGCGCAGCCCATCACCTGTACTTCCCGTGATTCGGGGCCCGGGAAACCCGGACTTCCCCGGCATTCCACCTGGGCTTTTGATCACGGAGCGTAGATGGCTGGAAATTCGCGTCTGTGAGCGATCACACACGCGACGACCGGCTGGTGGACCGGTCCAATTCCGCGCAAAGCGAACGTGGCGAAGGATCGCTCCCCGGCCCCCTTTTCGTCAAACCGGCCCCGCCGGCCGAGCTCCCTGATGTACGGCCACGAGACGGGCGATCCTACCTACGGGGGCCCGTGGCTGGTCAGGGCGGTGCCGGACGGCTCCAGCGGCCGCACAGCCGCCTTGCCGAGGGCCTCACAGCGGCAGCACCACCCGCATCACGAGACCACCCCCCTCACGGGGCTCGGCGGTGATGGTGCCGTCGTGTGCGCGGACCACCGAGCGGACGATGGACAGGCCCAGACCGACGCCCTTGTCGCTGCCGGTGCGCTCGGTGCGCAGCCGGCGGAACGG
>NZ_JOIX01000044.1 GCF_000720175.1 Streptomyces sp. NRRL S-337
CCGGTTGTGTGGGCTTCGCTTCCAAGGACTCAATAAGGAGCGAAGGCGGAGCGCAGCGGAGCGTAAAGCGTCAGCAGTCCACACAACCGGCCCCGGAGGTCCGTCACCGCACCCGACACCCACCCAGCCCGCCGCAGGCGCAACGGTGACCAGGCCCAACGGTGGGACAGGCGGGTACGTGGGAGGCGCCGCCAAGCGCAACGGAGAGCGAGCCCCGCGGCGGGACGGACGGGTACGTGGGAGGAAAGCCAAGCGCAGCGGACGGGTACGTGGGGATCACTGCCGCCGCAACAGGCGAGACGCCCCCGCTGCCACCGTTGTTGCCAGGACCCAGCCCGCCATGATGAGGATCGCCGCGACCCACTGGGCGGTTCCTCCTGGTTTCCAGGCGGTGTCCTGGTTGAGGTCGATGACCGGGAGGAGGAGGTCGAGGGCGTAGAGGTACGGGTTCCAGGGGGGTGCTTCGCCCGCCTTGAGGGGTGGGGGCGGGGTCATCGAGAAGTAGGCCGTGCCGATGGCCCAGAGGATGGCCATCCAGACCGCGGCGCGGCCGGGGCGGTAGCCGTAGGCGACGGTCCAGTCCTGGAGGAAGCCCCACGCCTTCGCGGCCAGCGGCAGCGTCTCGCGGCGGCGGCGCTGCTTGGCCAGCAGGACCTCGCGGGCGTCTGCGTCCTCGCCGCTGGCGCGCAGCGAGGCGGCGAGCATCTCGTAGGGCTCGGGCGCGTATTCGGGGGTGGCCGCGGCGACCCATTGGAGGCGCAGCGCCAGCGGGAAGTGGCCGCGCGGTATCAGCGTCTCGTACGCGAAGCCGGCCATCCACAGGCCGCCGAGGCCCGGCCAGCTCGCGGATTTGTCGACGAGGTTGACGACCCGGGCGCCGGAGAGGATCACCCGGCCGCGCTGTGGCCGCTCGCCGAGGAAGCGCAGCTCCGGGGTCTGGATCCGGCGCAGCGACAGCTCCTGGTCGGACTCCATGACGAACCGGGCGTGCTCGAAGTCGACCGCGTCGCCGAACCGGCCGTCGTCCAGCCGCATCCCGCCCTCGCACTCGAAGCGCTGCATACGGGTGCCGCGGGGCGGGGTGTTGGTGATGCCGTACGGGGGAGTGGCGCCGCTGGAGAACGGGGAGTTCGCCAGGCCCGCGGCGGTCAGGTAGAGGGTGCGCTCGACGGTCAGCTGCGGGGCGTTCAGCGCCCGGCGGCCGAAGGGGTTGCTCAGGTGGCTGCCGCGCAGGCTCAGCGAGACCCCGACCGTGGCGCCGCGCAGCGACAGTTCGCCGTAGGACTCCAGCATCTCGGCCTGCAGGTCCTGGGCGACGGTCAGGCCGTCCGCCATGATGGACCGGCCCTGGCGGTCCTTGTGGACCACGGTCTGGTTGAGCATGAGGTCGGTGCCGATGTGGGCGTCGCTGAGCCGGATGCCGGACTGCACGACGCACCGCGGCAGATGCAGATCGCCCTCGGTGTGCAGCCGGGCGGCCTCCAGCCGGGGGATCGCGCAGTTCACCATCCGCAGCGTGCTGAACCGGCTCTCCGGCAGCACCACCTCGGCCTCGAAGCGGCAGTCCCGCAGCTCCACGAATGGCTTGATCGTGCCGCCCGCCACGTCGAGAGTGTCCGTGATGTACGCGCCGGTGAGCTTCAGCGCCGAGACCCGGCCCGGCTGCGCCGGCGGGCCGTCGAGCAGCAGCAGCGCCACCACCCGGGCCCGCACCCGGCGTTCCGGGCCCCACAGGTGCTGGCCGTGCGGATCGTCGCGGATCGGGTCCCCGATGTGCAGATCGCAGGTGCTGCCGTTGCGGAACGCCTGCCACATGCTCCATTCCGCCGAGGTCAGCCGCAGGTCGGCGGGCGCGTCGCCGTCCCTGGTCTCCGTCACTGTGTCCCCCTTGCTGTCCCGTGGTCCGCCGCGGCGCGTGCCTGCTCCGCCGCCTTCGCGTGTCGCAACCTGTTCGGACGCATTCCGTGCGCCGGTCCGCGCGCGTCCCGCAGCCGCTCCCGCAGGTCTCCCCGTACGCCGCTACGTGGCCCTTGCCCGCCCGGTGACCGGTTGAACACGCGTGGTCAGGGCCAACTCCGGTCAACTTCGCGGCGCGCTGTCACCGTGCGTCCGGCCCCCGCGTCGCTGTGTATCACCCAGTGATACGGGCGGCCGGGCGCGGGAGCGGGTCTGAGACACTGGGGACGTGATCTCCCGAATCGATCTGCGCGGTGACGCCCTTCCCGAGGGCGGCGCCCTGCGCGACCTGCTGCCCCGTGCCGAGTTCGACGTGGAAGCCGCCCTGGAGAAGGTGCGGCCGATCTGCGAGGACGTGCATCATCGTGGCGACGCGGCGCTGATCGAGTACGCGGAGAAGTTCGACGGGGTCACGCTCGACCAGGTCCGGGTGCCGGCCGCCGCGCTCACCCGTGCCCTGGAGGAGCTCGACCCGGCCGTGCGCGCGAGCCTGGAGGAGTCCATCCGCCGCGCCCGCATCGTGCACCGCGCCCAGCGCCGCGCCCCGCACACCACCCAGGTCGTCCCCGGCGGCACGGTCACCGAGAAGTGGGTGCCGGTCGAGCGGGTCGGGCTGTACGCCCCGGGCGGCCGCTCGGTCTACCCGTCGTCCGTGATCATGAACGCCGTCCCGGCGCAGGAGGCAGGCGTCCCCTCGACGGCGCTGGCGTCCCCGCCGCAGAAGGAGCACGGCGGTCTGCCGCACCCGACGATCCTCGCCGCCTGCGCGCTGCTCGGCATCGACGAGGTGTACGCCGCCGGCGGCGCCCAGGCCGTCGCGATGTTCGCGTACGGCACCGAGACCTGCGCCCCGGCCAACATGGTCACCGGCCCCGGCAACATCTGGGTCGCCGCCGCCAAGCGGTACTTCACCGGACGCATCGGCATCGACACCGAGGCCGGCCCGACCGAGATCGCCGTCCTCGCCGACGACACCGCCGACGCCTCGCACGTCGCCGCCGACCTGATCAGCCAGGCCGAGCACGACCCGCTGGCCGCCGCGGTCCTGGTCACCGACTCCGTCGAGCTCGCCGAGGCCGTCGAGAAGGAGCTGGAGCCGCAGGTCGCCGCGACCCGGCACGTCGACGACCGGATCGTCCCGGCGCTGACCGGCAAGCAGTCCGCGATCGTGCTGGTGGACGGCGTCGAGGAGGGCCTGCGGGTCGTCGACGCGTACGGCGCGGAGCACCTGGAGATCCAGACCGCGGACGCCGCCGCCGTCGCCCAGCGGGTGCGAAACGCCGGCGCGATCTTCGTCGGCCCGTGGGCGCCGGTCTCGCTCGGCGACTACTGCGCGGGCTCCAACCACGTGCTGCCCACCGGCGGCTGCGCCTGCCACTCCTCGGGACTGTCCGTCCAGTCGTTCCTGCGCGGCATCCACATCGTCGACTACACCAAGGACGCGCTGGCCGAGGTCGCGCACCACGTCGTGACGCTGGCCGAGGCGGAGGACCTGCCCGCACACGGCGCGGCCGTCAAGGCCCGGTTCGGCTGGAAGGTCCCCGAAGGCAAGTGACGCGAACGAAGCAAGGCACCACATCCATGACCCGCAACTCCGCAGTGGCCGGCCTGGACGACCTCCCGGTGCGCGACGAACTCCGCGGCAAGTCCCCTTACGGCGCCCCGCAGCTGGACGTCCCGGTACGGCTGAACACCAACGAGAACCCCTACCCGCTGCCCGAGCCGCTGGTCGAGCGGATCGCGGAGCGGGTGCGCGAGGCCGCCCGCGACCTCAACCGCTACCCGGACCGGGACGCGGTCGAGCTGCGCACCGAGCTGGCCGCGTATCTGACGAGGACCGGCAAGTACCCCCTCGGCATCGAGAACGTCTGGGCCGCCAACGGCTCCAACGAGGTCATCCAGCAGCTGCTGCAGACCTTCGGGGGGCCGGGCCGCACCGCGATCGGCTTCGAGCCCTCGTACTCGATGCACTCGCTCATCGCGCGCGGCACGGGCACCGGCTGGATCTCCGGTCCGCGCAACGACGACTTCACCCTCGACGTGCCGGCGGCCGAGCGGGCCATCGCCGAGCACCGCCCCGACGTCGTCTTCATCACCACCCCCAACAACCCCACCGGTAACGCCGTCCCGGCCGAGGCGGTGCTCGCCCTGTACGAGGCGGCCCAGGCGGCCAAGGCCGCGACCGCCGGGGCGATCGTCGTGGTCGACGAGGCGTACATCGAGTTCAGCCACGGCGACTCGCTGCTGCCGCTGCTCGCCGGGCGCCCCCACCTCGTCGTCTCCCGCACGATGTCGAAGGCCTTCGGCGCGGCCGGGCTGCGCCTCGGCTACCTCGCCGCGGACCCGGCGGTGGTGGACGCCGTCCAGCTCGTACGGCTGCCGTACCACCTCTCGGCGGTCACCCAGGCCACCGCGCTGGCCGCGCTGGAGCACACCGACACCCTGCTGAAGTACGTCGAGCAGCTGAAGTCGGAGCGGGACCGGCTGGTCACCGAGCTGCGCGCGATCGGCTACGACGTCACCCCGTCCGACGCCAACTTCGTGCAGTTCGGGCGGTTCGAGGACGCGCACGCGGCCTGGCAGCGGATCCTCGACCACGGCGTGCTGGTCCGCGACAACGGCGTACCGGGGTGGCTGCGGGTCTCCGCCGGCACCCCGGAGGAGAACGACGCGTTCCTCGACGCGGTACGTGAACTCAAGAAGGAGCCCCAGGCATGAACCGCGTAGGACGCGTGGAGCGCACCACCAAGGAGACCTCGGTCCTCGTCGAGATAGACCTCGACGGCACCGGGCGGACCGACATCGCCACCGGTGTCGGCTTCTACGACCACATGCTCGACCAGCTCGGCCGGCACGGTCTGTTCGACCTCACCGTGAAGACCGACGGCGACCTCCACATCGACTCCCACCACACCATCGAGGACACCGCCCTCGCGCTCGGCGCCGCCTTCAAGCAGGCGCTGGGCGACAAGGTGGGGATCTACCGCTTCGGCAACTGCACGGTGCCGCTGGACGAGTCCCTCGCCCAGGTGACCGTCGACCTCTCCGGCCGCCCGTACCTCGTGCACACCGAGCCCGAGAAGATGGCGCCGATGATCGGCGAGTACGACACCACGATGACCCGGCACATCCTGGAGTCCTTCGTGGCCCAGGCGCAGATCGCGCTGCACGTGCACGTCCCGTACGGGCGCAACGCCCACCACATCGTGGAGTGCCAGTTCAAGGCCCTGGCCCGGGCCCTGCGCTACGCCAGCGAGCGCGACCCGCGCGCGGCCGGGATCATCCCGTCGACCAAGGGAGCCCTGTAGTCCCGTGAATGGCCTGTCGACCGTCTTCATCCTGCTCGGGCTCTTCCTCCTCGGCGGCGTCTACTCCTTCTGGAAGCAGCAGCTGCCCAAGAGCCTGATCGTGCTGCTCTCCGTCGGCTCGGCGATGTGCCTGGCCGCCGGTGTGCTGCGGCTGGAGGTGTGGAATTGACCGCCCCGTCCTCCCGTAAGAAGGTCGTCGTCCTCGACTACGGCTTCGGCAACGTCCGTTCCGCGGAGCGCGCGCTGGCGCATGTCGGCGCGGACGTGGAGATCACCCGGGACTTCGACCGGGCGATGAACGCCGAGGGGCTGCTGGTCCCCGGTGTGGGTGCGTTCGCCGCCTGCATGCGCGGGCTGCAGGAGGCCCGCGGCGACTGGATCGTCGGGCGCCGGCTGGCCGGCGGCCGCCCGGTCATGGGCATCTGCGTCGGCATGCAGGTCCTCTTCGGCCGCGGCATCGAGCACGGCGTGGAGACCGAAGGCCTGGACGAGTGGCCGGGCACGGTCGGCCCGCTCAAGGCCGACATCGTCCCGCACATGGGCTGGAACACCGTCGACGCCCCCGAGGGCTCGCGGCTGTTCGCCGGGCTGCCCGCCGACGCCCGCTACTACTTCGTGCACTCCTACGCAGTGCACGACTGGGAGCTGGAGATCGGCAACCCGCACCTCGCCGCACCGAAGGTCACCTGGGCCACGCACGGCGAGCCGTTCGTGGCCGCGGTCGAGAACGGCCCGCTGTGGGCCACCCAGTTCCACCCCGAGAAGTCCGGCGACGCCGGTGCCCAGCTCCTGACCAACTGGATCGAAACGCTGTGAACGCTGTGAACACGCTTGAACTGCTGCCCGCCGTCGACGTCCGCGACGGCCAGGCCGTCCGCCTCGTGCACGGCGAGTCCGGCTCCGAGACCTCCTACGGCGACCCGCTGGAGGCGGCCCTCGCCTGGCAGCGGGCCGGCGCCGAGTGGCTGCACCTCGTCGACCTCGACGCGGCCTTCGGCACCGGCGACAACCGCGCGCAGATCGCCGAGGTGGCCCGCTCGATGGACATCAAGGTCGAGCTGTCCGGCGGCATCCGCGACGACGCCTCGCTCGCCGCGGCGCTGGCCACCGGCTGCACCCGGGTCAACATCGGCACCGCGGCGCTGGAGAACCCCGAGTGGGTCGCCAAGATCATCGCCGAGTACGGCGACCGGATCGCGGTCGGCCTGGACGTCCGGGGGACGACGCTGCGCGGCCGCGGCTGGACCCGCGACGGCGGCGACCTCTACGAGACGCTGGCCCGCCTGGACTCCGAGGGCTGCGCCCGGTACGTCGTCACCGACATCAACAAGGACGGCACCCTCCAGGGCCCCAACCTGGAGCTGCTGAGGAACGTCTGCGCCGCCACCGACCGCCCCGTCGTCGCCTCCGGCGGCGTCTCCTCCCTCGACGACCTGCGGGCCATCGCGGGCCTGGTACCGGAGGGCGTCGAGGGCGCGATCGTCGGCAAGGCGCTCTACACGAAGGCGTTCACCCTGGAGGAAGCCCTGGAGGCGGTGTCCCGATGAGCGAGGCCGTGCGGCGCGTCCAGTCCGACAGCCCCTGGGAGGGGGCCTTCGGCCATGCACGCGCCGTCGCGGCCGGGGACCGGGTCCTGGTCGCCGGCACCCTGCCGTTCACCGGCACGGTGCTGCACGGCGAGGGGGACCCGTACGAACAGGCGCTCGCGGCCTTCCGGCAGGGCCTCGACGCGCTGAGGGAATTCGGCCTGGGCGCCGAATCCGTCATCCGCACCCGCATGTACCTCACCCATGTGCGCGACGTGGACGCCGTCGGCCGGGCCCACAAGGAGCTCTTCGACGCCGTGCGGCCCGCCGCGACCGTGCTCGTGGTCTCCGGCTTCGTCGATCCGCGGGTGCTGGTGCAGATCGAACTCGAAGCATTCCGCGACAGCGCAACCCCGGGGGGCGCACCCCGGGTCCCCGAAGGAGAACCGCGATGACCCTGGCGGTCCGAGTCATCCCTTGCCTGGACGTCGACAACGGCCGGGTCGTCAAGGGCGTCAACTTCCAGAACCTCCGCGACGCCGGCGACCCCGTCGAGATGGCCAAGATCTACGGCGAGGAGGGCGCCGACGAGCTGACCTTCCTCGACATCACCGCCTCCTCCGGCAACCGCGAGACCACCTACGACGTGGTCCGCCGGACCGCCGAACAGGTCTTCATCCCGCTCACCGTCGGCGGTGGCGTCCGCACCCCCGAGGACGTCGACAAACTCCTCCGCGCCGGCGCCGACAAGGTCGGCGTCAACACCGCCGCCATCGCCCGCCCCGACGTGATCCGCGAGATCGCCGAACGCTTCGGCAGCCAGGTCCTGGTCCTGTCGGTCGACGCCCGCCGCACCGACGCCGGCACGCCGTCCGGCTTCGAGGTCACCACCCACGGCGGCCGCCGCGGCACCGGCATCGACGCGGTCGAATGGGCCCACCGCGCCGCCGAACTCGGCGCCGGCGAGATCCTGCTGAACTCCATGGACGCCGACGGCACCAAGGACGGCTACGACGTCGAGATGATCGAGGCGGTCCGCAAGCACGTCACCGTCCCGGTCATCGCCTCCGGCGGCGCCGGCAAGCTCTCCCACTTCCCCCCGGCCGTCGCCGCCGGCGCCGACGCGGTCCTCGCCGCCTCGGTCTTCCACTTCGGCGACCTCCGCATCAGCGAGGTCAAGCAGACCCTGCGCGAGGCGGGGCACCCGGTGCGCTGACCTGAGGTGCCCCGCCCCGGCCGGGGCGGGCGCTCAGCGCCCCTTGCCGACCGCCCGGACGAACTCGCGGTTCATCCTCGTGATGCTGAACAGCGGGATGCCCTTGGGGCAGGCGGTGGCGCATTCGCCGGTCAGCGTGCAGCCGCCGAAGCCCTCCTCGTCCATCTGGGCCACCATGTCCAGGACCCGGGACTCGCGTTCCGGGGCGCCCTGCGGCAGGACGTTGAGGTGGTTGACCTTGGCGGAGGTGAAGAGCATCGCCGCCCCGTTCGGGCAAGCGGCGACACACGCCCCGCAGCCGATGCACTCGGCGTGCTCGAAGGCGTGGTCGGCGTCCGGCTTCGGCACGGGCGTGGCGTGCGCGTCCGGTGCGGAGCCGGTGGGGGCGGTGATGTAGCCGCCGGCCTGGATGATCCGGTCGAAGGCGGAGCGGTCGACGACCAGGTCCTTGATCACCGGGAAGGCGGACGCCCGCCACGGCTCGATGTCGATGGTGTCGCCGTCCTGGAAGGACCGCATGTGCAGCTGGCAGGTGGTGGTGCTTCCCCAAGCTCTCGAATCCGCTCGAGCAGGGGAGACCCCATTCGGGCCGTGCGCGTCGCCGTTGATGACGAGCGAGCAGGCGCCGCAGATGCCCTCGCGGCAGTCGTGGTCGAAGGCGACCGGGTCCTCGCCCCGGAGGATGAGCTCCTCGTTGAGCGTGTCCAGCATCTCCAGGAAGGACATGTCGGACGAGATGCCGTCCACCTCGTACGTGGACATGGCGCCTTCGGCGTCGGCGTTCTTCTGGCGCCAGACGCGCAGGATGAGCCTCATGCGTAGCTCCGCTGGGTGGGGTGGACGTACTCGAAGACCAGGTCTTCCTTGTGGAGGGTCGGGGCCTCGCCCGTACCCGTGAACTCCCAGGCGGCCGCGTAGGAGAACTCGTCGTCCCTGCGGGCCGCTTCGCCGTCCGGGGTCTGCGACTCCTCGCGGAAGTGGCCGCCGCAGGACTCGGCCCGGTGCAGCGCGTCGAGGCACATGAGCTCGGCGAGCTCCAGGTAGTCGACGATGCGGTTGGCCTTCTCCAGGGACTGGTTGAACTCCGCACCGGTGCCGGGCACCTTGATGCGGCGCCAGAACTCCTCGCGGACCTGGGGGATGCGCTCCAGCGCCTTCCGCAGGCCCTCGTCGGTGCGTGCCATACCGCAGAACTCCCACATCAGCTCGCCGAGTTCGCGGTGGAAGGAGTCCGGCGTGCGGTCGCCGTCGACGGCCAGGAGGAGGTGCAGACGGTCCTCGGTCTCGGCGAGGACTTCCTGGACGACCGGGTGGTCGGCGCCGATCTCGTCCCCGTGCGGATGGCGTGCCAGGTAGTCGTTGATGGTGGAGGGCAGCACGAAGTAGCCGTCGGCGAGGCCCTGCATGAGGGCGGACGCGCCGAGCCGGTTGGCGCCGTGGTCGGAGAAGTTGGCCTCGCCGATCGCGAACAGGCCGGGGACGGTGGTCTGCAGGTCGTAGTCGACCCACAACCCGCCCATCGTGTAGTGCACGGCGGGGTAGATCCGCATCGGCACCTCGTACGGATCCTCGTCGGTGATCCGCTGGTACATGTCGAAGAGGTTGCCGTACTTGGCCTCGACGGCCCCCCGGCCCATCCGCGCGATCGCGTCGGCGAAGTCCAGGTACACGCCCTGCCCGCCGGGGCCCACCCCCCGCCCCTCGTCGCAGACGTTCTTCGCGGCGCGCGAGGCGATGTCGCGGGGGACGAGGTTGCCGAAGGACGGGTAGACGCGCTCCAGGTAGTAGTCGCGCTCGTCCTCGGGGATCCTGTTCGGCGGCCGGTCGTCGCCCTTCGCCTTCGGCACCCAGATCCGGCCGTCGTTGCGCAGCGACTCACTCATCAGCGTCAGCTTCGACTGGTGGTCGCCGGTGCGCGGGATGCAGGTCGGGTGGATCTGCGTGAAGCAGGGGTTGGCGAAGTACGCGCCGCGCCGGTGCGCCCGCCAGATCGCGGTCGCGTTGGAGTTCATGGCGTTCGTCGACAGGTAGAAGACGTTGCCGTAGCCGCCGGAGGCGAGCACCACCGCGTCCGCGAAGTACGTGTCGATCGCGCCGGTGATCAGGTCACGGGCCACGATGCCCCGGGCCCGGCCGTCGACGACGATCAGGTCCAGCATCTCGGTCCGCGGGTGCATCGTCACGTTCCCGGCCGCGATCTGCCGGGACAGCGCCTGATAGGCGCCGAGCAGCAGCTGCTGGCCCGTCTGGCCGCGGGCGTAGAAGGTGCGGGAGACCTGGACACCGCCGAAGGAGCGGGTGTCGAGCAGACCGCCGTACTCGCGGGCGAACGGCACGCCCTGGGCCACGCACTGGTCGATGATCTCGACCGAGATCTGGGCGAGGCGGTGGACGTTGGACTCGCGGGCCCGGAAGTCGCCGCCCTTGACGGTGTCGTAGAAGAGCCGGTGGATCGAGTCGCCGTCGTTGCGGTAGTTCTTCGCCGCGTTGATGCCGCCCTGCGCGGCGATGGAGTGGGCGCGGCGCGGGGAGTCCTGGTAGCAGAACTGCTCGACGTGGTAGCCCTGTTCGGCGAGCGTGGCACCGGCCGCACCGCCGGCGAGCCCGGTGCCGACGACGATGACGGTGTGCTTGCGGCGGTTGGCCGGGTTGACCAGCTTCGCCTCGAAGCGGCGGGTGTCCCAGCGCTCGGCGACCGGTCCGGCCGGCGCCTTGGTGTCCGCGACCGGCTCCCCGGTCGCGTAGTCGGCGTAAGGAGACATGGTCAGCTCACCACTTCGGTCATGACGGCGACGGGTACGGAGACGAAGCCCACCGTCAGCACCAGCGCGAGGACGTTGGCGGTGGTCTTCAGGAGGCGGTCACGGGTGCGGCTGCCGACGCCGAGGCTCTGCGCGGCGCTCCAGAAGCCGTGCCGGACGTGCAGGCCGAGCGCCAGCATCGCGAGGAGGTAGATGACGTTGCCGTACCAGGTGGAGAAGGTGTCCACGACGTTCTGGTACGGGTGGCCGGGCCGGAAGCCGGAGTGCACGGTCCCGGTCGTCAGGTCGAGCAGGTGCCAGACGAGGAACAGGCCGAGGATGATCCCGCCCCAGCGCATGGTGCGGGTCGCGTAGCTCGCGCGCCGCTTCTTGTGCACATATCCGGTGGGGCGCGCCTTGATGTCGCGGCGGCTGAGCTGGTACGCGGACGTGGCGTGGGCGACGACGGCGACGACGAGGACGACGCGGACCAGCCACAGCGTCCACCCGTAGTGCATGAACGGCTCGCCCACCGTGCGCAGCCAGTGCGCGTAGTGGTCGAACTCGCCCGGCCCGAAGAAGATCTTCAGGTTCCCGATCATGTGGACGACCAGGTAGAGCAGCATGATCAGCCCGCTCACGGCCATCACCGTCTTCTTGCCGACGGTCGAGCCCCAGAGCGTCGGCCCGCCCGTCGCCCGGCCACCACCCCTCATCGAGCGCTGTCGCGCGCCGCCCGTCTTCGACGGCCGTCGGTCCGTCCGTATGCCCAGTGCCATGGGACCCGACCGTAAGCAGCGGTCCGCCATCAGTCCAAGACATGCTCCGGCTCATCTCCATAGGCTGGGCCTATCGATGCCGTACCGTCGCCTCATGCAGCTGCAGCAGCTCCGCTACTTCACCGCGGTCGCCGACACCCGCCACTTCACCCGCGCCGCCGAGCGCGAACACGTCGCCCAGCCCTCGCTGTCCCAGCAGATCCGGTCCCTGGAACGGGAGCTGGGCGCCGAGCTCTTCCACCGCGCCCGCGGCCACATCACCCTCACCGACGCCGGCGAGACCCTGCTGCCGCTCGCCCGCCGGATCCTCGCCGACGCCGAGACCGCCCGCCGCGAGGTCCAGGAGGTCGCCCAGCTGCGCCGCGGCCGGCTGCGGCTCGGCGCCCCGCCCAGCCTCTGCGCGAGCCTCGTCCCCGACGTCCTGAGCGCCTTCCACACGGCCTATCCCGGCGTCGACCTGATCGTCACCGAGGACGGCTCCCAGGACCTGGTACGCGCCCTGGCCGACGGCGCGCTCGACCTCGCCCTGATCATCACCCCGCTGCCCGTCCAGGCCCCCGCCCTGGCCACCTCCGAGCTGCTGCGCGAGGAACTGGTCGTGGTCTCCGCCCCGGACCGGCCCGCACCGGCGACCGGCCGGCGCACCAGGATCCGCGTCGAGGACCTCCGCGGCCGCCCGCTGGCCATGTTCCGCCGCGGCTACGACCTGCGGGAATTCACCACCGCGGCGTGCCGCGCGGCCGGCTTCGAGCCGACCTTCACCGTCGAGGGCGGCGAGATGGACGCGGTCCTCGGCTTCGTCCGCGCCGGGCTGGGCATCGCCGTCGTGCCCAGCATGGTCGCCGAACGCTCCGGCCTGCGCATCACCCCCTTCGCCACCCCCGGCATGCACCGCGTCGTCTCCGTCGCCCACCGCGGCGACGTCTCCCCGCCCCGCGCCGCCCGCGAACTGGAACGCATCCTGAAGGCACACCCGGGCCTGGAGCCGTCGCCCGGCCCCGGCGGGCGTTCCGGCCCGTCGCCCACCGCCGCGCGGCGCCGTGGCAGGTGATCGCGACCGGCCGTAGGCTGGCCGTTATGTCGACCCATGCGAAGCGTGAACGACTCCTCCTCGCCGACCTGTTGGAGAGCGCCGGGCCCGAGGCGCCGACGCTCTGCGAGAACTGGACCACCCGGGACCTGGCCGCCCACCTGGTCGTCCGCGAGCGGCGCGCCGACGCCGCCGGCGGGCTGCTGGTCAAACCGCTCGCGGGCCGGCTGCGGCGGGTACAGGCGGAATTCGCGGCCAAGCCGTACGGCGAGCTGATCCACCTGATCAGGACCGGCCCGCCGCGGCTGTCGCCGTTCGCGCTCAAGCCGGTCGACGAGGCGTCCAACACCGTCGAGTTCTACGTCCACGCCGAGGACGTCCGGCGCGCCCGCCCGGAGTGGACCCCGCGCGAGGTGGACCCCGTCTTCGCGGACGCGCTGTGGACCCGGATCGAGCGGATGGCCCGGGTGCTGGGCCGTACGTCACCGGTCGGGCTGGTGCTGCGCCGCCCGGACGGGCGCACGGCGGTCGCCCACCGCGGCACCCCGGTCGTCACGGTCGTCGGCGAGCCGGGCGAGCTGACCATGTTCGCCTTCGGCCGGCAGGAAGCCGCCGACGTGCAGCTGGACGGCGACAAGGAAGCGGTCGACCGGCTGCTGGCCGCGAAGCTCGGCATCTGAGGCGCCTCCGGGCCGACGGGAGCGCCGGCCCCGGGGCGCCGTGCCCTCAGCGGTGCAGCAGCACCAGGACGACCACCACCGCCACCACCACCGCCGCCGCGAACACCGCCCCCAGCACCCGGGCCGCCACCCGCGCGGCCCGGTCCGGCTCCGGCGGCGGGGGCGGTGGTACGGGCGGCGGCGGTTGCGGTGGCATATCTGCAGGATGACAGGGCCCGCACGGCACAATGGAGCCATGAGCAGCAGCCGCACGCCCCTCGCCGACTCCGCACTGGACCCCGCGATCGCCGCCCGCCTCAAGCGCGGCGCCGACGGCCTGGTGCCCGCCATCGCCCAGCAGTACGACACCGGTGAGGTGCTGATGATGGGCTGGATGGACGACGAGGCGCTGCACCGCACCCTGACCACCGGACGCTGCACGTACTGGTCCCGCAGCCGCCAGGAGTACTGGGTCAAGGGCGACACCTCAGGCCACGTCCAGCACGTCAAGTCCGTGGCCCTGGACTGCGACGCGGACACCCTCCTGGTGAAGGTCGACCAGGTCGGCGCCGCCTGCCACACCGGCGCCCGCACCTGCTTCGACGCCGATGTGCTGACGACCGGGGACCCCCGGGACCAGTAGGCTCCGCTGCCATGACCACGGGAACCACCGGCACCGCCCATCCGGACCTCGACACCTTCCGTACGCTCGCCAAGGACCGGCGGGTCGTCCCCGTCACCCGGCGCCTGCTCGCGGACGGCGACACACCCGTCGGGCTGTACCGAAAACTCGCCGCCGAGCGCCCCGGCACCTTCCTGCTGGAATCCGCCGAGAACGGCCGCACGTGGTCGCGCTACTCCTTCATCGGCGTCCGCAGCGCCGCCACCCTCACCACCCGCGACGGCCGGGCGCACTGGCTCGGCACCCCGCCGGTCGGCGTGCCCACCGACGGCGACCCGCTGGCCGCCCTGCGCGCCACCGTCGAGACGCTGCACACCCCGCGTGACCTCATCGAGGGCGCGGGTCTGCCGCCCTTCACCGGCGGCATGGTCGGCTACCTCGGCTACGACATCGTGCGCCGCCTGGAGAAGATCGGTGACAGCACCGCCGACGACCTCCGGCTGCCCGAGCTGACCATGCTGCTCACCTCCGACCTCGCCGTCCTCGACCACTGGAACGGCACGGTCCTGCTGATCGCCAACGCGATCAACCACAACGACCTCGACACCGGCATCGACGAGGCGTACGCCGACGCGGTGGCCCGCCTGGACGCCATGGCCGACGACCTGGCCCGGCCCGCGCCGCCCAGCGCCGCCGCGCTGCCGCCGTCCGAGGTCCCCGCGTACACCGCCGAATGGGGCGGCCCGGCCTACCAGGACGCGGTCGACGACATCAAGGAGCGCATCCGGGCCGGCGAGGCCTTCCAGGTGGTGCCCTCCCAGCGCTTCGAAACCCCTTGTACGGCAAGCGCGTTGGACGTCTACCGCGTGCTGCGGGCCACCAACCCCAGCCCGTACATGTACCTCTTCCGCTTCGAGGCCGCCGACGGCAGCGCCTTCGACGTGGTGGGCTCCAGCCCCGAGGCGCTGGTGAAGGTCGAGGGCGGCCGGGCCATGGTCCACCCCATCGCCGGCACCCGCCCGCGCGGTGCGTCCGTCCAGGAGGACCAGGCCCTCGCCGACGAGCTGCTGGCCGACCCCAAGGAGCGCGCCGAGCACCTGATGCTGGTCGACCTCGGCCGCAACGACCTCGGCCGGGTCTGCGCACCGGGCAGCGTCGAGGTCGTCGACTTCATGTCCATCGAGCGCTACAGCCACGTGATGCACATCGTCTCGACGGTCACCGGGCAGGTCGCCGAGGGCCGCACCGCCTTCGACGTGCTCACCGCCTGCTTCCCGGCCGGCACCCTCTCCGGCGCGCCCAAGCCGCGCGCCATGCAGATCATCGAGGAGCTGGAGCCGACCAAGCGCGGCCTGTACGGCGGCTGCGTGGGCTACCTCGACTTCGCCGGCGACTCCGACACCGCCATCGCGATCCGCACGGCGCTGCTGCGGGACGGCACCGCCTACGTCCAGGCGGGCGCCGGCGTGGTCGCCGACTCCGACCCGGTGGCCGAGGACACCGAGTGCCGCAACAAGGCGGCGGCGGTGCTCCGCGCCGTGCACACCGCCAACCACCTGGGCCGCTAGCCGCCCACCCGCCGGTACCACCCCCGCGCACCGGCCCCCTCCGGCCGGTGCGCGATAGTGGTACGCGTGAGTGCCGCACCGCAGACCCCCGCCACCACCGAGCCGTCGGACGCCACCGAGTCCCCGGACACCGCGCCGTCGGACCCGGCCGCGCCCCCGGCCGGCACCCCGTCCGGTCCGGCCCGGGCCGCCGGCGGCGCCCGGCGCAGCCTCGCGCTCGCGCTGCTGACCGGGGCGGCCGGCGCCGGCCTGGCCCTGCTGTCCTCCGGCCGCACCTGGGCCCGCGGCTCCGCGGTGCTGGCCCAGGGCGAACTGCCGCGCACGGTCACCGGCGCCGACGTCACCGGCGTCCCCGGCGCACTGGCCGTGGTCGGCCTGGCCGCGCTGGTCGCCGTCTTCGCGGTCCGCCGGGCCGGCCGCATCGCCGTCGCCTCGCTGCTGGCACTCAGCGGCACCGGCATCGTCGTCGCCGCCGTGCTCGGCAACGGCGACACCTCCGCACTGCGTGAGAAGGCGGCCACCGCCGTCGGCCTGACCGGCGCCGATGTGCATCACGTCACGCACACCGGCTGGCCCTGGGTGGCCGCGGCCGGCGGTCTGCTGCTGCTCGTCGCCGGCGTCCTGGCGCTGGTCCACGGGCGCCGCTGGCCTGCGATGTCGGGCCGCTACGAGCGCACGCCCGGCGGCGCCCGCGGCCCGCGCCGCGTCCCCGCGGCCCCGGAACTGGACCGCCCGGAGGAGATCTGGAAGTCCCTGGACCGCGGCGAGGACCCCACCCGGTAAAGGGGCCCCGCCCGGCATCGGTGACAATGGACGCCGAGGATCACCGCGCCCGGACCCCGGCGCGATAGAGCAACGAGGAGCACTCATGTCGAGCAGTGGCCACGGACACACCCCCGCAGCCTGGACGGGCGTCATCATCTCGTTCATCGGCTTCTGTGTCGCCGGAGCCTTCATCGTGCTGGGGAGCGTGCCCGGCTTCTGGGCCGGCATGGTGCTGATCGGCGCCGGCGCCGTGGTGGGCGGTCTGATGCGCGCGGCCGGCCTGGGCCAGGAGCCCAAGGGCGCCGCGAAGACCCGTGCCCCCCAGGCGCAGCCGCAGGAGGGCTGAGCCCGCCCCGCACCGGGTGATCCTCCGGACCGCCCTGCCCCCGAAGGCGCCGCTTCCCGGCCCGTACGCCACCCCCGGGTGCCGTACCCGCCGTCCGTGCCCACCCCGTACGGCGGCCGAGAAGCTGCGCCTTCGCGCGTACCCGCGCACAATCGGCACGTGAGCGATCGCGCGGCCGGCGCCCGGCCCCCAGCCCCGCCGGCGGCCGGACTGCCCCGCCGGCTCCGGGCCCCGCTGGGCACCCTGACCGCCGCCCTCGCTGCCTTCGGCTACGTCGGCGCCGTCGACCCCAACCGGCCCGGCCACTACCCCGTGTGCCCGCTGCGGCACCTCACCGGCGTGCTCTGCCCGGCCTGCGGCGGGCTCCGCAGCGCCCATGCCCTCGTCCACGCGGACCTGGGTGCCGCGCTGGCCGCCAACGCCCTCCTGGTGGCCGCCTGTGCCGCCGGTGCGGCCTTCTGGGCCATCTGGTTCGGCCGGGCGGCCCGCGGGCTCCGCACGGCGGGACCGAACCCGCGCGCCGTGCACTGGTGGGCGCTGGGCGGCCTGCTGCTGGTCTTCACGGCCGTCCGCAACCTGCCCTTCGGCAGTGGCCTGGCGCCATGAGCAGCCGGCTCGGAGGTGTCCAGCTTGTGGGACCACGGTCAACCGGATGCGGGACCTGCACCCCGTGGCGGATACCATCGGAGAGCCGGGTGGGGCAGTGCGTCCCACGGGCCACTGTCCACCTCCCCCGCTCAAGAAGGAGGCCGCTCGCGTGAGTGTGCTCGACGAGATCATCGACGGGGTCCGTGCCGACCTGGCCGAGCGGCAGGCGCACACCTCCCTCGACGAGCTCAAGGAGCGGGCCCGTAAGGCGCGCCCCGCGATGGACGGTGTCGCGGCACTCAAGGGCGAGAGCGTCACGGTCATCTGCGAGGTCAAGCGCTCCAGCCCCTCCAAGGGCGCGCTGGCCGCGATCGCCGACCCGGCCGGCCTGGCCGCGGACTACGAGGCCGGCGGCGCCGCGGTGATCTCCGTGCTGACCGAACAGCGCAAGTTCGGCGGTTCGCTGGCCGACCTGGAGGCCGTCCGGGCCCGGGTCGACATCCCCGTGCTGCGCAAGGACTTCATCGTCACCGCCTACCAGCTGTGGGAGGCCCGCGCCTACGGTGCCGACCTCGCCCTGCTGATCGTCTCCGCGCTGGAGCAGGAGGCGCTGGTCTCGCTGATCGAGCGGGCCGAGTCGATCGGGCTGACGCCGCTGGTCGAGGTGCACGACGAGGAAGAGGTCGCCCGCGCGGTGGACGCCGGCGCCCGGATCATCGGCGTCAACGCCCGCAACCTCAAGACGCTGGAGGTCGACCGCGGCAACTTCGCCCGGGTCGCCCCCGAGATCCCGGACCACATCGTCAAGATCGCCGAGTCCGGTGTCCGCGGACCGCACGACCTGATCGCCTACGCCAACGACGGCGCGGACGCGGTCCTGGTCGGCGAGTCGCTGGTCACCGGCAAGGACCCCAAGACCGCGGTGGCCGACCTGGTCGCCGCCGGTTCCCACCCGGCGATCCGCCACGGACGGGCCTGACGCCCCCGGACACCCCAGATGACCGCCACCGTCCGCCGCATCCGCCGCCCCGGCCCGGGCCACTCCGGGCCGGCGGGGCTGCTGGCCGCTGCCGCTGGCGACGCCCGGCACGCGGGGCTGGGCCCCGGTTGCCGCCCGCGCGGCTGCCGTGCGCCCGCCCGCCGGGTCCGCGGACGACGGGTGCGCTACCACATCGGCTCGGAGCCGGGACAGATCAACGGGCGCCGATGGCGCAGCGCTGCCGCAGACCGGCCGGGGACCGACGTCCCCGGCGACGGTGTGCGCGGCAGCCGTCTTCCGTAGCGTGATGTCCGAAATCCGATAGTGCGGGGCGTGTGCCCCGATCGAGGAGTGCGTTTCATGTCCTCCGATTTCTTCCTTCCCGACCCCGACGGGCAGGTGCCCAGCCCCGAGGGCTATTTCGGCGCCTTCGGCGGCAAGTTCATCCCCGAGGCCCTCGTCGCCGCCGTCGACGAGGTCGCCGCCGAGTACGAGAAGGCCAAGGCCGACCCGGCGTTCGCGGCCGAGCTCAACGACCTGATGGTCAACTACACCGGGCGCCCCAGTGCGCTCACCGAGGTGCCGCGGTTCGCCGAACACGCCGGCGGCGCCCGGGTGTTCCTCAAGCGCGAGGACCTCAACCACACCGGCTCGCACAAGATCAACAACGTGCTGGGCCAGGCGCTGCTCACCAAGCGCATGGGCAAGACCCGGGTCATCGCCGAGACCGGCGCCGGCCAGCACGGCGTCGCCACCGCCACCGCCTGCGCCCTCTTCGGCCTCGACTGCACCATCTACATGGGCGAGGTCGACACCCAGCGGCAGGCCCTCAACGTCGCCCGGATGCGGATGCTCGGCGCCGAGGTCATCGCCGTGAAGTCCGGCAGTCGCACCCTCAAGGACGCCATCAACGAGGCGTTCCGCGACTGGGTCGCCAACGTCGACCGCACCCACTACCTCTTCGGCACGGTCGCCGGCCCGCACCCCTTCCCGGCCCTGGTCCGCGACTTCCACCGCGTCATCGGCGTCGAGGCCCGCCGGCAGATCCTGGAGCGCGCCGGCCGCCTGCCGGACGCCGCGCTCGCCTGTGTCGGCGGCGGCTCCAACGCCATCGGCCTGTTCCACGCCTTCCTGCCCGACACCGGGGTCCGGCTGATCGGCTGCGAGCCGGGCGGCCACGGCGTCGAGACCGGCGAGCACGCCGCCACCCTCACCGAGGGCACCCCCGGCATCCTGCACGGCTCGCGCAGCTACGTCCTCCAGGACGAGGACGGCCAGATCACCGAGCCGTACTCCATCTCGGCCGGCCTCGACTACCCCGGCATCGGCCCCGAGCACGCCTACCTCAAGGACGTCGGCCGCGCCGAGTACCGCGCGGTCACCGACGACGCCGCGATGCAGGCACTGCGGCTGCTGTCGCAGACCGAGGGCATCATCCCGGCCATCGAGAGCGCCCACGCGCTGGCCGGCGCCCTGGAGGTCGGCCGCGAGCTGGGCCCCGACGGCCTGCTGCTGGTCAACCTCTCCGGCCGCGGCGACAAGGACATGGACACCGCGGCGCGGTACTTCGGGCTGTACGACGAAAAGGGCGGGGCCGACGTCAACGGCGCGGTCCAGCCGACGGGCGAGGGGGAGAAGTGATGGCGGGCAACATCGAACTGCTCAATTCCGTACTGGCCCAGGCCAAGGCGGAGAACCGCGCCGCCCTCGTCGGCTACCTCCCGGCCGGTTTCCCGACCGTCGACGGCGGCATCCGCGCGATGACCGAGATGCTGGACGGCGGCTGCGACATCGTCGAGGTCGGCCTGCCGCACAGCGACCCGGTCCTGGACGGCCCGGTCATCCAGACCGCCGACGACATCGCGCTGCGCGGCGGGTTGAAGATCGTCGACGTCATCCGCACGGTCCGCGAGGTGCAGGCCGCCACCGGGGCACCGGTGCTGTGCATGACGTACTGGAACCCCGTCGACGCCTACGGCGTCGAGCGGTTCGCCGCCGACCTGGCCGAGGCCGGCGGCGCCGGCTGCATCCTGCCGGACCTCCCCGTCGAGGAGTCCGAGGTGTGGCGCAAGGCCGCCGAGCAGCACGGGCTGGCCACCGTCTTCGTGGTCGCGCCGAGCAGCCGGGACGAGCGGCTCGCCAAGATCACCGCGGCCGGCAGCGGCTTCGTCTACGCCGCCTCGCTGATGGGGGTCACCGGCACCCGCGAATCCGTCGGCCTGGAGGCCCAGGAACTGGTGGGCCGCACCCGCGCGACCACCGAGCTGCCGGTCTGCGTCGGGCTGGGCGTCTCCAACGCCACCCAGGCCGCCGAGGTGGCCCAGTTCGCGGACGGGGTGATCGTCGGCTCGGCGTTCGTCAAGCGGCTGCTGGAGGCCGACGGCGACGAACAGGCCGGTCTCGCCGGGGTGCGCGCCCTGGCGGGTGAGCTGGCCGAGGGCGTGCGCAAGCGCTTCTGAGGCCGCCGGCCGGAGGGACGGCCGCCGGCCGGGGACGGCGGGCGGCCGGGCGGACGTCCACGGCGGCACGGAACGCCGTCCCTCGATAGGGCGAACATCGGTGCGGAGGGGTGCGTCGGCACCCCTCCGCTTCGTTTGTCAGGGGCGTGAACCAGAAGAACCAAGAGGGTAAGAGAAGCGCCCGCGAGCGGCTGCAGGCCCAGCGGGAGAAGGAGCAGGCCCGCGCCCGGCGCGGCCGGCAGGCGATCGTCGCCGGAGCGGTGCTGGTGGTGCTGGCGATCGCCGGCGGCATCACCGCCTGGGTGATGTCGTCGGGCAGCGGCGGCAGCAGCTCCGACAACGAGACGGCCCTGCCCAAGCAGGCCAGCGGAGGCGACAGACCGGCCGTCCCGGTGGGCGCACCGAACGCCCCCTCCACCCTCACGGTGTGGGAGGACTTCCGCTGCCCCGCCTGCCAGCAGTTCGAGACCGGTTTCCGCCCGGTGATCCATGAACTCCAGGACCAGGGCCGGCTGAAGAGCGAGTACCACCTCGTGACGATCATCGACGGCAATGCCGGCGGCAAGGGCTCCCTCAACGCTGCCAACGCCGCGCTGTGCGCCCAGGACGCCGGCCGGTTCCGCGACTTCCACGACGTCCTCTACGCGAACCAGCCGCCCGAGCAGGAGGACAAGTTCGCCGACAAGAAGTACCTCCTCCAGCTGGCCGGCAAGGTCAAGGGCCTGACCACCCCCGCCTTCACCGCATGCGTCAACGACGGCAAGTACGACGCCTTCGTCCGCAGGTCCAACGAAGCCTTCACCACGTCGGGATACCGCGGCACCCCGACCGTCCTGCTCAACGGCAAGGACCTGTCCAAGGTCAAGGGCGGCCGGGTGACCCCGGCGGACCTGAAGAAGATGGTGCTGGACGCCGACAAGGGCAAGCAGCCGGGCACCGGCGCCCCGTCCGCCCCCGCCTCGCCGGGCCATGGCGCCTCGTCGGGCCACGGCGCGTCCCGGGGCCACAGTGCCTCGCCCGTCGCAAGTGCCTCGCCCGGCAAGGGCGCCGGCGGCGCACCCGGCACCGGCGCGCACGCCAGCCGCGGGGTCGCGGCCCCGCCCTCCTCCTAGCCACACAGCGTCACGACGCACCGACGGGGTCGTTACGCAGCCGTAGCCGGGCGGGTTGTCGCCGACCCGGCCCGGCGCGGTAGCGTCGTCCCTGCCATGGAACTCGCATTCATTCCCAGCCCGTCGGTCGGCGTCGTACACCTCGGCCCGATCCCGCTGCGCGGCTACGCGTTCTGCATCATCATCGGCGTCTTCGTGGGCGTCTGGCTCGGCAACAAGCGCTGGGTCCAGCGCGGCGGCCGCTCCGGCACGGTCGCGGACATCGCCGTGTGGGCCGTGCCCTTCGGGCTGGTCGGCGGCCGCCTCTACCACGTCATCACGACGTACGAGCCGTACTTCGGCAAGGACGGGCACCCGCTCAACGCCTTCAAGGTGTGGGAGGGCGGTCTGGGCATCTGGGGTGCGGTGGCGCTCGGCGCCGTCGGTGCCTGGATCGGCTGCCGCCGCCGTGGCATCCCGCTGCCGGCCTACGCCGACGCGCTGGCGCCCGGCCTGGCGCTGGGCCAGGCGATCGGCCGCTGGGGCAACTGGTTCAACCAGGAGCTCTACGGCAGGCCCACCGACCTCCCCTGGGCGCTGAAGATCAGCTCCGACCCGGCCATCGGACGCGTCGGCGGCACGTACCACCCGACCTTCCTCTACGAGTGCCTGTGGTGCATCGGCGTCGCGGCGCTGGTGATCTGGGCCGACAAGCGCTTCCGGCTCGGCCACGGACGGGCCTTCGCGCTGTACGTCGCCGCCTACTGCGCGGGCCGCGCCTGGATCGAGTACATGCGGGTCGACGAGGCGCACCACATCCTGGGCCTGCGGCTGAACGTCTGGACCGCGCTGATCGTCTTCGTCCTGGCCGTCGTCTACTTCGTGGTGTCCGCCAAGAAGGCGCCCGGCCGCGAAGAGGTCGTCGAGCCCGGTGCGCTGGAGGAGCGCGCGGCCGCGGAGGCCGCCGCGGCCGGCAAGAGCGGCGAGGAGGGCGAGTCCACCGACGGCGCCTCCTCGGAAGCCGAGGACGGGGCTAAGGACAAGGTCTCGGTCGAGAAGCCCGCCGCGAAGACGGAAGAGGCGACGACGGCCGCGCAGGCGGAAAAGTCCGCGCAGGCGGGGAAGGCCGGGGAGACGCCGGCCGGGAAGCCGGAGACTGCGGCCGCGGACGCACCGGCTGCTGACGAGCCGGTCGCCGACGAGCCGGCCGCCGAGGCCGCGGACAGCAAGAAGTCCTGAGCACCTGACGTTTTTCGAGGCCTGAGGCGGCCCGGGACCCCGTGTCCCGGGCCGCCTCACTGTCTGCGTTGTCCGCGCGCGGCCAGCGCCAGCACCCGCCGGGCGCCGGCGACCACCGCCGCGTCCACGAACCGCCCGTCCGCCAGCGCCTGGGCCCCGCCCTCCGCGGCGGCCGCCCGGACGATCTCCGCCGCCGCCTCGATCTCCTCCGGCGAGGGGAGGTGGGCCGCTTCGATGACCGGCAGCTGGCGCGGATGGATCGCCGCCCGGCCCAGGAACCCCATCGCCCGGCCCTGGGCGCAGGACCGGGCCAGTCCCTCCAGGTCGTGCACGTCCGGGTAGACCGACTGCGGCGGCGGCGCCAGCCCGGCCGCCCGGGCGGCGACCACGGCCCGGCTGCGGGGCCAGGCCAGCCCCGCCTCGTCCCGTACCCCCAGCTCCGCCGCCAGGTCCGCCTCGCCGAGCGCGATCCCGCGCAGCGCCGGGTGGGCGGTGGCGATGACGAAGGCGTGCTCGATGCCGAGGGCGGATTCCAGCAGGGCGTAGAGCGCGGGGGTGGCGGGCAGTGCGCGGGTGGCCCGGCCGGCCGCGGGGGTGAGGGTGGCGGTGGCCGTGCCGGGGCCGGGCCGGACGGTGCGGGGGCCGCGGGCGGTGCGTCCGGCCGCGAGCCGGCCGGTGAGGGCGGGCGCGGCCAGCGGGGTGGCGACCGGTTCCGCGAACCGTTCGCCGGCCGGCCCGCCGAGCGGCCCGGCGGCCGTCGTGGCCCAGCCCGCGGCCCGGCGGATGTCGGCCGGCCCCTGCACCTTGGGCAGCCGCAGCCCGGCCAGCCCCGGCAGCGCGGCGAGGGTGCGGATCTCGTGCTCGGCGAGCGGACCGTCCAGCGCGTTGACGCGGACGTGCACCGGCGCCGGGCCCGGCGCCGGGTCGCTCAGCAGCTCGGCGGTGGCCCGCAGCGCGTACTCCTTGCGGTCCGGGGCGACCGCGTCCTCCAGGTCGAGCACCACCACGTCGGCCCCGCAGCCGAGCGCCTTGGCGACCGTCCCGGGCCGGTCACCGGGCACATAGAGCCAGGTCAGCGGCGTCGCGGCGGGGGCCTCCTGGGGCGTCGGCAAGGGCTTGGTCACAGCGCGCCCGCCTCCCGGAGTCCGCTGATCTCCGCTTCGTCCAGGCCGAGGGCGGCCAGTACCCCGTCGGTGTCCGCGCCGTGCGGGCGGCCGGCCCACCGGATGGCGCCCGGGGTTTCGGACAGCCGGAAGAGGACGTTCTGCATCCGCAGGGGGCCGAGCTCGTCGTCCGGGACCTCGGTGATCGAGCCCAGCGCCGCGTACTGCGGGTCCGCCAGCACGTCCCGCACGTCGTAGACGGGCGCGATCGCCGCCTCGGCCAGTTCGAAGGCGGACAGCACCTCGTCCCGGTCGTGCCGGGCGATCCAGTCGCCGACCGCCGCGTCCAGCTCGTCGGCGTGCCGGGCCCGGCCGGCGCCGGTCGCGAACCACGGTTCGTCGATCACCTCCGGCCGGCCGACCAGCCGCATCACCCGTTCCGCGACCGACTCGGCGGACGTGGAGACCGCGACCCAGGAGCCGTCGGCGGTGCGGTAGGTGTTGCGCGGGGCGACGTTGGCGGACCGGTTGCCGGTCCGCGGCTGGACGTGGCCGAGCTGGTCGTACCAGAGCGGGTGCGGGCCGAGCACGGTCAGCAGCGGTTCGATCAGCGCCAGGTCGATGACCTGGCCGCGGCCGGTGGCCGCCCGCCCGTGCAGCGCGGCCATCACGGCGTACGCCGCGGTGAGTGCCGCGATGCCGTCGGCGAGGCCGAACGGCGGCAGGGTCGGCGGTCCGTCCGGCTCCCCGGTGATCGCCGCGAACCCGCTCATCGCCTCGGCGAGGGTGCCGAACCCGGGGCGCCGGGCGTACGGGCCGAACTGCCCGAAGCCGGTGACCCGGGCCAGCACCAGCCGCGGGTTGACCGCGGACAGCTCCGCCCAGCCCAGCCCCCATTTCTCCAGGGTCCCGGGCCGGAAGTTCTCGATGACGACGTCCGCCCCGGCGGCCAGCCGCAGCAGCACCTCCCGGCCGCCCGGATGGGAGAGGTCGAGCGTCATGGCCTTCTTGTTGCGGCCCAGCAGCTTCCACCACAGCCCGACGCCGTCCTTGGCGGGCCCGTGGCCGCGCGCGGGGTCGGGCCGGTGCGGATGCTCGACCTTGATCACCTCGGCGCCGAAGTCGCCGAGCACGGTGGCGGCCAGCGGCCCGGCGAACAGCGTGGCGAGGTCGATCACCCGCAGCCCGTCGAGCGGGCCGGGGGAGGGGGCGGCGCCCGGGTGTGCGGGCCCACCGGCCGCGGGCCGGGACATCCCGGACAGGGACGGGTCGGTCATGGCGCGGTTGCCTCCGGTCGGTCGGGCGAGACGCGGTCAGGGGAGACCCGGTCGGGAAGGTGAACGAGCCGGTCCGGCGGGACGACGAGCGCGGCGGTGCGGTGGGCGAGGACGTCGAAGCCGATGCCGTCCAGCCCGCCGATGCCGGTGGCGAGCCGGTTGCGCAGCGGCGCGGTCCAGCGGCCGGGCAGCGCGTCCGGCGCGCCGGCGAGCAGCCCGGTCAGCGAACCGGCGGTCGCCCCGTTGGAGTCGGTGTCCCAGCCGCCGGACACCACCCGGCAGACCGAACCGGCGAAGTCGCCGTCGGCGTGGGTCAGCGCGGCGGCCAGCAGCGCGGCGTTCGGCACCGCGTGCACCCAGTGGTAGTGGCCGTAGGTGGTGTGCAACTGGTCGACGACGGCGGCGAATCCGGCCGGTGTCCGGTCCGGCGCCTCGCAGGCCAGGGCGATGCCGCGGCGGACCGCCCGGGCCAGCCGGGACCGCGGCGGGACCACCGAGAGCCCGGCCCGCAGCGCACCGTGCACATCGGTGCTGCCCGTCCCGGCCGCGGCCAGCGCGGCGGCCGTGAACATCGCCGCGTGGACGCCGCCCGCGGTGTGGCTGAACGTGGCGTCCCGCCAGGCCAGCGCCGCGGCGGCGGCCGGGTCGCCGGGCCGGGTCCAGCCGAAGACGTCCGCCCGGATCTGCGCGCCGATCCACTCCCGGAACGGGTTGCGGTGACGCGCGGTGTGCGGCGGCTCGATGCCGTCCAGCAGGTTGCGGTAGGCGATCCGCTCGGCGGTGAAGGTCCGCCCGGCCGGCAGCTCGTCCAGCCACAGCCGCGCCACATCGGCGGTGGTGAAGTCCGGCCCGTGCCGTTCGAGGAGCAGCAGGTTCAGCAGCGGGTAGTTGAGGTCGTCGTCCTCGGGCATCCCGTCGAGGACCCCGGCGAGCGAGGTGGCGCGGCTGCGGTGGTTCCACGGGTACCGCGCGGCCACCGCCGGATCGAGCCCCTCCTCGGTGAAGTACGAGGTCAGCGGCCAGTTCCCGGTCGCGCGGGCGAGCGCACGGATCCCCTCCAGCGGCAGCTTCTCGACGGGCTTGCCGAGCAGGCAGCCGGCCGCCCGCCCGAGCCAGGCGGCCTCCAGCCGGGCGGCGGCCGGCCCCTCGGCGACCCTGCCGGAACGCGCCAACGGCCATGACGGACAAGCGGCCTGAATGGCCGTCAGTTCTGTCGGCTCGTCATCGGCCAACGGGCTGGGCAGCGCGGCGAGTTCGTCGAGCAGAGCGGTCGCGGGGGTGCGCAGTGCCGGGTCCGCGGGGCGGTCCGAGGCGCCTGCCCGGTCGGGTGCCGGCGCCCCGCCCGCCGACTGCCAGCGCCGTGCGATCCGGGCCACCGCGGCCGCGTCCCGGCCGTCCTCGGCCGCCTGCCGCAGCTCGTGCCCGAGCAGGTCCTCGGGCTGCACCCAGGTCAGCCTGAGCGGTGCGGCGGGGGAGGGGCGGGCGGTGGCCGGCGCCTTCGCGGTCACCGTACGCCCGCCTCCGTCATCGCCGGGATGGCCGAGATCGCGGTGAACGCCTGCTCGTGGGTGCGGGCGCGGGCCCGGTCGCGGGTGAAGATCTCGCGGGCGACGGTCGCCAGCGCCGCACCGGGGGCCTGCAGATCGAGGCGGCTGGCGCGGGCGACCTCGGCGCTCCACTCCTCCGGCACCGCCGAGGCACCGCGCAGCGCACCGGCCAGCGCGCCGCTCATCGTGGCGATCGAGTCGCAGTCCCGTCCGTAGTTGACCGAGCCCAGCACGGTGGACCGGAAGTCGCCGCCGCCGACCAGCAACATGCCCAGCGCGACGGGGAGTTCCTCGATCGCGTGCAGCCGGGAGGGGCGGCGGGCGCCGAGCGAGGGGTTGCGGTAGTCCGGGCCGACGGTGTCGAACGGGGCGACCGCCGCCCGCAGCGGGGCCGCCGCCGACTCGTGGTCGCGCAGCGTCGCGGCGGCCTCGCAGACCGCCTCGATCGCGGCGCGGGTGCCGTCCTTCGCCAGCCGCAGGGCCTGCACGACGACCGAGGACGGGGTGGCGTCGGGCGCGAACGCGGCGGCCACCGCCGCGGCGAACACCCCGGCCGCCTCCCGCCCGTAGGAGGACTGGTGCGCACCGGCGATGTCCAGCGCCTCGGCGTAGGCCCGGTCCGGATTACCGGCGTTGACCACGCCGACCGGCGCCATGTACATCGCCGCACCGCAGTTGACGATGTTTCCGACGCCGGCCTCGCGCGGATCGGCGTGCCCGTAGTGCAGCCGGGCCACGATCCACTTCTCGGCGAGGAAGATCCGCTGCAGCGGCAGCGCCTCGGCCTCCAGCTCCGGGATCCAGCGGGGGGTGCCGATCAGGTCCGGGACGAGGTGGTCGGCGACGTCGTAGGCGTCGAGGTGGTCGCGTACCGACTCGTAGACCCGGACCAGCGCATGGGTCATCAGGGTGTCGTCGGTGACGTGGCCGTCGCCCTTGTGGTACGGCGCGAGGGGGCGGGCGGTGCGCCAGTCGTCGTGGAACGGGCCGACGATGCCGGTGACCCGGCCGCCGTAGCGTTTGACGATCTCCTCCGGGGTCCGGCCCTCGACCGGACCACCGAGCGCGTCCCCGACCGCGGCGCCCACCAGGCAGCCGATCGCCCGGTCCTCCAGGGAGGGGGTGTCGGGCCGGACCGGCGGGGCGACCGGGGCGGCCGCGACAGGGGCGACGGGCGCGACCGGGGCGGCCGCGACAGGGGTGACGGGCAGGACCTGGGTGGCTCCGACGCCGAGGACCTCGGGTGCGCCCGGCGCCTCGGGTGCGGTGTCGCTGGTGTACGTCATGTGCGGACGAGTCCTTCCACGAGGGGGGTGGGGGAGAAGGCCCCAGCGGCCTTCGGGGCGGCTCCGGGCGGGGCCGCGGGGCCGGCGTCGGCGGGGCCTTCCGGGGCGGTCAGCTCCGCCCGGGCCAGCGCGCCGGCCAGTTCGACGAGGTCGGTGCCGGCCAGCCGGGGCAGTGCGCAGCCGGACAGCACCCGGCAGGCGTCGCGCCAGGTGCGGGGCAGCGCGGGGGCGCCGCCGAGCGCACCGGTCAGCGCCCCGGCGAGGGCGGGCGCGGAGTCGGCGACCCGGGAGAGGCAGGCGGCGGCCGGCACCGCCTCGGCGACCTGCCCGTCGGTCGCGAGCGCCAGCGCCAGGGCCACGGGGACGGTCTCGGCGGCGGCGATGCCGTAGCTGTAGACGTGGTCGACGATCTCGTGCTCCAGGACCGGCACCAGGGCGAACGCGGTGCCGGGGCGGCCGGGCCGGTCGGCGGCGTGGGTCCGGGCGAGGCGGACCGCGTGCAGGGCGTTGCGGCGGATCTCGGTGCCGTCGGGCAGCTGGGCCAGCGCGGTGTCCACCGCGCCGGACGCCGGGGCGCCACCGAGTGCGGCGGCCACCGCGGCGGCCATCGCCCGGGCCCCGTGCACCCCGTCGCCGTCCTGGGTGTAGCGCGCGTCGTACTCGGCCAGGTCCGCCGCCGCGGCCGGGTCGCCCGGGTGCACCACGGCCAGGACAGCGGCCCGGACGCACGCCGCGTCGTCGAAGAAGTGCGGGTTGTCGTGGCCGGTGGCCGGCGGCCGCAGCCCGGCGGCGAGGTTGCCGAGCCCGGCGCGCACCGAGATCCGGGCGCGCAGCGGCAGGACGGCGGACTCCACCTCGGGCGCCCGGTCGGCGGCCGCGGCGACCTCGCTCGCCAGGGCGTTCCAGGCGAGGTCGAGAGCGGCCCGCATCCGGCGGTCCCGGCCCAGGTCGCTGAGCAGCGCCCCGGCCGCGGTCAGCACGGACCCGGCGGTGAAGGCCGCCCACTCGGCGTCGTCGGACGGGCCCAGCCGCAGCGGCTCGGGCGGCTGGTTCAGGGCGATCGGCACCGGCAGCGTGGTGGTGGCGTTCTGTTCGGCGAAGGTGTCCAGCTCGCGGGTGAGCCGCCGGGTCCACTCCGGCATCCGCGCCGCCCGGTGCCGGGCCGCGGGCCATCCGGCGGCGTCCCCCGCGGCCAGCCCGAGCAGCAGCCCCTCGATCCGGCTGCGCGCGGCCGCGACGGGGCCGCCGGCGCCCGCCACGTTGTCCGCCCGGCCGCTCATCCCGTGCCCACCCCGGCCGCGGCCCGGTCCGCGGGAACGGGCTCCGCCGCAGGGCTCCGGCCCGCCCCGCTCCCGTCCGCCCGGCTCTCGTCCGCCCGGCTCTCCTCCGTCCGGCCGCCGTCCGCCCCGCCCGGTGCGAGCAGCTCGGCGATGTCCAGGACGTGGTAGCCCGCCATCGACGGCAGGCAGCTGCCGCGTGCCGGGCCGATGGCCCGGGCCCACTCCTCGGGGATCGCGCCGGCCCCGCCCAGTGCTCCGGCCAGCGCCCCGGCGACCGCGGCCGTGGTGTCGGCGTCCCGGCCCATGTTGACCGCGGTCAGCACCGAGCCCCGGAAGTCGCCACGGGCCGCCGCGAACGCCCCGAAGGCCAGCCCGACCGCCTCCGGCGCCAGGTCCGTCCAGGGATAGCCGCCGACCACGACGGCGGAGCGCACCGCGCGTTCCGTGCCGAGCCGGGTGATGCCCGGATCGTGGCCGCAGCGCTGGGCCGCGCCCACCGCCCGGCGCAGCGAGCGGGCGGTCCAGGAGTCCTCCGGGACGACGGACAGCGCGGCGGCGACCACCACGTCGGTGAGCGGGGTCCCCCCGGGACCGGAGCCCGAAGGTTCCTGGGGGAGGGCGACCATCGCGGCGGCCACCCCGGCAGCCACCGCCCGGCCCCCGTAGATCCCCTCGCCGTCATGGCTGACCGTGCCGTCGATGGCGACCAGCCGGGCGGCCTCGGCGGGCCGGCCGGCCGCGAACACCCCGAACGGCGCGGCGCGCATCGCCAGCCCGTCGCTCCAGGCGTGCCGGTGCTGCGCGGAGATCGGGGCGGCCAGCCCGCGACGCAGGTTCTCCAGGGTGCCGCGCTCGCTGAACCCGGCGCCGCGGAACGGCCCCTCGTCCCGGTCGGCGATCCACTGGTGCCAGGCCGCCTCGACGTCCGCGACGGTCAGCGCCGAGCCGTGCGCGGCCAGCAGCAGCCCGGAGAAGATCGCGTACTCGGTGTCGTCGGTGCCGGCCGGGTCGTCCTCGACGTAGCCCTCGATCCGGCCCCAGCGGCGGCGGATCTGCGAGGGCTTCATGTTCTCCGCGGGGGCGCCCAGCGCATCCCCCACGGCGAGCCCGAGCAGCGCCCCGCGGGCCCGGTCACGTACGCCGTCGCCGGCCGGGCCCGGGGCGCCCCGCTCCGGGGACGGGGGGTCCGCTGCGCTCATGGTGCTATGCGTGCCACGTGGCGCCCCCGCTCTCCTGCGCCGGGCCGCGAGGTCACCCGGTCGACGCCCCGGCGGGACGCCCGTACGGCGCCGGAAACGGGCCCGCAAGCGGCCCGATCACCGCCCGTGACCGGCCTCCCATCACCGACTTTTCGAAGAAACCGCAGGTCAGCGCGGTAAGTTCGGCCTTCCTTGCTAGCGGCGGAGGGTGATCCCCGCATAACTTCGAGGGGTTGCAGGGGGAAGTGCCGCCATCGGCCCACACCTCGCGGAAGGGAGCAGGTCCCGATATGTCCGTCATGGAGATCATGGATGCCGCGGCGCCGACGCACGTGGCGCACCGCGACAACCACACCCACCGCGACGTCAACGGCGGCTGGCTGCGCCCCGCCGTCTTCGGCGCGATGGACGGTCTGGTCTCGAACCTCGCCTTGATGACCGGTGTCGCGGGCGGCGCGCTGTCCCAGCAGACGATCATCATCACCGGCCTCGCCGGGCTGGCCGCCGGTGCCTTCTCGATGGCCGCGGGGGAGTACACCTCGGTCGCCTCGCAGCGCGAGCTGGTGCAGGCCGAGCTGGACATCGAGCGGGCCGAGCTGCGCAAGCACCCCAAGGACGAGCAGGACGAGCTCGCGGCCCTCTACGAGTCCCGCGGGGTCGAGCCGGAGCTCGCCCGCAAGGTCGCCGAACAGCTTTCCCGCGACCCCGAGCAGGCGCTGGAGATCCACGCCCGCGAGGAATTGGGAATAGACCCGTCCGACCTTCCTTCCCCCGCCGTGGCCGCCATTTCTTCCTTTGGATCCTTTGCGCTGGGCGCGCTTCTGCCTGTTCTTCCTTACCTGTTGGGCGCTTCCGCGATCTGGCCCGCGGTGCTGCTCGCGCTGGTCGGACTCTTCGCCTGCGGTGCCGTCGTGGCGCGGGTGACGGCCCGCTCGTGGTGGTTCAGCGGACTGCGCCAACTCGCCCTCGGCGGCGCCGCCGCGGGTGTGACGTACCTCCTGGGAGCACTGTTCGGAACCGTCGTAGGGTGACGTGTCATGCGGGTGACTGCATAATTAACCTGTTACCCCGCGGTTTCGGTTTGTTGACGACCGGGCATAAGGCCCTGGCGTCGCGGGCAATGTCGCTCGCCGAACGCCGCCCCGTGGGACGGCTCTTTTCCGTCCGCGTTCACAACCCACCGCGCCTGCGGTGTCCGCATGTTGGAAGCCTCTTTTCGGTTCTCGGGAAGCGGGCCATCCTGTAACCTGCACGAAATTTCGCGGAGGGCCAACGTCGTCCCTCGGCAATGCCTATGCCACGACGACGTTGGGAGAGCCGATGCGTTTCGCGTCCACGCACTCCGCGACCACCAGCAGCGCCCACGCCGCCTGGTCGCCCATGGACGGGCGCCCCGCCCAGCAGGGGATGTACGACCCGCGCAACGAGCACGACGCCTGCGGCGTCGGCTTCGTGGCCACCCTCACCGGCGAGGCCAGCCACGCACTGGTCGAACAGGCGCTCACCGTCCTGACGAACCTGGAGCACCGCGGTGCCACCGGCTCCGAGCCCGACTCGGGCGACGGCGCCGGCATCCTGCTCCAGGTCCCGGACGCGTTCCTGCGCGAGAACGTCACCTTCGAGCTCCCCGAGGCCGGCGCCTACGCCGTCGGCATCGCCTTCCTGCCGTCCGACGCCCAGGCCGCCGCCGACGCCGTCTCCCGCATCGAGACGATCGCCGGCGAAGAGGGCCTGGACGTCATCGGCTGGCGCGTCGTCCCGGTCGCCCCGCAGCTGCTCGGGAACGGCGCCCGCGCCACCATGCCGGCCTTCTCCCAGCTCTTCGTCGCCGACGGGCAGAACACCGGTCTGGCCCTGGACCGCAAGGCCTTCGCACTGCGCAAGCGCGCCGAGCGCGAGGCCGGGGTCTACTTCCCCTCGCTGTCCGCCCGCACGATCGTGTACAAGGGCATGCTGACCACCGGCCAGCTGGAGCCCTTCTTCCCGGACCTGTCCGACCGCCGCTTCGCCACCGCGATCGCCCTGGTCCACTCCCGCTTCTCCACCAACACCTTCCCGAGCTGGCCGCTCGCCCACCCGTACCGCTTCGTCGCGCACAACGGCGAGATCAACACCGTCAAGGGCAACCGCAACTGGATGCGCGCCCGCGAGTCCCAGCTCGCCTCGGAGCTCTTCGGCGAGTCGGAGCTGGAGCGGATCTTCCCGGTCTGCACCCCGGACGCCTCCGACTCCGCCTCCTTCGACGAGGTCCTGGAGCTGCTCCACCTCGGCGGCCGCTCGCTGCCGCACTCCGTGCTGATGATGGTCCCCGAGGCGTGGGAGAACTCCCCCTCCATGGACCCGGCCCGGCGCGCCTTCTACCAGTACCACTCCACGATGATGGAGCCCTGGGACGGCCCCGCCTGCGTCACCTTCACCGACGGCACCCAGGTCGGCGCGGTCCTCGACCGCAACGGCCTGCGCCCCGGCCGCTACTGGGTCACCGACGACGGCCTGGTCGTGCTCTCCTCCGAGGTCGGCGTCCTCGACATCGACCCCGGCAAGGTCGTCCGCAAGGGCCGCCTGCAGCCCGGCAAGATGTTCCTCGTCGACACCGCCGAGCACCGCATCATCGAGGACGACGAGATCAAGGCGCAGCTCGCCGCCGAGCAGCCCTACCAGGAGTGGCTGGACTCCGGTCTGATCGAGCTCGCCGACCTGCCCGAGCGCGAGCACATCGTGCACACCCACGCCTCGGTCACCCGCCGCCAGCAGACCTTCGGCTACACCGAGGAAGAGCTGCGGGTGCTGCTCGCCCCCATGGCCAAGGCCGGCGCCGAGCCGATCGGCTCGATGGGCACCGACTCGCCGATCGCCGCGCTCTCCGAGCGCCCCCGGCTGCTCTTCGACTACTTCACCCAGCTCTTCGCGCAGGTCACCAACCCGCCGCTGGACGCCATCCGCGAGGAACTGGTCACCTCGCTGATCTCCTCCCTCGGCCCCCAGGGCAACCTCCTCACGCCCACCGCGGCCTCCTGCCGCAGCGTGACCCTGCCCTTCCCGGTCATCGACAACGACGAGCTGGCCAAGCTCATCCACATCAACGCCGACGGCGACATGCCCGGCATGAAGGCCGTGACCCTCTCCGGCCTCTACCGCGTCTCCGGCGGCGGCGAAGCGCTGGCCGCCCGCATCGAGGAGATCCGCGCCGAGGCCGACGCCGCCATCGCCGACGGCGCCCGCCTGATCGTGCTCTCCGACCGGCACTCCGACGCCGAGCACGCGCCGATCCCCTCGCTGCTGCTGACCTCCGCGGTCCACCACCACCTCATCGCCACCAAGACCCGCACCCAGGTCGGGCTGCTCGTCGAGGCCGGCGACGTCCGCGAGGTGCACCACGTCGCCCTGCTCATCGGCTACGGCGCCGCCGCGGTCAACCCCTACCTGGCCATGGAATCCGTCGAGGACCTCGTCCGCGCCGGCACCTTCCTGCCGGACGTCGAGCCCGAGACGGCCATCAAGAACCTCATCAAGGCGCTCGGCAAGGGCGTGTTGAAGGTCATGTCCAAGATGGGCATCTCCACCGTCGCCTCCTACCGCGGCGCGCAGGTCTTCGAGGCCATCGGCCTGGACGAGGAGTTCGTCGCCCAGTACTTCCACGGCACCGCCACCAAGATCGGCGGCGCCGGCCTGGACGTCATCGCCAAGGAAGTCGCCGCACGGCACGCCAAGGCCTACCCGGCCTCCGGCATCGCCGCCACCCACCGCGCGCTGGAGATCGGCGGCGAGTACCAGTGGCGCCGCGAGGGCGAACCGCACCTCTTCGACCCGGACACCGTCTTCCGGCTGCAGCACGCCACCCGCAGCCGCCGCTACGACATCTTCAAGAAGTACACCGAGCGGGTGAACGAGCAGTCCGAGCGCCTGATGACGCTCCGCGGCCTGTTCGGGTTCAAGTCCGACCGCCCGTCCATCCCCCTGGACGAGGTCGAGTCCGCCTCCGAGATCGTCAAGCGCTTCTCCACCGGCGCCATGTCGTACGGCTCCATCTCCCAGGAGGCGCACGAGACCCTCGCCATCGCCATGAACCAGCTGGGCGGCAAGTCCAACACCGGTGAGGGCGGCGAGGACCCCGAGCGCCTCTACGACCCGGCGCGCCGCTCGGCCATCAAGCAGGTCGCCTCCGGCCGCTTCGGCGTGACCAGCGAATACCTCGTCAACTCCGACGACATCCAGATCAAGATGGCCCAGGGCGCCAAGCCCGGCGAGGGCGGCCAGCTGCCCGGCCACAAGGTCTACCCGTGGGTCGCCAAGACCCGGCACTCCACCCCCGGCGTCGGCCTGATCTCCCCGCCGCCGCACCACGACATCTACTCCATCGAGGACCTCGCCCAGCTGATCCACGACCTCAAGAACGCCAACCCGGCCGCGCGTATCCACGTGAAGCTGGTGTCGGAGGTCGGCGTCGGCACGGTCGCCGCGGGCGTCTCCAAGGCCCACGCGGACGTCGTCCTCATCTCCGGCCACGACGGCGGTACCGGCGCGTCCCCGCTGACCTCGCTCAAGCACGCGGGCGGCCCCTGGGAGCTCGGCCTCGCCGAGACCCAGCAGACCCTGCTGCTCAACGGCCTGCGCGACCGCATCGTCGTGCAGACCGACGGCCAGCTCAAGACCGGCCGCGACGTCGTCATCGCCGCCCTGCTCGGCGCCGAGGAGTTCGGTTTCGCGACCGCACCGCTGGTCGTCTCCGGCTGCGTCATGATGCGCGTCTGCCACCTGGACACCTGCCCGGTCGGCATCGCCACCCAGAACCCGACGCTGCGCGAGCGGTTCAACGGCAAGGCCGAATACGTCGTCAACTTCTTCCAGTTCATCGCCGAAGAGGTCCGCGAACTCCTGGCCGAGCTGGGCTTCCGCAGCCTCGACGAGGCCATCGGCCACGCCGAACTCCTCGACACCACCAGGGCCGTCAACCACTGGAAGGCGCAGGGCCTCGACCTCGCCCCGCTGCTGTACGTCCCCGAGCTGTCCGAGGGCGCGGTCCGCCACCAGGTCACCGTCCAGGACCACGGCCTGGAGAAGGCGCTCGACAACGAGCTGATCAAGCTCGCCGCCGACGCGCTGGCCGCGGACACCGCCGAGGCCGCCCAGCCGGTCCGCGCCCAGGTCGCGATCCGCAACATCAACCGGACCGTCGGCACCATGCTCGGCCACGAGGTGACCAAGAAGTTCGGTGGCGCCGGCCTGCCCGACGACACCATCGACATCACCTTCACCGGCTCGGCCGGCCAGTCCTTCGGCGCGTTCCTGCCGCGCGGCGTCACGCTGCGCCTGGAGGGCGACGCCAACGACTACGTCGGCAAGGGCCTCTCGGGCGGCCGGATCGTCGTCCGCCCGGACCGCGGTGCCGACCACCTCGCCGAGTACTCCACCATCGCCGGCAACACCCTCGCCTACGGCGCCACCGGCGGCGAGCTGTTCCTGCGCGGCCGGGTCGGCGAGCGGTTCTGCGTCCGCAACTCCGGTGCCACGGTGGTCTCCGAGGGCGTCGGCGACCACGGCTGCGAGTACATGACCGGCGGCAACGCGGTCGTCCTGGGCGAGACCGGCCGCAACTTCGCGGCGGGCATGTCCGGCGGCTTCGCCTACGTCATCGACCTGGACAGGAACAACGTCAACAAGGAACTCGTCGGCGCGGTGCACCCGCTGGACGAGAACGACAAGCAGTGGCTGCACGACGTGGTGCGCCGCCACCAGGAGGAGACCGGCTCCACCGTCGCCGAGAAGCTCCTCGCCGACTGGGATGCCGCGGCCGCGCGGTTCAGCAAGGTCATCCCGCCCACGTACCAGGCAGTGCTCGTCGCCAAGGAAGCCGCCGAGCTGGCCGGGCTCTCCGAGTCCGAGACCCACGAGAAGATGATGGAGGCGGCGACCAATGGCTGACCCCAAGGGCTTCCTGACCCACGAGCGCGAGACTGCCAAGACCCGCCCCGTCGAGGAGCGCGTCAAGGACTGGAACGAGGTCTACCAGCCCGGCTCCCTGCTGCCGATCATCAGCAAGCAGGCGTCGCGCTGCATGGACTGCGGCATCCCCTTCTGCCACAACGGCTGCCCGCTCGGCAACCTCATCCCCGAGTGGAACGACTACGCCTACCGCGGGGACTGGAGCGAGGCCAGCGAGCGGCTGCACGCGACCAACAACTTCCCGGAGTTCACCGGTCGTCTGTGCCCCGCCCCTTGTGAGGCCGCCTGTGTGCTGGGCATCAACCAGCAGCCGGTGACCATCAAGAACGTCGAGGTCTCCATCATCGACAAGGCGTGGGACAACGGCGATGTCACCCCGCAGCCGCCCGAGCGCCTCTCCGGCAAGACCGTCGCCGTCATCGGCTCCGGCCCGGCCGGTCTCGCCGCCGCCCAGCAGCTCACCCGGGCCGGCCACACCGTCGCGGTGTACGAGCGCGCGGACCGCATCGGCGGCCTGCTCCGCTACGGCATCCCCGAGTTCAAGATGGAGAAGCGCCACATCAACCGCCGCATCGAGCAGATGCGCGCGGAGGGCACCAAGTTCCGCACGGAGGTGGAGATCGGCCGCGACATCGACGCGAAGAAGCTGCGCAAGCGCTACGACGCCGTCGTCATCGCCGCCGGCGCCACCACCTCCCGCGACCTGCCGGTGCCCGGCCGTGACCTCAAGGGCATCCACTTCGCGATGGAGTACCTGCCGCTCGCCAACAAGGTGCAGGAGGGCGACCTGACCGTCGCCCCGATCACCGCCGAGGGCAAGCACGTGGTCGTCATCGGCGGCGGTGACACCGGCGCGGACTGCGTCGGCACCGCCCACCGCCAGGGCGCGGCCTCCGTCACCCAGCTGGAGATCATGCCGAGGCCGGGCGAGGAGCGGAACGCGAACCAGCCGTGGCCGACCTTCCCCATGCTCTACAAGGTCACCTCCGCACACGAGGAGGGCGGCGAGCGGGTCTACTCCGTCTCCACCACCCACTTCGAGGGCGACGAGGACGGCAACGTCCAGTGGCTGCACCTCGCCGAGGTGGAGTTCGTCGACGGCAAGCTGGAGCAGAAGCCGGGCACGGAGCGCAAGATCCCCGCCCAGCTGGTGACCCTCGCCATGGGCTTCACCGGCACCGACCAGCAGAACGGCCTGGTCGAGCAGTTCGGCCTGGAGCTCGACGCCCGCGGCAACGTCGCCCGCGACGCCGACTTCGCCACCAACGTGCCCGGCGTGTTCGTCGCCGGGGACGCCGGCCGCGGCCAGTCGTTGATCGTGTGGGCCATCGCCGAGGGCCGCTCCGCCGCCCGCGGTGTGGACCGCTTCCTGACCGGAGCCAGCGCCCTGCCGGCCCCCATCAGGCCGACGGACCGCGCACTGGCCGTCTGACCCGGTCGCGCACCTTGCGCGACCGTCCCTGAATGTCCCGTACAACGTCGTACGGAGGCACGGGAAGCGGGGCCTGCCCCGGATCCCGTCCGCGGCGCCTGTCTTTTCTCCCCGACCGGAGGGCAGGCGCCGCGGGTCTTTCCGGAACCCCCCTGGCCCACCGGAACTCCACGCGCCGGCGCCGGAATCCCCGCCCGCGGGATCCCCCATGAGCCCGCGCTGGAATCCCCCCGCCCGCGGGAATACCCACGCCCCCTTTGCCGTTGAGGGCCCACAGGGGGCGCTCGCAACCCTTAGGGGATCCGTTCGACCCACCCCTACGGGCCCCGGCCACCTCTCTACGGCCCCTCTCTAATGGCCCCACCCCCTCCCCTCTACGGACCCCGCCCCTGCCCTACGGGCCCCCGGCCCTACAAGCCCCCGCCCGCTGACAGCCCGCCGGCTCGGCCTGCGGTGTCAGTGGCTCGCCCTAAGGTGTCACCGATCTTGTAGGCGCCGCACCGGGAGGAGCACGACGATGGGTGCCAGTGGCTGGGAGTACGTCACGCCGTTCAAAAACACCGTCGAGGAGTCGTTGGAGGCCCTGCACGCGCAGGTCTTCCAGGAGCTCTACGGCGACGACGAGACGTACCGGGACCTCGAAGAACTGTGGCAGGACGAGGAGTTCATGGGCCAGGAGGGGACCCACTCGATCCTGGACATCGATCGCGTCGTCCACACCACCGCTGCCCCGTCGGCCCACAACGTCCGTGACTACGGAACGCTGCGCCCGCTGGCGCCCGACCGCATCACACACCACTTCGGCACCGACCGCCCCACGCCCGGCCGGTTCGAGGAGGTCCTCCTGCAGGCCCATGCGTCCCTCAGGATCCCGCCCGACCACGTGGAGACGCTCCTTGACGAGTGCCCCATGCGGTGGACCGGCATATACGTCGTTCTGTACACCGGCGATGAGCCCACCCACCTGGGAATCTTCGGATTCTCGGGCGACTGAGCCGCACCGGACGGGGAGGGCCGGCAGCAGGGTCTTCCCGCCCCCCTCGCCGACCCCGGCCGGGACCCCGCCCGTCCCCCCGCCCCACCGGCCCCTACGAGCCGCCGCGTTCGGCCGGGTAGCGGCGGCCCAGCTGGCGGGCCATCTCCCGGGCGGGGGCCGGTACGGTCCGGTCCGGGGGAGCGGCGGACGGGCGGAAGTCGTGCACCGGTGGATGCCACGCCCCCAGGTCGATCCGCCGGTCGCTCAGCGGCAGCACCCACCGCGGGTCCGCGTGCACCCGCAGCACCTGTGCCTCGATCTGCGTCCATGCCCCGTCGGTCACCGTGCGCTCGCCGACCCGGCGGGCCTCCAGCTGTACCGGACAGTGCGCCAGCCGGGGCGGCCGCACCAGCTCCGACGGCTCCGTCCACGGTGCGTCCGCCGAGGGCGGCAGTGCCCCCGGTCCCTCTTCGGTCCCCGTCGCGTCCGGCGGCAGATTGAACACGACGTCCGGGCGTACCGCGAGGTTCCTGGCGGTTCGCCCCCGGGTCGGCAGCCAGAGGCTCACGACCGGGCCGAGCTCCCACCGGATCCGCAGCTCGACCAGGACGAAGGTTCCGTCGTCGTTCTCCGTGGACAGCAGCGCCGGGGTGACCGAACTGCTCTTCTCCAGCGCGCCTCTCATGCCGTTGAGGATAGAAGCCGGATGATTCGGTGCTCACCGAAATGTTATATGAGGTTACTCTGTGTACATGAACCGATGGGACGCCGATCAGGAAAAACTCGCGGAGACCCCCGATCTCGCCGCGCTCGCGGCGCTGCTCGCGGACCGCACCCGCGCCGCCATCTGCATGGCCCTGCTCGACGGCGGCACCTGGACCGCCGGAGAACTCGCCGAATACGCCTCGGTGGCACCCTCCACGACCACCGAGCACCTCAACCTCCTGGTCGCCGGCGGGCTGCTCGCCGAAGAACGCCAGGGACGGCGGCGCTACGTCCGGCTGGCCGGCCCGGACACCGCGGAAACCCTGGAGAACCTCGCCGGACTCGCCCCCTACCGCCACGTCCCGATCCGCTCGCTGGCCGAGGCCAACCAGCGCCGGGCCCTGCACCACGCCCGTACCTGTTACGACCACATCGCCGGCGCCCTGGGCTGCGCCCTCGTCGAGGTGATGACCGAACGCGGCCTGCTGGCACGGGAGTACGGCCTGGTCCTCACCGCGGCCGGCGCCCACTGGCTGACCGCCCTCGGCGTCCCCGACACCGGCCCGTCCCTCGCCCACCGCGCCCATGTCCGTACGTGCCTCGACTGGACGGTGCGGCGGCCGCACCTCTCCGGTGCGCTCGGCGCCACCCTCTACCGCCACGCCCTGGAGCGCCGATGGATCGTCAAGTCCCCGACCACCCGCATCCTCAGCGTCACCGAAACCGGCCGCACGGCCTTCCGTGACCGCCTCGGCCTGCCCGACGAGGCCCTCTCCCCGTCCCTCGCCTTCCCCGCCCCGCGCGGCTGACCGGGGCCCCGCGCGGCTGACCGAGTCAGGTCCGGTCGTCGGAGTCCCGGTCTTCGGAAGCCTGGTCGGTCGATGCCTGGCCGTCGGATGCCTGGTCGTCGCCGGCCACGAGGCGGGCCGGGAAACCGCCGGTGGCGATCGGGCCCCAGCGCAGCGGGGTCACCCGGATCAGTGACTTGCCCTGCTTGCGCATCGCCTCGCGGTACTCGTCCCAGTCCGGGTGCTCACCGGAGATGTTGCGGTAGTACTCGACCAGCGGCTCGACCGACTCCGGCGTGTCGATGACCTCCGCCTCCCCGTCGATCTGCACCCACGGACCGTTCCACTCGTCGGACAGCACCAGCACGCTGGCCGACGCCACCCGGCGCAGGTTGCGGACCTTGGCCCGCTCCGGATACGTCGACATGACCAGCCGGCCGGAGTCGTCCACCCCGCAGGTCAGCGGCGAGGCCTGCGGGGTGCCGTCGGAACGGCGGGTGAGCAGGATCGCGCGGTGCCGGGGGCGGACGAACTCCAGCAGCTCGGGCAGGTCGACACGGGTGGTGGTGGCGAGGGAAGGGCTCATACGGCGAGGGTAGGGCTTGGAGTGCGCTCCAGGGCGAATGCCGAAGCGCCGTGCCTGTCGCCGCGTCAGCCCCGTCGGTCCGTCGGCCTCGTCGGCCGTCGGCCTCGTCGGTCCGTCAGTCTCGCCGGCCGTCGGCCCGTCGGCCTTCGGTCCCTTCTCCGGTCAGCCCTTCAGGAGTTGCTTGCCGGTGGCCGCGTCGACGACCTTGCGGTCACCGAGGGCGTCCTTCAGCCGTATCGTCACCTTGTCGGTCGCCAGCATCTCGGTGCACATGCCCTTGGAACTCTTGCGCTTTCCCCAGCCGGTGACGACCACGAGCCCCTTCGACTCGTGACTGCGCGCGCCGAAACGGGTGTCGCAGGCGCTGTGCCCGACGGTCACGGTGATCTCCCGGGCCGTGCCGGCGTCCTTGGGCCGCTGGGCCTTCACCAGCGGCAGGAGCGCCTGCTGCCGGCCGTGCACCGGCGAGACCTTCGGCCAGTCCCGCACGATCTGCGCGGCCCGCTCCTCGAACGCGTCCATCTTCTTCAGCGGCGGTCCGCCGCTCACCGTCTGCTGCGGCTGCTTGCCGCAGCCGGACAGGGCGACGGCGCCGGACACCGCCAGCGTGAGCACGGCGGTGAGCGTACGGGCGCGGGAGTGGGGGATTCCTCGCATGACATGCCTCCTCGGTTCACGGATGGGACGTGGCGGACGCAAGACCGGTTCCGGCCGGATTTCGCCGGCCCGGCCGCCTGCGTTCGCCGTCGGCTTGATCCGCCCACGGCGCAACCCGGCGACCGGCGCCGCGCCCCGCGGTTAGCGTCCGGGCCATGGACCCACTCACCCGTATCAGCAATGCCGTCTGGCAACTCGCCTTCCCCGTCGGGCACGTCCACCTCGTCGCGCTCCCCGACGACGGGTTCGCCCTGGTGGACACCGGGGTCCCCGGTTCGGCGCCGGCCGTTCTCGACGCGCTCGCCCGGCTCGGCGGCCACCCGGACCGGCTGCGGCAGATCGTGCTCACCCACTGCCACGCGGACCACATGGGTTCCGCCGCCGATCTGGTCGAGGCCACCGGGGCCGAGGTGCTGGCCGGTGCGCCGGACGCCCCGTACGTCCGCGGCACCGCCGCCGAGCCCGCGGCCGTCCTCACCGCGGCCGAACGCCCGCTGCACGAGCGCGTCATGGCCGGCTTCGCCGCCGCCGGCGTCCCGCCGCTGCGGCACGTCGCCGTCGACCGGGAACTGCACGACGGCGACACCCTCGACGGCTGGCCGGAGCCGGTCCGGGTGCTCGCGGTCCCCGGTCATACGCCCGGCGGAATCGCCCTGCACCTGCCCGCGAGCGGGCTGCTGTTCCCCGGGGACATCATCGGCGCCTCCCCGGACGGCGACCGTGCGGTACTCGGGCCGTTCAACGTCTCACGGGAGCAGGCCGTGGCCTCCTTCCGGCGGCTGGCCGCGCTCGACGACGTCGGGACGGTGTGCGTGCCGCACGGGGGGACGATCCGGGACAACGCCCGGGCGGTGCTGGCCGCGGCCACCCCGGAGACGGACTGGCGGTAGTCGGCCGGCGGCCCGTGCCTCACCGGAGCCGGCGGCCCGTGCCTCACCGGAGCCGGCGGGACAAGCCTCACAGGCCTCACCCGCGCCGCCCGTCGCCCCGACGCCCCTCGTCACCCCACTCCCGCCCGTCACCCCGACTCCCGCCCCTCGACCCGGAACGTGCCCAGCCGGTGCACCGCGGGGGCCCGGTCCGGGTCGCGGATGAGTGCGGCGACCAGGGCGGCGATCCGGTCCGGCGGGGTGATCTCGGGGCGGACGCTGGTCAGTCGGGGCCGCAGCAGCCGGGCCAGCAGCAGATCGTCCGCGCCGACCACGCCGATCTCGTCCGGCCCGGTGCCGATGGTGTGCCCGGCGTCCTGCAGGGCCCGCATCAGCAGCATCGCGTACTCGTCGTTGTAGGCGAACACCCCGTCCAGGCCCGGACCGGACCAGCCGGCCGCCAGCCGTGCCGCGGACTCCTCGGTCAGTTCCAGGTCGAGCGGGTGCACCTCGGCGCCGGGCCGGCCCGCGGCCGCCTCCCGTACGCCCGCCAGGCGCGGCCCGGCGAGGTCCGCCAGACCCGGATCGGCGGGCCGGACCACCCCGATCCGGCGCCGGCCACCGGCCAGCAGGTGCTCGCCCGCCCGCCGCCCGGCCTCCCGCTGGTCCAGCAGGAGGGCATGGGCGCCGGGCGGCGCGGACGGCCCGTGGGTGAGGACCGCGGCGGTGCCCGCGCGGTGCAGCAGTTCGACCGCGGGGGCGTCCAGCGGCGGGCCGTGCAGCGCCAGTACGGCGGCCGGCCGCAGTTCGGCCCAGGCGCGGGCGGCCGCCATCGGCGAGGCGGTGGGCGCGCCGTGCAGCACACCGGTGTAGCCGAGGCCGTGCAGCGCGGTCTGGAAACCGGCCAGGAACCGGGTGAAGAGCGGGCCGAAGGCCGGGACGGTGTCGGCGGGGACGGCCAGCAGCACGATGCTGCCCCGTCCGGCCCGCAGGGTCCGGGCCGCGGCGTGCGGGACGTAGCCCAGTTCCTCGGCGGCGGCCCGGACCCTGGCCTGGGTGCGGGCCCCGACCCGGCCTTCGGCCTGGCCGTTCAGGACGTAGGAGACCGTCGCGCGCGAGACCCCGGCGAGCCGGGCAACGGCCGCGCTGGTCGGGGGAGTCGGGGTGGCCCGGGGGCCGGCTGGGTCAGTCATCCTGCGGGGCATCCTCGCACAGGGATTTTGCCCGGCGGGCCCGGGCGCGGCTGGTTCCCCGCCCCGACTGACACGTGTAACGTCGGCCGGGCGCGCCCACGGTGCGGGACGGCCTGCCCGGGGCGCCGCCCACCGGAGCGCGGACGTACGGGAGAGAGGTACGGGCATGCAGCTGTACACCCACGAATGGGGCGCCGGCAGCCGGACCGCGGTGCTGGTCCACGGAATGATGTCCGACCACCGCACCTGGCACCGGGTCGGCCCGGCGCTCGCCGAACGGGGCTACCGCGTGCTCGCCGTCGACCTGCGCGGCCACGGCCGCAGCCCGCGCGGCGAGTACGGCGCCGAACTCTTCGCCGAGGACCTCGTGGAGACCCTGCCCGCCGGACCCGAGGTCGTCATCGGGCACTCCCTGGGCGGCCTCGCGCTCTCCCTGGCCGTGGAGCGGCTGCAGCCGCGGCGCGCGGTCTACTGCGATCCGGCCTGGTCGCTGGGCCGCACCGGGCAGTCCGTCGACCCGGCGGTGTTCCTGCCGTTCAAGAACGCCGACCGGGCGATGGTGCGCGGCTTCAACCCGCGCTGGTCGGACGCCGACGTCGACATCGAACTGGCCACGCTCGCCGACTGGGACACCGCGACCGCGCACGCCCTGTCCGGTGAGCACCTCACGGACCGCACGCCGGAGAAGCCGGTCGTCCCCTCGCTGGTGCAGATCGCGGGGGAGGGGTTCCTCTTCACCGACGAGGCGGCCGCCGAACTGACCCGGCGCGGCTTCGAGGTCCGTACCGTGCCCGGCGCCGGGCACACCATCCACCGCGACGACTTCGAGGGCTTCCTGTCGGGGCTGGAGGGCTGGGTCTAGCCCGCTCCGCCGTGCTGATCGGGCGTCAGGTGTCGCAGTCCAGCAGCGTCTTGCACAGCCCGCATCGCGCCTGGAGGCGCCCCCGTACCGGCAGGCGCAGCCGCTGGTGGCAGGCGGGGCAGGGGAACGACACCTTCAGCGGTGCCGGGCCCTCGAAGGTGTAGTCGTCACCACCCGGCCCGGACGCCCGGCCGGCGCGGCGCGGGTCCCGGGCCGCCCGCCGGTCCTTGGCGTAGCGGGCCCGGGCGGCCCACCCGGCGGCGGCGAGCGGCGGCCGGCGCAGGTCCTGCCGGGCCCGCCCCGCGCCCGCGGTGTACGCGTCGTACGCCTCGGGGCTGGTGAACCACGGCGCCGGGTCCTCGCCGAAGAACGCGGCCCGCTTGGCGAGCACGTAGCCGAACTCCTCCGGCGTCAGATAGCCGAGCTTCTGCGAGAACGGGCCGTGCTCGCGGTAGGCGTCCAGCAGCAGCCAGCCCGCGCCGAGGTAGGTGGTGGCGGTGTCGGTGAGGATCTCGTTGTCGCGGGTGCCGGGGAACGACAGGTCCAGGCGGTGCAGGTAGACGTGCATCACCTCGTGGGCCAGCGCGGCGCCGATGTCCTTGCGGTGGGTGCGGAAGCGGTCGTTGAGCTCGATGAAGTACTCGGGCCCCGCGGTCAGTTCGACGTTCGCGGCGTGCTCCATCTCACGGAAGCTCACCACGATCCGCGCATCGGGCAGATGCAGCTGCCGCACCAGCGCACGGGCGATCCGCTGGGCACCCAGATGCAGGTCCTCGGTGTCGTCGAAGGCCACGTCGACCGGCAGCACGCTGGTGCCGAAGGTGCTCACCGTGTCGTACGACAGCCGGGTGAACAGCGCGTGGAGGGCCGAACGGACCGTGTCGAGATGGGGATAGCCGTGCTCGATTCCGCGCTCACCCGTCGTCATCCGGCCACTGTACGGCGCCGCCGGGAATGTCCGGTACGGCCCTTGGGGCGTGGCTGTCACGGGAGTTGGCCGGATGCGCACCCTTGTCACCTCGATCTGACACTCCGGATAATCACAGGGCGCTCCTCGGACTCATCCCCCACTGGGTCCGGACGCCATGCGGCGGGCTGTCGTCCTCCACGCTGATCCCTCGACGGCCACCTCCGGCTCCGGTGTTGGCATGGGCTCGTCAGCGACGTGCAACCCCCCACGAAAGGAAGCCCGTTGCGCAGCTACCGGAAGCTCCTCACGAGAACCACCGCCGTCGGCGCGGTCGCCCTGGCGGCCTTCAGCCTCCAGCCCGGCACCGCCACCGCCGCCCCCGCACCCGACCCGTCCGGCTCCGTGCACACCAAGGTCGTCGGCGGCACCAAGGCCGGCCAGGGCGAATTCCCCTTCATGGTGCGCCTGTCGATGGGCTGCGGCGGCGCCCTCTACGCCAAGGACATCGTGCTGACCGCGGCGCACTGCGTCGACGGCAGCGGCGACAACACCTCCATCACGGCCACCGGCGGCGTGGTCGACCTCCAGGACTCCGCCGCCGTCAAGGTCAACTCCACCAAGGTGCTGCAGGCGCCCGGCTACAACGGCAAGGGCAAGGACTGGGCGCTGATCAAGCTCGCCAAGCCCATCGACCAGCCCACCCTGAAGATCGCCGAGGACACCAAGCTCAACAACGGGGACTTCACCATCGCCGGCTGGGGCGCCGACAAGGAGGGCGGCGAGCAGCAGCGCTACCTCCTCAAGGCCACCGTCCCGTTCGTCGACGACGCCACCTGCCAGAAGGCGTACGGCGACCAGCTGACGCCCGGCGACGAGATCTGCGCCGGCAAGCTGGACACCGGCGGTGTCGACACCTGCCAGGGCGACTCCGGCGGCCCGATGTTCCGCAAGGACGACGCCGGGAAGTGGCTCCAGGTCGGCATCGTCTCCTGGGGCGAGGGCTGCGCACGGCCCGGCAAGCCCGGCGTCTACTCCGAGGTGAGCACCTTCGCCGCGGACATCAAGAAGGCCGCGGGCCAGCTCGGCGGCTGACCCCGCCCCGCACCACCCCCGCACCGAAGGGCCCGGGTGCCGCTCCCCGGGCCCTTCGCCGTGCCCGGCCGCCCGGGACCTCGGCCCCCGCCCGCCGGGACCTTGGTCCCGTCCGGCCCGGGACCAAGCTCACCTCCCGGCCGGGGCTTGTGCCGCCGCCGATGACCGTACGGCCCATGGGCAGCCGCCGCCCGGCTGCCTAGCGTGAACGGCATGACCAGCGACCGCCGTACCCGGCGCCCGGGTCCCGACCGCGACCGCCGCGCCACCGTCCTCGCCGCCGTCCTCCTCGCCGCCTCCGCCGCCGCCCTGGCCTACGTCCTGCTCGGCGGCCACCACGGCCCCGTCGAATGCCCCGCCGGCGCGGCCCCGCCGCCCGCGGCCCCGCGCTAGCCGCCCCCGGACCGGCCCGCCCCGCCGCCACATCTGTCCAACACCTCCCCCTCCTTTGTCCATAGGCGCACGCCCCGCCCCCGCAGCACGCTGTCCGCCGACAGGCAGTGCACCCGCGGCAGTGCCGCACGGAGGAGGACAGCGCGCGTGAACGAACAGACCGGTGCCCCGCGCGGGCCCAGCCGCCGAAGGATCGTCGCCGCCACCGCGCTCGCCCCGGTCGCCGGAGCCCTCCCGCTCGGCGCCCGCCCCGCCGCGGCCGCACCCCGCACCGCCGCACCCCGCACCGCCGAGGCCGTGCTGCGGTCCGACGCGCTGGAGGTCCGCGTCGACACCGCCTTCCCGCGCATCGTCTCCTACACCGACCGCGCCACCGGAGCCGTCCTGCACGGCCAGGACAGCCCGGTCACCCAGGTCCTCGTCGACGGCACCGCCCGCACCCCCCAGGTCACCCACCGGGCCCGCGCCGGCCGTGCCACCTACACCCTCACCTTCGACGGCGGCACCACCGTCACCGTCGAGATCACCGTCCAGGGCTGGCGGACCACCTGGCGGGTCACCCGCATCGCCGACACCCCCGCCCTGCGCATCGGCACCCTCCAGATCCCCGGCCTCGCCCTGCTCTCCGTGCGCAGCGACCAGCCCGGCGCGACCCTGCTCGCGGCCCGCCTCGAACTCGACAAGGCCAAGAGCGGCGACACCCTCATCGAGGTCACCGACCACACGCCCGCCGAGCCCGCCCCCACCGGCTGCGCCTACGCCGTCGTCGCCACCGACCAACTGGCCGCCGGCATCGAGACCAACACCGTCTACGACCGGCCCACCGGCGCCACCACCTGGGAGAACGGCCGGCTGTGGCGGCAGACCGTGCAGGGCGACGGCTTCGTGGCGGCCACGCTCACCCCCGGGCAGTGGACCCACCGCGCGGCCGGCCAGCCTTCCGAGACCACCGACCCGCTGCCGTACGCGACCGTCATCGTCACCCGCGACCGCAACGGCGACGGACGCACCGACTGGCAGGACGCCGCGATCGCCCTGCGCGACATCATGGTCATCCCGCTCGGCGCCGACGAGCAGCACCTCCGCGTCGTCCCGCACATCCCGTTCAACTTCGCCAGCCAGGCCACCAACCCGTTCCTCGCCACCCTCGACCACGTCAAGCGGATCGCCCTGGCCACCGACGGACTACGGCAGTTCACCCTCCTCAAGGGCTACCAGTCCGAAGGCCACGACTCCGCCCACCCCGACTACGGCGGCAACTACAACGAACGGGCCGGCGGCCTCGCCGACCTCAACACCCTGCTCCGCGCCGGAAAGAAGTGGAACAGCGACTTCGCGGTGCACGTCAACGCCACCGAGTCCTACCCCGTCGCGCACGCCTTCTCCGAGCAGCTCGTCGACAAGGACGACAAGCAGTGGGACTGGCTCGACCAGTCCTACCGCATCGACGCCCGCCGCGACCTGGTCACCGGCAACATCGCCCGCCGCTTCGCCCGGCTGCGCAAGGAGACCGACCCCGCCCTGACCACCCTCTACCTCGACGTCTTCCGGGAATCGGGCTGGAACTCCGACCGCCTCCAGCGCCACCTGCGCGACCAGGGCTGGCAGATCGCCACCGAATGGGGCCACGGACTGGAACGGTCCGCCCTCTGGTCGCACTGGGCCAACGAGACCGACTACGGGCCCGACACCTCCCGCGGCATCAACTCCCGGCTGATCCGTTTCCTGCGCAACCACCACAAGGACGTCTTCGCCGACAAGTGGCCCACCCTCCTCGGCAACCCCCGCATGGGCAACTTCGAGGGCTGGGTCGGCAAGACCGACTGGTCCGCCTTCTACACAATCATCTGGACCGACGCCCTCCCCGCCAAGTACCTCCAGGCCTACCCGATCAAGACCTGGACCGACCACGAGATCACCTTCGAGGGCCCCACCCACACCTCGGTCAGCGACACCACAGGCACCCGCCGGATCACCACCGACGGGCGGCTGGTCTACGACGGCGGCAGCTATCTGCTCCCCTGGGAACCCCGCCGCGCCACCGACCCCGGCAAGCTCTACCACTACAACCCCCGCGGCGGCACCACGAGTTGGGCGCTGCCCCGCGGCTGGTCCACCGCCACCACCGTGCACGCCTACCGGCTCACCGACCAGGGCCGCACCCGGCACACCCGGCTGCCGGTCCGCGGCGGCCGGATCACCCTCACCGCCGAGGCCGGCGTGCCGTACGTCGTCCACCGCGACCCGGCACCCGCCCAGGGCGACCCGCACTGGGGCGAAGGCACCCCGCTGACCGACCCCGGCTTCCACTCCGGCACCCTCGACGCCTGGCGGACCACCGGCCCGGCCACCGTCCGGCTCAGCGAACGCGGCGACCACGAACTCGTCGTCGCCGCCGGCCCGGCCGCCCGCGTCGCCCAGAACCTCTCCCGCCTCGCACCCGGCACGTACGCCGCCTCCGTCCAGGTCGAGGTCGGCGCCACCCCGGGCGAACGGCGCCGCGCCGCCCTGGAGATCCGCACCGCCGACGGCATCACCACCACCAACTGGACCGACACCTCCACCGCCGGCAACTACGTCGCCGCCGACCGGAAGTCCGGCACCCGCTTCCAGCGCCTCTTCACCCACTTCACCGTCCCCGAAGGCGGCGGCCCCACCACCCTCGCCCTCACCGCCGCGGCCGGAGCGGCCCGGGTCCGCTTCGACAACGTCCGCGTGGTCCCCGCCACCCCCACCACCAAGGAGGGCACCCTCGTATACGAGGACTTCGAGCACGTCCCCCAGGGCTGGGGCGTCTTCGTCAAGGGCGACGCCGGCGGCAGCACCGACCCCCGCACCCACATCGCCCAGCGGCACGCCCCCTACACCCAGGCCGGCTGGAACGGCAAGGCCATCGACGACGTCATCGACGGCGGCCAGTCCCTCAAGTCCCGCGGCGAGAACACCGGCCTGGTCTACCGCACCGTCCCGCACACCGTCCGCTTCACCCCCGGCCACCGCTACCGCGTGACCTTCCGCTACGAGAACGAACGCGCCGGCCAGTACGCCTGGATCACCGCCGTCGACGACCCCGCACCCCGCGAACTGACCCGCACCCCCCTCCCCGTCGCCACCCGACCCGCCACCCACACCTACGAGTTCACCGCGCCTGCCACCGGCGAGGCATGGATCGGGCTGCGCAAAATCGGCGAGGACGGAACCGCGGAGTTCGTCCTGGACTCTTTCGAGGTGCGCGAGGTGTAGTCGGCCGTGGGGGCGGGTCGGTGCGCCCCCACGGCCTCACCTCCCGCGGCGGCTCACCCCGCCGCGGGCACCAGACCGGGCGCCCCGGCCCCTTCCCCCACAGCGACCGGGGCGCCCTCCCATTCCCACACCAGCACCTCGTTACGGCCCGCCCGTAGCACCGGCCCCGGCACGTACAGCGCACGCTGCGGCCCCACCGCCCGATAGCGGCCGAGACAGAAACCGTTGACCCACACGAACCCGTGCCCCCAGCCCGGCAGCGTCAACTCCGCGTCCCCCGGCCGCCCGGCCACCGCCACCACCCCCCGGTACAGCCCCGCCCCGCCCGCCGCCCGCGCCACCGGCCCGAACGGCACCTCCGCGAGCGCCCCCGGCTCCTCCAGCGCATCCAGCCGCAACCCCCGCGACCGCACCCCGTGCAGGAACTGCCGCTCGTGCAGCAGCCCGCCCGTGATTCCCTTCGGCTCACCCAGCCGCGGCCCGTAGTTGACCCGCCCCAGCGACTGCACCCACACCTCCACCGACGCCGGCCCCGCCACGCCCCCCACCACCGCGTCCTCGCCGTCCACCACCGCCCGCCGCGCCCCGTCGACGTACACCACCGCCCGGTCCCGCAACCCCCGCAGCCGCAGCGCATGACCCTCCCGCGGCCCCGGCACCGCCACCCGGTGGCGGACCAGCCCCCGGTCCACCCCCAGCTCCTCGAACGTCGCCGGACCGCCGCCCACCACCTCGGCCCCGCCCAGCGCGTCCATCACCGCCCCCGCCGGCGCCCACTCCCCGAGCTCCACCACCGCCGGCGACGACAGCACCGGCCCCGGCTCCGGCACCGCCGGCAGCGGCCCCTCGGCCCACTGGGCCAGCACCTCCCGGAACCGCCAGAACTTCTCCGTCGGCCGCCCCCGCTCGTCCACCGGCGCCCCGTAGTCGTACGACGTCACCGTCGGCAGCAACGCCCCGTCGTGCAGCTCACCCGCCCGGTTCGCCCCCGCCCACCCGCCGAAACTCGTCCCGCCGTGCGCCATGTAGACATTCACCGAGGCACCGCACGCCAAGATCTCCCGCAACGCCCCGGCCGCGTCCTCCGCCTCCCGCGGCTCCGGCCTCCGGCCCCAGTGCGCGAACCACCCGCACCAGAACTCCATGCACATCAACGGCCCCGCCGGCCGGTGCCGCCGCAGCGCGGCGAACGCCTCCCGCGCCCCGCTGCCGAAGTTCGCCGTGGCCAGCACCCCCGGCACCGTGCCACCCGTCAGCATGTGGTCCTCCGGCCCGTCCGACGTGAACAGCGGCACCTCCACCCCGAGCTCCCGCAGCCGCCCCACGATCCACTCCAGATACCGCGCATCACTGCCGTACGAGCCGTACTCGTTCTCCGCCTGCACCATCACCACCGGACCGTCCCGCCCGTCCGGCCCCGCCACCGTGCACTGCCGCGCCACGATCTGCGGCACCAACCGTCCGAACCACCCCGCCACCGCCCGCAGATACACCGCGTCCCACGTCCGCACCCGCGACCCCAGCGGCCCCGTCAGCCATTCCGGCAGCCCACCGTTCTCCCACTCCGCGCAGATGTACGGCCCCGGACGGACGATCGCCCACAACCCCGCCGCCCGCACCGCGTCCAGGAACCGCCCCGGCGCCTCCGCGTCCCGGAACTCCCCGGGCCGCGGCTCGTGCAGATTCCACGGCACATAGGTCTCCACACAGTTCAGACCCATCGCCTTCAGCATCGCCAGCCGGTGTCCCCACTGCGCCTCGTGCACCCGGAAGTAGTGCAGTGCCCCCGACAGCAACCGCACCGGCCGCCCGTCCAGCTCGAAATCCCGCTCACCCACCACGAACCGCGCCACCACGCCCCCTCCCCGGGCCGCGCACCCCCGCCCGGCCGGGCCGGCCGGGCACGCGCGGGCGCGCTCACCTCACCGATCACCCTCGCCCTCTGGCGGCCCGCCGGTCCATGGACAAAGATCGGCGTTGTTTGGACGGAAGCGGTCAGGGCGTGTCCCCGGATCAACCAGACCCGAACGACTCGGGAAACCCCGAAGACACTGCCCGGTACGGAGCGACGGGAGATCCGGCGTGTACCACACCTGGATGCGCTACTTCACGCCCAGCCCGGTCCACCACCGGCTCGGCCTGGTCTGCCTGGGCGTCGGCCTCCAGCACGGAACCCTCCCCCCGGTCGGCCCCCGCACCCTCGACCACCACGTCGCCATCGTCATCCGCGCCGGCCGCGGCTGGTACACCACCCCCGACGGCCACCGCCGCACCCTCACCGCCCCCGCCCTCCTCTGGATCCTCCCCGGCGTCACCCACCACTACGGCGCCGACCCCGACACCGGCTGGGACGAAAGCTTCGTCGACTTCACCGGCCCCGCCACCGCCACCTACACCGAACTCGGCTACATCGACCCCGACCGCCCCGTCGTCCCCCTCGCGGACACCGGCCCCGCCCGCACCGCCATCGGCAAGATCGCCCGCGCCGCCCGCCGCGGCAACCCCCTCCTCGACGTCGAGACCGCAGCCGCCGTCCACGAACTCCTCGTCGCCCTGCGCCGCGCCCGCGCCGACACCGACGCCGACGGCGACCCCGTCCTGGCCGCCCTCGCCCGCGACGCCTTCCTCCCCCTCTCCGTCGCCGAACACGCCGCCCGGCACGGCATGACCCCCGCCGAACTCCGCACCGCCGTCCGCCGCGGCGCCGGCTGCAGCCCCAAGGACTACCTCCTCGGCATCCGCCTCGGCCGCGCCAAGGAACTCCTCGTCGGCACCGAACTCCCGGTCGCCGCCGTCGCCCGCCGCGTCGGCTACGACGACCCCGCCTACTTCAGCCGCCTCTTCACCCGCCGCGTCGGCACCGCCCCCGTCCGCTTCCGCGACCGCCAGGTCAAAAGCGTCCCCGGCGGCTGGTCCACCCAGATCCCCGACCCCGACAACCCACCCCTCGTCGGCTGACCCGACCCCGTCCACCACCCTGGGGCAAACCCCCGTGCGCCGCCGACCGACCGTACGGCAGCATGGAAACCATGCCCCAACTGCAGCGCGACGAGGCGCAGACCCGAGCCCGCCACATCGACGTCCACCGCTACGACATCGCACTCGACCTCACCCAGGGCGACGAACGCTTCGGCTCCCGTACGGTCATCCACTTCACCGCACGCACCGACGGCGACACCTTCGTCGAACTCCGCCCCGCCGAGCTGCACACCGCCACCCTCGACGGCCGGCCCCTCGACCCGGCCACCCTCGACGACAACCGCCTCCCCCTCACCGGCCTCACCGCCGGCCCCCACGAACTCCACCTCCACGCCACGATGCGCTACTCCCGCACCGGCGAGGGCATGCACCGCTTCACCGACCCCGCCGACGGCGAGACCTACGTCTACACCCAGCTGTTCATGGAGGACATCCAGCGCGTCTTCGCCGCCTTCGACCAGCCCGACCTCAAGGCCGTCTTCGCCCTCACCGTCCAGGCCCCCGAAAACTGGACCGTCCTCGCCAACGGCATCACCGAACACCTGGGGGAGGGCCACTGGAAAGCCGCCCCCACCCCCCTCATCTCCACCTACCTCGTCGCCGTCGCCGCCGGCCCCTGGCACTCCGTCCGCACCGAACACGCCGGACTGCCCTTCGGCATCCACTGCCGCCGCTCCCTCGCCCCCCACCTCGACGCCGACGCCGAGGAAATCCTCGACCTCACCCGCCGCTGCTTCGACCGCTACCACCAGATCTTCGAGGAGCCCTACCCCTTCGACTCCTACGACCAGGCCTTCGTCCCCGAATTCAACGCCGGCGCCATGGAGAACCCCGGCCTGGTCACCTTCCGCGACGAATTCGTCTACCGCTCCGCCGTCACCGACACCGAACGCCAGACCCGCGGCATGGTCATCGCCCACGAAATGGCCCACATGTGGTTCGGCGACCTCGTCACCCTCCAATGGTGGGACGACATCTGGCTCAACGAGTCCTTCGCCGAATACATGGGCTACCAGGTCCTCTCCGAAGCCACCCGCTTCACCGACACCTGGACCGACTTCGCCATCGCCCGCAAGAGCTGGGGCTACGACGCCGACCAGCGCCCCTCCACCCACCCCGTCGCCCCCGCCCCGGAGGACGTCCCCGACACCGCCTCCGCCCTCCTCAACTTCGACGGCATCTCCTACGCCAAGGGCGCCTCCGCCCTGCGCCAACTCGTCGCCTGGATGGGGGAGAAGGACTTCCTCGCCGGCATCAACGACCACTTCGCCCGCCACCGCTTCGGCAACGCCACCCTCGCCGACTTCATCGACTCCCTCGCCCGCGCCACCCACCGCGACGTCCACACCTGGGCCGCCCGCTGGCTGCGCACCACCGGCGTCGACACCCTCGCCCCCGTCGTCGGCGAAACCGACGGACACTGGAACCTCACCGTCGAACAGACCGGCGGCCAGGACGGCACCCGCCCGCACCGCCTCACCGTCGGCCTCTACGACCCGGACCCGCACACCCCCGGCCGCCTCGTCGCCCGCACCCCCCTCACCCTCGACGTCCCCGACGACGCCGCCCACACCGGCACCGGCCGCCGCCCCGCCCTGCTCCTCCTCAACGACCAGGACCTCACCTACGCCAAGGTCCGCCTCGACCCCGCCTCCTGGGACACCGCCCTCGCCGCCCTCTCCGGCCTCCCCGACCCGCTCACCCGCGCCGTCGTCTGGAACGCCGCCCGCGACATGGTCCGCGACGGCGAACTCGCCCCCACCGCCTACCTCGACGCCGCCCGCGCCCACCTCCCGCACGAGACCGACCTCGCCATCCTCCAGGGCGTCCTCGCCTTCGCCCGCACCCAGATCGCCGACCGCTACCTCACCCCCGCCGCCCGCCACACCGCCCTGACCACCCTCACCGCCCTCAGCCGCGACATACTCCGCCGCACCGAAGGCCCCGAACACGGCACCGCCGCCGGCCTCCGGCTCACCGCCGTCCGCGCCTTCATCGACAGCGCCACCACCCCCGAAGGCATCCAGGACTGGCTCGACGACGGCAGCGTCCCCGGCGGACCCCACCTCGACCCCGAACTGCGCTGGCGCATCCTCGGCCGGCTCGCCACCCTCGGCGCCGCGCCCGCCGCCGAACTCCACGCCACCATCGACGCCGAACTCGCCCGCGACCCCAGCGCCACCGGCCGCGAAGGCGCCGCCCGCTGCCGCGCCGCCCTCCCCGACCCCGCCGCCAAACAAGCCGCCTGGGACGCCCTCTTCACCACCGACGAGGACACCGCCCTCTCCAACTACCTCTTCACGGCCACCGCCACCGGCTTCTGGGCCCCCGAACACCACGACCTGCTCCGGCCCTACGTCGCCCGCTACTTCACCGAAGCCCCCGGCCTCGCCGCCGCCCGCGGTGCCGCCCTCGCCGAAGCCGCCGGCCGCTACGCCTTCCCCGCCACCTTCGTCGACGAGGAAACCCTCCACCTCGGCGAAACCTGCCTCACCGACCGCAACCCCACCCCGGCCCTACGCCGCAAACTCACCGACCAACTCGACGACCTCCGCCGCGCACTACGGGTCCGCACCATCACCGAGGAAACCACCGGCGCAGGCGCCACCGGCGCAGATCCCACCGGCGCAGGCACCACGACCGCAGGCACCACGACCGGAGCCCCGACCGGACCCCCCACCGGAGCCCCCACGGGGATGCCGCACTGACGCATCCGCCTGCGGGAATACCGGCCCCCTGACGGCGCGTTGTGGCCGCGCAGGGGGCCCTCGCACCCCTTACGGGTAGCCCCCTACGGGTTCCGTTCGACGACCGCAGCCGCGCCCGGCCGCCGCGCCGCGCTCTGCCGGGCCCGCCCGCCCGGCCCCCCGCCGGCCGTCCCGCCCGTCTCGGCGCCTGCTGAGCCCCCGGGCCCGCGGCTCCCGCCCTGGGCTCCCCACCACCCCCC
>NZ_JOIX01000045.1 GCF_000720175.1 Streptomyces sp. NRRL S-337
CGACCTCCGCAACAACGGCCACGGCTCCCAAGCCGTCATCGTCACCCAGGACAACAACGGCCGCGCCCACGCCTGGAACGTCGTCAACCACAACGGCAAGATCACCTACGTCGACGCCCAAACCGGCAAAACCAGCAACAAACCCCTCCACGACGGCACCAACGGCGTCCACGCCATCCCCCTCAACGCCGACCGCCGCCCCACCACCCCCACACCCACCCCGAACGACCACCACCCCGGAGACACGCGCCCCAAGCCTCCGCGCCGCCCCGCCGCCGAACCCGCCGGCGGCAACAAGCACAAACACCCCGACGACATGGACATCGACGGGGACGACGGCCACGACAACAAAAAGCCCAAGCTGGACTCCGACGCGATGGACGTCGACGAGACGTCTTCGACGTCGCAGTACAGCCATCCTCATGATCGTGGCGACAGTGACACCTCGGCGCAGGAGACGGGTGAGAAATCCGTCTTCGAGCGCGAGGGCGAGAAGTCGAAGGAATACGGGCTGGAGCCGGACGCGCTGCAGCAGGCACTCCGGGCGCAGCAGCCCGTACACAGGGTTCGCCTGGACAACGTCCATGACCACCTCAACCAGTGGGCAGACGATGGAAGTCTGGCGCGCGCTCTGCGCACTGCCGCAGGCGATGCCCATCCGTCTGAGCAGAACGCAGGAAGTGACCCCCTCAGGTTCAACAAAGATGACCTGATCAAGCATTTGCCGGGCTTCGACAAGATGGAGCACGGCGAACAAATTGCCGTGATTTCTACGATGGCGCGCCTGAGCCTCTCCTTCCATGAACAGCACGGCGTCGGCAACAACCCCCGACATATCGAAAAGCCGTACCTCGGAGAAGGCAAGCCGGCACCGACTCCAGGCACACGGGACAGTGCCGCCAAGAATGCCGACGGGTCACTGGGCGTGAAGGGGCACAAGGCTTCCGGAGAAAAATACCTGTCGGACATTCCAGAGGCTGACGAAGCCCAGACGAACGACATCTGGAAGCACAGCCCTGACTTCACAGACCGAAACTACGCCGTACTGGAGGTCAAGGACCCTGACGGGAAGATCACATTCGTGGTCGACTCGTCGGTCCCGACAGGTGAGAAGTACGTCTCGGGTCGCCATTCAGAAAAGCACCTGATCGAATGGCTCAAGCGAAGCAACGAGGGTCTACCCGCCGGGAAGTCGTACACGGCACAGAGCCTGTACACCGAACGCGAGCCTTGCGGTAAGGGGCAGGGGCACGCCAAGTGCTCCGACGAGCTCAGGAAGCACCTCAAGGGCCTTCCGATCTACTACAGCACGACCTACCGGACCGACCCCGAAGGCGTTGCTGCCCGCAAGGCACTCGACGGCCAGAAGCGTGCCGTGATCAAGGCGATTCCCTCCCTCTCCGACGCAGAAGTGAGAGCCGAAGTCACCCGACGAGTCACCGAACGATACGGCGAGAACTCGGGCCGAACGGCGAACCACTTGAAGGAGCTTGCCGATGCGGATGCCGCCGGTGCCCGGGAAAAGCTCAAGAAGGTCATTGACAGCGACTACAAGAAGCTGAAGGAAGAAGAGCGAACCGAAAAGGAACATGCGATCGTACGCGAAATGGAAAGGCATGTTGACGCGCTGGAAGAGACCTGGCACAAGGTCTACCCGCAGCTAGTCAGCTGACCTGCGCGGTGCCTCTTGAGTCCGGTTCAAGGTGTACTTCTCGGTACCGGACTCAAGAGGCCGGCTCGGCGCCCTGGCACCGGGTCAGATGCGCAGCGCGCCCTTGAACCGTTCGTGCGGTACTCCACGGTGCGTCACGGCAAGCCAACCGTGGTCCGCCTTCTCGGCGATACCGACCGTGGTGGGAGGAATCGAGATCCAAGACGCCACGTTTTCTGGGTCAGTGACACCCTCGGCGTAATCGGCGTGCTCGTCAGGGTCATAGAGAGGGTCATCCTCGTCCACCATCAGCGAGCGCTCGAAATCCATGGGTTCGCCCACCCATTCAGGATCTCCATACGTTCGATACCCTCGGCGATCCGAGCCGTTCTGGGCAACCCACCACACGTTGGCGCCGTCAAAGTCATCCACCAGGTAAAAGTGGGCCTCTCCGCATCGCGCACTCAGCTTCTCCACGGCGTTTGCCCAATGGTCGTTGAGGAAGTCATCACCATAAACGAGACGCCAATCATCGAAACCAGGGGTGATGAACACGCGGTAGGCTTGCTCCGCATGCCCATCAGCGTCCTGGAACTCAATGGAGTTCTCAAACTCCACAGCAGCACAAATGCCCATGGTGACGGTCGCGGGACGGGCATCGTGGAGGGACAAGGCCGCTACGATGTCCTGGAGTTGGGCGTTGCGCACAGCGAGCCAGCGCCCCGTTGGCAGGTCGTCAGGTTGTTCGTCGATGAGTTTGATGCGCACCAGCCTGTCCACGGCCTTGAGTTCGCGTTCCGTCAGCCCCTCCCCACCAGTCAGGTTGGCCAGGGCCTCCAGCGCGGGGCGCCGCAGCCGGCCTGGACCCTCCTGTCGAATCCGCTGAAGGACAGGGACAGCCTCAGATCCGATCGTTTCAAGGCAGTTCTGTGCCCGAATGCGACCAGGCCCCGCCGGATCACTCAACAGGGGCAACAGGTCATGCACCGCACGAGCGCCAAGCGCGCACAATGCCTGTTCGGCCGCGTCCCTTTCGTCAGGATCATCTGCGCAGAGCTGCTGGGTAAGCCTCTGGATGTCATCGTTCATAGCGGGAACCCTAACCAACGCCTCGGGACGTCGACTACCAGATGTTTTCGCTGCCCAGCAGCGCCCTCCGCATTGACTCAAAGGCCGTACGTCCCCGGCGCCGGCGGAAATTGGTCACTGGACTTCACGCGACGGGCCCACGCACGGCCCAAAACGTCGTCGAATGCTGGCGCGGTCCCTCAGGCAGCGGATGCGAGCCTGTTCCCCGTTGGTTGGCGGTCAGCCGGGCCGTTGGATGCCCACCTTCCTGAGGCATCGGGGCCGGCCCATGCCTCGCCGTCCGAATGGGTCACCTGGCGACAGGCCGTAGGTGGACTCTGGCCCCTGACCAGGACCCCGTTGGTGCAACGGCAGATCGATGGGACAGTGGGCACGCCATGACGCATCACGAAGACGCCCCCGGAAGCTCCCCGCTTCCCGAAGCCGTCGACCTGATCGGCGACTGGTGGCGGGAGGGGCGCCCCGGCGGCCGCCCGACTTTTCTGGTCGACCCGTCCGGTTCGGATGGTGCATCGGTCCTGCAGGAGGTTCACCGGCGCCTCCGCGGGAGTGTCTTCGTGGACGCCCACGGGCGTACCGCGGAAGAGGTGCACACGGAGATTTTGCTCGCTCTCGGAGTGGATCTGGGGCCGGGTAAACGGAGCCGCTGGCGCAGTTCGTTGCGGCAGATCCCTGAAGCGCGCCTGGTGCTCATCGCCAACGCCCACAGAGCGGGCCGGACTCGGCGCGCTCATGAACCCGACCGTTTGATTTCCCGTACGGTGGCGGGCCTGAACAGCGGGAATGTGGCCGTCCTCGCGCATACCTCGCCGCGCGATCTCCCCAACCGGTCGACCGTTGTGCTTCGGCTCCCGGAAAACGCAGAGACGGAGGGACGGGAGTCCCCTCTCCTTCAGGCACTTGCCCTGGCCGAGCCTCGTGAAGTGCCGTTGCGGGTGTGGGCCGAATTGGCGGTCGCAGCAACCGGCGAGACGGTAACGGAAACGGTGCTCGCCCCATTCGTTGAGGACCACCCGAATCTGCTCCGGTCCGGCCCGAACGGCGTCTCCTTCATCGACGAGGGGGTTGCGGAACGACTGCGCCGCGAGGCGGAGCCTGATGAGATCACGCGGGTCAATCGGCACCTCTTCGATTGGCTGCGGCGCGTCTCATGCGAATTTCGGCACCCTGAGGGATGGGCCGCGCACGGTCCCGAAGGCCGGTACGCGGCAACGGGACTGGCCGCCCACGCGGTGCAGGCGAATGCGCTGGAAGAGCTGCTCCGCCATGGCGAGTTGCTCGCCAACATTCCCCAAACCATTTTGATGGATGCGGCGTGCTGCGCGTCCGGCGGGAGCGTGCCGGGAAATTCCGCCGCCGCTGACGGTATTCATCTCTGGTCGTACGGAGTGGTGCCGACCCGGCAGTCGGAATGGGCGGCCCTGATGCACCTCATGGCCACTGCCCGGGAAGACACCGCATTTGCCGCCGCAGTCGCCGAATCCGGGATTCACCTCCCGTGGAAGACCAAGTGGGCACAGTGGCGGCCGCCCGGCGGATATCACGTGAGCTATCTGAAGACGATGCCGCTGACGGCACTGGCGGAAGTGCGCTGGAACGGCCGGCCGGCCGTTGCCGGTCTCTGTGAGCGCAAGCAGCCGGACGCCGCGATCTGGGATGCCGGGACCGGTGCGTTGCTCGCCGGCCCCTGGCAGGGAGACCGCATTCCCGAAGGGCATCTGGGCGCTCTCTCATGGCCGCCGCTCCCGGCCCATGCCACGTCGTCGAGCAGCGCCGACGGACATCCCGGCCCCCTGACGTTCCACGACCTGCACACCGGCGTCCCCGCAGGTCGCGGACCGCACCCCAGCTTGCTGGAGAGCGTGCCTGTGCCGGTCGGTGAGCTGGTGGTACTCGGCGGCTCGGGCGGACTCTTCGCGATCGAGCCGGGGCCGGAAGAGGAGTTCTCCGGATTCGGGTCCGACAATGACCAGCCCCTATCCGGCCCCTATGCCGCGGTTGGCCCCACTGTGCCGTTGGACGCCCCTCCGCCCAGTCCGAAGGACCTCATCGAGCTGTACGGAGACGAGGAAATCTTCGAACTGGAGGAAGAAGAACTCCCCGAGGGCCTCACGGACGAAGCTGCCCGCCGCACGCTGCTCGAATTCGGCCTGCCCGATATGCGGGAGGGCGGGATGGGCCTCTATCCGTACGGGGATTACCGCTTCGAGGTGATGGATGAGGTCTTCTGGCCCGACGACGTCCCGCCCGTGGACGAGACCGGGCCGTTCTTCCAGATCGGGTTCTGGATGGGCGGGGAGCTCGTCGTGGACGGCCCCACCGGGCACGTCCTCCGCATCCCGACCGAGCCTGATGAGGATCACCTCGCGGCCCTCCCCGCGGCGTGCAGCGTGGAGGACTTCCTCACCATGGTCGGCCTCTGGGTCACCGGCCTGCGCACCAAGCAGACCGTTCACAACGGTCTCGAAGCCGTCCTGCTGCCCCAGTACGTGACGCTCGCGCAATCGGCCATCGACAGCACGGGAGCCGGAGCGCCCGCCTGGTCCTACGTCTTCCACAACGAGTGAGGGAGCGAGTGAACGCAGCGGAGCCGCCTGCGCCGCCTGCCAGCGCCGAAGACGCGTTGGCCATTGTCCGTAGTCGCTGTGCCGTGCCCAAGCTGCCGGACGGGACTCCGGTGCCCCTGCGGGTCCACGAGTTCGACATCGGTTATCTGGTGTACCCCACGTTCCCCCGCCCCGACGCGGCTTCCGGCCGGTCGCGGCTCGGGCCGCTTGGTGGGTCGAAGGTCGTGGTGGCCAAGGACAGCGGGGAAACAGTGTGGGTCCCCAACCTGCCCACCGCCTCGGCCATCGCGCTTTACCGCAGTCGGCGAGGGCTGACGTCGTAGCGGGGTCCACTCCCGTTGTCAGTGGTCCGGGTCAGAATGGGTGCATGACGACTGAGAGTGACGACGTTTGCCGCGAGGGGTACGACGTAGGGGGCATCCTCGCCGATGAGGATCAGGTCGCGGCCTGTGCGCGGGCGAATATGGCGGCGTTGGTGGCCGAACTCGTGGAGCGCGGTTGTGACGAGCCCTGGGCCGGGCTCGAAGACGGGGAGGCCGATGACGAGTGGCCTGACTGCCTCCAGTTCTCCTTCGAGTGTCCGCCGGGATATGAGGGGGACATCGTGATGCCCGGGGTGCCACTTGAGGTCGTGAAGGGTGGGGAGGGAGAAGCGAGTTGGGAAGTGGTGCACAACGGGGTGCCGTACGCCTGGAGTGACCTGGTGGACGAGCTCTCCGCGTTCGATGCGGCTCGGCGCACCATCTGGGCCAACCGGGACCGGCTGGTGGGCGAACTCGCAGCGAGGGGGCTTTCGTTGCGGGACGAGGACGTCGACAGCGATCCGGATGCGAGCGGTGACTCGTGCGTGACGTACCACCTCGCGCTGGAGGGGAGGAAGGTCAGGGTGTCGATACCGGACGTCGCGGTGGGGCCGGGGCTCGCCCAGGAGATGTATGTGGAGGGGTACCCGTATGTCTGGGAGGAGGCGGTGGAGGCGGCTGTGGTGGCGCTGACGGGCATCGATCCAGGGAGGTAGCACGGGCGGCGGCCGTTCGGCCCTCCGGACGGTTCGTGGAGAAGCAATGCGCGTGTCACGGTCGTGCGGCAGAGTGGACGGTCGCGGTGTGGTGATCGACGATCACCGATCGCAGGCGTTCGGCAGGTGACCAGGAAGCAGGAATCAGGAAGCAGACAGGGGGCAGCAGGTCATGGCGGGGATCGAGCGGCGGAGAGTGCTGGCGGCCGGGGGCGGGGTCGCGCTGACGGCGGCGCTGGCGAGCGCGTGCGGGTCCAACACCGGGCGCGGGGGCGGTGGTTCCGGTGCGGGGCTCAGTCAGTGGTACCACCAGTACGGGGAGCCGGGCACCGAGCGGGCCGTGAAGCGGTATGCGGCGGCGTACAAGAAGGCTCACGTCAGTGTGCAGTGGCGGCCGGGGGATTACGACCGGCAGACGGCGGCCGCGTTGCTCACGGACTCGGGGCCGGATGTGTTCGAGGTCAACGGGCCGCTGCTGGACCAGATCCAGGACGGGCAGGTCGTCGATCTGACGGCCGAGGTCGAGCCGGTGAAGGACGACTTCAACCAGGCGGTGCTGGCGCCGAAGATCTGGCAGGGAAAGGTCTGGGGCATTCCGCAGGTCATCGACATGCAGATGCTCTATTACCGGAAGAGTGCGTTGAAGGCCGCGGGGGTGGAACCTCCGGCGTCGGTCGATGAGTTGGTGGACGCGGCCGGGAAGCTCACGACGAAGAAGGCCAAGGGGCTCTTTCTGGGGAATGACGGTGGGGTGGGGGTGCTGGGTGGCACGCCGCTCTTCGCCGCCGGTCTGAGCCTGATCGGTGAGGGCGGGAAGGTCGGTTTCGACGATCCGGCTGCGGCGCGGGTGCTGGGGAAGATCCGGCAGCTGTACGCGGACAAGTCGCTTCTGCTGGGGGCGCCCACGGACTGGTCCGATCCGTCCGCCTTCATTCAGGGGCTGACCGCGATGCAGTGGTCCGGTTTGTGGGCGCTGCCGCAGATCAAGAAGGCGTTGGGGGACGACTTCGGGGTGTTGCCCTTCCCGAAGGACGGCTCCGGGGGCAAGCCTTCCGTTCCGGTGGGTGCTTATGGGTCCGCGGTCAGTGCGCGCAGCAAGAAGAAGGCGGAGGCGAAGGCGTTCGCCAAGTGGCTGTGGGTGGATCGGACGGATTTCCAGCAGGATTTCGCGTTGTCGTACGGCTTTCACATCCCGGCGCGGATCTCGCTGGCGAAGAAGGCCAAGCAGCTGCAGGAAGGAGCGGCCGCGGACGCGGTGCGGTTCGCGACGGAGCACGGCTATGCGGAGCCGCTGTTGTGGACGTCGGCGGACCGTACGGCCTATCAGGACGCGTTGAGCCGGATCATCAAGGACGGCGCCAACCCGGAGAGTGAGCTGAAGGGCGTGGTGCGGAAGGTCAACGCCGAGCTGCAGCGGGCCAAGAGGAAGTGAGGGACGGGACGGTGGGCGCAGACCGCATCCTCGGCCCACAGCGGCGGAATCTGTGGTTCTGGGTGTTCGTCGGGCCGTTCGTCGTCGGGCTCGGGTTGTTCACGTACGTCCCGTTGGCGTGGAGCGTCTATCTCAGCTTCTTCGATGCGCACAACACGGTGAGTCCGAGCGGTTCGGATTTCGTCGGGCTGGGCAATTACGGCGCGATGCTGGGGGACGAGGCGTTCCTGGGCAGCCTGGGGACGTTCCTGGTGTTCACCGCGTTCATCGTGCCGGCGACGTATGCGCTCTCGCTGGGACTGGCGCTGATGGTCAACCGGCTGCGGATCGCCCAGGCGTTCTTCCGGTCGGTGTTCTTCCTGCCGACGGCGTGCTCGTACGTCGTCGCGGCGGTGATCTGGAAGCTGTCGATTTTCAACGGGGTGCGGTTCGGGCTGGCGAACACCGTGCTCGGGTGGCTCGGCGGCGCGGACATCGCCTGGTTGTCGACCACGGATCCGCCCTGGTATTGGCTGGTCATCGTGACCGTACGGCTGTGGCTGCAGGCCGGGTTCTACATGATTCTGTTCCTGGCCGGGCTGCAGCGGATTTCCCCGCAGTTGTACGAGGCGGCGGCGGTGGACGGGGCGCGGCCCGGCTGGCAGACGTTCCGGCACATCACCTTTCCGCAATTGCGGGCCACGTCCGTGGCCGTGGTGCTGCTGTTGGTGATCAATGCGTTCCAGGCGTTCGACGAGTTCTACAACTTGCTGAGCGATGCCCGTGGTTATCCGCCGTACGCCCGGCCGCCGCTCGTCTATCTCTATTACACGGCGCTGGGGCAGGACCAGAATCTCGGGCTGGGCAGTGCCGGCGCGGTGATCCTGGCGCTGATCATCGCGGTGGCGACGGTGCTGCAGGCCCGCTGGTTCGGCCTGGGGCGCAAGGGGGAGGACTGAGCGGGATGCGGAACCCCACAAGAGATCCACTGACGCGGGACGCCCTGACGAAGGCCGGGCGGGCACTGCGGGTGGTGCTGCTGGTGGTGCTGGCGCTGCTGTTCCTGATCCCGTTCTACCTGCTGGTGCGGAACGGGCTGGCGAGCGAGCAGGACATCACCTCGCCCGAGTGGACGTTCTTCCCGCACGACCTGCGGTGGTCGAACCTGACCGAGGTCTTCCGCGACCCGGCCCTTCCGCTGGGGCGGGCCCTGCTCAACTCCACGCTGATCGCGGTGTCGACGACGGTCGGCACGGTCGTCCTGGCCTCGCTCGCCGGCTACGGGCTGGCGCGGATTCCGTACCGGCACGCCAATGCCGTCTTCTACGCGATCCTCGGGACGCTGATGGTGCCGGCGGCCGTGACCTTCGTGCCGAGCTTCGTGCTGGTGTCGACACTGGGATGGATCTCGACGCTGCGCGGACTGATCATCCCGACGCTGTTCAGCGCCTTCGCCTGCTTCGTCTTCCGCCAGTACTTCCTGGGCTTCCCCCGGGAGCTGGAGGACGCGGCGCGGGTCGACGGGCTCGGCCACTGGCGGACGTACTGGCGCATCGTCGTCCCCAACTCCCGTCCGGTGTTCGCCGCGGTCGGCACGATCGTCTTCATCGGCGCCTGGAACGCGTTCCTGTGGCCGCTGGTGATCGGGCAGGACCAGGAGGCGTGGACGGTGCAGGTGGCGCTGTCCACGTTCACCACCGCGCAGAACCTCAATCTGCACGAGCTGTTCGTGGCGGCGGCGGTGTCGATCGTGCCGCTGGTGGCCGTCTTCCTGCTGCTCCAGCGGTACATCGTCGCGGGGGTGGAGCGCAGCGGGATCGATGACTGAGGACGGCATGGGCCGCCGGCGGACGGGGTACGGTGCGTGGCATGAGCACGCACCCGAAGCCTCGTGAGGTGGCGCCGCGCGACTGCGGCCCCCACGGTGAGTGCGCGCCCCGCGGCCTGAGCTTCCTGCGCCGCCGCGGCCGGGTGGGATCTCCCCCGGCCTGTTGTCTCCGTACGGCCTGAGTCGCACCGCCACCGCGGCAGTCGTACCGCCACCCGCGGCGTCCGCGACCCGGCCCGTCCGCGATCCGAGCCGCACGGTCCGGGCCGCAGCTCGGCCTTCCGGCTCCCGCTCTCCCCTTCCCTGCGCCGTGCGGCCGCGCCCCGCCCCTGCTTTCCTCACCCGCGCCCCAAGGAGGCCCCATGACACCCCCCGGCCCCTCTTCCCGCTCCCTTCTCCCCCACCTCTCTCCCCTCCGCCCCCACCGCATCCCCGCCGACGGCCTCTACGAAGGCCCGCGGATGCTGCGTCGTACGCCTGACGGATGGACCGACCGGCCCTACGAGCGCTTCGAAGTCGTACCGCAGGGGGCCGTCCTCGGGGCCGAGATCCGTGGGCTGGACCTGTCCCGGCCGCTGACCGCACCGCTGCGGGCGGAGCTGAACCGGGCGCTGCTGGAGTGGAAGGTGCTGTTCTTCCGCGGGCAACACCTGACTTCCGAGTCATCACGTGAATTCGCCGCGAATTGGGGGGAGTTGGAGACCAATCCGCTCCTGGCGCAGGGGGATACGAAGGAGGTGGTGCGGTTCGACAAGGCGGCCGGCGCGGTTCCTACGTTCGAGAACGTATGGCACGCGGACGTCACGTTCCGGGAACGCCCGGCGCTCGGCGCGGTGTTGCAGCTTCGTGAGGTACCGGCCTCCGGCGGAGACACCCTGTGGGCCGATATGGCCGCGGCGTACGACAATTTGCCGTCGGAAATCAGGACCCGCATCGACGGGGCGCGGGCGGTGCACGACTATCTCCCGGGCTTCGCGCGCTTCTGCTCCCCGGCCCAACTCGCGCCATTCCAGCACGAGTTCCCGCCCGTCGAGCATCCGGTGGTGCGCCGCCACCCGGAGACCGGGCGGCGCACGCTGTTCGTCAACGCCTCCTTCACCACCCGGATCGCGGGCTGGGCGGAGGCGGAGAGCGATCGGATGCTGCGGCTGCTGTTCCAGCAGGCGCACGTGCCGGAGTTCCAGGTGCGGTGGCGCTGGCAGGCGGGCGACGTCGCCTTCTGGGACAACCGCGCCACCCAGCACTATGCCGTGAACGACTACGGGACCGGGCGCCGGGTCGCCGAACGGGTCGCCATCGCCGGGGATCGCCCGTACTGACGGCGTAGCCCGCGCCCGTACGGCGCAGGAGGGTGGCGGTCCCCGTCCGGCGTACCCGGCCCGCTCGGCACGTCGACGACGCGCCCGGAGCCCCGGCGGCACCGCCACCGCCCGCAGGCGGTCCCGGGATCACGCCAGCCGCTCGTACGCGGCGTCCTCCGCCGGCCGGGCGCCGCGCAGCAGGGCCGCGCCCAGCGGGGTGAGGGTGTGCAGCACCGCGTTGCCCTGCCGGAGCGTGGTCAGCAGGCCGGCGTCGCGCAGGACGGTGGCGTGCTGGCTGGCGGAGGCCAGCGAGACGTCGGCCCGGCGGGCGAGTTCGCTGGTGGTGCAGCCGACGCCGACGCCGTGCAGTATCGCCGAGCGGGTCTTGCCGACGAGCCGGCCGAGACATCGCTCGGGCGGTACGTGCGGGGTGAGCCTCGGCGTGTGGTGCTCCACCGGGTAGACCAGGACGGGCGTCAGGTCCGGGTTGTGGAAGGTCACCGGGGTGCGGCGGCAGAAGTACGAGGGCAGCAGGAGCAGGCCGCGGCCGTTGAGATGGAGATCGCGGTCGACGGGATAGTCGGCCTCCAGGACCGGCGGGCGCCAGCGCATCATCGGCGGCAGCGAGGCGAGCAGTCGGTCCGCGCCGCCGTCGAGCAGCGCCCGGCCCCGGGTGGCCCGGTCGGCCTCGATACGGCCCTGGATGCGCGGCCAGTACGGAGCGACGGCCGCCTCGAAGTAGCCCTGCAGGATGGTGGCGAGGCGGCCGAGCGCGCGGGTCTCGCCGTCGGCCATCGCGCGGATCCACGACGGGAGCGGACGGGCGGCGGCGGAGAGCCGGGACAGCTCGGTGTGCAGCCGCTCGGCCGGTGTCTCGCGCAGCGCGGCGAGCGCGTCGGACAGCCCGAGGAGCCCTTCGGCGGGCGTCAGGAAATCGGGGAAATAGCCGCGCGTGGGCACCAGTGGCGCCAGCAGACGCGCTTCGCCATTCAACTTTCCCCGTGTTTCCGATCGCCATTTGCCGAACGCCGAATCGTCCCGCCGGTCACGCAGCCGGTGAAAGCTCAAGACGGTCTCCCACAGCGCGTCCGGGCGTGCCGCAATGCGCACACGGGCCAGATCGAGTCCACTGAAATGGACGCGTAACACCGAACCCCCACCCTTGGTTTCTTCCGTCGGCCCCCGGCACGCCTGAGTATGCACGCCAACACGCGCGGTCACCATGCCCTTTTGGCCAGACTTGAAAGTCCTCGCGCCGCCCGGGGGGCGGCAGGAATGCTTGTACTCAATTCGACGGCGGCACGAACGGCCCGGATTGCTCGATCCCGTGGGGGGTGATGGGCAAAGAACCGTCCGCTCGGCAGCCCCGTCGAAGGCCGCCTTCCCGCGCCGACCGGGGTGGCGGCAGCTCCCGAGGGGGGAGTCCGGAGAAAGCGAGGGCGGCACCTCCGCACAGGTGCCGCCCTCGTCCGGTTGCCCGTCGGGACCGCACCAGGGCGGTCCGGGTGCCTCACCGGCTCATCCCCGGGTCCGCAGCAGCCCCTCCCACGCCTCCGTGTCCCCGGCGTCCACCGCCGTGCCGTAGAGCTCCGCCGCGCGTCGCACGTCACCCTTTTCCTCCGTGAGTTGGGCGAGCGCACCCCAGGCATCAACGTCTCCCAGGGCGGTCGCCGTGAGATAGGCCCGTTCGGCGCCTTCGAGGTCGCCGCCCTGCTCGCGTACCCGGCCCAGGGCGGTCCACGCCCCGGTCGCGCCGGCCTCCCTCGCCTTGGCCACCGCCGCCTCCGACCCCACCCGGTCGCCGGCCCGCTCACGGATGCGGGAGAGCGCGGCCCAGGCTTCCGGATCCCCGGTCTCGGCGGCGGCGTTCGCGGCGCGTTCGGCGCCCGGCCGGTCGCCCGCCGCCTCCCTGAGCCGCGCGAGCATCGTGCAGGCGTCGGTGTCCCCCGCGGCGGCTGCGGCTTCGGCCGCCAGGTCCGCCCCCACCGGATCGCCCGCCTCCGCCCGCAGCCGGGCGAGCGCCACCCAGGCCTCCGCGTCGCCCTGCCAGGCGGCCTTGCGGGCGGCGCGCTCGGCGCCCGCCCGGTCGCCGTTCTCCTCGCAGAGCCGGGCCAGTTGGGCCTGCGCGGTGACCGACCCGGCGGCGGCCGCCCGCCCCCAGGCGTGCGCCGCCCCCTCGGTGTCACCCCGCTCCCGGCGCAGCCGGGCCAGTACGCACCAGCCCTCGGCGTCCCGGCGCTCGCCGGCCTGCGCGGCCGCCCGCTCCGCCCCCGCCTCGTCCCCGTCGGCCCGGCGCAGCCGCACCAGATGGACGTAGGCCGTGGTGACACCGGCGGCGCCGGCCTCGCCGTAGGCCGTCTCCGCCACGGCGCCGTCGCCCGCCCGTTCGGCCAGCCGGGCCTGCCCCAGCAGGCCCCAGGGGTCTCCCGCGCGGGCCGCCCGGGCATACGCCGCACCGGCGCCCGCGGTGTCCCCGGCGTGGTCCCGCTGCCGGGCGAGCGTCAGCCAGGCCCGGGTGCAGCCCGCCTCCGCCGCCCGGGCAGCGGTCTCGTCGGCGCCCTCCCGGCACCCGGCCGCTTCCCGCAGACGGGCCAGGGCCGACCAGGCCTGCCGCTCCCCCACGCCGGCCGCCCGCGCATAGGCGTGGCAGGCACCGTCGCTGTCCCCGCTGTTCTCGCGTACCGCCCCCAGCACGGCCCAGGCCCGCGCGCTGTCCGCCGCGGCCGTCTCCGCGCCCGCCCGGTCGCCGGTCTCCTCCAGGAGCTGCGCGAGCGCCGGACGCGCCACATCACCGCCCCGCTCCACGGCGCACCGGTACAGCCGTACGGCATGGTCGTGGCGGCGGCGGTCCTGCGCCGCCTGCCCCATCGCGTACAGGTCGTCGACGGTGCGCGCATGGGCCGCCGCGGCCTCCCACAACTGCTCGGGCGGGGCCAGGTGCGCGCGCCGCAGCCGGACGCTCTGGTCCAGGTAGTCGGCGGGGTGATAGCCGTCCGCCGCCCCGAGGCCCGGCGCGACCCGGTCGGGCACCAGGGCGGACAGCGAGCCGGTCTCCTGGGCGCACAGGCTGCGCAGGGCGGTGGCGAACCAGCCGCTGTCGTGCGTGACCCGGGCGGTCGTCGGCAGGTAGCCGGCCACGGCCTCGGCGAGCAGTTCGCCCGGAAGTGCGCTGCCGTGCCCGAGGCGGCGGGCGTCGACGGCGGCCGTGACGACCGCGTGCTCGATCTCCGAGAAGGCGTTGCCGGGCCCGGTTGCGTACCGCCGGACCAGCTCCGGTCCGCCGGTCAGCTGCTGGATGACCCGGGCCCGTGCGCCGTCGCCGGACCACTGCGCGGCCGCGACCGCCGCCCGCATCCGCGGGTCCCGGACGGCGATCTTCCGGGCCTGCCCGAGACCGTCCCCCAGGCCGTCCGGGACGTGGATCTCGGCCCGGTAGGTCTCCAGCAGGGCGCGGGCATGGGCGTACCGGTCGGCCGTCTCCAGCGCCCGCGAGGCCACCTTGCGGGCGTACTCCGGCCACATCGTGCCGATCACCGCCACCGGTGTGACCCGGGCGAGGAGTTCCGCGAGGGCCCGGGCTGCCTCCTCCCCGGCGGGCTCGGTCAGATGACGCTGTGCCTCGCCCAGCCAGACGACGGTGCGCGCGTCGACGGAGTCCGTCGCCACCCACTCGACGAGCTCGTGCGCGCCCCGCGGCACCAGCACCGGCCACGTGGACAGTTCGCTCCGTACGGCCTCGAAAGCGGCCCGCGACTTGCCGGTCGACGACTGTCCGACCAGGAGGGCCAGGACGGACTGCCGGCCCTCGGCCGCGTGCCGCAGCCGGTCGCGGAGCAGCTCGTCGTGTTTGCGCGCGATGTAGGGGGTGAGGTCGTCGACGCCGCTGCCGTCGACGGCGACCGCACGGTGCACCCCGAGCGCGAAGGCGCCCCAGTCCTCGGCCGTGCGCGGGGGCGGGCCCGGGTTCTCCTGGGCCGCGATCCACAGCTGTTTGGTCCGTACGACCACGTGCTCCGGGTCCTCGGCCCCGCCCGACCGCGCCAGCACCGCGGCGACCGACTCCGCGTCGTGCAGACCGGGCAGTTTCGCACCGCCCAGGATCCGGTTGACGGTGTCCTTCAAGGGCGAGCCGGGCAGGCCGTCGTCCTGGCCGATCGCGTCCACGATCGCCTCCAGGGAAGGGGTGCCGGCGGCGAGGTAGAGGCGGTACAGGAAGCGCTTGAACTCCCGCAGTGCGCCCGGCGGCAGCCGCGGCGGGGCCAGCGGCCGTGGCCGGCGCCCCGGAGCGCGGTTCTCGTCGCTTCCCATCGCTGTTCCCCCGCTCCCCACCGCATCCCGTCGCCACCCGTCGGCGGCCTCCCGCCCGCCGCCATCCTGATCCCGACGACGACAGCGCGTCCAGCAGGCGACGCAGCACGCTCACTTCGGAGGCAGAGTTGAACCCCTTCGCCACCCTCATCACGCGAGGCACGGCCAACGCCCTGTACCGGGCCCTGACCGCGGCCCTCCTCGTCCTTCCGCTCCTGCTGGTCACGCTGGCCAGCGTGCCGGCCCTCGTGGTGCTGCCGTTCCTGCCGGACGGCAGCCGCCGCGCCGACCGCATCATCCGCCAACTGATCGTCTGGACACGGTCGTTGGCCGCGCGGGGCAGGGCATAGGCGACGTACGCTGAGGCCCGGGAACGCGCCGAGCGGAAGGACGCGGGGACGCATGGAGCCGATCGTGTACCGGTGCAGCCGGGTGGAGACCACCCACGAGCACCTCTCCGAGGAGATGACCGTGCTCACGGTCACCGGTGAGTTCGACGTCTATACCGCCCCGGTTGTCCGGGAGGCCGTCGTGGAGCTCGTCAACGACGGGCACTTCCAGCTGCTCATCGAGGTGAGCGGGGTGGATTTCCTCGACAGCACGGGAACCGGCGTACTGGTCGGCGCCCTGAAGCGGACCCGGGCCCACGGCGGCATGGTCGGCATCGTCGCCCCTGACGCCAGATTCCTGAAGGCGCTCCGGGTGAGCGGTCTCACCAAGGTCTTCCCGGTGTACGGCTCCGTCGCCGAAGGCGAGGAACTCCTCCCGCGGGCCGTCGCCGCCCTCAACCGGAAACGCGGCGACGCCACCCCCGCCCGGCAGATCGCCTGAGACCTCCGCGGGTCCGTACACGACCGAGGGCGGCACCTCCGCACAGGTGCCGCCCTCGTTGGGGTTCCGGAGCCGACGGCCGGGCTGGTGAGGGTTTTTGAGGTGGCCCCGCCGCCGGTTCCGGTGGTTCTCGTGCGGCACCGCGGACGCGCCCGCGCCCGCGGTGCCTTCCTGGGTCAGCGGCTGTCGCTGCCCTTGGCCTCGGCCGCCGCCCGGCCCGCCTCCAGTCGTGCGACCGGGATGCGGAACGGCGAGCAGGAGACGTAGTCCAGGCCCACCTCGTGGAAGAAGTGGACGGACTCCGGGTCGCCGCCGTGCTCACCGCAGACGCCGAGCTTGAGGTCCGGACGGGTGGCCCGGCCGGCCGCGGCGGCGTTGCGGACCAGCGAGCCCACACCGTCCTTGTCGATGGTCTCGAACGGGCTGACGCCGAAGATGCCCTTCTCCAGGTACGCGGTGAAGAAGCTGGCCTCGACGTCGTCCCGGGAGAAGCCCCAGACGGTCTGCGTCAGGTCGTTGGTGCCGAAGGAGAAGAAGTCCGCCGACTCCGCGATCTGACCGGCCGTGAGCGCGGCGCGGGGCAGCTCGATCATCGTGCCGAGGGTGAGCTTGAGCTCGACGCCGTGGGTCTTCTCGACCTCGGCGATGACCTGCTCGGCCTCCTCGCGGACGATCTCCAGCTCCTGGACGGTGCCGACGAGCGGGATCATGATCTCCGCGCGCGGGTCGCCCTTGGCGTTCTTGCGCTCGGCGGCCGCCTCGGCGATCGCCCGCACCTGCATCGCGAACAGACCGGGGATGACCAGGCCGAGGCGCACACCGCGCAGACCCAGCATCGGGTTCTGCTCGTGCAGCTTGTGCACGGCCTGGAGGAGCCGCAGGTCGTTCTCGTTGGCGTCCTTGCGGGCCTCGGCGAGCGCGACCCGGACCGACAGCTCGGTGATGTCGGGCAGGAACTCGTGCAGCGGCGGGTCCAGCAGCCGTACCGTCACCGGCAGTCCGTCCATCGACTCGAACAGCTCGATGAAGTCGGCCTTCTGGAGCGGCAGCAGCTGGCTGAGCGCGGCGTCCCGATCGGTCTCGGTGTCGGCCAGGATCAGGCGCTCGACCATCTCGCGGCGCTCACCGAGGAACATGTGCTCGGTGCGGCACAGGCCGATGCCCTGGGCGCCGAACCGGCGGGCGCGGGCGGCGTCCTCGGCGTTGTCGGCGTTGGCGCGGACCCGCAGCCGGCGGACCCGGTCCGCGTACGCCATGATCCGGTGGACGGCCTTGACCAGCTCGTCGGCGTCATCGGCGCCGGCGTGCATCCGGCCCTCGAAGTACTCCACGACCGGGGACGGCACGACCGGCACCTCGCCGGCGTAGACCTTGCCGGTGGAGCCGTCGATGGAGACGACGTCGCCCTCCTCGATGACGGTCCCGTCCTGGGTCGTCATCTTGCGGGACTTGGTGTCGACCTCCAGCTCCTCGGCGCCGCAGACACAGGTCTTGCCCATGCCGCGGGCGACGACGGCGGCGTGCGAGGTCTTGCCGCCGCGGGAGGTGAGGATGCCCTCGGCGGCGATCATGCCGTTCAGGTCGTCGGGGTTGGTCTCACGGCGGATCAGAATGACCTTCTCGCCGGAGCGCGACCACTTGACCGCGGTGTACGAGTCGAAGACGGCCTTGCCGACCGCCGCGCCCGGGGAGGCGGCGATGCCGCGGCCGATCATCTCGGACTTCGCGCCGAGGTCGAAGCGGGGGAACATCAGCTGCGCCAGCTGCGCGCCGTTGACCCGCTGCAGCGCCTCGGCCTCGTCGATCAGGCCCTGGTCGACGAGCTGGGTGGCGATCCGGAAGGCGGCACCGGCGGTGCGCTTGCCGACCCGGGTCTGCAGCATCCACAGCTTGCCGCGCTCGATGGTGAACTCGATGTCGCACAGGTCCTTGTAGTGCGTTTCGAGCGTCTCCATGATCTGCATCAGCTGGTCGTACGACGTCTTGTCGATCGACTCCAGCTCGGCGAGCGGGACGGTGTTGCGGATACCGGCGACGACGTCCTCGCCCTGCGCGTTCTGCAGGTAGTCGCCGTAGACGCCCTGCTGACCGGAGGCGGGGTCGCGGGTGAAGGCGACGCCGGTGCCGGAGTCCGGGCCGAGGTTGCCGAAGACCATGGAGCAGACGTTGACGGCCGTGCCGAGGTCGCCGGGGATGCGCTCCTGGCGGCGGTAGAGCTTGGCGCGGTCGGTGTTCCACGAGTCGAAGACGGCCCTTATGGCGAGGTCCATCTGCTCGCGCGGGTCCTGCGGGAAGTCCCGGCCGGTCTCCTTGGCGACGACGTCCTTGAAGTGCGCGACCAGGCTCTTGAGGTCCGCGGCGTCCAGTTCGACGTCGACGCGGACGCCCTTGGCCCGCTTGGCCTCCTCCAGCGCCTCTTCGAAGAGCTCGCCGTCGACGCCCAGCACGGTCTTGCCGAACATCTGGATCAGGCGACGGTAGGAGTCCCAGGCGAACCGCTCGTCACCGGCCTGCGCGGCGAGGCCGGAAACCGACGCATCGGAGAGGCCGATGTTGAGGACGGTGTCCATCATGCCGGGCATGGAGAACTTCGCCCCGGAACGCACCGATACGAGCAGTGGGTCGTCGGCCTGGCCGAGCTTCTTCCCCATCTTCTGCTCAAGGGCGTCGAGGTGCTGGGAGACCTCGGCACGGAGTGCCGTCGGCTCGGTGCCGCTCTCCAGGTAGACCTTGCAGGCCTCGGTGGTGATCGTGAACCCCGGAGGGACGGGAAGTCCCAGGTTGGTCATCTCGGCGAGGTTCGCACCCTTGCCACCGAGGAGGTCCTTGAGGTCTCTGTTGCCCTCGGTGAAGTCGTAGACGAACTTCGCGGACGAAGACTGGGTTACGTGGGGATCTTGTGTTTCCGGCACGGCACTGACTCCTCGCCGACGGGCTGCCCTGACGGCGAGGAACATACCCAGATCGAAGGCGTATGGGTACGTCCACTTGGTCGACATACGTGCGTAACCGGCCGTCAGCCAGCAGATCGAAAGTGATCACCCGCTCAGCAGTCAGTTCATTACCTGAATGCATTACTGCGAAGCGTGATCGTAGTGGGGAAGATGTGATACGCACTGCGACGAATGAGTGCATCACTCGAACAGATGAAGGGTGGCACCCGGTGCCACCTTTCCGAGAGGTGGAGCCCGGCCTCATTCGCTCATCTGAGCGCAACCCCTATCAGGGGTGGCGAGAATCACGCGCTCATGTGTGCTGGGGTCCCATCATTTGGACCCTCCCGGCGGCCGGACGATCAAGAAAACCGCCTAGTCGGGCAGTCGTCCGCGCGCACGCGGTAGGTCGCTCGCTACGCAATTCGGCCACCCGGCGCCCGGAAGCCGGGTTCCGGGAGGGCCTGCCGGGAGTGGGCGCCGCTATCAGGCCATAGTTCCTGGCCGGGCCGGAACGCCGCCCGGACGTCCGGGGTCGTATACGACCCGGCGGGCGGGGCCTCACAGCGCACCGGCGCCCTTCGGCCGGCGGCCGCTGCGGCGGGGCGGCGGGTCACGGCCGTCGAGCAGTTCCAGTCGCCGTTCCGCGCCGCGGCGCTCCACCTGCGCCACGATCCGGCGCAGCAGCTCCGCCAGATCGAGCGCCTCGTCGTCGTTCAGCCCCCCGGTCACGAAGACCTCTTCGTCGTGGAACTCCGGGAAGAGCCGGGCCATCAGCCGCTCCCCGTCGGCTGTCAGGGAGAGCAGCGCCAGTCGCCGGTCGGTGGGGTGCGCCCGGCGCTCCAGCAGGCCGCGGTTCTGCAGGGTGCGGGCAACGCCGGTGAGCGTGCCCTTGGAGATGCCGGCCTCCTCGGCGACCTTGCGGGTCTCGCGTTCGCCGCCGATCCACACCACCCAGAGCACGACGAAACCGGTCCAGGTCAGATCGGCGCCGCGCAGTACGGAGTTCTCGAAGTGCTGGCGCACCGCGGCCGCGGCCCGGTAGATGCCCGCCACCGCGGCCATCTGCTCGGAGCGCACGGGCAGGTCCCCGACCCGGGCCCGGACCGCCCGCTCCACCTCTCCGGGCGAACGGTCCCCGCTCAGCACGACTGCGTCCTCGCCACGGCTGCTCCTTCACATCCGTCATGCCGTAAATCCGGCATTCGGCCTCAAACGGTACGCGGCCGCCGCCGATATCCCTGCGCGCCGCGCCCGAGTCCGACCCGTCCGCATAAAGAGGTGCCTCGACGCCCCCCGTCGCGTAATGTGCGCACCCGGGCGGCGCCTCTTACCTATCGCCGCCAGCGACCGCCACTCGGGGAGGACTTGATGCTTTCGGAACTCGTCAGCAACTGGGGAGCCGGCTGGGCGATATCGCGCGGCACACCGGAGCCGGTCACCACGCCCTGGGGCCTGTACCTCGAGGTCGGCGCGCCCGGTCAGGTCGGGCGGCACGTCCTGCCCGAGGCCACCGAGGGCGCGGTGCGTGCGGCCACCGCGTCGGTGACCGTGCCCGACACCTGGCTCAAGGTGTGCCTGGAGGACGCGGAGGTCGAGCGCTGGCTCCCGGCGGGCTGGTACGCCGACGGGGAGGACGCCGGCCACCTGATGGCCACCGATCTGCGCACCACGCATCCGGTGACACCCGACGGCTACGCCACCTCCGTGGAGCAGCGCGCCGGTGTCACCTACGTACGGGTGCACGACGCGGCCGGCACGCTCGCCGCGAAGGGCCAGATGGCCGTCCTCGGGGACGCCACCGTCGTCGACCGGGTCGAGACCCATGCCGCCCACCGCCGCCGCGGGCTCGGCAGCGTGGTCATGCGCGCCCTCGCCGATCGCGCCGTGGCCGAGGGCGCCCGCCTGGGCATCCTGGGCGCCACCGACGAGGGCCGGGCGCTCTACGAGTCCCTGGACTGGAAGCGGCACGCACCGCTGGCGGCGTGCGTGTACCGGCCGTAGGGACGGCAGGCCCGGAAGCGGGCGTCAGCCCCCGGACGTGTCCAGCTCGGCGTCCACGCTCACGCCCGCGCAGTCGTACGGGTCGTCCAGCCAGCCGTCGGGGAGGACCACGCGGTTGCGGCCGGAGGTGCGGCCGCGGGGGCCGTCGGCGCCGGTGGGCCAGGGCTGGTCGAGGTCCAACTCGCCCAGCAGGTCGGAGAGTTCGTTGAGGGAGGAGGAGACCGCGAGGCTCTTGCGCATCTCCGAGCCGATCGAGAAGCCCTTGGTGTACCAGGCGACGTGCTTGCGGAAGTCGATGACGCCGCGCGCCTCGTCGTTCAGCCACTCGCCGAGCAGCGTGGCGTGCCGCAGCATGACGTCGGCGACCTGCTTCATCGTCGGCCGGGCGTAGTCCTCGGGGCGTCCTTCGAAGGCGGCCACGAGATCGCCGAAGAGCCACGGCCGGCCCAGGCAGCCCCGCCCGACGACGACGCCGTCGCAGCCGGTCTCGCGCATCATCCGGACCGCGTCGTCCGCGGACCAGATGTCGCCGTTCCCCAGGACGGGGATCTCGCCGACGTGGTCCTTCAGGCGCGCGATGGCGTCCCAGTCGGCGGTGCCGCCGTAGTGCTGGGCGGCCGTGCGGCCGTGCAGGGCGATGGCGGTCACGCCCTCCTCGACGGCGATCCGGCCGGCGTCCAGGTAGGTGATGTGGTCGTCGTCGATGCCCTTGCGCATCTTCATGGTCACCGGCAGCCCACCGGCGTTAGCCACCGCCTCGCGCAGGATGGAGCGGAGCAGCGGGCGCTTGTACGGCAGGGCCGAGCCGCCGCCCTTGCGGGTCACCTTGGGGACCGGGCAGCCGAAGTTCAGGTCGATGTGGTCGGCGAGGTCCTCCTCCGCGATCATGCGGGCGGCCTTGCCGACGGTGTCCGGGTCGACGCCGTACAGCTGGATCGAGCGCGGCTTCTCCGTCGCGTCGAAGTGGATCAGCTGCATGGTCTTCTCGTTGCGCTCGACCAGCGCCCGGGTCGTGATCATCTCGCTGACGAACAGGCCCTTGCCCGCGGAGAACTCCCGGCAGAGCGTCCGGAACGGGGCATTGGTGATCCCGGCCATGGGCGCGAGGACCACGGGCGGCTGCACCGTGTGCGGACCGATCTGCAGCAGCGACATGGAGCGATACCTTCGACTTTCTCCGGCGGTTCTCTTCGGGTGTGCCCGGCTTCCGGGGCACCGGTACGGCCGGGCGGGCCGGCGCCTCGCGGCCTGACGCGCCACGGACGACGGGCTGCGGCCTCCCATTGTCCCGCACCGTGCCCGCGGCCCCGCCGGGGCCGGAGCCACCGGGATCGTTGTAGCGTTCAAGAATGCCCGATCTCAGCCGCCGACGGCGTCTGCTCGTGCTGGCGATCTGCTGTATGAGCCTGCTGATCGTCAGCCTGGACAACACCGTCCTCAACGTCGCGCTGCCGTCCATGCAGCGCGAGCTGCACGCCTCGGTCTCGGGGATGCAGTGGACGATCGACGCCTACACGCTGGTGCTGGCGTCGCTGCTGATGCTGGCCGGCTCGACCGCCGACCGGCTGGGCCGGCGGCGGATCTTCCTGGTCGGGCTGGTGGTCTTCGCGCTCGGCTCGCTGCTGTGCAGCCTGGCGCCCGACCTGGAATGGCTGGTCGTCTTCCGGATGGTGCAGGCGGTCGGCGGCTCGATGCTCAACCCCGTCGCGATGTCGATCATCACCAACACCTTCACCGACCCCCGGGAGCGGGCCCGCGCCATCGGGGTGTGGGGCGGGGTCGTCGGCATCAGCATGGCGGCCGGGCCGGTGATCGGCGGGCTGCTGGTGCAGAGCGTCGGCTGGCGCTCGATCTTCTGGATCAACGTCCCGATCGGCGCGCTGGCGCTCTTCCTCACCCTGCGGTACGTGCCGGAGTCCCGCGCCCCGAAGCCGCGCCGGGTCGACCCGGTCGGGCAGCTGCTGGTGATCGCGCTGCTCGGCTCGCTGACGTACGCGATCATCGAGGCGCCGGACGCCGGCTGGGCGTCGGCGCAGATCCTGACGTTCGTGCTGGTGGCGCTGGTCTCGCTGGGGGCACTGATCGGCTACGAGCGGCGCCGGCGGGAGCCGCTGATCGATCTGCGGTTCTTCCACAGCGCGCCGTTCAGCGGCGCCACCATCGTGGCGGTCAGCGCGTTCGCCGCACTCGGCGGCTTCCTCTTCATCAACACGCTCTACCTGCAGAACATCCGCGGGCTGTCCGCACTGGACGCCGGGCTCTACATGCTGCCGATGGCCGGGATGACGCTGGTCTTCGCACCGCTGTCGGGGCGGCTGGTCGGCAACCGCGGCCCCCGGCTGTCGCTGCTGCTGGCCGGTACGACGATGGGCGCGAGCGGGCTGCTCTTCGCGGCGTTCGACGCCCAGTCGACGAACTGGCTGCTGTTCCCCGGCTACGTCCTCTTCGGCATCGGGTTCGGCCTGGTCAACGCGCCGATCACCAATACGGCGGTGTCGGGGATGCCGCGCGCGCAGGCCGGGGTGGCCGCGGCCGTGGCCTCCACCAGCCGTCAGGTGGGGCAGTCGCTCGGCGTCGCGGTGATCGGCGCCGTATTGGCGAGCGGGGCGCATGCGGCGGCAACCGCGGACGAGTTCATCGCGGCCGGCCGCCCGGCCTGGTGGATCATCACCGGCTGCGGCGCGGCGGTCCTGCTGCTCGGCGCGCTGACCACCGGGCGTTGGGCGCGGGCCACCGCGCGGCACACGGCGGAACTCTTCGAGGACGACGAGCGGAGCGCCGCGGCGGCCGGGGCGGCGGGCCGGAGCGCCTGAGGCAGCGGAACTGCGTCGTACGCGGCCGCGGCAGTGCGTTACGACGTCACGCCGGGACGAGCGCCAGCTTCTCCAGCTGCTCCAGCCGCTCGCGGGAGGTCTCGTCGACGGGGGTGTAGGAGAGCAGCTTGGGACCGGGGTTGGGGCCCGTCCAGAGGCTGGTGGCGGTCAGTTCGAGGACGCCCACGCGTGGGTGGCGGAAGAGTTTGACGGAACTGACCGGGCGGACGACCTCGTGCTGGGCCCAGATCTCACGGAACTCCGGCGAGGCCTCCGTCAGCCGGGCGACCAGCGCCTTCCAGGCCGGCTCGGCGACGTGCTCGGCCATCGAGGCGCGGAACTTGGCGGCCATCACCCGCATCGTGGCGTCCAGGTCGACCACGCTCGCCCGCCACTGGGGGTGGGTGAACGCCAGCCACATGCAGTTGCGGTCCTCCTCGGGCAGCGCGTCGAGGTCGCACATCAGCTGCCCGTAGGTGCTGTTGTAGGCGAGGATGTCGAACCGGGAGTTCTGGATGACCGCGGGGAACGGCGCGAGCTGGTCGAGGACCTGGCGCAGGGCCCGCGAAACGCCGGTGCACTCCTTGCCCGGCACGGGGTCGACGGCGCCGGCGAGCGCGAAGAGGTGGCTGCGCTCGGCACGGTCGAGCAGCAGCGCACGGGCCACCGCGTCGAGGACCTGCGGCGACACGTGGATGTCCCGGCCCTGTTCGAGCCAGGTGTACCAGGTGACGCCGACCGCGCCGAGGTGCGCGACCTCCTCGCGGCGCAGTCCCGGCGTGCGGCGGCGGGCGCCGCGGGGCAGGCCGACCTGCTCGGGGGTGATCCGCTCGCGCCGGCTGCGCAGGAAGGCGGCCAGCTCGGCCCGGCGGGCGGCGTCGCCGCGCGGGGGTGCGGCGCCTGTGGGGCGGGCCGCCCCGGACGGCGGGGTCGTGGTGGCACCGGGTGGTGTGGCAGCCTGCGTCAGGGTCGCGTCGACGGTCATGCCTCCAGCGTGCCGCAGCGCCCAGGCGGTTGCCAGGTAGCAGTGATACCAGGATAAGGACACTCTGGTACCCGGCTGAGCGCTCGACGATCGTCGTATCCGTGAGCGAAACCCGAGCACAGACCATCCCTGTTGAACCCCCGGTTGCCACCCCGGTTGCCACCCCGGTGGAATCCCCGGCCGGCGCCCCGCGACAGGCATCGGCCACCGCCGCCCTGACCCCGCTCGGCCTGCTGACCGTACTGCTGGGCGCGGCCCTCCCGATGATCGACTTCTTCATCGTCAATGTCGCCCTGCCGACCATCGATCACGACCTGCACGCGGGACCCGCGATGCTGGAGATGGTGGTGGCCGGTTACGGCGTCGCCTACGCCACGCTGCTGGTGCTGGGCGGGCGGCTCGGCGACATGATCGGCCGGCGCCGGCTGTTCCTGTGGGGCCTGGCCACCTTCGGCCTGACCTCACTGGCCTGCGGCCTCGCCCCGGACGCCGCGACGCTGGTGGCCGCCCGGGTCGCCCAGGGGGCGTCCGCGGCACTGCTGCTGCCCCAGGTGCTGGCCACCATCCAGGCCACGACCAGCGGGAAGCGGCGCGCCAAGGCGGTCAGCCTGTACGGCGGCACGGCCGGGGTCTCCAGCGCCGTCGGCCAGGTGGTCGGCGGGCTGCTGGTCTCGGTGGACCTGGCGGGCTCCGGCTGGCGCGCGGTCTTCCTGGTGAACGTCCCGATCGCGGCGGCGGCCTGGCTGCTGGCCGCCCGCACGGTCCCCGAGACCCGCTCGCCGCACCCGACCCGGGTCGACGGCCCCGGCACCGTTCTGCTGGCCGTCTCGCTGATCACGCTGCTGCTGCCGCTGACCGAGGGGCGGGCGGCCGGCTGGCCCCTGTGGTCGTGGCTCCTGCTGGCCGTCTTCCCGTGCGCCGCCGTCGCGTTCTTCCTGGTGGAGCGGCGCGCCGAACGCAGCGGCCGGACCCCGCTCGTCCCTCCGTCCCTCCTCCGCATCCCGTCGGTGAACAGCGGCCTCACCATGATCGTGCCGTTCTCGGTGGGGTTCGGCGGCTTCATGTTCGTGGTGGCCGTCGCGCTCCAGACCGGCCTGCACTACGGCCCGTTGGCGGCCGGCCTGTCCCTGCTGCCGCTCTGCGTCACCTTCTTCGTCGCCTCGCTGGCGGGGCCGCGGCTGGTGGGGCGGTTCGGACGGCGGGTGGTCTTCACCGGCTCGCTGATCCAGGGGGCCGGGCTGCTCGCGCTGGCGCTGACCGTGCACGCGGGCTGGCCGGGCATCTCGGTGGCCGGTCTCGCGCCGAGCATGGCGCTGCTCGGCCTCGGCCAGGGCCTGGTGCTGCCGGTCCTGCTGCGCATCGTGCTGAGCGAACTGCCGGTGGCCCAGGCGGGCGTGGGCGGCGGCGTCATGGTCACCACCCAGCAGTCCGGCCTGGCGCTGGGCGTGGCCACCCTGGGCACGCTCTTCCTCGCGCTGCTGCCGTCCGTCGGCATCCGCGATGCGCTGCTGGCGGCCCTGCTGACGCAGCTGGCGATCGTGGCGGGCACCACGGCGCTCGCCCTCCGGCTACCGCGCTCACTGCGCTGACCTGCGGGAACGGGGGAGGGAGCACGGGGGAGAGAGCACGGGGACGAGCACGCTCCACATCGCATGGATGACAAATATTGAAATCTGTCAGCCGTCATGCCATAGTTGCTTGCGTGAGGGCTCCGGACCGGCCCCGCCGGACGGCAGCCGGGCCCGCCTCCCTCACCCACCCCTCCCGTCGTCATCCCTTCAGGAGCACGCAGTGCAGACCCGCACCCTGGGCACGACCGGCCCGCAGACCTCCGCCCTCGGCCTCGGCTGCATGGGCATGTCCGCCCTCTACGGCGACAGCGACCGCACGGAATCCATCGCCACCATCCACGCCGCCCTCGACGCCGGCGTCACCCTGCTCGACACCGGCGACTTCTACGGCATGGGGCACAACGAACTACTGATCAACGAAGCGCTCCGCACCGCCCCCGCCGCGGCCCGCGAACGGGCGCAGACCAGCGTGAAGTTCGGTGCCCTGCGCACCATCGAGGGCGGCTTCACCGGCTACGACGGCCGGCCCAACGCGGTGAAGAACTTCGCCGCCTACTCCCTCCAGCGCCTGGGCACCGACCACATCGACATCTACCGGATCGCCCGGCTCGACCCGGACGTCCCGATCGAGGAGACGGTCGGCGCCATCGCCGAGCTCGTGGCTGCGGGACACGTCCGGCACATCGGCCTCTCCGAGGTCGGCGCGGAGACGCTGCGCCGCGCGGCCGCCGTGGCCCCGATCTCCGACCTCCAGATCGAGTACGCCCTCATCACCCGCGGCATCGAGGACGCGATCCTGCCCACCGCCCGCGAGCTGGGCATCGGCATCACGGCCTACGGCGTGCTCTCCCGCGGCCTGATCAGCGGCCACTTCGCCCGGGACCGCAAGCTCGCCGCCAACGACTTCCGCGGGAGGAGCCCGCGCTTCCAGGGCGAGAACCTCGACCGCAACCTCGACCTGGTCGACGCGCTGCGCAAGATCGCCGAGCAGAAGGGCGTCTCGGTGGCCCAGATAGCCATCGCCTGGGTGCTCTCCCGCGGCGAGGACATCGTCCCGCTGGTCGGTGCGCGCCGCCGGGACCGGCTCTCCGAGGCACTCGGGGCCCTGGACGTGACGCTGGACGCGGAGGACCTCGCCGCGATCGAGCAGGCGGTCCCGGCCGGTGCCGCGGCCGGCGACCGGTACCCCGCCGAGCAGATGGCCCACCTCGACAGCGAGCACTGACCACCGGCGGGGCGGCGGCCGGCGGGAGCGGCCAGGTACCGTCCGTAGGTACCGCGCAGGGTCCCCGGTGCGCCTGGGTGCACCACCGGCCCCCGCCCGCGGATCCGGTTCCGGTACGGGTGCCGCCCCGGCGCCCGCCCACCGGCGTCCGCACCCGCCCGTCCGCTCCTCCCGAAAGGCCGCCCGCACCATGCCCCCCGAGTCGTTGACCCCCGAGCGCATCCTCGAAGCCACCGAGGAGGTGCTGCGCCGGTACGGCCCGGCGAAGGCCACGGTCGTGGACGTGGCGCGCGCCCTGGGCGTCAGCCACGGCAGCGTCTACCGCCACTTCCGTACGAAGACGGCGCTGCGGGAAGCGGTCACGGCGCGCTGGCTGGACCGTACGATCCGGCAGCTGTCCGGCATCGCGACGGAGGAGGGACCGGCGGCCGAGCGGCTGGACCGCTGGCTGACCACGCTCTTCGAGGCCAAGCGGCACAAGGCGGGCGACGATCCCGAGCTGTTCGCGACGTACATGGCGCTGATCGGCGAGAGCGGTGGTGTGGTCGACCAGCACGTCACGGACCTGGAGTCCCAGCTGACCCGGATCATCGAGGACGGCGTCGGCGAGGGCACCTTCCAGACCCCCTCCCCCGCCGTCACCGCGCGCGCCGTCTTCGACGCCACCGGCCGCTTCCACGACCCGTGTTACGCCGCCGAGTGGTCCCGCCCGGAGATCACCGCCGACTTCGAGGCGGTCCGCGATCTGGTCCTCCGCGGCCTGCGCTCCGCCCCGACGGGCCAGGCGGACCAGACGTAGCCCCCGCGGGACGGCAGGGAGGCCCAGCGGAAACGGCAGAGGGCCCGCCCACGGCCGACCGGCCGCCGACAGGCCCCCTCGACCCGAGCGGTACCGGCCCGAGCCGTACCGACCCGGGCCGTACGGACTACTTCTTGAAGGCGTAGTCCAACAGCTTCTTCGCGTCCGCCGTGCGGTTGGGAACCGAGGAGGAGGCGAGGACGGTACCGATGACGGTCTTGCCGTTACGGGTGGCGGCGAAGGCCAGGCAGAACTTGGCCTCCGGACCCGAGCCGGTCTTGACGCCGATGGTGCCGGCGTAAGTGCCCAGCAGGGGGTTGGTGTTGGTCCACTCCATGTAGCGGTAGCCACCGCTCTTGGTCGTGACCTTCTGCTTCGTCGACTTCGTCTTCACGACCGTACGGAACGTGGAGTACTTCATCGCGTTGCTGGCGAGCTTGGTCAGATCGCGCGGCGTCGAGTAGTTCGCGCCGTGGCCGATGCCGTCGAACGAGTCGAAGTGCGTGTTCGTCAGGCCGAGGCTCCTGGCCGTGCTGTTCATCTTGCCGATGAACGACTTGACCCGCGCGGCCCGGGTGGAGCCGCTGCCGAACTTGTCGGCGAGCGCGTAGGCGGCGTCGCAGCCGGACGGCAGCATCAGCCCGTAGAGCAGCTGACGGACCGTGACCTTGTCGCCGACGATCAAGTGGGCCGAGGAGGCCCAGTTGTTGTCGACGATGTAGTCGCTGTACGCCTTCTGGATCGTGACCTTGGAATCCAGGTTGAGGTTCGACTGCCCGAGCACCACCCGGGCGGTCATGATCTTGGTGGTGGAGCCGGTGGAACGACGGGTGTCCGCAGCCTTGGTGAACAGGGACTTGCCCGTGCTGTTGTTCATCACGAACCCGCCCGCGGCGGTGATCGTGGGCGTCGGGAGTGTGGCGGCCTGCGCCGGAGCGGCGAACGCCCCGGCCGTCAGAACGGCACCCGCGGTGACGACTGCCGCGGAGACGCGACGAATGCCCTTAATGCCGGTTTTCAAATTGAATACTCCAAATACCCCTGCGGTGCGGCCCATAGGAGAAAGCCGCTCGCCTGTGAGACGCGGGAAAAGAGGCAATGGATGCACGTGACGGGACAGGAAATGCGTTCCGGGCCGGATTTCCACCGGAAAGTGCGGCCCGGATCGAATACCCCGGCGACCGGCGGACCACCGTTCGAACCGCCATGACCGCCAAGACCCCCTGGACGGCCGCCAACGCCCCCCGGGGGACCGCCAAGACCCCTAGCCGCCGACCCCCAGGAACCGCAGCACCGCCAGGACCCGGCGGTGGTCGGCGTCCGCCTTCGGAAGGTCCAGCTTGGCGAGGATGTTGTTGATGTGCTTGGCGACCGCGCTCTCACTCACCACGAGCCCGGCGGCGATCCCCGCGTTGGACCGGCCCTCGGCCATCAGCGCGAGGACCTCCCGCTCACGGGCCGTCAGCCGCTCCAGCGGATCGCTCGACCGCCGCACCAGCAACTGCGCGACGACCTGCGGATCCAGCGCGGTGCCGCCGTCCGCCACCCGCCGCAGCGCCTCGATGAACTCCTCGACGTCCGCCACCCGCTGTTTGAGCAGATAGCCCACACCGCTGGTGTTCGAGGCCAGCAGATCGGCCGCGTAGCGCTCCTCGACGTACTGCGACAGCATCAACACCGCGGTACCGGGCCACCGTTGGCGGATCGACAGGGCGGCGCGCACCCCCTCGTCCGTGAAGCCGGGCGGCATCCGCACGTCCACCACCGCGAGGTCCGGCCGGTGTTCGGCGACCGCGGCCAGCAGCCCCTCGGCGTCCCCCGCCTCGGCGGCCACCTCGAACCCGGCCATCTCCACGAGCTTGACCAGCCCGATCCGCAGCAGAACGGAGTCCTCCGCGATCACGGCACGCCGTACGGCACCCGGCCCGGCACCCTGCGCACCGGCCACCGCCGCCTCCACCGCACGCCCCATCTCATCCCCCACGTCACGCCCCACGTCACGCCTCACTTCGGGCACGGCAGCTCCACGCTCATCATGGTCGGGCCCCCCACGGGGCTGCTCATCCGGAATGTTCCCCACGGACCGCACGCGCTGGGCGAGCCCGGTGAGACCACTCCCCTTGGACGGATCGGCCCCGCCCGCACCGTCGTCGGCGATCACCACCCGCAGTATCCCGCCCAGCCGGGTGACCGTCACATCCACCCGGGTCGCCTCCGGGGCGTGCTTGGCCACGTTCGTCAGCGCCTCGGAGACCACGAAGTACGCCACCGCCTCGATGGCCGGCACGGTGCGCTGCGCCAGATCCACCCGCAGCCGTACGGGCAGCGGCGCCCGGGCGGCGAGCCCGGACAGTGCGGCGTCCAGCCCCAACTCGTCCAGGACGGCCGGGTGCAGACCGCGCACCAGACTGCTGAGCTCCTCGATCGCCTCCTTCGCCTCCCGGTGGGCGGTGTCGATCACCTCGCGCACCTCGGGCGGCAGGTCGGTCAGCGTCGCCTTGGCCAAACCCAGGTTCAGGGCCAGCGACACCAGGCGCTGCTGCGCGCCGTCGTGCAGGTCCCGTTCGATGCGGCGCCGTTCGGCATCCGCGGCGTCGACCGCACCGGCCCGGCTCTCGGTCAGGTCGATCACCCGCCGCGCCAGGTCCTCGTTCCGGTCGGGCCCCAGCAGACCGGGCGCGAGGTGCGTCTCCAGGCGTACCACGACCGCGGCGAGAGACGGGAGGGCGGCGAGCGCGGCGAGGCCGGCGAGGGTGACGTAGAGGGACTGCGTGTAATACCCGGGATGGCTCACCCGCCACTCCAGGGGAACCGCCCATATCCATGCGTACACCGTGACGGCGGCCAGACCCGCCAACAGCAGGCCGAGTACCAGCACTTCGAGCCCGCCGAGCAGCGCCCCCAGCAGGCAGTGGTAGCCGAACCGGCGCTGCCAGCGCCGCCACCACCCCGGGGAGGGGATGTCGATCCCGAGGAACTGCCGGAAGCGCCAGCGCTGGGCGGCGGTCAGCGCGGGCACGGACGACGCGGTGAGCACCAGCGTGAGCCCCAGGACCACCGGCACGCTGCTGTCGTTCCCCTCGACGATCTCCCATACGAGACCGAAGGCCATGAACAGCAGGAACCCGATGAGGAGGTGCAGCGGCGCCCCGAGGGCGAGGAAGTACGTATCGCGGGTCAGCCGGGTGAGCGCGCGCCGCGTCCGGGGCGGAATCTTCATGATCCAACGTTAGGCGCCGACCGCTGCGACCTGCCATGAAGCCTGTTCCCGGACGAGGGGTGTAGCTGGTGCCACCCCAAGTCGGACAGCCGCATTACTGACCGTGAGCGGCAAAAACCGGAGTCTTGATCACGAGCCCGAAGGCCGGGTTCGTGACCTTGAAAGAGACCTCCGCCATGGCCCTGATCGCCTTCAACCCCCCTGTCGACAAAGGACGTTGCACGGCGAACGGTGCCGTGCGCGGGGGTCTGCGGCTGAGCCGCGCCCGTCGCTGGCAGGGCCGCGTCCTCGCGGGTGCCGGGCTCGCGCTGCTGCCCTGGCTCGGCTACCTCGCCGGCACCCTGCCGCCCGCCGAGGCCACCGCCTGGGTCACCCTCGACGCCCTGGAGGCCGTCGCACTGCTCACCGCCGGCCTCCGCATCCTGCGTGCCGACCCCCGCCACCGCGCCCCCGCCGGCGCCGCGGCCGTCCTCCTGCTCGCCGACGCCTGCATCGACCTCACCACCGCCGCCCCCGGCCCCGAGCTGGTCACCGCAATAGCCATGGCCGTAGCCGCCGAACTCCCCCTCGCCGCCGTCTGCGCCTGGCTCGCCACCCGGCCGATGCGGGCCGTTGAGCGCCCGGGCACTTGAGAGACGGGACGCCGAACGGGGCACCCAACGGGGCACCTGGCGGGGGCACCCAGAGGCGGGGCGCGCTCAGAGGCCGGGCACCCACCGAACCATTAAGGGACCGTCGAACAGATCCCGTAGGGGACGCGAGGCCCCCCTGCGGGTCCACAACCGTCGAACAGCGGTGGGGTATTCCCAGTCCCCGTCACCTCAAGGCGAAAACGACGAAGGGACCGGCCCCGCAAGGGAGCCGGCCCCGTTCACCTACTCACTGACCGACTGACCGACTCAGCGGCCAGCAGCTTTCCGATGCCGGACTCAGCAGCCCAGCAGGCGCGTGGCCAGGTAGGGCTGGATCTGGTCCAGGCTGACGCGCTCCTGCTTCATGGTGTCGCGCTCGCGGACGGTGACCGCGTTGTCGTCGAGGGTGTCGAAGTCGACGGTCACGCAGAACGGGGTACCGATCTCGTCCTGGCGGCGGTAGCGGCGGCCGATGGCGCCCGCGTCGTCGAACTCGATGTTCCAGTTCTTCCGCAGGTCCGCGGCGAGGCCCTTGGCCTTCGGGGAGAGCTGCGGGTTGCGGGACAGCGGCAGCACCGCGACCTTGACCGGCGCCAGGCGCGGGTCGAGGCGCATGACCGTGCGCTTCTCCATCTTGCCCTTGGCGTTGGGTGCCTCGTCCTCGACGTAGGCGTCGAGCATGAAGGCGAGCATCGCGCGGTTCACACCGGCCGCCGGCTCGATGACGTACGGGGTCCAGCGCTCGCCGGCCTCCTGGTCGAAGTACGACAGGTCCTGGCCGGACGCCTTGGAGTGCGCGCCGAGGTCGTAGTCCGTGCGGTTGGCCACGCCCTCCAGCTCGGAGAACTCGGTGCCGCCGAAGTTGAAGCGGTACTCGATGTCAGCGGTGCGCTTGGAGTAGTGGGAGAGCTTCTCCTTCGGGTGCTCGTACCACCGGATGTTCTCCTCGCGCAGGCCCAGGTCGCGGTACCAGTTCCAGCGCTGCTCCATCCAGTACTCGTGCCACTGCTCGTCCTCGCCCGGCTTGACGAAGAACTCCATCTCCATCTGCTCGAACTCGCGGGTGCGGAAGATGAAGTTGCCCGGAGTGATCTCGTTCCGGAAGGACTTGCCCATCTGCGCGATGCCGAACGGGGGCTTCTTGCGCGAGGTCTGCTGGACCTGGGCGAAGTTGGTGAAGATGCCCTGGGCGGTCTCGGGGCGCAGGTAGGCGACCGAGGCGGTGTCCTGGGACGGGCCGAGGTGGGTGGAGAGCAGGCCGGAGAACTGCTTGGGCTCGGTGAAGCCGCCCTTGTTGCCGCAGTGCGGGCAGTTGATGTCCGCGAGGCCGTTCTCGGGCAGCTTGCCGTGCTTGGCCTCGTACGCCTCCTCCAGGTGGTCGGCGCGGAAGCGCTTGTGGCAGGAGGTGCACTCGGTGAGCGGGTCCGTGAAGGTGGCGACGTGGCCGGACGCCTGCCACACCTCGGGCGCAAGGATCACCGACGAGTCGAGGCCGACGACGTCCTCGCGCGAGGTGACCATGGCGCGCCACCACTGCCGCTTGATGTTCTCCTTGAGCTCGACGCCCAGCGGACCGTAATCCCAGGCAGCCCGGGAGCCGCCGTAGATCTCACTGCAGGGGTAAACGAAGCCACGGCGCTTGCTCAGGCTGACGATGGTATCGATCTTGTCGGCGGCCACGGTGCTCTCTTCATTACGACGACGAACGATGAATTGGGCGGCGCCCTCGCGTCTCGTCGGGGGTGCAGGTCGCAAGACGGCTGGGCGAATAGTTCAGGGTACCGGCGGGCGCCGCCCCGGGACCAAATCGGTTCCCGGCCACTGTCGGCCCGCTCACACCGGCCCGAGGTTTATTGACAATCGTTTCCAGGTTTGTTGAAAATGAGTGTCATGAACATACGCCGTCACCTCACCACCGCCGCGGTCGCCGGAGCCGCGGGGCTCGGCCTGCTGGCCCTCTCCGCCTGCTCCCCCACCGCCAGTGGCAGGACGGCCGACGGCAAGCTGAGAGTGACAGCGTCCTTCTATCCCATGGAATTCCTCGCCGCGCAGATCGGCGGGAAGCACGTCGAGGTGACCGACCTCACCAAGCCGGGCGTCGAGCCGCACGACCTGGAGCTCACCGCCAAGCAGACCGCCAAGCTCGACGAGTCCGGCGCGGTCGTCTACCTCAAGGGCCTGCAGCCCGCCGTGGACGAGGCGATCGCCCAGTCCGGCGTCAAGAACGTCGCCGACGCCGCCGCCCTGACCTCCCTCGAGAAGCACGGCACCGAGGTCGACGGCCACCACCACACCACCGGCGACAACGACTCGCACTCCGACGCCGAGGGCGGCAACGACCCGCACATCTGGCTCGACCCGGTGAAGTACGCCGAGGTCGCCAAGGGCGTCAACAAGACCCTCGCCAAGGCCGACCCGAAGCACCGGGCCGACTACCAGAAGAACACCGACGCCCTGGTGAAGAAGCTGACCGGGCTGGACGCGGAGTTCAAGGACGGTCTGAAGAACCGGGCGTCGGACACCTTCCTCACCACCCACGCGGCCTTCGGCTACCTCGCCGAGCGCTACGGCCTGACCGAGGAGGCCATCAGCGGCCTGGACCCCGAGTCCGAGCCCAGCGCGCACCGCATGAAGGCCCTGCACACCCTCGCCGCCGACCACCACGTCTCCACGGTCTTCTTCGAGACGATCGCCAACCCGGCCACCGCCAAGGCCCTGGCCGGCGATCTCCACCTGAGGACCGACGTCCTGGACCCGCTCGAAGGGATCACCGGCAAGTCCCGCGGCACGGACTACTTCGGCGTGCAGCGCGCCAACCTCGCGGCACTGCAGAAGGCACTCGGCAGCAAGTGAGCAGCACAGTCGACCGCACCGACCAGCCAGCCCCGCACCCCACGGAGGTCACCGTGAAAGAACCGCTCCCCGAGCCGGTCATCGACCTGCGCGGCGCCACCGCATCGCTGGGCGCCCGCCCCGTGCTGCGCGGCGTCGACCTGACGGTGCGCTCCGGCGAGGTCGTCGCGCTGCTCGGCGCGAACGGCTCCGGCAAGTCCACCGCCGTCCGGTCGGTGATCGGCCAGGTCCCGCTCAGCGGCGGCTCGCTGTCGCTGTTCGGCACGGAGTTCCGCCGCTTCAGGAACTGGGCCCGCATCGGATACGTCCCGCAGCGCACCACGGCGGCCGGCGGGGTGCCCGCCACCGTCCGTGAGGTCGTCACGGCCGGCCGGCTGGCCCGTACGAAGCTGGGCGTGCTGCGCAAGGCCGACCGGGCCGCGGTCCACCACGCGCTGGAGCTGGTCGGCATGGCCGACCGCGCCAAGGACTCGGTCAACGCGCTCTCCGGCGGTCAGCACCAGCGGGTGCTGATAGCCCGGGCGCTGGCCGGCGAACCGGAACTGCTGATCATGGACGAGCCGATGGCCGGCGTCGACCTCGCCAGCCAGGAAGTGCTCGCCGCCGCCCTGCGCGAGCAGGTCGCCCGCGGCACCACCGTCCTGCTCGTGCTGCACGAGCTCGGCCCGCTGGAGCCGCTGATCGACCGCGCGGTGGTGCTGCGCGACGGCTGCGTCGTCCACGACGGCCCGCCCCCCGAGGCCGTGGGCCAGCACGCCCTCCCCGGCCACGACCATGTCCACCCGCACGCCGACGCGGCCGCGGAACCGATCCGGACGGGGTTGCTCACCTGATGGACATCCTGACCTACGCCTTCATGCAGCGGGCCCTGATCGCCGCCCTGATAGTCGGCGTCACCGCACCCGCCATCGGCATCTACCTCGTCCAGCGCCGCCAGGCCCTGATGGGCGACGGAATCGGCCATGTCGCGCTCACCGGCGTCGGACTCGGCTTCCTGCTCAACCAGAGCCCGGTCTGGGTCGCCACCGCCGTCGCCGTCGCCGGCTCGGTCGTCATGGAACTGATCCGCTGGTACGGCAAGACCCGCGGCGACCTCGCGCTGGCCATGCTGTTCTACGGCGGTATGGCGGGCGGCGTGATGCTGATGAACCTCTCCGACGCCGGCTCCAACGCCAACCTCGGCACCTACCTCTTCGGCTCGATCACGACGGTCTCGCCGCAGGACATGACGACGATCTACGTGCTCGCCGCGCTGGTCCTGGCGATCACCGTCGGGCTGCGCCGCCAGCTGTTCGCGGTCTGCCAGGACGAGGAGTTCGCGCGGGTGACCGGTCTGCCGGTCCGGCTGCTGAACCTGCTGATCGCGGTCACCGCCGCGGTCACCGTCACCGTCGCCATGCGGGTGGTCGGCCTGCTGCTGGTCAGCGCCCTGATGGTGATCCCGGTCGCGGCCGCCCAGCAGATCAGCCGCAGCTTCGCGGTCACCTTCTCGGTGGCCGTCGCGATCGGTGTCGCGGTCACCCTTACGGGCACCACCACCTCGTACTACGTGGACGTCCCGTCCGGTGCCACGATCGTGCTCTTCGCCATCGGCCTGTTCATCGTGCTGACCGCGCTCGCCACGCCGCTCGCGAAAAAGCGCGCCAGGGCCGCCGCACAGCCCGGTGCGGGGTGCACCCTGGAGGTACCCGCCGGTCGCACCGCCCCGGACGATGTGAGCGTGGCCGGATAGCCGCACCCGGGTAAGCGTCCCCCCAGGGCGCGGGTCATCACCTGGCACAATGGCGGGACGCATGCGCAGGGGGAAGACCTGACGTCCTAAGGGAGGCAACGGTGGCGACGAGCGCGGGATCTCCGGTACGCGGCCGGTCGACGCGGCAGCGGACCGCGGTGTCCGCCGCACTCGACGAGGTGGACGAGTTCCGCAGTGCCCAGGAGCTGCACGACATGCTCAAGCACCGGGGCGACTCGGTCGGGCTGACCACCGTCTACCGGACGCTGCAGTCGCTCGCCGACGCCGGCGAGGTCGACGTGCTGCGCACCAGTGAGGGCGAGGCGGTCTACCGCCGGTGCAGCACCGACGACCATCACCACCACCTCGTCTGCCGTAGCTGCGGCAAGGCCGTCGAGGTCGAGGGTCCCGCGGTGGAGAAGTGGGCCGACCAGATCGCCGCCGAACACGGCTTCCGGGACGTGGCGCACACGATCGAGATCTTCGGTACCTGCGGCGAGTGCGCGGAGCGGACCGCCGAGGAGAAGTAGCCGCAGGACCAGCAAGTACGCCGGGGCCGCCGCCGAGTTGATCGGGGGCGGCCCTTCGTATGTCCGGTGACCTTGCGCATGGGTGACAGGTACACGCTGGTGGTAGCCTCGGTGGGCTATCGGCGCGGTGCTCGCGCCCACACGGGGGGGGTAGTAATGGGTCTCGGGGATCTCTGGGAAGACGGCAAGCAGCTCGTCGGCGACGTGGTCGAGGTCGGCAAGGACGTCATGATGGCGCCCGCCGAGATCGCGCACTGGGTGCTGACCCAGATGTTCGGCGGCGGCGACGCGGACCTGCAGAAGATCGCGGCCGAGCTGGCCAAGCTCAGCAAGGAGCTGGACGGATTGACCAAGGAGGTCAATACCGCGCTCGGAAAGCTGACCTGGCACGGCCCGGCGTCCGACGCCTTCGTCGCCGTCGCGCACGGCCGCGTCAAGGAGATGAACCAGATCTCCGACGATCTCACCACGCTGGGCCAGGCCGTCACCCGGCTGTCCCAGGTCTACTGACGAGCCACGACAACACGGGGGTTGTACGGATGGCAGGCGACACGTTCGGTGTCGAGATGGCGGAGCTCAACACCATCGAGAAGGACTGGCGCTCGGCCGCCGAGAAGATGCTGGAGCTGCACCGGCGGCTGTGCGAGGTCAAGGACACCATGGCCGCCGCGGCGAGCATCGACCTCGCGACCGCGCCGCTCGCGTCCCTTCCCGGCTTCGGCATCGCCTACCAGGTGCAGGCCGACGTGGAGGAGATCGCCGAGGTGAGCCGGCGCCTCGCCGCGGCCAAGTCCCAGCTGCTCGACGGGCTCGCGGCGGACGCCGACAAGATCAAGCAGGTCAAGGCCGAGTACGAGGCCAACGAAAAGAAGATCGAGGAAGACCTCAAGAAGATCAAGGACGGCAAGCACCACGACACGCCCAAGTCGCCGCAGACCGGCTCGCACGGCGCCGGATCCGGCTCCGGAGGCGGCGGTGGTGGCGGTGGCGGTGGCGGCGCCAGCGGCGGCGGGCACGGCGGCGGTGGCGGTGGTGGCGGCACCGGCGGTCCGGCTCCGTCCCAGGGCCACGGCGACGGCAAGTGGGAGACGAAGGGCGACTGGGACGCCTGGTCGCCGGGCAAGCACCACACCACCACCGGCGCCGGCGTGCAGGACGCCCCCGACACCTCCGGGCTGCCCAAGGAGCGCAAGGACATCATCGACCGGGCCCTGGAGCGTGTGAACCACCGCATCGGCTACAGCCAGTCGGCCACCACCAACGGCTACCGCGACGACTGCTCGGGCTTCGTCTCCGCCGCCTGGGGCCTCGAACCTCCAGGGCTGAACACCTACGGCCTGATGGGCGGCAACACCGCCCACGCGATCACCAAGGACGACCTGCAGCCGGGCGACGCCTTGATCGCCGGCGATCACACCGTCCTCTTCGGCGGCTGGGCCGACGAGGCCCACACCAAGTACATCGCCCTGGAGGACAACGGCTCCCAGGGCACCGTCTCGCACGTCATCCCGTACCCGTACTACTCGGGCGACGCGGCGCACGAGAGGTCGATCGGCCAGCCGTACGTGCCCTACCGCCGCAACGGCCTCTAGGGGCCCGGCAGGGGGCTTCTCCCCCTCGTGGGCACACAAGAGAGAACGGCCCGGCTTCCTGGAGCACAGGAAGCCGGGCCGCCCGTCCTTGGGCCGTCAGGTCGCGGACTCGCCCTCCGCCACCGGCGCGGCACCGAACCGCCGGTCCCGCTTGGCGTACTCCAGGCACGCGGCCCACAGGTTCCGCCGGTCGAAGTCCGGCCACAGGATGTCCTGGAAGACCATCTCGGCGTACGCGCTCTGCCAGATCAGGTAGTTCGAGGTGCGCTGCTCACCGGACGGCCGCACGAAGAGATCCACGTCCGGCATGTCCGGGTAGTACATGTACTTCGCGACGGTCTTCTCGTTGACCTTCGACGGGTCCAGCTTCCCGGCCCGTACGTCCCGGGCGATCGCCGCCGCGGCGTCCGCGATCTCCGCCCGACCGCCGTAATTCACGCAGAAATACAGCGTCATCGCGTCATTGTTCTTGGTCTGCTCCTGGGCGATCTGGAGCTCCTGCACCACGGACTTCCACAGCTTCGGCATCCGCCCGACCCACCGGATGCGAATACCGAGCGCATCCATTTCGTCACGCCGCCGCCGGATGACATCGCGGTTGAAGTTCATCAGGAACTTCACCTCGTCCGGCGACCGCTTCCAGTTCTCGGTGGAAAAGGCGTAGAGCGAGAGGTTCTTCACGCCCATTTCGATGCAGCCCTTGAGGACGTCCAGCACGACGCCCTCGCCGACCTTGTGACCCTCGGTGCGCGGGAGGCCCCGCTCCTTCGCCCACCGGCCGTTGCCGTCCATGACCACGGCCACATGGTTCGGGACGAGCTCGCCGGGGATCTTCGGCGGCCGCGCGCCGGAAGGGTGCGGCTCGGGCGTGACGTACTCGCGTCGATTACGGCCCAGAATCCCGCGTCGTGCCATGCGGCCCACGTCTCCTATGTATCAGGGTGTGCTTCTGCTTCGCTGCTATTGCTCTACGTACCGGAGGGAGCGCAGGCCCCGCTCCAGATGCCAGTGCAGATACGCCGTGACCAGGCCGCTGCCCTCCCGGGCGTGACGGGCCTCGCAGGCGTCCGCGGTCTCCCAGTCGCCGGTCAGCAGCGCGCTGAGGAGCCCAATGGCCTCTGAGGAGGGTACGACGCTCCCGGGCACCCGGCAGTCACCGCATATGACGCCACCGGACGCGACCGAGAAGAACCTGTTGGGCCCCGGCATCCCGCACCGCGCGCAGCTGTCGAAACTCGGCGCGTAACCGTTCACGGCCAGCGAGCGCAGCAGGAACGCATCGAGCACGAGGTGCGGCGCGTGCTCCCCGCGCGCGAGCGTCCGCAGCCCGCCGACCAGCAGCAGATACTGCTGCACCGCCGGCTCGCCCTCGTGGTCGGTGAACCGCTCGGCGGTCTCCAGCATGGCCGTACCGGCGGTGTAGCGGGCGTAGTCCGTGACGATGCCGCCACCGTACGCGGCGATCGTCTCGCTCTGCGTGCACAGTGGCAGCCCGCGCCCGACGAGCTCGCTCCCCCGCGCGTAGAACTGCACGTCCACATGCGAGAACGGCTCCAGCCGCGCCCCGAACTTCGACTTCGTCCGCCGCACGCCCCGGGCCACGGCCCGCACCCGCCCATGTCCCCGGGTGAGCAGCGTGATGATCCGGTCCGCCTCACCCAGCTTCTGGGTGCGCAGCACGATGCCGTCGTCGCGGAACAGACTCATGGCGCCCATTCTCGCGCATGGGCGCCACTCCCCCGGGCCGGGTGCCCCTCAGCCGCTCGCCGGGCCTGTGGGCCGCTTGCCCCGCGAGGGCTCCGCCAGCGCATCCGTCAGCTGCCGGGCGACCTCCATCGAGCACCGCCCCAATTCGACGAGCGGCGGCATATAGCGATGCGCGATCGAGACGGGGTCGGGGCGCAGGGAGGGCAGGACGACCCCGGCGCGGGCGAGGGCCTCCCGCAATTCCTTCGTCACCGTCTCCACTTCCTGGAACTGCTGCATCGTCGTCCGTACCTTCCGTGAGGGGGTTTCACTGATTGCATGCAGAGCGTGACGCTGCGGAACTACGCTGAGCAAGGAGATCGACGCCATATCGGCACTACAACTGCCGTGCAGACACAGGGAGTTAGCCATGGCCAATGGCTCACGAATGGCGGCATGGGAACACTGGGGCGCGGAGCTCAAGCACCGCCGGGAGCTCGCCGGCTTAACGCAGGGCGAACTGGGGCGGCGGGTTTTCGTCTCCGGCGGCTACATCGGCCAGTTCGAGCAGGCGATCCGTAAGCCACAGCCGGATGTGGCGATCCGGATCGACGAGGTTCTACAAACCGACGGCTTTTTCGAGCGGACCTGGCGCAAGCTGATCGACGACAAGCGGTATCCGGATTACTTCGCGGCCACGGCGGAGCTGGAGAGACTGGCGACGAAGATCTACGACTTCGAGTCGATGATCGTTCCCGGCCTGCTACAGACGGCGGCGTACGCGCGGGCGCTGATGCTCGCGGGCAACCCACTGGCGGCAGACGACTACATCGAGGACAGAGTCCGCGCCCGACTCGACCGGGCTGACATTCTCAAGGACAATGCTCGTCCCGCATATTGGGCTGTTCTGCACGAGGCGGTACTGCGGGTACCGGTGGGCGGTCCCGCCGTCATGGCTGAGCAGCTGGAGCACATTGCCCGGCTCGTTCGCGAGCGCAAGATTCTGGTGCAGGTCCTCCCGTTCCAGGCTGGCGCGTTTTCCGTCATCGGCAAGATGGTGACGCTCATGGAGTTCGAGGACGCCCCTCCAACCGCCTATACAGAAGGCGTGTATTCGGGGAATCTGCTGGACGATCCGGCCGTAGTGAGGCACGTGCGGGAGAGCTACGATCTGGCGAGGGCCGTCGCACTGTCGCCGGAGGCGTCCCTAGCCCTGATCGAGTCGGCGGTGGAGGACTACAGACGATGCACGAGTACGACCTGAGTGACGCTCGCTGGCGCAAGAGCAGCTACAGCGACGACAAGGGCGGCGAATGCGTCGAGGTCGCCCACGACTTCCCCGGCGCCGCCACCTGGCGTAAGAGCAGCTACAGCGACACCAACGGCGGTAGCTGCATCGAGGTCTCCGACGACCTCCCCGGCCTCGTCCCCGTCCGTGACAGCAAGAACCCTCACGGACCGGCAATCGCCTTCCAGGCGCCCGCCTGGTCCGCTTTCGTCGACGCCGTCAAGAACGCGCAGTTCCGGTCCGCCTGACCGGCCTTCACCAAGTGCCTACAGCAGGCACACACGGCCCCGCCATCTCGCCTGGATGACGGGGCCACATCACGTTATGGTCCGGTCATCGCGGGGGGAATGCGACCTTCCGCACTTCTCAGTCGCCCCTTGGGATCGGCCCTCACGGCACGTCAACTGCCCGGTAGCATCCCGTGATGCTCGGCAACACGTTCGTAGCCGTGGTGGCCGGCCGACGAAGTCAGTACCCCACATGAGGATCTCGATGACATCCATACCGGAGGCGCTGTTGTGGTGCCTCAGCGCAGGTACGGCCGCCGCCGTGGTCCTGGCGGCGTTCTCGGTCCGGGCCAGCGGACAACGCAAGGCCCTGAGAGCGCGCCTGACCGCCGCTGAGGAACAGAACAGCGCCACGCTCCACAGCAATACGGAGTTGTCGGCCCGGCTGCGCGCCACCGAGGCCGAGATCCGGCACCTGGCCGGTACCCGGCTCCCGGACCTGACGATGGCACTGGCCCATCCGCACGTACCGGTGCGCGGTCTGCTCGACGCCCGGTTCGCCGGGTCGGAGACCGATGAGGCCCTGAACGCCGTACTGGAGCAGGTCGGCGAGGCCATCACCAAGGAGCGCACGCGGGTCGACGCGGCCGCGCAGGCGGCGCTCCGCGGGGCGACCACGACCATCCAGGCGCTGCTCTACCGGATCCAGACGGCCCTGCACGAGATGCAGCACCGCTACGACGACCCGGACGTCGCGCAGGACCTGCTGAACGCGGACTTCCTCAACGAGCAGGCGCTGCGGCGCGTGCAGGCCACCGGCGTCGTCTGCGGCGCCTGGCCGGGCCTGACCCGCGAGGACTCGTACCTGGCCGAGCTGGTCGTGGGTGCCATGTCCCGGCTGCGCGGCTACGAGCGCGTCCAGATCAGCAACCAGCTGCGCGACCCGGTCGCCGTCGTCGCGCGGGCCGTCGAGCCGATCGCGATCACCGTCACCGAGCTGCTGGCCAACGCGCTGCACCACTCGCACCGGGAGCTGCCGGTCACCATCACCCTCCAGCAGGGCAACCGCGGCGCCTCGGTGATCATCGACGACTACGGCGTCGGCATGCACGACGACGAGATCAAGGCCGCGATGGAGCTGCTGGCGGGCGACGGCGATCTGCTGCTGACCCAGCTCGGCGACCCGCCCCGGTCCGGTTTCGCGGCGGCCGGGCAGCTGGTGCGCCAGTACGGCTTCGGCGTGCACGTCGAGCCGTCGCCGTACGGCGGTGTGCGGGCCGTGGTGTACATCCCGGGTGACCCCCTCCTCACCGTCCTCGACGAGAGCACCCAGCCCATGTCCGTGATGGCTCCGCTGCCGCACCGTTCCGGGATGACGGAACGATCCTCCTCCGCCCTGCCGACCGGGGCGACGCCCTCCTCGGCACCGTCCTCGGCCGGTCAGCCGGCTCCCGCCCCAGCCGCGCCCACCGCCCCCGCGGCGCCCGCCGCGCCCGCCGCGCCCGCCGTGCACGCCTCGTACGACGCGCCGGCCACCGAGGGCGAACTGCCGCGCCGGCGCCGCCGCAAGCCCGCTTCGGAGGCCGAACAGGCCCCGCGCACCGAACCGATTCCCCCGCGCTCCCCGGAGGAGACCGGATCCCGCTGGGCCGCCCTCCAGCGGGGCACCGAATCCGGCCGGGCAGCCGCCCAGTCAGAACCCCCTCGCAGTCCCGAAGGGAACGCCCAGTCATGAACAACCCCACCCGCCGCCGTGTCGCCGAGGACAAGTCCTGGGTGCTGGCGCCGCTCTTGGAGTTGCCGCATGTTATCCACGCAGCCGTGATCTCCGGTGACGGCTTCATCGAGGGTGCCTCGCCGGGCCTCACCCGGGAGGCCGGCGAGGGAGTCGCCGCGATGATGTCCGCACTGCAGGGCGCCGCGCGCGCCGTCACCGCCGCGTTCGCCGAGAAGGACGACACCCGGCTGCGGCAGACCGTCATCGAGTCCGACGAGGGCTTCGTCTTCGCGATACCGGCCGGCGAGAACACCTGCCTGGCCGTCTTCGCCGACCCGGAGGTGAACATGGGAGTCGTCGCACACCACATGCAGATCCAGGTGACGACGCTGGGCAACAAGGTGATGAACAGCCCGGCCCGGGACCTCGGTAACCCGGCATGACGCCCCGCCAGAGCAGCGGCAGGCGCCTCGTCCCGGCCTACCTGGCCACCGGCGGACGCGCCCGCCCCAGCCGCAACACGTTGGACCGGCTCACCCTGCTGCACAGCGTGGGGATGCCGATCACCAGTGAGGTACGCCCGGAAGAGCACCGCATCCTGGAGCTGCTGCAGCCCGGGGCGCTGTCTCTGGCCGAGGTCGCCGCCCACCTTCACCTCCCCGTCAGCGTGGTGAAGGTGCTGGTGGCCGACCTTGTCGATGCCGGGCGACTGCACGCCCGTGTCCCCATCCCCGAAGCCGAGCAATTCGACCGGCAGATTCTGGAGAGGGTTCTCGATGGACTCCGCTCTCTCAAGTCCTAGCAGCGCGACCGGTACGGGTACCGGCACCGGCAACATGTACCTCTCCGGCGAGAACCAGACCCTGGTCAAGCTGCTGGTCGCGGGTCCGTTCGGGGTCGGCAAGACGACGCTCATCCGGGCGCTGTCGGAGACCCCGCCGCTGCACACCGAAGAGGTCATGACCCAGTCCGGCGCGATCGTCGACGATCTCGCCGGCGTACGGGAGAAGACCACCACCACCGTCGCGATCGACTTCGGGCGGCTGACGCTGCCCGGGGACCTGGTGCTCTACCTGTTCGGCACGCCCGGGCAGAAGCGCTTTCGGCCCCTGTGGCAGGACATCGCCCGCGGTGCGCTGGGCGCCCTGGTCCTCGCGGACACCCGCCGGCTGGCGGACTCCTTCGAGGTGATGGACATCGTCGAGGAGGCCGGCCTGCGCTACGCGGTCGCGGTCAACACCTTCCCCGACGCGCCCCAGTACTCCGTCGAGAAGCTCCGCGAGGCGCTCGACCTGCACCCCGAGACACCGCTGGTGCTGTGCGACGCCCGCGACCGCGACCAGTCCGTCGATGCGCTGATCGCGCTCGTCGGCCACGTTCTGGCCCACACTCCCGAGGAGAACCCGAACCCGTGACTTCCCCGCACCAGCCGGAAGAATGGGGTCTCCCCCGCTCGAACGAAGCCGAGAGCCCGGGGAATCTGCCGCAGCAGGGCGCCACGCCGCCACCGGGCTGTCCGGCCCACTCCGCGGCCCCGCCGCAGCAGGCCATGGGGTACCCGCAGGCCCGGCCCGACGCGCACGAGCCGGTGAAGCTCTACGGCCCGGAGTTCGCCGCCGACCCGGGCTGCGTCTACGGCCGGCTGCGGCAGTACGGCGCGCTGGCGCCGGTCGAGATCGCACCCGACGTCACCGCGATGCTGGTCACCGACTACCGCGCGGCGCTCGACCTGCTGCACGACGACGCGACCTGGTCGAAGGACTCCCGGGAGTGGATGCAGACCATCCCGCCGGACTCGCCGATCCTGCCGATGCTGGGCTGGCGGCCGAACGTCTTCTACAGCGACGGGCCGGCGCACGTCCGCTACCGGGACGTCATCGTCGACAGCTTCAAGCTGGTGGAACCGCACGAGCTGCGGGCCCGCGTGCACCACGCCGCGGACACCCTGATCCAGCGGTTCGGCGCCCGCGGTGAGGTCGATCTGATCGCCGACTACGCGCGGCTGATCCCGCTGCTGATGTTCAACAACCTCTTCGGGCTGCCCGACTCCTACAGCGAGCGGCTCATCGAGGCCCTCGCCGGGATGATCGAGGGGACCTCGCCCGAGGAGGCGGCGGCCGCCAACGAGGCGTACACCGCGTACATCATGGAGCTGGTCGGCTCGAAGAAGGCGCAGCGCGGCGCGGACCTGACCTCGTGGTTCATGGACCACCCCAACGGGCTGACCGACGAGGAGATCATCCACAACATCATCCTGGTGATGGGCGCGGGCAACGAACCGCTCGCCAACCTCATCGGCAACTCGCTGTCCCGGATGCTCTCCGACGACCGCTACTACAACACCCTCACCGGTGGCGCCCTGACCGCGCAGGACGCCATCAACGAGGTGCTGTGGAACGACCCGCCGCTGACCAATTACTCCGCCCACTTCCCGGTCCGGGACGTCTTCTTCCACGGCACCTGGGTGCGCCGGGGGCAGCTGGTGATGGTGTCGTACGCGGCCGCCAACAGCCAGTTCGACACCACCTCGCTGGACGTGCCGGGCTCGGGCGGCGGTTCGCACCTGGCCTGGGCGGCCGGACCGCACGCCTGCCCCGTGAAGCGGCACGCACTGCTGATCGCCACCACCGCGATCGAGCGGCTCACCGCATGGCTGTCCGACATCGAACTCGCCGTTCCCACCAGCGAGTTGGAGTGGCGGCACGGCGCCTTCCACCGGGCCCTGGTCGCACTGCCGGCCCGCTTCTCCCCCATCACCCCCGACCAGGCAGGAGCCACTCCATGGCACAACAGGGACAGCAGCCCTACGTCATCGACCCGGTCGGAAGCGACATCCACGGGGAGGCAGCCCGCCTCCGCGCGATAGGCCCGGCGGCCCGGATCGAGCTGCCCGGCGGCATCGAGGCGTGGGCGGTCACCGGCCACGCCCTGCTCAAGTCGCTGCTGACCGACGACCGGGTCTCCAAGAACCCCCGGGAGCACTGGCCGGCCTGGCAGCGCGAGGAGATCCGCAACAGCTGGCTGCAGTCGTGGATCGGCGTCACCAACATGTTCACCGCGTACGGCCCGGACCACCGCAGGCTGCGCAAGCTGATCGCGCCGGCGTTCACGGCCCGCCGTACGGACGCCATGCTGCCGCGCGTCGAGCGGATCACCCAGGCCTTACTGGACGATCTCGCCGGCCGCCCGGCCGGCTCGGTCGTGGACCTGCGCGAGGTGTTCACCCACCCGCTCCCCATGCAGGTCATCTGCGAGCTCTTCGGCTTCCCGGAGGGCGAACCGCGCGCCGAACTGGCCCGGCTGGTCGAGGCGATCATGGACACCACCGCCACACCGGAACAGGCCGGCGCCACCGCCGCGTCCGTGCACGCCCTGCTGACCGGTCTGGTCACCGCCAAGCGCGAGGCACCGGCGGACGACCTCACCAGCCTGCTGGTCTCCGCACGGGACGACGACGGCGAGCGGATGACCGAGCAGGAGCTCCTGGACACCCTGCTGCTGGTCATCGGCGCCGGTCACGAGACCACCGTCGACCTCATCGGCAACGCGGTGACGGCCCTGCTCACCCATCCCGACCAACGCGAGCTGGTGCTGTCGGGCCAGGTGCCGTGGAGCGACGTGATCGAGGAGACGCTGCGCTGGGCCCCCAGCATCGCGAGCCTGCCGCTGCGCTTCGCGGTGGCGGACATCGAGCTGCCGGACGGGATCACCATCCGCAAGGGCGACGCGATCCTCCCCGGGTACGCCGGCGCCGGCCGCGACCCGGAGTTCCACGGCCCCGGGGCGGACACGTTCGACGTCCGGCGCGGCGTCCAGGAGCACCTGGCCTTCGGCCACGGCGTGCACCACTGCCTCGGTGCCCCGCTGGCCCGCATGGAGGCCCGGATCGCCCTCCCGGCGCTCTTCACCCGCTTCCCGGACCTCCAACTGGCCGTAACGGCCGAGGAGTTGCAGCCCGCGGGCGGCTTCATCTCGGGCGGCCTGCGGGGGCTTCCGGTGCGCCTGACGCCGGCCGAGGCCCCGACGTCGGCTCCGGCTCCGGCGGGCGCGTAACCGCCCCTGGCGCCCAGCGGGTCCGGCCCCCGTCACCGCCCCGGCGGCGACGGGGGCCGCAACCTTCCTGCCCCCTCACCGGTCGGTAACGGCAACCGCCTCCGGACCGAGAGGGACTTTCCCGATGAAGCTCCGCCGCGCCCTGATGGCCGTCCTCGCCACGGCCCTGCTTGCCCCCGCCGCCCTGCTGACCACCCCGGCCGCCGCCGCGACCGGAACGCCGGGGGTCAGCACCGAACTCCTGGACCTCCCCCGCACGGTGGCCGTCGGCTCCGGCTGGCACGGCTTCGCCGATCTCGTCCGCAACACCACGGACGGCACGCTGCCGGCCGTCACCCTCTCGCTCACCGGCACCGCGCCGGTCACCGTCCAGTTCTTCGACAACGCGGCGGGCGGCACCTGGCACACCGTCGACCTGCACAAGGGGCGGTTCCTCCGCTACGCCGACCTCATGCCGGGCGAGTACCTGAGCAAGCCCATGCGCCTGAAGCTCAAGACAGGCGCCCGCCCGGGCGGGCGCGCCACACTCACCGCCCTCGCCACCTTCTGCGACGACCACGGCGCGTGCGGCGTCTCGGCACCGAGGTCCTACGCGATCAAGATCACCGCGAAGGGCTCCCGCTAGGAGCGGCAGGAGGGCCCGGCCCTACGAGGGCGTGCGCGCCGCCGCGGCGAGCAGCCGCTCGGTGTCCGCCGGGCCAAGGGTCAGCGCACCGCCGACCGTGCTGAGCACCTCGCGCTCCGCGGGCGTGTAGGCGCCGTCCGCGAGGGCGATCCGGGCGCCCTGGAGGAGCAGCGTCTCCCGCCCGGCCGGCGCGAGATGCGGGGCGAGCGGCTCCAGGGCCTCGTGCAGCTCTATGGCCAGCGCGGTGCCGCACGGGTCGAGGCCGGCGTGGCCGCAGTGCCCGCCGGTCACCGCGTCGTAGGTGCCGGTGAGCCGCCCGGTGTCGGCGGCGAGGGCGGCGAGGAGGGTCAGCAGCTGGTCCTCGGAACAGTCCGGGAAGCCGGCCGCCCGGACGGCGTCCACGGCGGTCTCCCGGACCGCGCGGGACGAGGTGCCGCCGGCGGCCAGCAGCGCGAGCGTGACGGTGTGGACGGCGTCCCGCAGCATCGCGGAGAAGCGGACGGTGGTGGGGTGGTCGAGGGCGTCCAGGCCGAAGCGGCCGTGGCAGGCGGAGCACTCCAGCACCGGGCCGGTGTGGCCACGGGAGAGGAGCGGGACGCCGAGGAGGGTGAGGCGGCGGTGGCCGGTGCGTCGGAGGTAGTTGCGGTCGCCGCCGCAGTCCGGACAGAAGAACTCGCCGTCGGCGACGGTACGCCAGGACGTGCGCACTCCCATCACACACACCTTGTGCATTCCGTCAGCCTCCGTAACTCCCCGTTGCCGTCCAGGCCCAGGAGAGACCCCCACGCCACCGTCGCCGTGTTGGACGTGATGTTAGCCACATCATTGATGCGCCGTCAGCACCTCGTATCGGACAACTACGGCTCGGCGGCACGCCAGAAGCACTGGCGCGCCGCCGATATGGCCGAAATCGCGGGGGCCGGGGCCGCGGGGCCCCGGAGGTTCAGCGGCCGGCGCGATTGACGGCCGAGACCACGGCCTTCAGGGAGGCGCGGGTGGTGTTCGCGTCGATGCCGATGCCCCACAGGACCTTGTCGCCGATCGCGCACTCGATGTACGAGGCGGCCTGCGCGGAGGCGCCCTCGCTCATCGTGTGCTCCTGGTAGTCCAGCAGCCGTACGTCCACGCCGATGCCCTGCAGGGCGTCGAAGAAGGCGGAGATCGGGCCGTTGCCGGAACCGGTCAGCACGGTGTCCTGGCCGTCGACGACCGCCTCGACGGTGAGCGCGTCGATGCCGTCCCGGTCCGTCGTGGTCTGGCCGTTCTTGACCTGGATGCGGCCCCACGGGTTCTCGGGGTTGGGCAGGTACTCGTCCTGGAAGACGGACCAGATGGCGGCCGGCGTGACCTCGCCGCCCTCGGCGTCGGTCTTCTCCTGGATGATCCGGGAGAACTCGATCTGCATCCGGCGCGGCAGGTCCAGCTTGTGGTCGTTCTTCAGGACGTAGGCGATACCGCCCTTGCCGGACTGCGAGTTGACGCGGATGACGGCCTCGTAGGAGCGGCCGACGTCCTTCGGGTCGATGGGCAGGTACGGCACCGCCCACTCGATGTCGTCCACGGTCTTGCCGGCGGCGGCCGCCTCGGCCTCCATGGCGTCGAAGCCCTTCTTGATGGCGTCCTGGTGGGAGCCGGAGAAGGCGGTGTAGACCAGGTCGCCCGCGTAGGGGTGGCGCGGGTGGACCTCCATCTGGTTGCAGTACTCGCTGGTCCGGCGGATCTCGTCGATCTGCGAGAAGTCGATCTGCGGGTCGACGCCCTGGCTGAAGAGGTTCATGCCCAGGGTCACCAGGTCGACGTTGCCGGTGCGCTCGCCCTGCCCGAACAGGCAGCCCTCGATGCGGTCGGCGCCCGCCATGATCGCCAGCTCGGCGGCGGCCACGGCCGTACCCCGGTCGTTGTGCGGGTGGACGCTCAGGCACACGTACTCGCGCCGGGTCAGGTGGCGGGCCATCCACTCGAACCGGTCCGCGTGCGTGGAGGGCGTCGAACGCTCCACCGTGGCGGGCAGGTTGAGGATGATCTCGCGGCCCTCCTCGGGACGCCAGACGTCGCAGACCGCCTCGCAGACCTCCAGGGCGAAGTCCAGCTCGGTGTCGGTGAAGATCTCGGGGCTGTACTGGTAGCCGAAGACCGTCTCGTCGCCGAGGATCTTCTCCGCGTACTCCATCACCAGCCGGGTGCCGTCCACCGCGATCTGCTTGATGTCGTCCTTGGAGCCGCGGAAGACCACCCGGCGGAAGGTCGGGGCGGTCGCGTTGTACAGGTGGACGGTGGCGCGCTTGGCGCCGCGCAGCGACTCGACGGTCCGCTCGATCAGGTCCTCGCGGGCCTGGGTCAGCACGGAGATCGTGACGTCGTCGGGGATCGCGCCCTCTTCGATGATCGACCGTACGAAGTGGAAGTCGGTCTCGCCGGACGACGGGAACCCGACCTCGATCTCCTTGTAGCCCATGCGCACCAGCAGGTCGAACATCTCGCGCTTGCGGGCCGGCGACATGGGGTCGATCAGCGCCTGGTTGCCGTCCCGCAGGTCGGTGGAGAGCCAGCGCGGCGCCTTGGTGATCCGGTTGTCCGGCCAGGTCCGGTCCGGCAGGTCCACGGCCTCGTACGGGCCGTACTTGTGGATCGGCATCCCGGAGGGGCGCTGGGTGACGGTCGCGGCGGTGATGGGCGTGGGGCGACCGACGGAGATGTTGGAGGTCATTGCGCGGGGCTCCTGTCGAAGGCTTTCGACGGCCGACGGTGGGCAACACCGGACTCCGCGGGGAGGGGGTCGGCCTCGACTACAGGCCCTCGCCGCGGCAGCTAAGGAGAAGCAGCCCGTAACGCATGATGCTCAGCACCCTAACCGAGGTACGCCCTGAGTGGCGGTCGCGTATCAGTATGCGGGACCGGGCCGGACGTTACGCCCTAAATGCGACGAACCACACATATGCAGGAATCTCCAGCGCAGGCAGTGACACCCGAACTACACAGTGCCACCGTTTGTGCATGGACCTCAACACGGACCCCAGCAACGACCGGACCTCGAAGGCCACCGGTCCGACCGTCCCCGACCACCCCGTCTTCTGCACGATCATCCCGCCGCACATCCTCGACAACCTCGCCCGGTCGGACGACCCGGCCCGGCACGAGCCGGCCCGCCGCACCCTGGAGCACGACCACATCCGCCGCACCGAGCGCTGCGTGGTGGCCGCCCGCACGGCGCCCCCCGGGGAGCCCGGCGCCGACGCCGACAAGCCGACCCGCACCATCTACGACGCCCGCCACCAGGAGAACCTCCCCGGCACCAAGGTCCACTCCGAGTCCGACAGCCCCGCCAAGGACGCCTCGGTCAACCGCGCCCACGCCGGACTGGGCGCGACCTTCGACTTCTACCTGAAGACGTACCACCGCAAGTCCATCGACGGCGCCGGCCTGGCGCTCGACGCGACCGTCCACTACGGCCAGAAGTACGACAACGCCTTCTGGGACGGCGAGCGGATGGTCTTCGGCGACGGCGACGGCGACCTCTTCAAGGACTTCACCATCCCCGTCGACGTCATCGGCCACGAGCTGACCCACGGCGTCACCCAGTACACCGCCAACCTCGACTACCACGGCCAGTGCGGCGCCCTCAACGAGTCCGTCTCCGACGTCTTCGGCTCCCTGATCAAGCAGTACGCCCTCGGCCAGACCGCCGACCAGGCCGACTGGCTGATCGGCGCCGACCTGCTCGGCCCCAACGTCACCGGCAAGGCCCTGCGCTCCATGAAGGCCCCCGGAACGGCCTACGACGACGACGTCCTGGGCAAGGACCCGCAGCCGGCCACGATGGAGGGCTACGTCAGGACCACCGACGACAACGGCGGCGTCCACATCAACTCCGGCATCCCCAACCACGCCTTCTACCTCGTCGCCAGCAAGCTCGGCGGCAAGGCGTGGGAGCGCGCCGGCCAGGTCTGGTACGACGTCCTGACCGGCGGTGAACTGCCCAAGGCCGCCACGTTCGCCGACTTCGCCACGCTCACGATCAAGGCCGCCCAGGCCCGCTTCGGCACCGGCGACGAACACGAGGCCGTGGTCAAGGCCTGGTCGCAGGTCGGCATCTCGGCGAAGTGACGACGTAGCGAGTCGAGAAGGCCGCCTCTCGGCGCGGCGGGAAGTGACCGGCGTACCTCGGGGGTGTGCCGGTTACCCGATACAACGGGGGCGGTGTACGGGCGCCGGCGACCAGCAGGCGCCCACCCCCCGCCCCCGACTACCGTGGCCATATGGCCCCCCAAACGGGGAAGAAGTCCGTCGCAGGACGTCGGAGGAGCCCGTTATGCGCATTCATGTTCACCGCACCGGCGGCTTCGCGGCCATCGACCGCCGGGCCGAGATCGACACCGCGGGGCGCGACGACTCCGGCGAGTGGCAGTCGCTCGCCGAACGCGCCCTCGCCACCGCCCGCACCGAACCCCCCGTCGGCGTCCCCGACGGCTTCAGCTACCAGATCACCGTCGACGGCCGCACGGTGTACCTCTCCGACCCCCGCCTCACGGACGACCAGCGGACCTTGATCACGAAGGTGATGAAGGAAGGGGCGTAAGCCGTCAAGGGGCATGGCGGGGCCGTGGCGTCGGGGCATCGCCGACTGCCCGCCAACTCCCGTACGCGCCCTGCCCCTTGACACTGTTACCGCCGGTTACGAAGATCCCGGCATGACTGCCGTGCCGGAGTTCCCCAGGCCCCTGCCGCGCTTCCCGAAGGACTTTCTGTGGGGGGTGTCGACGTCCGCCGCACAGATCGAAGGCGCGGTGGAAGAAGGCGGGCGCGCCACCTCGACCTGGGACGTTTTCGCCGCGGAGAGCGGGCGGATCAAGGACGGGTCGGACGCACGGGTGGCGACCGATCATTACCACCGGTATCCGGAGGACGTGCGGCTGCTCGCGGAACTCGGGGTAGGCGCGTACCGGTTTTCGGTGGCGTGGCCGCGAGTGGTGCCGGACGGGCGCGGGGCGGTGAATACGGCCGGGCTGGATTTCTACGACCGGCTGGTCGACGCCTTGCTGGCGGCCGGAATCGCGCCGGTGCCGACGCTTTTCCACTGGGACACCCCGCAGGTCGTGGAGGACGGCGGGGGCTGGCTCGTACGGGAAACGGCACAGTGGTTCGCCGCGTATGCGGATACCGTGGCGGCCCGGCTCGGGGACCGGGTGGAGCGGTGGATCACGCTCAATGAGCCGGCGGAACTGACGCTGCTGGGCTACGGGCTGGGGCAGCACGCACCGGGGCGGGAATTGCTGTTCGGCGCGCTACCGGCAGCACATCACCAGCTGCTGGGGCACGGCCTGGCGGTGCAGGCATTGCGGGCCCGGGGCGCCCGCTCCATCGGGATCGCGAATTCCCACGGGCCGACCTGGGCCGCCTCCGACGCGGAAGAAGACCGTACGGCGGCCGATTTCTACGACCTGCTGCTGAACCGGCTGTTCGCGGATCCCCTTCTGCTGGGCCGCTATCCGGACGAGGCCGTGGCAGAGCTGCTGCCGGGAAACGTCGATGACGACCTGAAGGTGATCTCCGCGCCGCTGGACTGGTACGGGATCAATTACTACCAGCCGTCGCTGGTGGGGCGGCCGAGGGGCGAGGCGACGGAAGTCGGCGGAACCCGCATACCCGAGGGGCTGCCTTTCGCCCCCCGTGACATCGAGGGATATCCCCGGACCGATTTCGGATGGGCGGTGGTTCCGGAGGGACTGACCGAATTGCTGGTCGGTTTCCGCGAACGGTACGGAAAGCGGCTCCCACCGATCGTGATCACCGAGAACGGCTGCTCGTACGAGGGCATCGAGGACGGGGACCGGATCGCCTATCTCGACGGGCATCTGCGGGCCCTGCACGCCGCCATGACGGCGGGGGTGGACGTCCGGGGGTATTTCGTCTGGTCCTTGCTGGACAACTTCGAATGGGCGGAGGGGTACGCGCGGCGCTTCGGGCTCGTCCACGTCGACTACACGACGCTGACGCGGACGCCGAAGTCCTCGTACCGCTGGTTCCGCGAGGTGCTCCGGGAGCAGGCGGGCGGGTGAGCCGGGCCACGGGGGCGGGCGGCGGCCGGACGGGCCGGGCGGCGGAGGCGAGCGGCCGCGGTCCGGTGGGACGGCGTGCCGGAGCGGGCCGGTGGCGGAGCCGGGTCGCGGCGCCCGATCCGCTGGCCGAGCCGTCCGCGCCGGTCGGGCCCGGGTGGACCGCGTCCCTGGCGGTGGCCAACGGGGCGATCTGGGCGGGCTGGTACGGGCCGTTGCAAATACTGCTCGCGTGGCAGGCGGCGGAGGTGGCGGCACCGGCCGCCGGTATGCCCAAGGAATCCGTGCTGGCCTGGGTGACCGGCGTGGGGGCCGCCGTATCCCTGGTGGCCAACCCCCTCTTCGGCGCACTGTCGGACCGTACGACCTCCCGCTACGGGCGGCGAACTCCCTGGATCCTGGCGGGAGTTGTCGCAGGCGCCGCCGCGCTGGCAGCACTGGCGGCAGCCCGTACGGTCCTGGCGATGGCGCTGGCCTGGGGTGCCGTACAGCTCGCGCTCAACGCGGCGTTCGCGGCGATCACCGCGGCCGTGCCCGACCGGGTGCCGCACCGGCAGCGGGGAGCGGTGGGCGGCTGGCTGGGCGCCGCGCAGATCCTGGGGGTGGTGGCGGGTACCGGCCTGGCGACCGTCGCGGGCGGGCCGGGGGCCGGCTATCCGGCCTGCGCCGGGTTCGTGGTGCTGGGCACCCTGCCGTACGTGCTGGGGCACCGGGACGCGGTGCTGCCGGCCGAGCGACGGCCGGAACTGTCCTGGCGCGCCCTGGTCACCGGCTTCTGGATCAGCCCGCGGCGCCATCCGGACCTGGGCTGGGCCTGGCTGACCCGGTTCCTGATCAACCTGGGCAACGCGCTGGCGCTGCTGTACCTGCTGTACTACCTGCGCGATGTGCTGCGGCGGGCCGACCCGGACGGCGGGGTGCTGGTGCTCACCGCCGTGAACGGCGTGACGCTGCTGACCACGGTCGTCGTCGGCGGGATCTGGTCCGACCGGGTCGGGCGACGGCAGCCGTTCGTCCTGGGCGCCGGGGTGATCATGACGGTGGCCACCGCGCTGCTCGCCGTCTGGCAGACCTGGCCGGGCGCACTGTGCGCCGCGGCGCTGCTCGGCATCGGATTCGGGGTCTTCACGTCCGTCGACCTCGCACTGATGATGGACGTCCTGCCGGCCGCGGCCCATCGCGGCAAGGACCTCGGCGTGATCAACATCGCCAATTCCCTGCCCCAGGTGGCCGCCCCGGCCCTGGCCGCACCCCTCGTACACCTCGGGGGCTACCGGACGCTGTACGCCGTGGCGGCAGCGATCGGCCTGCTGGGGGCGCTGCTGGTACGGCGGATTCGGGGGGTGGGGTGAGGGTCGAGGTGAGGGGCGAGGTGAGGGGGTGCGGGGTGAGGGGACGGGCGGGCCGGGGGCTGGGCCCCTAGTACTGCAACCGCATGTGGTGTGACCGTGTGGGCTGGGGCTCGTTGGTGTGACTGTGTGAGAAGTCGCTGACGGTTGAGCAGATCGAGTCGTG
>NZ_JOIX01000046.1 GCF_000720175.1 Streptomyces sp. NRRL S-337
CCCGCCGGAACAGCACCCACAACTCGTCCGGCACCAACCGCTCAACCAGATCCGCCATGCGCAGCTCAACGAGCGATCACGCCATCAGAAACGGCGTCTTAGCGTCGCTGTGGCGGCTGGATGTGCCCAGGCGTCGTGCCGCCGCCCTCGACGAAAGGAGCCGGGTCGTGGTGGAGCACGTCCTCGAACCGGAGGCGCAGGAACTCGCGGATGCGAGCGCCACGCCGCCCTTCCTCTACGAGCTCGGTCCGGAAGGCGCCCGCAAGGTACTCGATGACATCCAGGCCGCTCCCGTCGAGAAGGTCGAAATCGGCGAGGACCGGTGGATCACGGTTCCGGCCCGGGTGGGAGACGTGCGCGTCCGGCTCGTCAAGCCGGTGGGCACCAGCGGGCCCCTGCCGGTGATCCTGTACATCCACGGTGGTGGATGGATCCTCGGCAACGCCGGCACACATGACAGGCTCATCCGAGAGCTGGCCGACGGCGCCCGGGCGGCCGTCGCGTTCGTCGAGTACGACCGCTCGCCGGAGGCGCAGTACCCCGTGGCCATCGAGCAGGCCTATGCGACCGCGCAGTGGATCACCAAGAACGCGACGAGCGAGGGTCTCGACGCCAAGCGGATGGCCGTTGCGGGCGACTCGGTCGGCGGCAACATGAGCGCGGCGGTCACGCTCATGGCCAAGCAGCGCGGGGACGTGCGCTTTGTGCACCAATCGCTTTACTACCCGGTGACCGATGCCGGTCAGGACACCGACAGCTACCGGGAGTTCGCTGACGGACCGTTCCTCACGGCCCGGGCGATGGCCTGGTTCTGGGACGCGTACATCCCGCCGACCTCCCCGGCGAAACGAGCCGAGATCACGGCATCGCCGCTACGCGCCACCCTTGACGACCTCGCAGGGCTGCCTCCAGCCTTCGTGATCGTCGATGAGAACGACGTATTGCGCGACGAGGGCGAGGCCTACGCCGCCAAGCTCACTCAGGCAGGCGTCCCGACCACAAGTGTGCGCTACAACGGCATCCTCCACGATTTCATGATGCTCAATGCCGTCCGCTCCACCAGGGCATCAACCGCCGCCATCGAACAGGCCGTTCACGTCCTGCGGAAGGCACTCGGCACCCTCTGAATCAGGGGTTGACGTGGGGGACAGTGCATCACTCCATGCAATCTGCCAGAGAATCTCTGAACAGGGTAACCAGTGTCCTGAGTCGTTAATTCGTTGGCAGTATGCGGTGAGGATCTCTCACGCGAGCGTTGACTGTTTCGGGTCGTGCTGCATTCGGCGCTACCTCCTGCGCAGCCACTATCATTCTGTCGTTCCGCGGAAGCCTCAGCCGTGCGCTTCTCCGACTGTCACACGTGGCTGACACTAGGGCCGGTCCGCCCGTTCAGGCACCGGGTGGACGGCCGCTCGCAGTCCGCTGACGGCGAGGACGATGAGGAGAACAAAGGCTGCGATGGCGGTGAGGGTGCGTATGTCGTTGAACAGTTCCCAGCGCCGCAGGATCTCCGCGTGATCGGCCGGGGCCGCGGTGAGCGCCCACTGCTTGATCCGTCCGTTGATGGGCACGTTGCCGAACCGGGTTGTCAGGAAGGACGCGAGGGCCAGTAGACCTGCCGCCCCCGCGAGCAGCCGGGCGCGGCCCGCTGTCAGGACGGCGAGGGTCAGGCAACTCAGGATCGACGCACCCATCGCCGCCTGCATGGTGATGCCGTTCATCTTCATCAGTTCGGCGTGGAATGACAGCCGCATCTCCAGCGGTACGGCGTTGAAGGTGGGCACGAGATTGGCTGCGCCATACCCGAACGCGCCGGCGAGGAGGCCGGTGCACAGCAGGGCGATTCCGTGGACGAGTTTGAGGCGCATGTTCGTTGGCTCCGGTGCATGGGATGGGGGCGGATGAGCTGCCCGTGGGGTCGGCTCTGATAGGCGATGAGCCGGGAGCCGAGGCTGGTTCCAAGGGTGGCCGGGTCTCCGCCAGAAGTCCAAAATCCTTCACTTCTGGCATCCAGAACCATCGCTTCTGAACCATCGCTTCTGAACCATCGGCAGCTGCGGTAATTCCCCACTGTGGACCAGCTCTTCCCCGTCGGTCCGCCGTGCCGTGCCGGTGCACTGCCGCTGACCTGCCGCTGAACACCTGCGGACTTGGTGCCCTTCTTGAAGGAAGCGCCACCGCGCCGACAGTGCGGGTTCCTGTGGGCTGCGCCGTCCGTGGCCCGAGCGCCGTAATCCCTTTGAGGACGTACTGACTTCGCTTGAGAATTCCCTCATGCAGAATGTTCTGACATCTGACCAGGTAGAGCGCTTTGTCACCGATGGCTTTGTCCATCTTGAAGGTGCTTTTCCGCGGTCGCTGGCCGACGAGTGCCGCGCTTTCCTGTGGCGCGAGACCGGATGCAACCCGGACGATCCCGCCACCTGGACCCGGCCCGTGGTCAGGCTGTCGGGTTACGGGGACGAGCCGTTCCGCCGGGCCGCCACCACACCGCGTCTGCACGGTGCCTTCGACCAACTGGTCGGCCCGGGGCGATGGCTGCCACGCACCGGGCTCGGCACCTTCCCCATCCGGTTCCCGCACCCGGACGACTCGGGCGACACCGGGTGGCACATGGACGCCAGCTACGTGCCTGTGGGGGAGAGCGGCTACTGGCTCAACCTCCGCTCCCGCGAGCGGGCGTTGCTGATGCTCTTCCTGTTCTCCGACGTCGACGCCGATCACGGGCCGACCCGGATCAAGGTCGGTTCGCACCTGGACGTCCCGCACTTCCTCGCCCCGGCGGGTGAGCGCGGCCTCGGCTTCATGGAACTCTGCAGGACCATGAACGCAGCGGGCAGGCTCGACGCCCCCGACCGCCCAATGGCGCTCGCCACCGGGCAGGCCGGTGACGTCTATCTGTGTCACCCGTTCCTGATCCATGCCGCCCAGCCCAACTGCGGCACCCGGCCCAGGTTCATGGCGCAGCCTCCCCTGGTGGCGGCCGCTCCGCTCGACCTCGACCGCGCCGACGGCGCCTACTCGCCGCTGGAGCGCGCGGTGCGGCTCGGCCTGGGCCGGTCCGGCTGAGGGCACCCGGGGCCAGTCCGGTCGGGCGCCCGCGCCGGGCGTTGACGTACGGCGTCAGGCCGGACGCTTCCTCGCGGCGATCCGCTGCCGGGAAGCCTCGTACAGCACGGCGGTTGCGGCGTTCGCGGCGTTCAGTGAGCTCGCCGAGCCGGTCATCGGAATGCTGACCGTGTGGTCGCACAGATCCCGCCAGGCGCTGCTCAGTCCGGACGTCTCGTTGCCGATCAGAAGCAACGCCGGCTGGGTGAAGTCGAAGTCGAAGACATCACAGTCCCCCTTCTCGTCGGTGCCGACCAGGACGATCGACTGCCCTCCGGCCCGCTGCGCCTCGACCCACGCCATCACATCGTTGGGCCTTGGGACGCGTACCGCAGGCAAGGCGAACAGGGAACCGGTGCTCGCCCGCACCGACTTGGGGTCGTACACGTCGGCCGCGTGTCCCGACACGATGAGCCCGTGCGCCCCGAAGGCGTCCGCTGACCGGATGATGCTGCCGATGTTCCCAGGGCTGGTCGGCCGGTCGAACAGGACACCGAGGAAGTTGTCGCCGGCGCTGAACCGGCCGAAGTCGTCGGCCGGCATCTCGATGACGGCGACGAGCTCCGGGGCGTGCTCGTTCTTCTCCCCGAGGTCCGCCAGCATGTCCGGCGCCATGGCGATCCGCTCGGCGTCGACTGTCCGCAGCAGGTCCTCCGCCCACTGCGACAGCGCCCGGTTGCCGTCGTATAGCAGCGCCTTGACGGGCCAGCCGTACCGGACTGCCATCGAGATGGGACGAACACCCTGCACCAGGAACTCGCGTACTCGCGTTCGCTTGTTGCGGTTGTTCAGCAGCGACTCCCACTGCTGAAAGCGGGCGTTGCGTGAGGTGATGCGCTGAACCGGCGGCACATGTTCTCCAAGCTGAGCCAGTAATGATGCTGTGTTCAGGCCAGCCTAAGAGGGTTTACGGAGGTGTCGGACATAGCCGCGGCTCTTGGCGCGGATCGTGCGGGGTCTGGGAGGGGATGAGGTGTGGCGCCGGACCGCGCCTCCCCCGGGCGGTCGCCCGATGACGGACTGCTTGCGGTGAGGCGGGATTGCCCGGTTGGACAGGGGACGTTGTGCCGCACCAGCAGCGGCTACGCAAGGATCACCCTGGTCAAGTTGCAGGCGCCCACCGGGAGATGAGCAACAGACCGCCCCTGCTATCGTGCGCCGATGTCATCGATCAAGCAGTTCCAAGTCACCTTCGACTGCGCAGAACCTGAGCGTGTCGCTCGCTTTTGGTGCGAGGTGTTGGGGTACGTCGTATCGCCGCCTCCGAAGGGGTTCGCCACTTGGGACGATTTCGACCGCTCGCGGCCGCCTGAGGATCGGGGTTCATGGTTCGCCTGCAGTGACCCCTCGGGTGTGGGGCCGCGACTGTTCTTTCAGCGCGTTCCCGAAGGCAAGGTCGTCAAGAATCGGGTACATCTTTGCGTGCGGGTCGGCACCGGACTCGTGGGTGAAGAGCGCCTGGCCGCGCTCGAAGCCGAATGCGAGCGACTGGTCCCGCTCGGCGCGGTACGCGTGCGACTCCTGTATGACGGCAACGATTCGTGCATCGTGATGCAGGACATCGAGGGCAACGAGTTCTGCCTCGACTGAGCATCTCTGAGACGGCGAGGTGGGGAGCCGAGCCGTCTCCATGGGGCCTCATGAAGGCCGCCGGAGGAACAGGGAGCCGCCCTCGGTTGCCGGCACCGTGAGAGCCAGAAGGTTACGGTCGTGGTAGCGGGGTGCTCGCCCCAACCGGCCGACAGACCCAGGCGCTTGCGCTTCAACTCTTTTAAGGGAAAACGAGGTGGCGAGATGTGGTCAGGCCGACACGACGATTACTTCGAACAGACCGCACGGATGATTGCCGAGCAGTTACAGCGGAATCACTCCAGAGAGCGCGCCCGGGCCGTCAAATTCAGCAGAGCGCAAGTGGAACAGAGCCGCAAGATCGCGCACGACGTCCACGCCGTGGAACTGGAGCGTCTTGCGACCCTCGGGCAGATCCCGCAGGCCGAATACAAGGCCCGCATCGCCGCTTTGGAAGACGACGCCGACGAAGGCACCCGACATGGCAATCAGTACCAGGGGTGGCCGGGGCGGTGGACCGGCCCGAGTGGCAACGAGCCGGTGACGTGACGCGTTTGCGTGGTGAACCCAGCCAGAGGGTCCGTGCGCTCGCGTTGCGGGTCGGTAGCCGACTGGGCCGTCAGACATCGGGCGGGGACCACTCCACCGGCTCCACCGGCTCCACCGGCTCGACCGGTGCCACCGGTATGGTCCCCGCCGCCGGTCCTCAGTCGGGGCACTTCTCCTTGATCTTGTATGTCATGGCCTTGGGGTAGTCATGGCGGGCGAGCCTGATCTGGGCCAGGGTCGGTCCGGTGTTGAGGGTGTCCTCCGGGTTGGTGATGCGGTCCAACAGGGTTGCCAGCTGGCCGTGGTTGTGGATCTGCTCGCCGGTCATCGGGGTCTTCTCGGATCCGAACACCTCGGCCAGGCGGTCGTAGTTCCAGGGGTGGAGGACGTTGTAGAAGTCGGCGCCGTCGGACGTCCGGCCCTTGTAATAGCAGGGGTTGACCAGCATCTGCTCGATGCCGTAGAAGCCTTCGTTGTCCAGCACGAAGATCACGGGATTGAGCAACTGGCGGACGTGGGTGGAGAGTTCCTGGCAGGTCTCCTGGAACGATCCGTCGCCGACGAACACCAGTGGGCGCTTGTTCCGCCGCTTCCTGGCGAGGGCGATGCCGGTGGTGGCACCGACCGAGTAGCCGATGGACAGCCAGCTGTTCTGTGCGATGTACGAGGCACGTTCGGGCATGCGCAGGTTCATCGAGCCGATCAGGGCGAACGCGGCGTCCGAGATCACGGTGTACGGGGTGGTGGCGCCGGTGCCCGAGCCCGTGGTCTGCTCCTGGAGGAACGCGCTGATGTGCTCGAAGAAGCTGTCGTAGGTCACCGGCAGGTCCGCCGGCTGGTCCGAGGAGCTGAGGCCGGACAGGTAGGCGTCCGTGCTCGCGGGTACGGCCAGGCCCTGGTCATGGGCGAGCGCGAAGGCGTCGGCGGCCAGACCGCGGTGGCCGAAGCGTTCCCTCAGGGCCTTCTCCAGCTCCTCGATGAAGTGCGGGAGCTGGACGCTGGGGAAGTACCTGGCGCCGACGCTGACGCCGTCGCGTACGGCAACCGCCCAGTCGTCGCCGAGCGCCTGCTCGCCGCCGAGGTTCTTCGACGTCGACCAGGTGCCCAGGCCGATTCGGCAGCCGTGTGCCTTGAAGGTCTCGCGCACCTTGGGATCGCTGGCCTTGCCGTTGTAGACGCCGGAGAAGCCCGGGGTGTTCTCGGAGACGACGGACTTGGCGCCGATGGTGGTGCAGAACGGGATCCCGGTGTTCTCCACCAGGGAGGTGAATTTTCCTTCCAGCCGCTGCCGTTCGATCTCCTCACCGGCCCACAGGATGGGGTTGCGGTGGCGGTCGATCAGTTCCACGGTGGCCTTGACCGCGGCCCGGCACATCTCGTCGTTGCGGGTGGTGGACGGCCGCACCCGGGGTTCGATCGTGCCCGTTGGTTCGGGACAGGGCGCTTTCCAGACATCGTCCATGATCTCCAGGTAGACCGGCCGGCGCTCGGACAGGCACGCGGTGAGCGCGGTGTCGATCTGGACGGGAGCCAGCGCGGCGTTGGAGATCACCTGGGCGTCGACGGTGACCTGGCGGTAGACGTCCAGGTTGCTCTCGCGGCGCTGGCTCATGTGGGAGGTGAGCAGGCCGATCGCCTGGTAGTTGAGCCACTGCTCGTAGGACGGGGCCGCGTTGATGGCGACCAGCGGTACCTCTTCGACGTAGGCGCCGCCGATGGGGTTGAGGAGGTTGAAGGAGCCCACGCTGTAGGTGACGGCGACCGCGCCGATGGCCACCTCGCCCTTGTCCGGGTCCGCGTCGGCGGCTTTGGCCCGGGCGTAGGCGTCGGCGGCGAAGCCGGCTCCCACCTCGGTGGGGGTGCCGACCCACCGCACGTCGGTGGTTTCCTGCATGATCGACAGGAAGGGCCCCAGATGGTCGCCGGGCACCCCGAACAGGTGGGTGACGCCGAGCTGTTGGAGGCGGGTGGCGAGGTAGCGGCCCACGTTCCATGCGCCGGTGTGGGTGGTCGTCATGACGTCAGAGCCTCCTGCGGACGGGCGGCTGTTGCGGGTTCCATGGCGGCGAGGTCGGCCGGCCGCGGCGTCTCGTGGACCGCGATGGCGGCGGCCACGGCGGTCTCCACCGCGCCCTCGATCCAGGCGTGCTTGAGGGAGATGTGCTCGCCGGCGAAGTGGATCGGGCCCTCCGGCAGCATGGCGTCCAGATGGAAGCTGGTCATCTGGTGCGGGGTGTAGACGGCCGCCTCGCCGAAGGCGTATGGATCGCGCAGCCAGCTCTGGGTCCGGCCGTGGAAGGTGTAGAACGCCTCGATGCGACGGCCGTGGAGGGTCTGGAGGTTGCGCAGGGCGTAGATGTAGCGCTCGTCGTCGTCCATGGAGTCCCAGCGCGCCGCGTCGTCCGACCAGCTGTAACTGGCCAGGACCACGCCGCCGTCGCTGCCCGGGACGGGATGGGAGGGGTAGTACATGAAGCGGTTGGGGTTGTCGGTGGTGGAGCCGCCACCGAAGACATGGCTGGCTTCCCGGACCGGTGCCTGCTGGAGCGACCAGTTGCGGTAGTGCTTCAGCTGTGCCTCACTGACCTCGGTGTCCGCCACCCCGCTGAGGAGGCCGAGCGGCCCGTGCGGGGCGTTGCGCAGGTGCTCCGGCATGGCCCGTGCGGCCTCGGCCTCGTCCTCGCCCATCTGCTGGTACCACCGGTACAGGTCTTCGCCGAGCTCCCGTTTCCAGTCCTCCTCGGTGAACTCCCACCAGCGGCGGGAGAATTCGAGCAGCACCTTGGTGGCCTGGTCGTAGTGGGTCTCGATGATGGCGCGGCGCTTCTTGTACGAGAACGGCGGGTTCACGCGGGTGAACCGGAGGCTGGAGAAGGGCACGGTGACGATGGCCAGGTCGCCTTCCCAGATCCTCGGCGGGGCCTGGGGGTCCTGCTCGCTCACCGTTTCGATCTCCACCCGGTGCCCGGCCGACCGGGTGACCCGGCTGGTGGCGCCGTCGCTCCAGGGGTCCAGGTATTCCAGGCGGGTCATCCGCTGGCCCATCTGGATGTTGTCCTTGAGGCCGTCCGCGAGCCGGTAGGGGAGTTTCCAGCTGCCGCCGTCGATCTCCCAGTAGGTGGCGTTGGGGTTGATGTCGCTGCGTCCCAGGAAGGTGTGGAAGAAGGCCAGGTGGAGGCGGGAGGTCATGTTCTCGATGGTGCCGATGGCCTCGATCGCCTCGTCGCTGAAGCCCGCGTACTCCCGGAGGAAGCGGCCCATCGAGTAGCCGTCGAAGTCCCGGATGACCCTGGCCCAGCCGTCCAGCCACTCCTCGAACGGTTTGTTCTCGCGCTCGCCGTTGGACTTGAGCACGGAGTAGTAGTCCCGGACCGGGTCCAGGGCCTGGTTGACCAGTTGGGACACCTGCGTGCACGCCTCGCTGCCGGAGAGGTTGAAGCCCTCGTTGACGGGACGCGGATTGAGGGCGTAGTCCCTCCTGCGTGCCTGGACGCGGTTGGTGCGGATCCAGGTGCGGTTGGCCTTGGTCGGGGCCTTGAATTCGGGGCTCTCGCTCCCGTACTGCCACTTCTCGTTGTTCTTGAAGGAGCGGTAGACAACCGGGGGGACGGGTACGTGCTCGTTGCCGGTGCCCGGTTCGATGTCGACGTTGTAGAACAGCCTTCGGGTCAGGCCGAGTTTGTCGATAAGGGCCAGGGTGAGCGGGTGGAAGTCCGGAATCCGCATCGCCCCGGCCTCGGCGTACTGCTTCTCGTCCCAGAACGCGGGATTCTTCGGGTCCTCGGTACGGAAGGTCTTCAGCCTGCCACCCACCCGGTTGGCGTTGGCTTCCAGGATGGTCACCTCGTGGCCGGCGTTCTTCAGCAGGTGACCGGCGACCAGACCGGCGATGCCGGCGCCGACGATCAGGACGCGCTTGCGCTCGGCGGCGGTGGTCGGGGGCAGACCGTTGTCGATCAGCGTCTTGAGGTAGCGCAGTTTGAGGTCTTCGTCGTTCGGGCCGATCAGCAGCAGGGCACGGGCGAGCTGCCGGTGGAGTTCCGAGGGAGGTTCGGGTTCGGGACCGTGGCCGTTGCTGGATGGGGGGACGGTGGGGAGGGTGAGGGGGCTGTTGTCCATGCGTCGCTTCCTATGTCAGAGGTGGGGGAATGCCGGACGAACCGCAGGGAGGGGCCCGTCAGTGCCTGGGCAGGGATCGCCCGTGGCGAGGAGGCGGGGCGTGAGGGCGAAGGGGTGAAGGCGTAGGCCATGCCCTGGGTGGTGACGAACCGCGGCGTGTTCGTGAGGCCGTCCTTCGGGCCGCGGTCGACGTCGCTCCGGCTCCCGCCCTCCGGGCCGGTGCCCTTGACGGTGCGGTCGGGTGCGGTCGGGTCGCCGGGAACGCATCCCTTGGCGTGGGACCAGCCGGCCTGGACGAACTCGAACTGTCCGTCCATGGCGGGCGCCGACTCAGGGCGCACCCTGGGGGTGGTCATGCTGGAACTCCTCGTGGACGGGACACCGGGTGGATCACGGCGGAGGGCGTGGCGCTACAGAACGTAGCCAGGGGAAGGCGGGTATACCCAGGCGTGCATACCCGTTTCGAATATTCCGGTCATACCGGAAACTCACAAACGGCCGTGCGCCAGTCGAGGGGTCGCGGCGCTCGCTCGGGCCGCCCGCTCCGACCCGGCGGCCGAAGAAAGCCGCCGTCAGTCCCAGTGTGACCGCGCCTCCGGTCAGTTGGGCGGCGCGGAACGGCGCGACGGACCCGGGGGCGATTCCGGCGAAGGTGTCCGTGAAGGCCCGCAGCGGTTCCTCGTGGGCCCGGTGTGTCAGCCGGTCAGGGCGGCGAGGGTGGCCTCAAGGTCGGTGGTCCTGGGCCGGTTGTGGGGGAGTTTGGCGAGGATCTTGGCCAGGCCGCAGGTGTTGGTGAGGGCAGAGAAGACCAGGCCGCCGGCTACGCCCGCGGACAGCAGTCGGGCCCGGGGCCGGCGCCGTGCGGCGAGCAGCCCGGTCAGTACGAGGGTGCCGGCGGCGAGGCGGACCTGGCGGTCCATGGCCCAGGGGGTGCGGGTGCCGGCGGGGCGGTGGGTGTCGTGGCCGAGCTGTGTCCAGGCGGTGGTGCCGCCGGTGAGTGTGGCGGCGCTGATGTCGTGTTCGGACAGGCGCATGCAGGCGGTGGCGGAGCGGGTGCCGGAGGCGCAGACGACGAGAAGGGCGCCGCGGTCGGCGGCCGTCTTCAAGGCGGGCAGGGCCTGGTCGAGGTGGTCGAGGGGGAGGTTGTGGGCGCCGGGCAGGTGGCCGGAGGCGTACTCGCCGGGGGTGCGCACGTCGATGACGGTCAGCTCGTGCAGGCGAGCCCTGGCCTGGTCGGCGGTGAGGGCGGTGGGGCGTGCCACGGGGATTTTCCTTCGCTGGGTTCGGCGTTGCCCCTTGGCTAGGATACCCAAGGGGGTATCCGCGAAGGAGTGTGGGTTGTGGAACTGGCGATGGCGGCTGAGGAACTGAAGACGGTGGTCAACCGGCTGCGCAGGGCGCAGGGGCAGATCGCCGGTGTGATCAGGATGATCGAGGAGGGGCGGGACTGCGAGGAGGTGGTCACGCAGCTCGCGGCGGCCTCCCGGGCTCTGGACAAAGCGGGTTTCGCGATCATCGCCACCGGTCTGCAGCACTGCCTGACCGATGCGGACATGGCCGCCTCGGGGGACCGGGAGCAGATGCGTGCCCGGCTGGAGAAGCTGTTCCTTTCACTGGCTTGAGCACACGCCACTGGCTTGAGCACACGGCGGCTTGTACACGCGCCGGGCGCTGCGGCGCGCGACGGTCAGGTGAGGGCGTCGACGAGCATGAGGGCGGCCACGGCCAGCAGCACGACGGCGAAGGTCCGCTGCAGCAGGGTGCCGGTGACTTTGGTGGCCAGGCGTTTGCCGTCCCAGGCGCCCAGGATCGCGGCGCCGGCGAAGGGGCCGATCACCGACCAGTTGACGCCGGCGGTGGTGGCGCCGCGGGTGGCCAGGGAGGCGAGTGAGTTCGCCGAGATGACCAGCAGGCTGGTGCCGACGGCGGCTTGCATCTCGAAGGCGAGCACGGTGACCAGAGCTGGGACGGCGAGGAAGCCCCCGCCGACCCCGAGCAGTCCGGTCAGCGCCCCCAGCCCTGCACCGGTCCCGGCAGCCTTGGCCGGCCGCACCGCCGGCGGCTCTCCGGAGCTCATCTGTCCGGAGCTCGCCTGGCCGGTGCTCGCCTGGCCGGTGCTCGCCTGGCCGGTGCGCAGCATTTTGACGGCGGCGAGTGCGGCGATGGCGGCGAACGTGGCGGTCAGGACCGGCTGGGGCAGTCGGGAGGCGGCCGCCCCGGCCGCGGCGGCGGGCAGGAGTCCGGCCGTGGCGAAGAGGGTGCCGGCCTTCCAGCGCACGTTGCCGGTGCGGGCGTGGGCATACAGGGCGGTGAGCGAGGTGGCGGTGACGATGATCAGGCTGGCGGTGGTGGCGGCCGCCGGGGTGAAGCCGAGCAGGTAGATCAGCGCGGGCACCGCCAGTCCACTGCCGCCCCCGCCGAGCGCGCCGAGCGCGAGCCCGACCACGCCTCCGGCGGCCAGGGCCAGGATCAGCGCGCTCACGCTATGACACCGCTGCCGCCGCTCCGGTCGGTGACCGGCAGGCCCGCTCGGGCCCAGGCGGTCATGCCGCCGACGACATCCGCCGCCGGAACGCCGCGGCCGGCCAGCAGCTCGGCGGCCTGCCGGAAGCGGTGCCCGGTGCGGCAGACGGCCACCACCGGTGTGCCCCGCGCGGCGGCCGGGAGAGCAGCGCCGGCCATCAGGCGGGAAAGCGGCAGGTGCAGTGCGCCCGGCGCGTGACCGGCGTTCCACTCCGGCGTTTCCCGGACGTCGACGAGGACGGCCTGGCCGTCGGTGGCCTGCTGGTGGGCCTGCGCGGGGGAGAGGCGGCCGGGGCCACGGCGAAGAAGCGAGAACATGAGGCGATCTTTCGGTGTTCGTGGTGCGGTACAGCGATCACTCGGTGCTGTCGGGACGGGTGAGGGTGAGACCAGCGTCGGCGGCGGCCTCGAAGGCGTCGTCGACGGCGACCACCTCGCGCCCGGCGGCGTGCAGCAGGGATGCGGCGATCGCCGCGCGCATCCCGCCGGCGCAGTGCACCCAGACCACACCGTTCGGCACCTCGCCGAGGCGGCCGGGCAGCTCGTGGATCGGGAGGTGCACCGAGCCGTCGATGAACCCGTCCGCACGCTCGGCATCCCGGCGCACGTCCAGCACCACCACCTGCTCGCCGCGCTCGCGTACCGTCGCCAGGTCGGCGAAGCGGGCGCGGGGGAACGAGGCCGGCTGCTCGCCCTCACGGACCCATGCGTGCGGGTCGCCGGTGGCGGCGGCGGCAGGGCGGTCGATGCCCACCCGGGCCAGCTCACGCTGTGCGGCGGCGATCTGTTCGGGCGTCTCGGCCAGCAGGGTGACCGGCTTGCCCCACGGGATCAGCCAGGCCAGGTAGGTGGCGAGCTTGCCCGCGCCCTCGAAGTTGAACGATCCGGCCACGTGCCCCTCGGCGAAGGCGACGCGGTTGCGCAGGTCCACCACCCACTCCCCGGCCGCCAGCCGCTCGGCGATCTCCTCGGCGTTCGCCGGCCGCGGCGGGGTCAGGTCGATGGGAACGGGACCGGCGGCGTTGGCCGGGCCCATGTGCGCGTAGTAGGCGGGCACATCGTCCAGTCCGGCGAGCAGCTCGGCGACGAAGGTGTCCACGTCCTTGGTCAGCGCGTTGTTGGTCTTGCGCTCCTTGCCGATCGTGCTCGTGTCGCCCTCCGCCTGGGAGGAGGAGCAGAAGCTGCCGAACCCGTGGGTGGGCAGCACCGGAACGCCGTCGTCCAGCTCGTCGGCCAGGCGATGGGCGGAGGCGTGCTGAGCACGGGCCAACTGCTCGGTGAGCCGCGGCTCCACCAGGTCCGGCCGCCCGACGGTGCCGATCAGCAGCGATCCGCCGGTGAACGCCGCCACCGCCTCGCCTTCCTCTTCCGCGACGTAGGAGGTGTGGTGCGGGGTGTGACCGGGCGTGGCCACGGCACGCAGCACCAAGCCCTCGTCCACCGTCAACGTGTCACCATCGGCGACCGGAGTACGGCTGAAGGCGACCGACGCCCCGGCCGGCACCAGATAGCGGGCACCGGTGACGCGGGCCAGCTCCAGACCGCCGCTTATGTAGTCGTTGTGCACGTGGGTCTCGACCACACAGGCGATGCGAACCCCGCGGCGGGCCGCCGCGGCGATGACCTGCTCGATGTCCCGGGGCGGGTCCACCGCCACCGCGGCACCACGCCCGCCGGCCAGGTAGCTGCGGTTGCCCAGGCCCTCGAATTCCAAGGTGTCGACGAAGAACACGACTGCGACTCCTCACTGAAGCGGTGTACCCCCGGGGTATCTGCATGCACTCTAACAGGGGTACCCCCGGGGGTATTCCTGAAGATGCAATACCTGCTCTCCGAGCGTCGCCTCCGGGTACCCGGAGGGATAGTGCGGAATCAGTTGTTCCGCCCCGTCCCGGAGTTTTCGTGCCCTACGAACACCACGCCGCCCTCGTCATTCGCTGATCCGGCACGAAGACCAACCTGGGGCCCCACCACGCCTTCCGTGTCCCAGCAGTTGCTGTGCCGGAGGCTGGTGGAAATGAAGCAGCCTGCCCGACTCCCGACAGATGAACGTGCGGCCGCCGCATCGTGCCGGGAGAAGATCTGACGGTGAACTCATCTGTGGCGGAGGCTGTCTCCGTCTTCCTGCTCCTGGCGGTGCTGGCGTGCGCGGTCATCCGACCGTTCGGGTGGCCGGAGGCGGTCGTGGCCGTCCCGGCCGCGGGCGTGGTGATCGCGACCGGGGCGATCTCGTGGGGGCACGCCCGCGAGGAGGCGGAGCGGCTGGGGCCGGTGATCGGATTCCTCGCGGCGGTCCTGGTCCTTGCCCAATTGTGCGATGACGAGGGGCTGTTCCATGCGTGCGGGGTCTGGATGGCCCGGAGTGCGGCGGGTCGCCCGCACCTGCTGCTGGTGCAGGTGTTCGCGGCCGCATCGGTGATCACTGCGGTGCTCAGTCTGGACGCCACCATCGTGCTCCTCACGCCGGTGGTGTTCGCCACCGCAGCCCGGCTCGGCGCCCGGCCCAAACCGCATGTCTACGCCTGCACTCACCTGTCCAACACCGCGTCGCTGCTGTTGCCGGTCTCCAACCTGACGAACCTTCTGGCGTTCGCCGCCAGCGGGCTGAGCTTCACCCGGTTCGCCGCGCTGATGGCCTTGCCGTGGCTGGTGGCGATCGCCTGCGAGTACGTGGTCTTCCGCCGGTTCTTCGCCACCGACCTCGATGCCGGGGCTCAGGCCCCGCCGGCCGCCGAGCCGCGCGAGGTGCCGGTGTTCGCCCTGGTCACGGTGGTGTGCACGCTGGCCGGTTTCGTGCTGACCTCCGCGGTGGGGATCGATCCGGCCTGGGCGGCCTTCGCGGGTGCCGTCGTGCTCGCCGGGCGGGCCCTGGTGCAGCGCCGCACCACGCCCACGGCCGTCGTGCGCGCCGCCGCGGTACCGTTCCTCGCCTTCGTACTGGCCTTGGGCGTGGTGGTCCGTGCGGTCGTCGACAACGGGCTGGCCACCGGGCTGGGGCACCTGGTCCCCGGTGGCACGGGCCTCGCGGCTCTGCTCGGCACCGCGGCTCTGGCCGCGGTGCTGGCCAATGCCATCAACAACCTGCCCGCCGTGCTGGTGCTGCTGCCGCTGACCGCCCCGTCCGGGCCCGGCGCGGTCCTGGCGGTGCTGCTGGGCGTGAACATCGGCCCGAACCTCACCTATGCCGGATCCCTGGCCACGCTGCTGTGGCGGCGCATCGTGCACGAACACGACAGTGACGTCGCACTCGGCGAGTTCACCCGGCTCGGTGTGCTCACCGTGCCTGCCGCGCTGGTGCTGTCGGTGCTGGCACTGTGGACCTCGCTGACCCTCATCGGAGGCTGACCGCCATGAAAGTCATCGCCTGGATCACCGAAGGCACCTGGCCCGCCGGCATCGACGCCACGCGTACCCACGCCCCCGACGGTGCCGCGATCGTGCTGCTCCACGTCACTCCGGCCGACGTCCCGGGTGCGGCGCACGGCGCGTTCGCCGGTCTGCTCGGCCGCGGCCACCCCGAACGAGACCCCGGCACCAGACTGGAGCACCTGGCCGCCGCCTCCGCCGACCAACTCCTCGCTCAGGCCGAGCAGCGCCTGGGCCGCCCGTGCACCCGGGTCGAGCGCACCGGCCGCGTCGAGCGGGAGGTCGTCGCCGCGGCGGAGGGCGCGGACCTGCTCGTTCTCGCCCGCGACGGCGACCGTACGCACCTCGGGCCGCGGAGCCTGGGGCCGGCCAGCCGCTTCATCGTCGACCATGCCCCCTGCCCCGTCCTGCTGGTGTGGCCCGAGCCCGCACCGGGCATCGCCACCATGCCGCCCCCGTGAAGGCCCGGCGGGGCATCGCGAGCCGCTACGTCAAGACGCTCGAGAGCCACCTCGCCGGCCGCCACCTCCGCGCCTACCGAAAGCCGAGGTGCGGATCGGCGCCGACCAGCTCACTGCTGACGGCCCACAGGTGAGCGGCGACGGCCGGGTCGGCCATATGCGAGGGGGTGGGCTCACGCCGCGGTTTGCCCCGCAGGCCGAAGACCCTCGGCCCCCACAGCTGCCCTCCCCGCACCTCCGGGTCGAGGACGGCACGGACGACGGGCCATGCTCCGGCGTCCTTGCCCTGCACCAAGAGCGCGGAGGGCAAGGCGCGCAGCCGCTCGCCGGCGGTGGTGGTGACGCCTACCGGCGGGCGGGACGGGGTGAGCGAGTCCAGAGCGCCGCCGGGGTGGGCCACCACACTGAGCACCGTGCTGCCGACGGCACGCAGGCGGCGATCGAGTTCGAAGCCGAAGCACATCTGGGCCAGCTTCGACCGGCCGTAGGTGCGCTTGGGCCGGTAGTCCTGGGTCGACTGGAGATCGCCGAGGTCCAGTCGCTCGGACCGCGCCGCGAAGCTTCCCACCGTCACGATGCGGCCCCCCGGCGCCGCGGACAGCAGGGGGGCCAGCCACTGGGTCAGCGCGAAGTGGCCGAGGTGGTTGGTGCCGAACATCAGCTCGTGGCCGTCCTCGGTCTCTCGACGCGGCGGGTCGTCGAGCGCGACCCCGGCGTTGTGGACCACCGCGTCGAGATGATCGAGGTCCAGCCTGTCTGCGGCGGTCTTCAGGGACGACAGGTCGGCAAGGTCCATGTGAAGGTGCCGCACCTGCGCGCCGGGGACGCGCGAGCGGATCGAGGCCATGGCGGCGTCGGCCTTCGCGCGGTCCCGGCTGCCGAGTATGACGACGGCGCCGGTGGCGGCGAGCTGCTCCGCGGCAAAGTAGCCGATCCCCGCGTTACCCCCGGTGACCAGGAAGATCCTGCCCTCGGCAGACGGCAGCCGGTGAACGTCCCACGGTCGGCTCTGGGATGCGGACGACACGATGACAGGCTCCTTGCGCTCTGGGCAGCGTGCTCATGGGGAGCACCAATCCGCCCACGGTCGCAACCTCCACCGACATACCGCCGACAGATCACGCTCACCCCCCGACGGATTTCCGATGCCCTCCAGAAAACTGCACGGAGCAAGAAGGCCACTACGCCATGACCGGCGCAGAACTGAGCGGTGGCCCGGAGGCCGTGCGTCGTGGCTTCGCGATGGCTTTCAGAGGGCGTTGAGTGTCGCTCCGGATGAGCGTGGCGGGTGGGTGGTCACTGTGCTGTGGTCGCCGCGGGGATGTCGACCCGGGCGGCTCTGCGGGCCGGCCAGAGCGAGGCGAGCAGTGCGCCGGCCAGGGCGATGAGTACGCCGAGGGCGAGGCGGCCCCAGGGGAGGACCAACTCGTAGCCCACCACGCTCTCTTGGAGGGTGCGACCGAGGGCCCAGCCCAGGAAGACGCCCATGACCGTGCCGAGGGTCGCGCCAAGTGCGCCGAGGAGCAGGGCCTCCAGGCGGATCATGCGGGTCACTCCCGCGCGGTCCAGACCGAGGGCGCGCAACGTGCCGATCTCCTTGCGGCGTTCGAGGACGGACATCGCGAGGGTGTTGGCGATGCCCAGTGCGGCGATCGCCAGGGCCATGCTCAACAGGGCGTAGAAGACGTTGAGTTGCTCGCCGATGCCGCTGCTGTCCTGGGCCCGGATGCCGTCCTGGTCGAGGACGGCCAGCGCGGGGTTGTCGCCGAGGGCGTGGGTGACGGCCGCGAGCGCGGTCCGGGTGGATCCGCCGTGGGTGGCGACGAGGACCGCGTGGGTGCTCGGGGCGGAGTCGTAACGGGCGACGAGGGAGTCGGGTGCGGTGATGCTGGGCATCAGATCGCTCTGCTCGTCCGCCCGGTAGACGGCGCCGATGGTGACGCTGCCGCGCTTGTCGTTCTGCCGCTGGAGGGGGAGGGTCTGACCGACGTGCCAGCCTGCCTGCTCGGCCTTGAAGTCGGCCACGGCGATCTGGCCCTTGGCGAGGTTGTCGAGGGAACCCTCGATGACGTCGTACCGCAGCAGTTGGCCGATGCTGGTGGGGTCGACGCCGGTCAGGACGGAGGAGACACCGCCCAGGCGGTATTCGGTGGACTGGTTGAGCGGGCTGTAGGTGGCGCCGGGCAGCTTCTTCAGGGGCTCGGTGGTGACGGCGGTCATCTGCTGGCCACCCGCGGGCTTGACCACGTAGTCGGCGCTGAGGTCGTGGGTGGTCGCGCGCTCGAGGTACTGGGAGGCGGAGGCCCCCAGGACGGACAGGCCCGAGGCGAGGGTGAGGGCGATGGCGAGCGCGGTGGCCGTGGCGCCGGTGCGACGCGGGTCGCGCACGGTGTTGCGGGCGGCGAGGTCACCGTGGACCGGGGCCAGGCGGGTCAGCAGCGGCTTGAACAGGGTGACGACCGGCCGGGAGAGCAACGGGATGAGGCCGATCACCCCCGTCAGCGTGAGGGCCGCGCCGATGCCGATGACGGTCCGGGCGTCCTTGGCCGTGGTGAGGGCGCCGTACACCACGGTGGCGGTGCCGGTGACCGCGAGTGCGGCGCTCAGGCCGGTGCGCAGCGAGCCGGCGCGCGCGGGCGCTGTCTGCTCGGCCGTGCTGAGTGCGGCGACGGGCGGGATGGCCATCGCCCGGCGGATCGGCAGCCACGCGGCGACCATGGGCAGGAGGGTGCCGACAAGGAGGGCGGTGATCACGGTGCCCGGCGTGAGAACCAGCGGGGCAGCCGGGGTGTCGGCCGGGGCGAAGAGCGCCTGGAGCAGCCCGGCGCCCCCGGTGCCGACGGCGAGACCGGCCACCGAGGCGATCGCGCCGACGAGCAGGGACTCGGCGAGGAGGATGCGGCGCACCTGCTTGCGTGTGGCGCCGACGGCCCGCATCAGGGCCAGCTCCCGGGTGCGCCGGGCGACCAGCATGGTGAAGGTGTTGGAGATGAGGAAGGTGGCGACGAACAGGGCGACCGCGGCGAAGCCCACCAGGATCTGGCTCATGGTGTCGCTGTCGTGGGTGGCGAGGTTCGCCTTGATCTGAGCGAGCCCGGCGCCGGTCACCGCGCTGGTGCCCTTGGGCAGCACGGATTCGACGCGGCCGAGGAGCCGGGTGACGTCGGTGCCGGGTGTGGCCGTGAGCTCGACGTGCTGGAAGTGGCCTGCCTGGAGGAAGAGTTCCTGTGCGGTCGCCCTGGTGAAGAGCGTCAGGCTTCCTCCGGAGGGAAGCTTGGTCCCGTCGGTGCGGAAGATGCCGTTGAGGGTGTAGGAGGCGGCACCCTTGTTCGTGCCGACGCGCACGGTGTCACCGACGTGGTATCCGCCCTTCGCGGCGGTGGTCCCGTCGAGGGCGATCGTGTCCTTGCCGGTCGGGCCGGAACCCTCGGTGAAGCGGTAGGCGGGGTCCTTGCCGTCCGCTGCCGGGGCGAAGTTGCCGCCCTGGGAGGACGTGCCGTCACCGATCAGCTTGCCGTCACGGTCGGCGACGGCGGCGAAGCCGTCGAACCGGCCCGCGGCGGCGGCGACGCCGGGAAGCTTGGCAAGGGTGCGCACGGTGCGGGCATCGATACCGGCCGGCCCGCCGTCTCGGGGGCCGTCGGGGGCGACATCGACGGCGATGCGCTCATAGCCGGAGGTCGCCTCGGCGGTGGCGGCCCGGTGGAGACTGTCGCCGTAGACGAGGCTGCCGGTGATGAAGGTGACGCCGAGCATGACCGCGAACGCGGTCATCAGTAGGCGGGCCTTGTACGCGAACACGTTGCGCAGGGCGGTACGGAACATGGGATGCGGATCCTGTGAGGCGGGCTCGGCGGATGCGAGCGGGGGGTGAGTGGGTCGGTGAGTGGGCGCCGGGGGCGGGTGGTTCAGCTGGTGTGCGAGAGAGTGCCCAGGCTCTTCATCAGGTCCAGGACCCGGTCCGGGGTGGGATGTGCCATTTCGTCGACCAGGCAGCCGTCGGAGAGGAAGACCACACGGTCGGCGTAGCCGGCGGCGACCGGGTCGTGGGTGACCATGACCACGGTCTGGCCGAGTTCGCGTACCGAGTCACGCAGGAAGCCGAGGACTTCGGTCCCGGCGCGGGAGTCGAGGTTGCCGGTGGGCTCGTCGCCGAAGATGATCGCGGGCCGCGAGGCCAGGGCGCGGGCGATCGCGACGCGTTGCTGCTGCCCGCCGGACAGCTGCGCGGGCCGGTGGCCGAGGCGCTGGGAGAGGCCGACCATGGCGATCACGCGGTCCAGCCACTGCTGGTCGGGGCGGCGTCCGGCGATGGTCAGCGGGAGCGTGATGTTCTCCAGCGCGGTCAGCGTCGGCAGCAGGTTGAACGCCTGGAAGATGAACCCGATCCGGTCGCGGCGCAGTTGGGTGAGCTGCCGGTCGTTGAGCGTGCTCAGTTCGGTGGTGCCGACGCGCACGGAGCCGGAGCTGGGGGAGTCGAGCCCGGCGGCGCAGTGCATCAGGGTGGATTTGCCGCATCCGGAGGGACCCATGATCGCGGTGAGCTCGCCTTCCCGGAAGTCGATGCTGACCCGGTCCAGGGCGACGACCCGGGTGTCGCCGCTGCCGTAGACCTTCGACAGGTCGGTGGCGGCGGCCGCGATCCCGGGCGCCGCGTGCAGCGCGTGCGAGGCAAAGGGGGTGACGGGCACGGGGACTCCTCTTCGGGTGCGAATGGTGCACTTCGAAGGGTGTCGGGGGAACGTATCGGGACCTGGGCCGCGGTGTATCGGCGGCAGCGCCGCTTCGTAACAGTCCTGTAGGGGCCTGTGGTCAGGCCGGCAGGTGCAGGGTGGCGACGGCGCCGCCGTCCGGGGCGTTGTCCAGGCGCAGTTCGGCCCCGAGCAGCCGGGCTTGGCCCAGGGCGATGGTCAGGCCCAGGCCGTGTCCCGTGCCGCGCTCCTTCGCGCCCGTCTGAAACCGTCGCGGACCGTGGAGCAGTAGCTCCTTCGGGAAGCCGGTGCCGTGGTCGCGCACGACGACCGTACGGCCCTCGACGGTGACCTTCACCGGGGCCCCTCCGTGCCGATGGGCGTTGACGACGAGGTTGCTGACGATCCGCTCCAGGCGGCGCGGGTCGGTCTCCACGGTCTGAGCGGCTTCCGCCTCAGCAACGGTGATCCCGGTGTCGAGGCCGGTGCGTGCCACGGCCTCGGTGACGACGGCGCCGAGCGGCACCCGGGCGCGGACCGGCTGCTCGGCCCCGGCGTCCAGCCGGGAGATCTCCAGCAGGTCCTCGACCAGGCCGCGCAGATCGCGCACCCGGGCACGGAGCAGATCCTCCGTCTCACCGGCCGGCAGCAGATCGGCGGCGGCCAGCAGACCGCCGATGGGGGTGCGCAGCTCGTGGGCCACGTCCGCGGTGAACCGGCGCTCGGTGTGGAGCAGGTGGCCGAGGCTGTCGGCCATGCGGTCGACGGTGGTGGCGATGTCGGCCACCTCGTCGCGGCCCTTGGTGGGCCCGGTCCGGGCATCGAGGTCCCCGGCGGAGATGCGACCCACGGTCTCGGCGACCTGCCGCAGCCGGCGGGCGAGCAGCCCGGCCCCGTAGACCGTCAGCGGCACGGCCGCCGCGAGCGCGACCAGCGAGGCCACCGCCATGGTCACGTCGAGCCGGCGCAGGTCGTAGAGCTCCGAGCTCATGTTGATCTGGACGGCAAGGACCGGGCTGTCCGGGCCGCCGGTCCGCTGGGCGGCCCAGATGCTCGGCCCAAGATTCCCGTCGACGCGCCCGTCGTAGGCCGTGTGCCGGTCGCCGTCGGCGGGGTGGCGCAGGGCGGCTGGCAGCTCGGCCGGATCCAGATCGGCGTTGTCCACCAGCGTTCCGGTACGCCGGTAGACGTCCATGGCCGAGTACACGGCGTTGAATGCCTGTTCTTCGGCCCGGTAGCGGATGTCCCGCGCGGTCCACATGTGCACCAGCACACCCACCGCCGCCACGACCAGGCACGCCGTGGCCGCGGCCAGCGCGGCGATCTTCCAGCGCAGGGACGAGAGGTCCGGCCGCAGCCGGTGGAACGGACGCACCGGCCTCAGCGCCTGAGCTTGTAGCCGAAGCCGCGGACCGTTTCGATCCGTTCCCGGCCCAGCTTCCTGCGCAGCCGCTGCACACACAGGTCGACGACCCGGCTGTCGCCGTCCCAGCCGTAGTCCCACACGTTGCGCAGCAGGGTGTGCCGCTCCAGCACGATGCCCGGGTGGGCGGCGAATTCCAGCAGCAGCTTCAGCTCGGTCGGGGTGAGCGCCACCGGGCTTCCGGAGATGAACACCTCCATGCCGCCGGTGTCGATGCTCAGCTCCCCGAACACCAGCACCTCCCCCTCGGGTGGCGGCCCCCCGTCCGCGGCGTGCTCGGGCCCCGGGGCGGGCGCGTAGGCCGCCCGCCGCAGCAGCGAACGGATGCGGGCCACGAGCACGTAGGTGTCCACGGGTTTGACGACGTAGTCGTCCGCTCCGGCCTCCAGGCCGGCGACGACATCCAGCCCGTCGCCACGAGCGGACATCATCAAAACGGGCACCAAGCTGGTCTCCCGGACTCTGCGGCAGAGGCCGATCCCGTCCAGGCCGGGCAGCATCACGTCCAGAATCAGCAGGTCGAAGCTTCCGTCGCGGAACAGCTCCAGCCCCGCCAACCCGTCGGCCGCCGCGTCCACCTCGTAGCCGTAGCGCTCCAGGGCGACGGTGAAGGACCTGCGCATCAGCTCGTCGTCCTCCACCAGCAACACACGAACAGGGCGCGGCGAGGCTCCACTGGGGGCGGACGAGGACACGGCGGATGACTCCTGCTCGGACGTTCGGACGGGTCAGGTGGGACGATGATCCCGGCTGTGCTCACGACTCACGCGGTCGGAGATCCGGAATGAACGATACGGCAGACACCAGCCGCGTCGACGGCATGACCCAGTGGCCTCACACCACACCCTTCGGGGCCTCCTCCACCCGCAAACCAGCAGGTCAGATTAGGTGGAGCTGGTTGGGAGACCTGCCGGCTCCATGGCACTCCGTCGCCCTTTGGACCTCGATCACCGTGGTCCTGGCGCACTGATCCGATGGACAACCAAGCGCTTCCTGATACGCACCGGATACAAAACCCGCCCAGCCAGGGTGCGGCGTCCCCGGAATCACGGCGCCTGGCCGGAACCAGGGGCGACACCGACGCCGGAGTCAGCCCCGTAGGACTTCCGAAGCGCACTGCTTCAGATCCTCGATCCGCCGGCTGCCGGCCAGGGCGCGCTCCCTCGGTGTGGCCGACGCTGAACGGTTACAGCACTCGTAGGGGCCAGGTCCGTCCCGCTCATTTTCCGTTGCCGCGTGCGACTGGTGATGGTGGAGTGAGCGGATGGATCGGGACACAGTGCTGGCGATCTTCGATCGTGAGCTGCGGCAGGGTATCCGGGCCGATGGGCCCGGAGCCCGGGTTGACCGGGTGGGCGGCGTCGTACGCCATGTGGGCGCGGACGCCGAGGGCTGGAACGGGGTCGTCTGGTCGGAGCTGGACGACGGCACGGCGGACGCCGCGATCGCGGAACAGGTGGAGTACTTCACCTCGCTGAGGCGCGGGTTCGAGTGGAAGCTCTACGGGTACGACCGGCCGGCCGACCTGCCCGGTCGGCTGCGGGCCGCGGGTTTTGCCCCCGAGCCCGAGGAGACTCTGATGGTCGCCGACATCAAAGACCTGCCCACGAGCGTCGAGCTGCCGGAGGGTGTCCGCCTGCTCCCGGTGACCGACGCCGCCGGGGTCGAGCTCGCGGTGGCCGCTCAGGAGCGGGCGTTCGGCGAGGCGCGGCCGTACCACCGGCAGGTGCTGCTCGATCAGCTGACCGCGGGCATGCCTCCCGCGGTCGTCGCCATGGCCGGTGACGTGCCGGTGAGTGCGGCGCGGATGGAGCTGCACCCGGGGACGTCCTTCGCGAGCCTGTGGGGCGGGGGCACTGTGCCGGAGTGGCGCGGCCGGGGCGTCTACCGGGCCCTGGTCGCCTTCCGCGCCCGCATCGCCGTCGAACACGGCTACCGCTACCTTCAGGTCGACGCGTCCGACCAGAGCCGTCCGATCCTGCAGCGGCTCGGGTTCGTACCGCTTGCCACCACCACCCCGTACGTCCACACGCCCGACTGACATCGCTCGGCACCAGGAGCCGGCCGGCGGCACCAGGAGCCGGCCGGCGGGACTCGGCGCCGGTCGGTGACGACGAAGCCGCCGGGAGCGGTGCCACGGCGAGCGCCGATTACCGAGGAGGCCGTTACCTTCGGCAGGATGGGTGCCATGACCGAGATCCGCACCCCCCGCCTCCTGCTCCGTCGCTGGCATGACGACGACCTCGCGCCCATGGCCGACATCAACGCGGACCCGCGGGTCATGCGTTGGATCGATGACGGCTCGGTGCGTGACCTGGACGACACGGCGGAGGCCATCGAACGGTGGGAGGAGGAGTGGGACGAGGAGGGCTTCGGCCTCTTCGCCGTCGAACTGCTGGCCTCGGGTGAACTGGTCGGTTTCACGGGGCTGTCCGTATCTGAGTCCCTACCAGAGCTTGGTCACGCCGTGGCGATCAGCTGGCGGCTCGGCTCACAGTTCTGGGGTCAGGGATACGGGTCCGAAGCCGCCCAAGCCACGCTGGAGTTCGCGCTCCAGGACCGTGGCCTCGACCGCGTCATCAGCATCAGCCGGGTGGGTGACGTTGCCTCCGAGAACGTCATCCGCAAGCTCGGCATGGTGCTGGAGCGTGAGACGACACACCCGGTGTATGGCCTTCCGCTGCGCGTTCACACCATCGACCTCACCGAGTACCAGGCGTGAACAGCCCAGCCACCGGATCATCACGGGACAGCCGAATGCTGTTCAGCCGTCCTCGATCGACTGCGTTGATCGCCGGGTAAGCCGGGTTACGCGACCGAGGCGTTGACGTCACAAACCCGGAGAGATTCGGCAAGTGCATGAGCCGCCCCGTGGCCTCACGCCCTCTCCTCACCGGCCGGTCCGTGAATGGTGACCTTCGCAGACGGCACGGTGGTGCATGAGCTCATCGTCTCGCTCGACGATGCCGCCCGGCGTATCGCCTACTCGGTGGTGGGCGGGCCCTTGAACCCCGTCCACCACCACGCCTCCCTGCAGGTGTGCGCCGAAGCCGGCGGTCGCAGCCGCTTCGTCTGGATCACCGACGTACAGCCGCACAACCTGGCGGAGCCCATCGCCGCGATGGTCGACCAGGGGATCCGGGTGATCGCATGAGGACCCTGCTCGGGCGGCGTCAGTTCTGGCAGCCGCAGCCCGACGCCGTCTTGGCCTCTGTGACGGTGAGGGCTGGGCCGACGGGGGTCTCCCGGGACGTGCAGCAGCTGTTGACCCCGCAGCACGGCTCGGCCGACTCCCTTGCCTCCGGAGGAGCGTCGGTAGCCACGGGCTTGGTGGCCCGGACGATCGCGGAGTGCATGCCGTCGGCAACCGGATGGGTCGGGGTGATCGCGACGTCGGTGAAGCCGGCGGCCTCCAGACCTGAGCGGTATTCGGTGAACGACAGGGCCCCGGCGATGCAGCCGACGTAGTCGCCGCGCTCGGCGCGCTGGTCGGCGGTGAGGTGATCGTCAGCGACGACGTCGGAGACGCCGATCCGACCGCCGGGCCTGAGCACGCGGAAGGTCTCGGCGAACACGGCAGGCTTGTCCGTGGACAAGTTGATCACGCAGTTGGAGATGACGACGTCGATGGTGTCGGCGGGCAGCGGGATGGCCTCGATGGTGCCCTTGAGGAATGCGACGTTCGCCGCGCCTGCCTTGGCCGCGTTGGTCAGGGCGAGTTCGAGCATCTCGTCGGTCATGTCCAGCCCGTACGCCGTGCCGGTGGGTCCGACGCGGCGGGCGGACAGGAGCACGTCGATGCCGCCGCCGGAGCCGAGGTCGAGCACGCGCTCGCCTTCGCGCAGCTCGGCGACGGCGGTGGGGTTACCGCACCCGAGGGAGGCGGCCACCGCTTCGGCGGGCAGGGCGTCGCGCTCGTCGGCGGCGTAGAGGGTGGAGCCGAAGTTCTCGTCGACCTCGACGGGCTGTGGCCCGCAACAAGTGGTGCCGCCCTCGGTGACCTTCACGGCCGCCGCCGCGTACCGCCGGCGGACGGTTTCCCTCAGGTCGGTGGACTGCTCGCTCATGACTCGCTCCCAGGTAACGGGCCGCAGCGCGGACCCGGACGGCCTGTATTGACGTTCATTGATGCAACCTTGCGCCTTGAATCGAAAAACGTCAACATAGAGGGATGTCGAAACAAAAGCTTGAGGTGATCGGCCAGGACGCCGCCTGCTGCCCGGGCCTGTCCGCCGCACCGCTGGACGAGGACCAGGCAGCCGACCTCGCGAAGGTCTTCAAGGCCCTGGGCGACCCGGTCCGGCTGCGCCTGATGTCGATGATCGCCTCACGGGGTGAGGGCGGCGAGGTCTGCGTGTGCGAGCTGACCCCGGCCTTCGAGCTGTCCCAGCCGACGATCTCCCACCACCTCAAGCTGCTGCGCCAGGCCGGCCTCATCGACTGTGAGCGCCGCGGCACCTGGGTCTACTACTGGGTGCTGCCCGGCGTCCTGGGCAAGCTCGCCGCGTTCCTGACCACCCAGCAGCCCGCCGGAGCCACCGCGTGAACGCCTCCCGCGGCCGCCGCGCCGCAGCCGAGGCGATCGGCACCGGGCTGCTCGTGGCCGTGGTCGTCGGTTCCGGAATCCAGGCCACCGAGCTGTCGCATGACGTCGGCGTCCAACTGCTCGCCAACTCCCTGGCCACCGTCTTCGGCCTCGGCGTCCTGATCGCTCTGCTCGGGCCGGTCTCCGGCGCCCACTTCAACCCCGCCGTCACCCTCGCCGCCTGGTTCACCAGTCGCCGTGATCCCGACGGCCTCACCCTGCGCGACGTCGCCGCCTACCTGCCCGCCCAGATCGCGGGTGCGGTGGGCGGGGCGATCCTGGCCGACGCGATGTTCGCCAGGCCGCTGGTGAAGTTCTCCACCCACGACCGGTTCGCCGGCCACCTGTGGCTGGGCGAGGTCGTCGCCACGGCCGGACTGATCCTGCTGATCTTCGGCCTCGACCGGATCGGCCGCGCCTCACTTGCCCCGGCTGCGGTGGCCTCCTACATCGGGGCCGCCTACTGGTTCACCTCCTCCACCTCGTTCGCGAACCCGGCGGTGACGATCGGCCGTACCTTCACCGACACGTTCGCCGGGATCGCGCCCGCCTCGGTCGCCCCGTTCATCGCTGCCCAGCTGCTCGGCGCGGCGCTCGGACTGGCCGTCGTCACCGCGGTCTACGGGCCGAACACCGCCCAGGCCCGCCGCGCGGTCGACCTCCGGCACAGCGCACCCGAACCCGCCGCCCCGTGATCCCACCCGCCCCGAGAAAGGCACCCACCATGAGCCCTTCCGCTGAGCGCCCTTCCGTGCTGTTCGTCTGCGTCCACAACGCCGGCCGCTCCCAGATGGGCGCCGCCTTCCTCACGCACCTCGCCGGCGACCGGGTCGAGGTCCGCTCGGCGGGCTCCGCACCCGCCGACTCCGTCAACCCGGCGGTCGTAGAGGCGATGAAGGAGGTCGGCATCGACATCTCCGCCCAGACCCCGAAGCTCCTGACCGCGGAGTCGGTGCAGTCCTCGGACGTGGTCATCACCATGGGTTGCGGCGACGTCTGCCCCGTCTTCCCCGGCAAGCGCTACCTGGACTGGCAGCTCGACGACCCGGCCGGCCAGGGCGTCGAGGCCGTACGGCCGATCCGTGACGCCATCGAACAGCGGGTCCGCGGCCTCCTCGGCGAGCTGGGTATCCCAGCCTCCGCCTGACGCCCGCGCGGCACGCGATCAGGTGCCGAAGGGCGGGACCTGCTGCACGGCGAGGTCTCGCGCAGCCGCGGGAAGCGCAGGTGGTGGTATTGCAGCCCCCGCGCGAGCTCGCGCCGTATGACGGTGGGCAAGAGGGTGGCATCACTCGACCGGAGTTCGACGCGTACATGAGTGGCGCGACCCAGGCCGGTGGGCCACCCTCGAAGAACCGCGGCCTTTCGAGGAGCCGGTGCCGCTCACCGCTCTCCGGGCCGCGGGGACCTTCCAGGGCTGACTATCTGTCGGATGCGCCCAAGGCGGTCAGGATGTCGTGGAGGGTGTGCTCGAAGAGCGGCTCGGGGTCGGTGAGGGCGAAGTCGAGGTGGCCGAAGACCTCTACGGCCACGGCTCCGTACAGGCGGGCCCAGCAGGAGACGAAGACGTAGAGGATCTCCAGCGGCACGGGTTCACCGGCCAGGTGTTCGCGCACCTCCTCCAGTTGGACGATCCATGACGGGTCCAGGTCGTTGGGCGGCTCGATGCTGCCGTGGTGCCACAGCTGGACCATCAGGTCCAGCAGGACGGTGCCGAAGCGCCAGCTGGGGTCGTGCGCGGCCGAACCGGGCGCGGTGTCGGCGTCGGTGACCGGTTTGGCGAACAGCAGCCCGAACTCGCGGGGGTGGGCCAGTGCCCAGCGGCGCAGTTCCCGGCATACCTCCCGCAGCTGCCGCCCTGGCTCCTCAGCGGGACGGCGTTCGCGTGCCTCGGCCAGGGCCGCGGCCAGTTCGTCGTAAAGGTGTGAGGTCAGCGCCTGGATCAGGTCGCGGTGGCTGGCGTAGTAGCGGTAGAGGCCGGGCGCGGTCATGCCCATCTCCCGGGCGATCGCGCGCAGCGTGACGGCGGACGGTCCCTCGTCCACGAGCAGCCTGCGGCCGGTACGGAGGATCTCGGCCAGCGCCTCTTCGCGGACGCGGTGACGACGCCCCCCGGCAGCGGTTTCCGACGCGCTCGGCACGGCCGTGCACCCACCTTCCACTTGACAAAGTTAACGCCTATAACTTTAGCTCACCCCTGAAAGTTAACGGTGTTAGCAAATCTCTTGGGGGATCCTGATGACCTACGGCATCGTGCTCACGTACACGGTCACGCCGCGCTGGCTGGCGCTGTCGCGCGAGCAGCGCAACGCGATGCGCGCCGCCCACCTGGAGCCGGTCTTCGCCGCCTATGCCGACCGGGTCACGGCCCGGTTCTTCGACGCCGAGGCGTTCCACGGCCGCATCTCGGACTTCGCCGTGCTGGAGACGGAGGACCTGGGCGCGTACTACTTCCTCATCGAGGCGCTGCGGGACACCCCGGTCATCGCCGAGGGCTACCTGACGTTCGGTGAGGTCTTCCTGGGCGTCGAGGACGGCTTCGCCGCGTACGAGCGGGCCCTCGCATCCGGGGCCGACACCCGATGACCGGGAGCGGTGGGGCGGGGCCGGTTCGTCGGTGGCCGGTGCGGATGTTGCGGATGGTCGCGGTGCTGGTGCTGCCCCCCGAATACGGGGGCGACACGGCCTCATTGTGTTGGACAGCGCCCTCGGCCCAGGTGGGGGCGGAAGGTCGCGATGCGCTGCCCTGCTCGGCCATATGGATGAATTGCCGTCAAGCCCGTTGCAGGCATTGTCACTCCGGTGGGTTACTGGAGGTGAAACCGGCGGGCTGCCCATCCCTCTCCGGAGGCGGGCAGCCTGTGGCATGCGAGCGTGCGTGCGTGCGCCGGGGGTGTGCCCTTTTCGGGAAGAGGGAGCCTTGAGGTCGGGTTCCGTGTGGTGTCACGGCGGAACCACGGGTGGCCCCACTAGTCCTGAGCCAAGGCAGGCGAGGACCAGTCCCTCCCAGGGCTCGTTGAACCTGCCCGCGCTGCCCCCGCCATTCCCTCCGGCCCTGGCCCCGGGCCGGAAGGAGCGGCACACCCCCAACCCAGATGTTTATGACGGCGCTAATTTCAGACCCCCGAACCTGACGGACACGGACCCATGCAGGGGGCGAGACGCCTTGGCAGGACGGCTCGCGCGTACGTCGGGATCGGCCGCGCCGAAAGGACAGGAGGACCGTGAACCTCGCAGGATTTCTGCTTTCCCTGGGTGCCACCTGCCGCATTACTCGTTTCATCACCAAGGACAAACTCGCGGCCGGCTTCAGGATATGGATGGCGGACCGCTTCGGTGACGAATCCAAGGTCACCTACCTGATCAACTGCTGCTGGTGCACCAGCACTTGGGTCGGAGCCTCGGTAGCCGCTTTCGCTCAACGGTGGGAAGACTCTTCATGGTTCCACCTCACGACGACCGCCTTGTGTCTCTCCTATGCCGCAGGAGTCGCTTCACGCTGGCTTGATTGAACGCTGACAGACAGAGCGGTGAGCACGAGCAAGCGCGGAGCTTGGGCCACTCACCGGAACGCCCTCCCGGAACGACAGGACCATGCAGTACCAGCGAACCAACACGTCGACGAAGCTACGGAAGGGATCGCGATCATGGCATGCAATTGCGGCGGGACAACACCGCAGACAGCTATCTACCGACTCCACCTCCCGGATGGTACGGTCCGCGATTACGTCACTTATCAGGAAGCCGACGCGGCGAACAAACGGGCTGGCGGGATCGGGACCATCTCCGTGGCCACTCGGTAAGTCAAGTCTGCCGGGTGACGCTGGCCTTTCCAGCGCCACCCGGCGAGTTGGGTGTCTGTTGGACGTTCTTTGAGGCGGCACCAAGGGCTGTCCCGTAATGACTGATCTTGGTGTCATGATCTGTCATGCCTGGCCTTGTCACGGCGTCGGAGCCGTCCTGGACAGCCCCGTTCGCTGGGCTGAGCTCGCGGCAGTCCGGCAAGCTGGTTGTACTGTCCCGGCGAGGCAGCCGTCCAGGCGGGAAGCCGGGCGCGTGCGAGGGCTGGCCGGCGGGTGGATCCGCGGTCTCAGGCCCATGCCGATCACGGCGGAGGGGGCCAGTGGGTGGCTGGTGGGGATCTCGCGGCGGCACCGTCGCTCGGGCGGGATCCGATGCCCGGAGCGGCTCTTCCGCCGTAGCGCGACAACGGCCTGCCCAGTTCGCCGCGTACACGCCTCCATTGAGGCAGGTGATGAGGCATCAAACAGGCGAAACGCGTGAATTGTCCTGTCCTTGTGTCGAATCGACGGACGGACGACGGATCAGTCGTGTGGACGGTTTTGCCCATTACAGCTGTGCGGCTAGGGTGCCTCAAATGTTCCGCGCGGCCATACCCCTCGAACGTACTGTGGACCCGGCGCCCGAGGGGCGGCAGGATCCCGCCCCACCCATCGAGCCCAAGTCCGGTGGGAGAGATCCGTTCTTCGACAACGCGAAGTACCTGGCGGTCGTCCTCGTCGCCATGGGGCATACGTGGGAGCCGCTCACCCACGGCGGCCGGGCGGCGATGGCGCTGTACATGACCGTCTACACCTTCCACATACCGGCGTTCGTCCTCATCTCCGGCTATTTCTCCCGCGGGTTCGACCTCAGCCCGGCCAAGATCAAGCGGCTCGTCACCAGTGTCGCCGTGCCGTATGTGGTGTTCGAGGTCCTCTACGCCTACTTCCAGCGCTGGGTTCACGACACCCCCAACGAGCCGATCAGCCTCACCAGCCCGTACTACCTGGACTGGTTCCTGGCAGCTCTCTTCATCTGGCGGTTGACCACCCCTATCTGGGAGCTCGTGCGTTGGCCCGTCCCCCTGGCGCTGACGATCGCCGTGCTCACGGCGGCCTCACCTCAGGTCGGCAACGACTTCGCCATGCGGCGGGTACTGCAGTTCCTGCCGTTCTTCGTCCTCGGACTGCACCTGAAGCCGGCCCACTTCGACCTGCTGCGGCAGCGCGCGATCCGCGTCGCGGCAGCGCCGGTGGTGCTGGGCGCCGTTGTCTTCGCGTACTGGGCGGCGCCGCGCATGGACCCCGCATGGCTCCGGCAGAACAACGCCGTACAGGACCTGGGCATGCCGGAGTGGTTCTCCCCGGTCATGGAACTCGCGCTGTTCGGCTGCGCCTTGGTGCTCACCGTGTGCTTCCTGGCCCTGGTGCCGCGACGGAAGACCTGGTTCACGAAGCTGGGCGCGGGCACGCTGTACGGCTATCTGCTGCACGGCTTCGCGATCAAGATGGCACGCTGGTCCGGTTGGTACGACACTCTCCCCTGGGTGCGCACGCCGGTCGGCGAGGTCGTGGTGACCGTGCTGGCCGCCACTCTGATCACGCTGCTGTGCACGCGGCCGGTACGGCGGGTGTTCCGATACGTGATGGAGCCGAAGATGTCCTGGGCGTTCCAGGGCGATGCGGACGCGTTGGCGCGGGCGCGGGCGGGCACGGCTGACGCCGTTTCCGCACGCTCCCTGAGCGGTCAGACACGTAAGTCCGACGTCGAACTCGCGGACCAACAGACGGGACGGCCCGTCTGGTGATCCGACGTTGGCGTATCCGGCGTACGTGCCGGTCAACTACGAAGCCGGGCAACAGCCGGCCGTCGGCCGTGCCCCGAACCCGGGGCATGGCCGGCTGACTTCCTCGTGAGGTCAGGGCGTCACCGCGGCAGGGCCGGCTCGGGCGGCCGCCTGACCGGCGGGACGTGGCGCTCGGCCGACGATGGCAAGACCCTCACCCATGCCCGCGGCTCGACATGGACCACGTCGTGCCGTTGGCCGAGGCGTGGGACTCCGGCCACCCAGGTCAGCCCGACTTCGGCGGCTTCTGCGCGTCGAAGGCGAAGAGAGTGTTCTTGGCCGCGGCCACGATCACCGCACGCCCCGCAAGAGTCACACGCGGGCTTGCGTCCACCCCGCCCGTCAACCCATCGGCCTGCGGATCTGTTGTCCACAGGGGTTTGCCATCGTCCGGCGACAGTGCGACCACCCGGCCGGTGGCCGAGCTGAAATACAGTGCGCCGGCTCCCGCAACGGGACCCGACGCGCCCTCCACGCCAGTCTGCCGCGACCACCTCTTCCGGCCGGTCGCGGGGTCGAGTGCGGTGACGAGACCGGTCTGCCCGCTCACGTAGAGGGTGCTGCCCGCCATGCCGGGCGTCCCCGTGTAGGTCTTGGCCAGTCGGGAGTACGTGACCTTCTGCGAGGCCGTGTCGACCCGTGCCACCCCGTTGTAGCGGTCCAGCTCCGTTCCCCCCAGGCGTACTTGCAGGAGTACGAGCCTGCCGTTGGCGATGCCCATCGGCACGGCGGGGCCGTTGACCGCGATGGGCCTGCCCAGCGTCCCCGAGGCGCGGTCGACCGGGTACAGGGTGGGGTGGCGCACCGCAAAGGCATCCACCTCCACATCCTTCGCGCACATCGCGACGAGCTGTGGGCCTACCGGGACGGGAGCGCACTGCGTACCCGCTGGGAATGGCGACGTCCATGTGACCTGACCGCTGTGCGCGTCGCGGGCCTCGAAGCGGGAGTTGGAGGCGTCGACCGTCACGACATCGGAGCCGACCACAATGGCGTCCTGCGTCCGACCGGTGACGGCCGTCGACTGGGCGCCGGACGGCACGGACCACAGCTCCCGTCCGTTGTTCGCGTCGATGGCCACCACCTCGCTGCGAGGGCCCTGCGGGGCGTCCCGGGCGGCGAAGCGGTAACCGAGCACCGTGTCGTCGGTGGCGCCCACCAAGTGCATGCCGCTGACGGGGACGCCGGGGCTCTTCGCTGTCCACACCCGCGAGCCGTCCCTGGCCCTGATACGGGTCGCGACAACACCGCCGCCCCCGCAGAACAGCGCATCGCCGCGCGCGACGCAACGCAGCTCGTCGGGGATGTCCGGGCGACCACCGGGCACGGTCCTGTGCCACGGCTCGAAGCCCTCCGGAAGCGCGGCACCCTCCAGCGCAAGGCCGTTGCCCTTGTCGCCGCCGCTGTTCCCCCTGAAGCCGCCCGCCGTCAGTACGGCGACTCCTCCACCGATCGCTGCCACCGTGACCGCGACCGCAGCCGCGAGCACGGGACGCCATCGGCGACGCGGTCGGCGGCCGAGGGGAGTGTCGGCGCTCCCCGTGTCGGGACCGGCCGGGGTGGTGGTCGGGGTTGCCGGCGCCGGGGTGGCCGGCGTCGCGAAGTGGCGCTGGGTGATCATGTCGCGGGTGCGGCCCGCGTCAACTCCCCACGCGTCGGTCTGGCCGAGGTCGGCCGGCAGGTCCCGTAGCAGCACGAGGAGTTCGTCCGTCGAGGGGCGCCCGTTGGGATCCTTGGCCAGGCATGACTCGACGACCGTGCGCAAGGCCACCGGCACATCTTCCAGCGACGGCTCCCCGTGCACCACCTGATACGCAACTATGTATGGGCTGTCCGCGTCGAAGGGCCCGTGGCCCGTCGCTGCGTACGCGACCAGCGTCCCCAGCGAGAAGACATCGGACTGCGGCCCCACATCGCGCGGCGCCTGCAACTGCTCCGGCGACATGAAGGGCGGCGTACCGATGACCCGCCCTGTGATCGTCAGCGTCTGCTGGTCCACGGCGCGCGAAATGCCGAAGTCGATGACGCGTGGGCCCTCTGGCGAGAGCACGACGTTCGAGGGCTTCAGGTCACGGTGGACGACCCCCACTCGGTGGATGTCCCGCAGCGCCTCCGCCAGCCCGATGGCGAGCCTCCTCAGCTCCGCTCCGTCCAGCGGGCCCTTCGTGGCGATGCGCCGGGAGAGCGTGGGCCCCTGGATATAGGTCGTCGCCATCCACGGCTGCTCGGCCTCAGGGGCAGCGTCGACCACGGCGGCGGTGAACGCGCCGCTCACCCGCCTCGCCGCCGCCACCTCCCGCCGGAAGCGGATGCGGAACTCGTCGTCCGCCGCGAACTGCGGGTGGATCAGTTTGATCGCGACAGGACGCCCCGAACTCGTCCGGGCCAGAAAGACCGTGCCCATGCCACCCGAGCCGAGCCGGGCCTCAAGTGGATAACCACCGATCTCGGCTGGATCACCTTCGCGCAGCGACACTCTTCCCGACCTCCCGTCCCCCGTGCACCTCTGCCACCACGGGCCTGCGTACCAGCCCTGCACACAAACTAGCCGCTCCAGCGCGTGTGCCTGACATTCCCCCGCTCCGTCAGTTTCTGCAGCAGATCTCTTCGGGCTGTGCCACTCGGCTCCATGCGGGCTGGCGTGTCGCGTACGAGGGGTCTGGTGTGGCTCTCGAACCTGAAGTGTGACGTGGAGGGGATTCACCAGTCGGCATCCGCCTGTGTGCGGCTCAGCCCCGGCGTCCTTGCGTGAGCCGGGTGGTGCCAGGCCAAGAGGCAAAGCGAGTTCACAGGTCTGGATGCTTGGTCGCCACTTGGTAGTAGCCCGAGTGGAACACCAGAGGGGTACCGCCGTCGGCTTCGTACTGTTCGACCTCGCCGAGGAAGATGATGTGGTCGCCGGCGTCGAGGCGTTGGACGGTGCGGCATTGGAAGCGGGCGACGGCGCCGTCCAGGAGGGGGGTGCCGGCGATGCCGGGGGTGGTGGGGGTACCGCGGAATTTGTCGTCGGCCGGGGTGGCGAACTGGCGGGAGAGGTGGTGCTGATCGGCGGCCAGTATGTGGACGGCGAAGTGCGAGGCGTCGGTGAAGTCCGGGAGGCTCGGGCTGTTTTTGCCGGGGCACCACAGGACGAGGGGCGGGTTCAACGAGACCGAGGTGAAGGAGTTCGCGGTCATGCCGACGTTGCGGCCGTCGGGGGCGCGGGCCGTCACCACGGTCACGCCGGTGGCGTACTGGCCCAGCGCGCGGCGAAGTTCGCGGCCGTCGAAGCGGGCGGCGTGCTGGGCGCGCTTCTCGGCGAGGAAGCGGTGTGCCTCGGCCTCCTCGAACCACCAGCGGTAGAGGGTGCGCGGGTCGTCGAATCCGGCGGCGAGGGCGCCGGCGACAGAGGGGATTTCGGCCGCCGCTGTCAGCAGGTCACGGTGGTGGGGACTCAGGTCGGTCAGGAGAGAGTTGGTCCAGCCGACGGCCCATTGAGCCCAGCCACGCCAGAAGTTGTCGAAGGTGCGCTGCATCCACTGCGGGGTGAATTCGGCGGTGCCGTGGCGGAGGATGCTGTCGAGGTAGTGGGTCGCGGCCTGGGCCGCGTTGTTCGAACCCTGGCCGGTGATCGGATCGTTGAGGACGACGGCGTCGGCCATGCCGAGAACGTGCCGGCCGGAGGCCAGGCGGGCGACGGGGTGCCGGACGGTCGGAGTGACCCTGCCGCGCAGCACGCCGCCGCTGTCGGTGAGTCGGGAGTGCTGGTAGTGCTCGTATTCGCCGGGGAAGAACCGGCGGAGGATCTCCAGTGAGCGGGTGAGGTGGCCTTCAGGCGTGCGGATGTCGTCCCAGCAGTCCATCGGGCCGCCGGGGACGCCTTCGAAGACCATGATGTCGCAGGGGCCGGTGGTGGTGAGGGCCGGGAAGGAGAAGTATTCGCCGACGCCGGGGACCAGGCGGTAGTGGACGGCGTCCGCTCCCTCCCGCGGTGCCGTTCCCGTGACATACGTCAGAGCCAGCGCACGGCGCGGCCGGTCGTAGGGGGAGAGTTCGGGGTTGCGCGGGAAGAGTTGGCTCAGCTCGCCCTTGCCCGTGGAGACCACGACGAGATCGTGCGTACGGGCGTACCATTCGAGGTCGTTGACACCCGCCTCGTGCAGCACGATCTCGCCGCGGCCGCCGTCCGCGAACTGCTCGATCCAGGCGGCACACTTGACCCGCTGGTCGACGGAGTGGGCCGGGCCCTCCAGCGGCGCGTGCCAGGAGACGTCCGGAGTGCCGTGCGGACCGATGAGAGAGAACGCGATGCCGGAGATGTCCGGGGCCTGGTCTCCCCAGTGGTGCAGGCCGAGTTCGCGTTCGCTCTGGAGCGCGGTGTCGAACATGCACTGGCTGGACATGACCGGACCGCGGCGTATCTCGTCGGGGTCACGGTCGGCGACCAAGGTGACGTCATAGCCGTGTGCCTGGAGTCCCAGGGCGAGTTGGGCACCGGCCTGCCCGGCTCCGACCACCGCGATCCTTCTCATGTCCTGCCGTTCTGCTCTCGTTACTTATCTACCGCTGAGGAAGCGTCAGCTGACGCGGATCTGTTCTTGACGGCCGTTCAGGCACCGCCGACCTCGGTCAGGTAGTCCTTCGCGGCGACCGGGTCCATGAACCAGCGGAACAAGTCGCGCGGGTCGTCGAAGCCATTGACGAAGCGGGCGGCGATACGGGGGTTGGCGCTCGCCGCACCAAAGATCTCCAGGACGTGCTGCGGCGGGGCGCCGAGCATCGCGTTGGTCCAGGCCGTGGCAGCCTGCGCGTTGTCCCAGAAGCGGCCGAAGGCCAGCTCCATGAACGCGGCGTCGTACGGGCGCTCGCCGTGGTCCAGGATGGTGGCGAGGTAGGAGGCCGCGCACTTCGAGGCGTTGTTGGACCCCTGGCCGGTGATCGGGTCGTTGAGGACGACGACGTCGGCGAGGCCGAGCACCTGCGCGCCGGAGGGCAGTGTGGCGACGGGCTTGCGGACGGTCGGCGCGAAGCGGCCTGCGAGGGTGCCGTTCAAGTCGGTGAGCGTGACATCGGTGCAGCGCTCGGCCTCCCACGGAACGTACGTCCGCAGCAGCTCCTGGAACTTCGCCAGCTGCTGGTGGGGGGTGAGCCCGTCGAAGCAGTCGAGCGGGCCACCCGGGATGCCCTCGAAGAACATGATGTCGCAGGGGCCGCTGGTGGTGAGGCTGGGCATGGTGAAGTACTCACCCACACCGGGGATGACGTTGAAGCTGACGCCGGGGCGGTCGGGCAGCGCTGCCATGCCGGTGACGTACGCCAGGGCCAGCGCGCGCTGCGGAGCGTCGTACGGGGAACGCATGTCGTCCCGCTCGAACAGCCCCGCGATCTCGCCCTTGCCGGCCGCGACGATCACCAGGTCGGACTCGGCGGCGTAGCGCTCCAGGTCCTCGATGCCGGCCTCGCAGAGTTCCAGACGGCCGCCGCGGCGTGCGAACTCGCCCATCCAGAGTGGCATTTTGACGCGCTGGTCGATGGAACGGGCGGTGGCATCGAGGCGGGCATCGAAGGAGAGCGCCCGGCCACCCTGCCCGTCGGCGATGCTCACGCCGAGACCGTCGATCGACGGGCAGGCGTCGCCCCAGAAGTCGAGGCCGAGGTTGCGTTCGTGGGCCAGCGCGGTGCCGAACATGGCCTGGCTGGACATCACCCGGCCCTCGCGGATCTGGTCTCCGGTGCGGTTGGACACGACGGTGACGTCGAAACCGTGGCCGATCAGGCCGATGCCGAGCTGGAGACCGGCCTGGCCGGCTCCCACGATGGTGATCTTGCGCATGAGGGGGTTCTCCGGGGGTTTGGGTGTGCGGGTTTTGAGCGGTGCCGTGCAGTGGCGTGCTCTGGAAGGCGTTTAGGCCCGTGGCGGCGTCAACGGATGGCGGCGGTTGGGTGGGATGCGGCTGCCCGCCGGAGGGGGGCCGGCGGACAGCCGCAGGAGGCCGGGTCACCCGTAGGACCGGGGGGACGAGCCCCGGGTAACCCGGCCGGCTAGAGGGGCCCGGCCGAACCGGCGAGCCGGCGCAGCAGAGGCAAGGGTGCCGCGACGCGCGGGGGTACGGCCTTGGCCGCCCTCGCCGCGTCGGTCGCGCGTAAGGCGCGCAGCCCGCATGCGACGGGCTGTCCGCTGGGCGTGACTCCGCCTCTGACGAGCGCAGTCCGGCCCGGCACTCCCTGCATTGTTGGTTCCCAGGATTCTCTCGGGTCCGCGGCGGTCAGGAGTCAATCTTGGTGTGGCAAGATCACCTCCGCTATCCGGATCACGCGGGTTGCTGTACCGATTGCGCATCTCGGCGGTGGAGGTTTACATGCCCGCTGAAAATTCCCCCCTCGCAAATCACCAGCGGTTTCATACAGCGGACATTTGGGAGGCACGGGACGAGGTCGGCCGCGCCTTCTGTCCGCATGAGCTGCGCATCATGCGGCGCTCGGCGACGCTCGACGCTCGGCTGCACGGCGCACACTTTGATCGGACAGGTCTCTATTACCTCGATTACGGAACGGAAGTCCGGATCACACCGGGCGATCTGGAGAGCTTTTTCCTCGTCCAGATCCCGCTCGCCGGTCACGCCGAAATAACCTGCGGCCGTGAGGAGATCATTTCCTCCCCGGATCTCGCTTCTGTCCCCTCTCCGACCGGAAAGCTGGACATGCGCTGGGGTGAGGGCAATCCGCAGCTGATCGTGTGGTTCGACCGATCGTCGCTGGAATCGCACCTGGGCAGTTTGCTCGGCCGCACCGTGCGCCGCCCGATCTTCTTCTCGCTCGGCATGAACCTCACCACGCCGGGCTCCCGTTCCTGGCTCAACATCGTCGACCTCATGCGCCGGGAAGCGGAGGGGTCCGGTGGGATGACAAGCCAGCCCCTCGTGACGAAACAGCTTGAATCACTCCTCATGACCCAGCTGTTGATGGCCCAGCCCCACAACTACACGTCGGCACTGCTCGGCGAGCAGCCGCGCGTCGCACCGCCCGCGGTCCGCCGAGCCATGGAGGTCATCGAGGGACACGCCGCCGAGCCGCTCACGGTCGCGGAGATCGCGGAATGCGTCGGCGTCGGCGTACGGGCCCTTCAGGACGGCTTCCGCCGGCACCTCGACACGACACCGCTCGCGTACCTGCGCGAGGTCCGCCTGGACCGGGTACGCAAGGAACTCCTGGCCTCCGACCCGGGTACCGTGACCGTGACCGCCGTCGCCTCCCGCTGGGGCTTCCTGCACCCGGGCCGCTTCTCAGTCGCTTACCGCCAACAGTTCGGGGAGTCGCCTTCGGAGACGTTGCGGTCATAGGGGAAATTCGGTCTTCCGCCCACCCTGTCGATCAGCGGGCCGCAGGAGATGCAGGCCGTCGAGTCTGTCCTCGGTCCTGCCAGTGCCGCTCGGCCTCGACCAGGTAGGGCCACCACGCTGGGGCGGGTCGGCGGAGTACCAGATCCGGTCGTGCTCGCTGTCCCCATATCTCCATGAGTTCTTCGAGGCCCCAAGGCTGCCGTACGACATCGGCTTTGATCCAGCTGGCAAGCGGTGGCGTCGCCGCAGGCAGCGTGAAATCCGGGAGCCGGGTGAACGCCGGCTCCTTTCGTGCCGGTGCGCACGCGCCGACCTGGTGGTCACGGCGTCAAGTCGAGAAATTCCCAGTGCGCTTGGGGCTGCGCGCCGCTGAGCCACTTCCCGCAGTTCTGCAGGACCGTGGGACTTGAGGTGATGTGCTGGGTACCTGTGCCGAGATCACGCAGAAACCGGTCGATCGGCCCGCGCCGGATCGCCGCCGTCCCCGCCCATCGGTGCACCGTCTGACCCACGTCCTGCACAGTCCACGTCGCGTGGTTGAGCGCCAGCCTGAGCAGAGTGTCCTGCTCGGTACTCATCAACTCGCCCGCATCCAGGGTGTCTTCGATACCTCGCCATACCTCCATCGCCCATGCCCGTGCCGAACGAAGCTTGGCTTCGGCGGTCGCGTACTCCGCGTGGAACTGTGCGGTGTCGACGGCGGCGTTACGTGTGCCGGATTTTGTCGCGGCGACCAACTTCAGTTCATCGAGCAGGCGCCGCCCGACACCGAACGCCCAACCGGTGTGTCCAATTGCGGACATGTTGACCAATCCGAGGCGGTAGATCGCGCCGCCGTGGGTGGGGTCCGTCGTTGTGGCGAGATACGTGTGCGTCGTCGGGACCAGCACATCGGCGCAGCGGTAATCAATACTGTGCGTCGCACGTAGCCCGAGCACATCCCAGTTGTCGACGAGCTCCACCTGCGACTTCGGCATCGCCAGCACCCGCAGCTCCCCGGTGCCCTCGACCTGGATCGCACTGTGGATATGGGTGGCGTGCGCCATGCCGGAGGCGAACTGCCAACTGCCGCTCACCAGATAGCCGCCCTCCACCGGGACGGCCCGGCCGGGCCGGGTGCCGTGCCCAGCCAACAAGGCGTGGTCCCCACCCGCGACATCCGGGAACAAGTCGGCCACCGCAACGGCATCGAGATAGGCCGCAGTGGTGCCGGTCATCAACTGCAGCGCCATCATCGTCCAACCGGCCGCGGAATCGTGGTAGCTGATCCGCTCGACTGTCGCCATCAATTGGCGTGGGGAGAACTCGTAGCCGCCCAGGCTCTGCGGCAGTGCGGCCACCACGACCCCAGCATCCAGCAACGCCCGCGCGACGTCCTCGGTGAGTCTGCCGAGTTCCTCGGCCGCGTCCGCTTCCGCCTCAAGTACTCCGCTGAGGGCGTCAATCCGCTCGAGCGTGGCGGAAAATTCCGGGCTGACATGCAATCCGATCGAGACCGCCATGGATGGTTGCTCCTCGCTCTCAGTATTGAGTCAGCGTCACCATATGGGAGGAACCGCACGGTTCCTTGAGCTGCCCGAGGGGAATTGTCGGGCCAGTCTCAGGAGGGAGTGCGCTGCGGGAGCAGTTTCCGTGCGCGGAGAGGACTCCGAGAGGTTCGGGGCGTTCGTAGCTTCGGGGTGTGGCGAGCCGCGGGAACGCGGAAGGCGCCGATTCCTACCGTTGTGAGAGGACCCCTCATGTTTGACATCACCCAGGTGCAGGCCGCCCCGAGTGCGGATCTGCTCACGCCCGACAACTCGGTCATGCTCTTCGTGGACCACCAGCCGCAGAGGTTCTTCGGCACCGGGAGCGGCGACCGCGCCGCGATCATCAACAGCACGGTCTCCTGGCCACTGTCCCCGTCGGCGCGGTCCCCGGACGCGGTGGCGGGTGCTGCTGATGACCGTCACGTTGTTGGAATTGGTGTTGCCGACGTAGACATTGCGGTTCGGCGCCACCGCCACCGCCAGCGGGCTCGCGCCCGCCGGGATCGTCACCGTGGAGAACGCCGCACTGAAGGGCGCGACCGCAAGCCCCCGTACCGCGGCCACCTCGGATCCACCGGCCGGTGCAACCGGCCGAACCCCGCCGGCTACCGCCGGAGGTCCCCACCAACCCGTAATCGGTGCCATGGCAAACCTCTCTCAGCTGAGAGGGCCGCCCAAGAAATCCCACCGGGGCCCGCGTCGCACGGCGCCGGTATACGCGAACCGGATCACCGCTCGCACCGGGACAGGTCGTAGGGGTTCAGGGTGAGCTGTCCTCGGCGGGCGCGCGCGGGGGCGTCGGAGTCCTCCCACGCGCTGGCGGTTGCTGTGGTCATGGTGTCGGTTCCTGGCGCTCGGTGGCGCCGGTGCCGGGCGCTTTCCGGCGGACTCAGGGGTTGGGTGGTGTGGTAGATCCGCTGTAGGGCGCTCGGCGGTGCACCTGGATACTGATCGCATGCGTACTGACTTTGATCCCGCTGTCATGTCCCGCAACGACTTCTACCGGCTGCTGACCGCCACCGTGGGTCCGCGGCCGATCGCCTGGGTGTCAACCACCTCGGCGGACGGGGTACACAACATCGCCCCTGCGAAGTTCTGAGGAAAGTGGTATCGGTCCGGAAGACGCTAGTCCAGGTCAGCCTGCTCCGGCAATGGCTGGCGTCGGAGTTGAGCGCTGGCACCGTTCTTGACTTTGCTGCGGGCTCCTCTTGTCTTTGCCGCGACGGAGACTGGCCTGCCCATGCGCCCGTGGGACGCAAGTGATGGCCCAGTTGTGGTCGACTGCGCAGTCGTTCGCTCGTGTCAGCCCAGGCAACGCTGGGCCGTCGACTGCCTGACGCCGGGTACATGGGCCCTCCTGCGGCCACCTTCTTCGGGGCTCACCAGCAGGTTCTTCGTCTGCTGGTGTTACAGGCCGTGTAAGCCGTTGACCAGCACGAATGGCGGCGACATAGAAGGTCGGACGGAGGCTGGCCCGCATATGGTCCGGATCTTGGTCGCCGGTGTCATCACGAGGGCCCATCCCTGCTTTCGTGCCCGTGCTGGAGCAATTCCTGGGCAGTTCGGCCGGCCTGTCTCCGGCCACGGTCACGCGGCTGACCCAGCAGTGGCAGGCCGACCACGCCGCGGTCATGGACCGCGACTTCGCAGAGGTCGACTACGTATCTGGGTGGGCCGACGGCATCCACCTCAATGTCCGCCTGGAGGAAGCCAAAGCCTGCGTACTCGTCCTCGTCGGCGTATGGGCCGACGACAGCGAGGAACTGGTCGCGCTCAAGGACGGCTACCGCGAGTCGGGCGAGTCCTGGGCGGACCTGCTGCGCGACTGCGCCCGCCCGGGGATGCGTACCCCGGTCCTGGTTCGGTGACGGGGCTCTTGGTTTCTGGAAGGCCCTGGCCGAGGTCTTCCCCGCCACCCGGCATCAAAGGTGCTGGGTTCACAAGACGGCCAAGGTGCTCAACGCTCTGCCGAAGTCGGGCCAAGCCCGGCGCTCACAAGGCGCAACACGGCAACCAAGACCAATTCACGTGTCGGCAGTCTGCCGGTGCTCGTCCACGCTGATGATGTTGCGGTCCTCGGTCCCCTGGAAGGCGACCGCAGCGGCAGAAAGTAGATACGGGTGGTGCCCTTGCGGTTGTTTCGATCCTCGGTCGCCCAAAGGGGCGGCCGCCAGCAAGCCCGTGACCGCGATGCTCACCGCCACCTTCTGGTTGCGATCCTCGGCCACTCGGAAGGGTGACCGCCAACATGGCCCGGCCGATTTCGTGCGGCTGCAGCATGCGGTTGCGACCCTCGGTCGCCCCGGAGGGCGACCGGCAACGGCACGGTGAGCGCCAACCGCCCGCCTTGGGGGGCTCCGCCACGAAAAGCCAAGCGCAAAACGCGTTCGCACGCCTCGCCGTTGCGATCCTCTGTCACATAGAGAGTGACCATCAAATCCTTGGCAGCCTTCGACGCCGCGTCGATTGCCACCTCGTTGCGATCCTCGGTCACTCCGAAGGGCGAACGCAAGCGCGATGGGCTGGGTCATGGCAGCCGTGGCCGCGGCGTTGCGATCCTCAGCTGTCCCGAGAGGACGACCGCCAGCTCGGTCTCGATGTCGTCGAGAGCGGAGGCCTCGTAGTTGCGATTCTGGACCACCCAGAAACGGCCGCCAAGCTGGCTTCGGCGGCCAGGACGTTGTCGAGCTGTCCTTGCGACTCTCGGCCGTCCGGGAGAGCGACCGCCGATGGTGCTCGAGCTCCTCCTCAACCCGTAAAGCAGGTTGTGACCCTCGGCCGCTCGAGAGAGCGACCGCCAGTTTGTCGTTCGTGAACGAGCGAATGCAGCGACGGCAGATGCGATCTACCGTCGCCCCGGAGAGCGACCGACACCGTCGATCTGGCCGACTGGACTGGCAAGCTGACGACGTTGCGATCCTCGTTGACCTTGAAGAGAGACTGCCGCACTGGGGGTTGGGGGGTGAGTTGGACCGTGGCCTTGTCGCTTCGACACCCCTGGGAGCGATCGTCAGGCGCCACGTCTGCCACCACTGCCAGGTCAGTTGGTTCGTTGCGATCCTCGGTCGCTTCCAAGAACGACCGCAGGGGGTCTGTTTCCAGGAGGGCGACCGCGAGGTCCGAGCGATCATGACGGAACCCTCGCGTCGGGTTGCGACCCTCGGCCGTACCCGAGGGTGACCGCCAGACCCGTTGAGGAACTCATCACCGATGACTTCCGGTACGTTGCGATCCACGGCCCCCCGGAGGGCGACCAGCAAGCCCCACTGGGGGCCCAGACCTGATTAGCGTCACGCTGCGATTCTCGGTCGCCCCGGAGGGCAACCGCCAGAGTAATGAGGGCATTGCCCAGGTCTTCCGCTTGTGTGCCGTTGCGATCCTCGGCCGCCCCGGAGGGCGACCGCAACTGCCGATGGAGCCGCGCCACGACTTGTCGTCGAGGTTGCGATCCTCTGTCACCCCGAAGGACAACCGCCACGCGTTCGCGCCGCTGATCACGCCGTACCCGTTGACGTTGAGATCCTAGTCAGTCCCGGAAGGCGACCGCCACGTCCAAGATGCAGGCTCGGGCGTGGGATCTGGAGACATTGCGATCCTTCGCCGTCATGGAGGACGACCGTCACGCCGATGTTCCGCGCCGTCGCGGACAAGCGCCCGGCGTTGCGATTCTCGGTCGCCCCGGAGGGCGACCGCCAGTCTAGCGCCCTGCCTGAGCTGCTGCCCGGTCGGCAGTTGTAATCCTCGGCCGCCCGGGAGGGCGACCGAGCAGCGACGCGGCCAGAGTCTCGCCCGCTGGTCCTAGCGGTGTTGCAATCCTCGGCTACCTCGGAGGGCGACCGCCCGCCTCCGCCAGGGTGTGACAGTGGCCGAACTCAGCGTTACGATCCGCGGTCACCCCAAAGAGCGACCGCGAGGCTAGAGATCATCTCGCCAAAGACACAACCCTTCCAGTTGCGATCCTCGGTCCCCCTGGAGGGCGACCAGTAGCCCGGTGTCCGGAGTACGTGATCCCGACTGATCCGTTGCGATCCTAGGCCGCCCTGGAGAGCGGCAGCCAGCAGTCCGGCCGACACCCGCGTTCGTAATGCCGATCATGTTGCGATTCTCGGTCGCCCCGAAGGGCGACCGCCGACCCTGCGCGCCCGTGCCGCCAACGATGTGTCCGGCGTTGAGACTCTCGGCCGCTTTTGGGACGGCCGAGTTTTCCACAAGTTGCCCGGCGCCGCGTACTTCGTGACGTCGATATTGCGATCCTCGGCCACCCCAGGGGGGCGACCGCCATCCCACGGTGACGATGCCGGCGACTGTGCGGGTATCGTCATTGCGATCCTCGGCTCGCCAGGTTACGACGAACCCGATTGACCCAGGCATCGGATGTCGATTTTCGGTCGTCCCGGAGGCGATCACCACCGGTTGCATGCTGAGCCAGTGTGGTGAGTTGAACGGGGTTGCGATCCTCGGCCGCCCCGAAGGGCGACCGCTAGAGGTATTGAGCACTCTCCCAGGTCTCATGTGGACGCGCTTGCGATCTGCAGCCGTCTTAGGGCGACCGTCAGAACGGGCCTAACGCCGAGTTCGGTCTTCTTGACGGCGTTGCGATCCTCGGTCGCCTTCAAGGGGGCGACCGCCACACGCAGATTCTGCCGAATCACCTGCGTGGACAGATGGCGTTGCGATCCTGGGCAGCCCAGAGAGCAAGTTCAGTCGATGAGCTGGGTCAGGGTCACCCCGGCGGGCACGTTGTCTTCGTCGATGGTGATGCGGTCGGTGTAGTCGTCCCAGGAGCGTGCCTCGCTGTGGCCGAGCGGCTTGATGCGGATCAGGTCAAAGAGCTTGTGTGCGGGAGCTCGTCCGTAGGCGTCGTCGTGGGAGAAGACGTACAGGCCGCGGATGGCCATTTCGCCGCGGGACGATGCCCTGTCGTGGTCGAACATCATGGTCAGGGCCTGCCAGTAGGCGGCGAGGTCTTCCGGGGTGACTCCGGCCTTGGCGCCGAGGGCTCCGGAGTAGAAGCCGTGGCCGCGGTAGAGCCCGTAGGGGACGTAGTGCTTGTTGCCCATCTCGGTGACCTTGCCCTTGGCCAGGTCCTCGGGCTTGTTCGGGGCGACACGGGTGATGCCAGCCTCGAGCGGCGTGACGGGGTCGATGGAACGGGAGAAGGTGAGCTGCATGGGCCCGCGAGCCCTTCCCGCGTGCTTCTTCTGGTCGCCCACGGACATGACGGCTCCGAACATGCGCACGTCGTAGAAGTTGTGGATCATCCACTCTTGCGCGGTGGCGGTCTCGCCTTCCTTGGCGCCCCCTTCGATGTAGGCGCGCTGGATCTGCGGGTTGAGGGCGACGCCCTGTTCGACGTACATCTCGAAGCCGGGCTTGCCCTGGTGGACGAGAGTTATGGTGTTGCGGATCTTGCGCTTGAGGGCGACGTCAGTGATGAGGCCCTGGCCGGTGATGGGGTCGGTCCGGGGCATGCCGCCGGCGTCGGGGTCACCGTTGGGGTTGCCGTCCTTGACATCGATGAGGAAGACGTAGTCGTGCTTGCGGGCGGGGTCCAGGTGCGCGTCGGTCATGGTTGTGGTCGGTGTCCTTCCGTGTCTGTGGCGTCGAGGTGAGCTGGCGATGGGGCGTTACCAGAGGGTGTTGTCCGATGCGTCGGCGTCCTCGGCGGAGGCTTCGGGGAGGGCGTCCGCTTGCTCTTCTGCGGCGAGTTCCTTGCCGGCCTCTCGTGCCTTGATGGCTTCTGCTGCAGCGCGTGCGGAGTGGGCTCGCTGGTGGTCGTAGCCGAGGATGAACAGGGCCTGCTGTTGGGTGTTCAGGTGGGCGGGGATGGTGTCGAGCAGGTCGAAGGCGTCCCGCAGTCTGCTGTCCATGGCCTTGGCCGCGGGTCCACTGGTGCGGGCGATGGTGCGCAAATGCGGTCGTGCTCCGATACGGAGGCGGGTGAGGACGGCTCGGGGGGAGACGACCGCGGTGCTCAGGTACTTGTCGGTGATGGTGGTGTTGACCTTGGGCATGGCTTTGCGCTGGATCGCTTCGAGCATGGCCATGATCCGTCCGCACACGTAGCCGGGCTCGGTCGACTGGGGATTCAGCTGGGGCACACAGAGCTCCTTGTGGCGAGTGGTCGTACGGATCAGGGCGAGGCGCAGCAGGGCGAGGCGGGGTCGGTCGAGGTGGTGGTCGGCGCGGATGCGCTGCAGGAGGACCGGCAGGAGATGGGCCGGTGGGGCGGCGCCGTGGAGTGCGGCTTTGGTGAGGTCGGCCTGGAGGTGCTTGGGGACGGTGGTGTCGACGTATTTGTTCTTGCGCTTGTCCCAGTGGGCGCAGGCGAGGGCGAGTCGCCAGACCGGCCAATAGGTGTAGGTGTTGTTCCAGCCGTCCCAGGTCTGTTGATCGGCGAACCAGGTCCCGAGTCTCCGTTTCAGTTCGGGGACGGGGACGGTGATCCAGTCGGCGACGATGACCCTGTTGGTGTTCACGCGCAGGGTGAGGGCGTGGAAGGCGTCCTCGTCGAGGACAACGAGTGCGTCTCGTCCCCGCCGGGGGTGGCGGATTCCGGCGATGAGCTGGGCTACCTCCTCGGGCTGGGGGTCGCGCAGAGTCCACATGGCTGTGTCGGTGTCGGGGTCACGGGTCCACCAGACGATGGCGGAGTCGTCGGCGAAGGCGCGGTGTTCGGGGTCGGCGAGCAGTGTGTTCAGGGCGGTGGCGGATTTGGTGCCGCAGTCGACGCAGATGGGGGTGGCACCGAGTTGCTTGGTGCCAGCCCGGAAGTGGGCGGGTTGGTTGAGGCAGACCAGCTGGGTGTTCATCCCGGAGTTGGGGATGCCCTTGATGGGAACCGGGAGCGTGGACAGCAAGGGCATAACGTGTCCGCACACGAGGCAGAGTCCCTGGTTCGCCTTGCCCGTCTTCCCGCTCTTCGCCTTCTTGACCTTGTGGGCCCACCAGCTCTTGGCTTCCGGTAGGTCGTGGGCCCACTCGCCGTCCACGCTGATGGCGACGAGGTGGTCCTTGTCCATCTCCAGCGGCCAGGCGGTCGGAGCGTGGCTGCTCAGCCATGCGGCCACCGCCTGCGCCTGGGGAAGGTGGGGGTGGTCGTTGCACCAGGACGTGACCAGTGCACGGTAGGCGGCGTGCCGGGTCCTCGCCTTGGTGACGTCGGCAGAGTTGGCCGAGAGGACCTTCTCCCCGTCCGGCCTTTTGACCAGGCCGGGATGGGCAAGCGCGAACTGCGCGGTGTCAGCAAACAGGATTGGTGCCGGCTTGGACCCGGAGCGTCCCGTGTACGGGGTGGTGATCTTCCGTTGTTCCTGACGGAGGTCGATGACCAGCGGTTCCGCGTTCTCTGTGCTGGATAGATCAATCTGCCACATGACCCGGCGCGTGAGGTAGTACTCAGGAGTGTCGCCCTGTCGGATGTCGGCTTGCCGGACGAGGCTCTGCATCAACACGTCAGGCCACCTCCTCCGCGGAGGCTCGTCCCTCGGCTCCGGGCGTGGCACTGACCTCGGCGGGGGTGAGCGGGCGGTCGGGCACGTGAAGAACGCCGTGCTCGAGGTTGGCCCGGAACCAGTGGTAGCGCTCTTTGCCCTTCGGGAGGTACTCGATGTGGTGGAGCATCAGCCCGAGCTCGTCGATGGGCGGAATGCCTGCCTGGTCGGCGGCGGTGACCACGCCGGCCCCCTCCGCCGATCCGCGAGGCCCGAAGAAGGCTGCGAACTCGCGGCAGCCGAAATGAGGCTGCTCGTAGCAGGCACCACGTGCGAGCCGTCGGTCGAACTGGTCGCGGTACTTCGGCAGGGGGGCGGTGCACCGGTCGGTGGCGCGGATCGTCGCGTGGATTCGGTAGGCGACGTCGCTCAGGGCGACGGTGACCCGCTGGCCGCGGTCTTCGGCGACGTCGTAGCGGTAGCCGTTGTTGGCCCGCAGGCTCTCGTAGGCGTTCTTGGTGATGATCGAGTTGTTGACCTCGTTGCGCCGGAAGCGGGTCCACCTCACCGGCTTGAGCTGCTCGATCCGCTCGACCCAGTAGGTCATCTCCGGCTTCCAGAAGATGGCCTCCAGCAGCCCCCTCGCCGCGGAGGGGGTCATGGTCGGATACGAGACCCGCTCTACCTTGAGCTCCGGACGCGTGAAGCAGGCCAACGGTCCCCACGCCTCCACCTCAACGCGTAGCGGCCGGTCCGCGCGCTCACCGCGCCGCCGGGTCTGCTCTCTGGTCATACAAACTTCCCCCTCCATATGCGGCTCGGCCGGTTGTCAGTGGTGCCCGTTACCGTCACGACACTGGCGATCGACCCGGATTTCCTGCAGCCACCCAAACGTTGCGATGGCCTCGGGTCGGCAGCTGACCGATCCGCGACCCATGTGTCCCAGGGTGGCCCGGTAACGAAATGTGGTGGTCTGGTGGATTCTCAGCGCATAAGTGATGAGATGTCAAACGGCCTTGCGGACAAGGCAGTTGATCCAGTAGGTGACTCAATGTCAGTCCCGGAAGGCAGACTCGTGGCCCACTCGCCGGGCCGCCAAGGGGCCTGGCACTGGTACGAAGACCACGCCCGCGGTACGGGCGAGCTGGCCCGTAGGTTCGCAGAGCCGTGGGGAGGCGGTGACATCGCCTACCGGCTTGGACGCGACCACGACACGGGCAAAGGGGCCTGTGCGTGGCAGGAAGGGCTGATCGAGGAGGCCGCCACCGGCCGCAAGATCAGACGGCCCTCGCACAACGACGCCGGGGCCCTCCTGTTCGCCCGGGCGACCGAACCTTTCCCTGCTCTGCTGCCCTGCGCCGGTGTGATCGAAGGTCACCACACCGGTCTGTCCGCGTGGTCAGAAGTCAGGCTCCGGTTGAAGGCTCTGATGGCCGACTCCAGCGAGGTGGACGAAGCGATCCACCGAGTCGCCGCGGTCATGCCGGAAATCCTGGACGGCTCATGCCCGGCCGCCCCGGACTGGCTCGACCCACGTGACAAGATCGCTGTGGAGATGCTGGTCCGCATGACTTACTCGGCCGTGGTCGATGCCGACCGTCTCGACACCGCCGCCCATTTCAGGCCCGGCGCGCACATCCGGCCGCATTTCGGCATGGCGGAACTGTGGGAGCGGTACGAGACCCGCCGCCAGGAGGCCCTCGCCGAACGCCAGCGCTCCAAGGGCGCCTCCTGGCTGGACAAGCTCCGCGAGAACCTCTACCAGGAGGCACTCGAAGCCGCCGTCGGCAAGCCGGGCGTGTACCGGCTGCACCTTCCGACCGGCGCCGGAAAGACGTTCACCGGCGGAGGCTTCGCCCTCCGCCACGCCTCCCTGCACGGACTGCGGCGTGTCATCGTTGCGGTCCCTTTCATCTCGATCACCGAGCAGAACGCAGCGGAGTACCGAAGCCTCCTGGACCCGGAGCAAGGACCGCCGGTGGTGCTGGAACACCACTCAGCCGTGAACGTCGAAGCACAGCAGCAACGCGCGCCGCAGTCCGCCCGCCCCTCGACGAACGTGCGCCACGGCCCGAAAGGGGGCCGGCCCAACTTGTGGACGAAACTGGCCACCGAGAACTGGGACGCACCCTTCATCGTCACTACCACTGTCCGCCTGATCGAAACGATCTTCGGAAGCACCCCCTGGGCGACCCGCCGACTCCACCGGCTCGCCAACTCCGTGATCGTCCTCGACGAGGTCCAGGCTCTCCCTGACAGGCTCCTGACCCCGATCCTCTCGGGCCTGCGGGAACTCGTGGAGCACTACGGCGTGACCCTCGTACTCTCATCGGCGACCCAGCCAGAACTCGCCGCACTGAACCCCTGGCGCGCCGGTCTCGCTCAACGTGACGTCGTCGCTGACCCCGCACCCCTCTTCAAGCAGCTGCGCCGCGTCAGATACGAGTGGCGGACCGGCCCGGAAGTGACCCTCGCAAGCATCGCCGCCGAGGCGGCCGATCACGACCAAGCCCTCGTCGTGGTCAACGGGACCAAGGACGCCAGTCAGGTGCATCGCATCTGGCTCGGCACGAACTGCGACGAGGACCCAGGCGTCCTGCACCTGTCGACCCGCATGACCGGCGGCCATCGCCGAGAATCCATCCAAGTGACAAAGCAACGCCTGGAGCAGGGCCTGGACATCCTCCTCGTGTCCACCTCGCTCATCGAAGCCGGCGTCAACCTTGACTTCCCCCGCGGATACCGCGCCAGATCAACACCGGAGTCCGAACAGCAGGCCGCCGGACGGGTCAATCGGGAGGGCAAGCGCCCCGCGAAGGACAGCGTCATGACCATCTTCGATCCCCGGGACGGCCTCAACCCGGAGATGGTCTACAACACGTGTGCCATCGCTGCGGCGTCCCGCCGCTTCGGCGACGGGCTGGCCGATCCCGACGATCTGGACGTCCTCCGCTCGTACTACCAGCACCGCTACCGCCTCCAGACAGGACAACACTCCAAGGACCCCAACGGAGCCACCGGAGAAGTCATCGAAGCGCTGCGAGCAAAGTTGCACTACCCGGAGGTCGCGCTCAGGATGCGGATCATCGACAACGAACACTCCGTGGCCGTGGTCGTCATCCGCCCCCAGCTCGAAGAAGAAACCCGACAGGCCGCCCAGAAGGGAGTCGACCAGCTCCGCCGCGGCCTGCCAACGCCGGTGACCTACCGCACCCTGCAGGAGCACATGGCATCCATCCCAGAGCGGGAACTGGAGCTGGCGATCAACGCCGGCTACGCCATCGAAGTCGCCGGTGACCTGCACCAGTGGGTCGGCCCCTACCACCCCCAACGAGGCATCGAACCCCCTGCATGACCATTCAGACCACCGAGCAACGCCGCACCAGTACGCTGGCGGAACTGGAACCGCCAGCCGGCTGCCGAAGTGTGGCGATCAGCTTGCAGCAGTGAAAATTCGAGTGCTTGGAAAACCAAACCCGTCGCGGTGGTCGCCCTCCGTGCGACCGAGGATCTCAACACGCTGGGCGAAGCTTGAGGCAGCGGCGGCTCGTGGGCCGGCGGTCGCCCTCCGGGGCGACCGAAGAATCGCAACATGAACGACGAACTGCGTGTCCTGACCCAGTTCCCCCTGGCGGTTGCCCTTCGGGGCACCGAGGATCGCAACGGGTTCTTGCACGGCCCGTCAACCCGGATGTACGGGTATGGCGGTCGCCTTCCGGCGCGACCGAGGATCGCAACACCGCCAACGGCGCGGCTAACCTCATCAAGGTGAGCTGGCGGTTGCCCTCCGGGGCGACCGAGGATCGCAACCACGAAGTCAACCTGCTGTTCGGGGACCTAATGTGAGTCTGCCGGTCACCCCCAAGGGGTGACCGGCTATCGCAAGCGTTACCAGCCGATCACCCCGTCCACGGCCGCGCAGTTGGCGGTCGCCCTCCGGGGCGACGGAGGATCGCAACCACGGCAGGCCCTGGCGTACTGCACAGAGGCCAGCAGTGGCGGTCCGTCTCAGGGCAACCGAGGATCACAACGTCTCAAAGTCCCACGCTCACGTCTGCATCTCGGACCTGGCGGTCGCCTCCCGGGACGACGGAGAATCGCAACATGGTGATCAGCGGGCGACCCTCCTCCACGGCGGGCGCTGGCGGTCGCCGTCCGGGGCAACCGAGGATCGCAACTGGGAAACGTCAAACGCCCCGCAGGACCTGCGGGCCCTGGCGGTCGTTTTTCGGAGGACCGAGGATCGCAACATCGCATAGTAGATGTCGATCATGTCGCCGGACGCGGCTGGCGGTCGCCCTCTGAGGCGACCGAGGATCGCAATGGCTACGGCCTGTGGCTACTCATCCTGACCGGAGTCGGTCGGCTGGCGGTCGACCTCCAAGCGACCAGAATCGCAACCACCCTGAGATCATGGGGGATGAATTCCTGGATTCACTGGCGGTCACCCTCTGGGGCAACCGAGGATCGCAACCAAATTCAACGCTGGATCGTAATTCCGCAAGGTCAGACTGGCGGTCGCCCCTTGGGGCGGCCGAGGATCGCAATCCCAAGGGTGGCGGCGGCAAGGTCATCCCCGTCACGTCTGGCGGCCGCCTTCTGCGGCGACCGAGAATCGAAACAACCAGCACAAGGACTACGCGCAACGGAATCGCCGGCGGTCGCCCTCCGGGGCGACCCGGATTCGCAACGGCGGCATAGTTGCCTCCTGGGGCAACGAAGGCACGCGGGGCCATCCCTACGATGGCCGAGGATCGCAACCCCGCAGTGCTCATGCCAGCGAAGGTCGTGCACGGCTGTGGCGGTCGTCCTCTGGGACAACTCGCAAGAGCATCGAGTCCACTGGGGTCGATGCGGCCCGCGGGGTGATGTTCTCCGGCGCAATTGGTCCGCTACTGGTCCGTGTGGAACTCCACCGGATGTCAGAGAGGACGAGAACCCAACACGTTACATTGGGTAGCTATCGCGCCGGGTTGCTGGAGCGCAACGATGCCTCCAGGTAACCGATTTCAGGCTCTAGAAGAACCCAAGTTTCTTCGGACTGTATGCAACAAGAACGTTCTTCGTCTGGGTCACGTCCGCTGGAGTGGTGTATCGACGGCCACTCGGTGATCTCGTTTTGCGGCTATGCGGTGAGTTCGGTGGGCAGGTCGGTCTCGTTGGTTTCTGACTCGATCGGGTGGAGGCGGGCCTTGGTGAGCAGGTCGAGTCCCATGTAGCGGCGTGCTTCGGTCCACTCGTCGTTCTGTTCGGCCAGCACGGCGCCGACCAGGCGGATGACGGCGGTGCGGTCGGGGAAGATGCCGACGACGTCGGTGCGGCGGCGGATCTCCTTGTTCAGCCGTTCCAGGGGGTTGTTCGACCAGATCTGCCGCCAGATCTCGCGCGGGAAGGCGGTGAAGGCCAGGAGGTCGTGCTGGGCGGCGTCCAAGTGGGCTGCGGCCTTGGGGAACTTTGCCTCCAGAGCGTGTAGGACGTGCTGCATCTGAGCCTTCACGGCGTCGGTGTCGGGTTGCTCGAAGACGGTCCGCAGCAGCGTGGCCACCCAGGGCTGGGCCGATTTCGGCACCTGGCTGAGCAGGTTGCGGGCGTAATGCGTGCGGCACCGCTGCCAGCTCGCGCCGGGCAGGACCGCGCCGATGGCGTCGACCAGGCCGGCGTGGGCGTCCGAGATGACCAGCTGGAGGCCGGACAGGCCGCGGGCGATCAGCGAGCGCAGGAAGGCCAGCCAGCGCCGTCCTCGGCGGTGGCGACGTCGATGCCGAGGATCTCGCGGTGCCCGTCGGCGTTGACGCCGACCGCGATCAGCGCGTGGACGTTGATGATCCGGCCGCCCTCGCGGACCTTTTGAGTCAGCGCATCGACCCAGACGAACGCGTAGGGGCCCTGGTCCAGGGGTCGGTTACGGAAGGCGGCGACCTGCTCGTCGAGGTGCCGGCCATCGCCGAGACCTGTGACTTGGACAGCGGGGTGACGCCGAGCGACTCGGCGAGCTTCTCGACACGGCGGGTGGACACACCCAGCAGGTAGGCGGTGGCGACCACCGAAATGAGGGCCTGTTCGGCCCGGCGACGCCGTTCGAGAAGCCAGTGCGGGAAGTAACTCCCGCTCCTGAGCTTGGGGATGGCGAGTTCGACGGTGCCGGCCCTCGTGTCCCACTCACGCGGGCGATATCCGTTGCGGTGGTTGACTCTCTCGTCGCTGACCTGCCCGTATTCGGCGTAGCAGAGTGCGTCCGCCTCCGCGGACATGAGTGCGTCGGCGAACGTCTTGACCATCGCGCGCAGCAGATCGGGACTCGCCGCAGCGAGGTTGTCCTCGGCGAGGACGTGCAGGGGCACACTGTCAGGTACGGTCATCGTGCTGATCTCCTTCGGGCTTCGACACCTCGAAGATCAGCCGGTGGCCGTTCATCTATGCGGGCATCATCCCGACGCCGGAGCAAACCCCCGGATCAGGTCGAACCCGTACACCACTTCCCTGGACGCAATCTTCGTCTGCTGGTGGTACACGGCTTGCATGGCGCTGACCAGCGCGAATGTGACGGCCGATGTGGATCTGGCGGTCTCTGGCCCGCATATGGTCCGGATCTTGGTTGTGGGTTGAGCGAGACCTCGACTGGGTTGGGTAGGGCCAACGGCACTGTTCGCAGTCGCAGAGTCTGGAGGGTTTGGCGAGGCGGTTTCTGATGGGCCGGCTCCTATTTGTCTGCGCCCGCAACGCCCATACCGTGGCTGTTGACACCCGGCGAGGGGAGCTGCGAGCGCTGTCTTGAATCCGCGTCGATCGTTTCGGACACGATGCGTCGGTGGATGCGTTGCCGGAATCAGGGAGACATGAGTAGCGTGTGCAGGCTTGTGCCGTCTTGGTCTGTGGTGATGTGAGGGGACCCTTGCCCGATTCCGTCGCTTTGAGGTCTGCCGGGAGTGGGCATGCCTGACACCGATCTTCTGCGTGCGAGCCGTGACGGCGATCAGTTCCACTATCACTGGGCGGCTCGGCAGGCGCTGAAGCTGTTGCTCCCTGGTGCAGATTTGACTGCGATCGCCATCGAGGGCGTGTCGCAGGATGACACGGCGGGGCGCGACGGTGAAGACGTCATTGACATCGCCGAGTACTACGGCGCGACCGGACTTCGCGAAGCGAACCGCGTGGTGTATCGCCAGCTGAAGCATTCGACTGCGCGGGCCACCGAGGAGTGGACCGTGTCGGGACTTGGCGGCACCGTCAGCGGGTTTGCAGAGAAGTACCGACGAATCAAGCTGGAGTCGCCGGGACTTGAGCGGAAGGTCATCTTCGAGTTCCTATCCAACCGGCCGGTCCGCGACTCCGTTCTGCGTGCGATCAGGGTTCTGGCAGTGGGCGGTGAGCTCGGCGACTACGCTCACGAGGTCAAATTTCTCAAACAATATGCGGGGTTCTCGGACGACGCAGACGGCGAAGCCGGTTTCTTCAATCAGCTGCAAGTGGATCCCACAGCGCCGGGCTTGCTGCGACTCGAAGGGCTGTTCCGGCTGGATCTAGCCGGATTTCTGCCCGGCGCTCCCGATGTGCAGCCCCTTCTGCTGAAAGAGATGATCGCGCGACGCGCGACCTCGCTGGAGACGAATCACGTCGTCGACCGCTCCACTGTGCTTAGAGGTTGTTTCAGTTGGTGAGTCGGCGGTAGCTGATGAGGGCTGCGGCGATGCCGACGAAGGCCAGGAAGTGCTCGGCCTTTCGCTCATAACGGC
>NZ_JOIX01000047.1 GCF_000720175.1 Streptomyces sp. NRRL S-337
GCGCCGCAATGCGCAACGGCGAGAACCCCCGCGGCGGGAAAGCCAGCTACGTGCGGGGCGCCGCAAAGCGCAACGGCGAGCAAGCCCCGCGGCGGGAAAGCCAGGTACGTGGGAGGCACCGCAAAACGTACGGCGAGGCCCCGATACGCTCGGGCACGTGCAGAAGAACATTCCCGACTCGCCCTTCTCCGACGACGACGGGTCCGCCGATCCCGGCCTCGCCGCGGCCCTGGCGGCCTACGGCGCCGACCGGTCCACCGAGCCCGCGCTGCTGACCGCGCTGGCCGGTGCCCGGCTCCTCGTACCCGTCGTCGCGATCCTCGGTGAGGTCGAGACGGGACCCGACGGCCTGCGTCGCGAGAAGACCAGTGACATGGCCGTGCCCACCCTCCAGGCCCCGGACGGGCGGCGTGCCCTCCCCGCCTTCACCAGCACGGAGACCCTGCACCGCTGGCGCCCGGACGCCCGGCCGGTTGCCGTCCCGCTCCAGCAGGCGCTGCTGGCCGCCTCGCACGAGAAGGCCGACACCGTCGTGATCGACCTGGCGGGCCCGGTCACCTACCAGCTCACCGGGCCCGCGCTGCGCGCCCTCGCCGAGGGGCGTACGACCGCCGACCCGCTCGCCGACCCGGCCGTCACCGAGGCCCTGCGCGCCCTCCTCGCCGCCGAGCCGGCCGTCCTCACCGCCCGGCTGGCGCCGTCCGGCGAGACCGACGGGACCCTCGCCCTGGGCCTGGCCGCCGACGCCCCCACCGCCGAGGTCGCCCAGCGGCTGGCGCAGGCGCTGGCCGCCGACGAGGTCCTGCGGGCCCGGCTCGTACGGGGCCTGGACCTGGCGCTCCTGCCGCCCGGTGCGGCGGCCACCGGGGAACCGCTCTACCAGCGCTGACGGAGCCCGCGGCGGGTTGCCTCCGTGGGCCGTGCCTCCGTGGGCCGTGCCTCCGTGGGCCGTGCCTCCGTGGGCCGTGCCTCCATGGCCCGGGAGATCGCCGACGGGCGGGTTCGTCCTCCGGGCCGCACAATGCGAGGAGAGCTCAAGATCCACGCGAGGAGAGCCCACATGGAGACAACGGAGACCCCCTCGGTCGTGACCCGCACGGTCGTATCCGAATTCCTCGGCACGCTGCTCCTGGTGTTCTTCGCCGTCGGCTCGGCGGTGCTGGCCGGCGAGTACATCGGCACCTTCGGCATCGCCCTGGCCTTCGGCTTCACCATGCTGGCCCTGGCCTACGCGCTCGGCCCGATCTCGGGCAGCCACATCAACCCCGCGGTGACGCTGGGCATGCTGCTGTCCCGCCGCATCACCCCCCGTACGGCCGTCGAGTACTGGATCGCCCAGATCCTCGGCGCCATCGTGGGGGCCGCGCTGCTCTTCCTGGTCGCCAAACAGGTCCCGGGCCTGCAGACCCATGCGGCCTTCGGCACGAACGGCTGGGGCGACCGCTCGGCGGTGCACCTCAACCTCGGCGGTGCCTTCGTCGCCGAGATAGTGATGACCTTCCTGTTCGTCTTCGTGGTGCTGTCGGTCACCCACCGGGTGGCCGTGATCGGCTTCGACGGCCTGCCGATCGGTCTGGCACTGGCCACCGTCCACCTCATCGGCATCCCGCTGGACGGCACCTCCGTGAACCCGGCCCGCTCCATCGGCCCGGCGCTGTTCGCGGGCGGCGCGGCCATCACCCAGTTGTGGCTCTTCATCGTCGCGCCCCTGATCGGCGGGGCGATCGCCGCGGTGGTCCACCAGGTCACCCACCCGCCGCAGGAACAGGTGCTCGTCGCCGACCAGGTCTCGCCCCATGAGCCGACCGCCGGCCCCGGCGAACGGGTCTGACCCCCCCCGGGTCCCCTCACCACACGAGCACCCCCCAACACACGAGCCCCGGCCGCATCGGCCGGGGCTCGTGGTCTCACGCAAAGGGGCGCAAGGCCCGCAAAGGGTACGGACTAGCCGTAGACCGGCCCGGTGAACTTCTCCCCGGGGCCCTGACCCGGCTCGTCCGGGACGACCGAGGCCTCGCGGAAGGCCAGCTGCAGCGACTTCAGGCCGTCCCGCAGCGGTGCCGCGTGGTACGAGCCGATCTCGGTGGCGCTGGCGGTGACCAGACCGGCCAGCGCCTGGATGAGCTTGCGCGCCTCGTCGAGGTCCTTGTGCGCCTCGCCGCCCTCGGCGAGCCCCAGGTTGACCGCCGCCGAGCTCATCAGATGCACCGCGACGGTGGTGATCACCTCGACCGCCGGGACGTCCGCGATGTCCCGGGTCATGGCATCGAAGTCGGGGCTCGCCGCGTGCGGGGTGCCGGACGGCTCGGGCGCGTCGGACGGCTGCGGGGTCTGGTCGCTCATGTCTTAAGGGCTTCTTCCTGAAAGAGGGGTCCGCTCCAGCCTATGGCCCGCCTCCGCGGGCCCGGCGTCCGGGACTGGCACCCTTGACGGGCGGCGCCCGCACCGGGGCGTACGAGTGGGGGCCAGGGCTTGACTCGTGTATCCTGGTGTTCCGACCGGCCGGACACTCATGTGACCGGCCCACAAGTGGAGGCTCCGATCTCCCACCCGACCGACCTCAGGTTGGCGGGTCAACGGTCCGGCTGCGCCCCGCGGAGACTTCGCGGCGGTGCTCCAGATCTATGTGGAGCCCCGCCTGTGTCCCGTCCGGGGCATTTTTCATGTACCGGCGCGGTTGGTCACACCGAACAGACGTTACGCGGCAGTCCGCCAGGCCGTCGCGTGGTGCTACCGAGGAGGATCCATCAGCGCCGAGCCCCGCATCAACGACCGGATTCGCGTCCCCGAGGTGCGACTCGTCGGTCCCAGTGGCGAGCAGGTCGGCATTGTGCCGCTTGCCAAGGCCCTGGAGCTTGCGCAGGAGTACGACCTCGACCTGGTCGAGGTGGCGGCGAACGCCCGTCCGCCGGTCTGCAAGCTCATGGACTACGGAAAGTTCAAGTACGAGTCGGCCATGAAGGCCCGTGAGGCGCGCAAGAACCAGGCGCACACGGTCATCAAGGAGATGAAGCTCCGGCCGAAGATCGACCCGCACGACTATGACACCAAGAAGGGTCACGTCGTCCGGTTCCTCAAGCAGGGTGACAAGGTCAAGATCACGATCATGTTCCGTGGTCGCGAGCAGTCCCGCCCCGAACTGGGCTTCCGACTGCTGCAGCGGCTCGCGGAGGACGTCCAGGAGCTCGGCTTCATCGAGTCGAACCCGAAGCAGGACGGCCGCAACATGATCATGGTCCTCGGTCCGCACAAGAAGAAGACCGAGGCGATGGCCGAGGCCCGTGAGGCGCAGGCCGCCCGCAAGGCGGAGCGCCAGGGTGGTGCTCCCGCGGAGGAGCCCGCCGGGGAGCCCGCCGAGGCGTGATCCATGGGCGAGAGCCCCGGATTCATGCCGGGGCAAACCCGCCCCGGACACCAACCGATACATCTGACGCTCCCGCCAGCCGGCCCGTGCCGGTGGGAGCGCCACTGACGAGGAGAGAACGGCGCATGCCGAAGAACAAGACGCACAGCGGTGCCAGCAAGCGCTTCAAGGTCACCGGCTCCGGCAAGGTGCTGCGCGAGCGCGCCGGCAAGCGCCACCTGCTCGAGCACAAGTCGTCCCGCGTGACGCGTCGCCTCACCGGCAACGCCGAGATGGCCCCGGGCGACGCCGCGAAGATCAAGAAGCTTCTCGGCAAGTGAGTCGCCGCGCCCCCGCTGACCGAGCGGGGTGCGCGACTCGGACCGGGACCCAATCGATTCGGGCCGTGTGACGACAACCACGGCCCCGCTACAAGGAGTTAACAAGTGGCACGCGTCAAGCGGGCAGTCAACGCCCACAAGAAGCGTCGGGCGATCCTCGAGCAGGCCAGCGGCTACCGCGGCCAGCGCTCCCGCCTGTACCGCAAGGCGAAGGAGCAGGTCACCCACTCCCTCGTCTACAACTACAACGACCGCAAGAAGCGCAAGGGCGACTTCCGTCAGCTGTGGATCCAGCGCATCAACGCCGCTGCCCGCGCCAACGGCATGACCTACAACCGCTTCATCCAGGGTCTGAAGGCCGCCAACATCGAGGTGGACCGCAAGATCCTGGCCGACCTCGCGGTCAACGACAGCAACGCGTTCGCCGCGCTCGTCGAGGTGGCCCAGAAGGCCCTGCCGAGCGACGTCAACGCCCCGAAGGCTGCCTGAACACCAGCCTGACGACCTGGCGTGACGACCGACGCGGTCGTGACACCGTCGTGATCGGACCCGCAGGCCCCGGGCCTGCGGGTCCGATGCTTTTCCGGCCCGGGCCGCCCGGCCCCGCCCCGCCCCGAACCACAGAAGCGAGCCGCCGCCCATGGGCACCCCCGAGCTGATCTCCCCGCGTTCCCCGCGCGTCACCGCCGCCCGGCGGCTGGCCCGCCGCGCCTTCCGCGGCAAGGAGCGCCGGTTCATCGCCGAGGGCCCGCAGGCCGTACGGGAGGCCATCGCGCACCGCACGGACGGCGCCGCCACGCTCATCGAGCTGTTCGCCACCGTCGAGGCCGCCGAGCGCCACCACGAGATCGTCGGGGCGGCCCGCGCGGCCGGGGTCCGGGTGCACCTCGCCGACGACCGGACCATCGGGGACATCTCCCAGACGGTCACCCCGCAGGGCCTGCTCGGCGTCTGCCGCTTCCTCGACTCGCCGTTCGAGGAGATCCTCGCCGCCCGCCCGAAGCTGGTCGCGGTGCTCGCCCACGTCCGCGACCCCGGCAACGCCGGTACGGTGCTGCGCTGCGCGGACGCCGCCGGCGCGGACGCCGTGGTGCTCACCGACGCCTCCGTCGACCTGTACAACCCCAAGTCCGTACGGGCGTCGGTCGGTTCCCTCTTCCACCTCCCGGTCGCGGTCGGCGTACCGGTCGAGCAGGTGGTGTCCGGGCTCAAGGGCGCCGGCGCACGGATCCTCGCCGCGGACGGCGCGGGTGACCGTGATCTGGACGCCGAGCTGGACACCGGATCCATGGGCGGGCCCACCGCCTGGGTCTTCGGCAACGAGGCGTGGGGCCTCCCTGAGGAGACCCGGGCGCTCGCCGACGCCGTCGTACGCGTCCCCATCCACGGCAAGGCCGAGAGCCTCAACCTCGCCACCGCCGCCGCGGTCTGCCTCTACGCCTCGGCCCGTGCCCAGCGTGGCCCCGGTGGTTGCCGCTCCGCGTCACCCGCCTGAGGGGCGTCCACCGGAACGCCCGGCACATACGGGGCGAGCTAGTAGTGTTGCGTGCCCGGGGGCCCGGAAGGGGGTAACGGGGATGAGTGTGAGGACTTCCGGCATCACAGCACGCGCCGACGGCAGCCCGTCCGACGGACCGGCCGGCGGCCCGCCGCCGGCCCGCGCGGTGGCGTCCACCGCCCCGGACACCGGGCTCGGGCTCGACCCCGACGACCTTCCGGACGGCCTGGTGGTCGCCGACGCGACCGGCCGGGTCAGCTGCTTCAACGCCGCGGCCGCGAGGATCACCGGCCTCGCCCCCGAGGACGCGCTCGGCCGCCCCCTGGAGGAGGCCCTGCCGCTCCAGGACATCGAGGGCCGCCGCTGGTGGCGGCTGACCGACCCCTACGGCGGCCTGGCCATCCGCCGCGGCCAGCCCGAGCGCAACCTCCTGCTCGGCGGCCGCGAGGTGCTGGTCTCCGCCCGCTACGTCCGCGGCCGGCCGGGCGGGCCGGTCGAGCGGCTGGTGATCGCGCTGCGCGGCACCGAGGCCCGGCGCCGTACCGAGCTCAGCCACGCCGAGCTGATCGCCACCGTCGCCCACGAGCTCCGCTCGCCGCTGACCTCCGTCAAGGGCTTCACCGCCACCCTCCTCCAGAAGTGGGAACGCTTCACCGACGACCAGAAGCGGCTGATGCTGGAGACGGTGGACGCCGACGCCAACCGCGTCACCCGGCTGATCGCCGAACTGCTGGACATCTCCCGGATCGACTCCGGGCGACTGGAGGTGCGCCGGCAGCGGGTCGACATGATCGCCGCGGTGCGCCGGCACGTCCAGGCGCAGACCACCGCGGGCCAGCGGCCGGACCGCTTTCTGATCCGGATGCGGGAACCACTGCCCGATCTGTGGGCGGACCCGGACAAGGTGGACCAGGTGCTCGGCAACCTCCTGGAAAATGCGGTGTGCCACGGCGAGGGAACGGTCACCATCGAGGTCGGACCGGCAACGGACGCGACCAGCACGGAAGGGACGAGCGTCACCGTGAGCGACGAGGGCCCCGGCATCCCGGAGGAGTCGATGAGCCGCGTGTTCACCCGCTTCTGGCGGGGCAGCAAGCGCGGTGGCACCGGCCTGGGCCTCTACATCGTCAAGGGCATCGTCGAGGCCCACGGCGGCACGATCACGGTCGGCCGGGCCCCGACCGGCGGCGCCCAGTTCCGGTTCAGCCTGCCCGTCGCGACGCCGGCCTTTATGAATTAGAGGTGTCGCGCAGCGTCGTGCAAGGGTGGTGGCGGGCGACGGACGGGACTGAGCGGGTCCGCGCCGGGCGCCCCGCAGGGGCTCGGGCCGGCCGCGCCACCCGTCCCCCTTAGACTTGACCTTTGGCACCTTTGGCGCAGAGGCATCGCGGGCGCAGCGCGGGCTCGGCCCATACGACCCATGTGATCGAAGAGCCGAGGCGAAGCGAGCCAAGCCAAGCCAGTCCACCGGAAGCACGGGAAGAGATGTCCGCACCCAATAAGTCGTACGACCCTGTCGAGGTCGAAGCCCTGAAACCGGAAGAGATCGCCGCCCGGCTGGACGAGGCGCTGGCCGCCGTCGCCGCCGCGGCCGATCTGGAGCAGCTGCGTGAGGTGAAGGTCGCCCACGCCGGCGACCGCTCGCCGCTGGCCCTCGCCAACCGGGAGATCGGCGCCCTGCCGCCGCACGCCAAGGCGGACGCCGGCAAGCGCGTCGGCCAGGCCCGCGGCCGCGTCAACCAGGCGCTCAAGGCCCGCCAGGAAGAGCTGGAGGCGGAGCGCGATGCGCGGGTGCTGGTCGAGGAGGCGGTGGATGTCACGCTGCCCTACGACCGCGTCCCGGCCGGCGCCCGGCACCCGCTCACCACGTTCATGGAGCGGGTCGCGGACGTCTTCGTCGCGATGGGCTACGAGATCGCCGAGGGCCCCGAGGTCGAGGCGGAGTGGTTCAACTTCGACGCCCTGAACTTCGTGCCGGACCACCCGGCGCGCCAGATGCAGGACACCTTCTTCGTCAAGGCCAACGGCGCCCAGGACGATGAGTCCGGCGTCGTGCTGCGCACCCACACCTCGCCGGTCCAGGCCCGCACCCTGGTCGACCGCGAGCCGCCGGTCTACGTCGTCTGCCCGGGGCGGGTCTACCGCACCGACGAGCTGGACGCCACGCACTCCCCGGTCTTCCACCAGATCGAGCTGCTCGCCGTCGACGAGGGCCTGACCATGGCCGACCTCAAGGGCACCCTCGACCACATGGTCCGGGCGCTGTTCGGCCCGGACATGAAGACCCGGCTGCGGCCGAACTACTTCCCGTTCACCGAGCCGTCCGCCGAGATGGACATGGTCTGCTACGTCTGCCGTGGCGAGTCCGTGGGCAATCCCGACCGGCCGTGCCGTACGTGCTCCAGCGAGGGCTGGATCGAGCTGGGCGGCTGCGGGATGGTCAACCCCAAGGTGCTCATCGCCTGCGGCGTCGACCCGGAGAAGTACAGCGGCTTCGCCTTCGGGTTCGGAATCGACCGGATGCTGATGTTCCGGCACAACGTGGAAGACATGCGCGACATGTTCGAGGGCGACGTCCGGTTCACCCGGCCGTTCGGGATGGAGATCTGATGCGGGTCCCGCTTTCTTGGCTGCGGGAGTACGTCGACCTGCCGGCGACGGAGACCGGCCGGGACGTACAGGAGAAGCTCATCGCGGTCGGCCTGGAGGTCGAGACCGTCGAGCGCCTCGGCGCGGACCTCAAGGGCCCGCTCGTCGTCGGCCAGGTGCTGACCATCGAGGAGCTGGAGGGCTTCAAGAAGCCGATCCGCTTCTGCACGGTGGACGTCGGCCAGGCCAACGGCACCGGTGAGCCCCAGGAGATCGTCTGCGGCGCCCGTAACTTCGCCGTCGGCGACAAGGTCGTGGTCGTCCTCCCCGGTGCCGAGCTGCCCGGCGGCTTCAAGATCGCCGCCCGTAAGACCTACGGCAAGAAGTCGCACGGCATGATCTGCTCCGGCGACGAGCTCGGCATGGGCGACGACGGGACGCACGGCATCATCGTGCTGCCGCCGGAGTACGAGGTGGGCACCGACGCCATCGAGCTGCTGGAGCTCGTCGACGAGGTGCTGGACATCGCCGTCACCCCGGACCGCGGCTACTGCCTGTCGATGCGCGGCGTGGCCCGCGAGACCGCCACCGCCTACGGGCTGCCGCTGCGCGACCCGGCGCTGCTGGACGTCCCGCCGCCGAACGCCGCCGGCTACCCGGTCCAGGTCGCCGACCCGATCGGCTGCGACCGCTTCACCGCGCGGACGGTCACCGGCCTGGAGCCCGGCGCCCGCACCCCGCTGTGGATGCAGCGCCGGCTGCAGAAGGCCGGCATGCGCCCGATCTCGCTCGCCGTCGACATCACCAACTACGTGATGCTGGAGCTCGGCCAGCCGCTGCACGCCTACGACCGCACCATGGTCGACGGCCCGATCGGCGTCCGCCGTGCCACCCCCGGCGAGAAGCTGACCACCCTGGACGGCACCAAGCGCGCGCTGGACGCCGGGGACCTGGTCATCACCGACAACCGCGGCCCCATCGGGCTCGCCGGTGTCATGGGCGGCGCCAACACCGAGATCGCCGCCCCGGTCACCGACCCGGAGACCGGTGAGCTGCGCGGCACCACCGACGTCGTGATCGAGGCCGCGCACTTCGACGCGATCGCCATCGCCCGTACGGCGCGCCGGCACAAGCTGTCCTCCGAGGCGGCCAAGCGCTTCGAGCGCGGGGTGGACCCGGAGGCGGCGTCGGCGGCGGCGCAGCGCACCGTCGACCTGCTGGTGCTGCTCGCCGGCGGTACCGCCGGGGAAGGTGTCACCGAGGTCGTCTCGCCCCGCGGGCCGCGCACGATCACCATCCCGGCGAACCACCCCGACAAGGTCGCCGGTGTCACCTACGGCCGGGAGACCGTCGTCCGCCGCCTTCAGCAGGTCGGCTGCGACGTCTACGGCCAGGATGAACTGGTCGTCACCGTGCCGTCCTGGCGGCCGGACCTCTCCGACCCCAACGACCTGGCCGAAGAGGTCATCCGCCTGGAGGGCTACGAGAACCTGCCCTCCACCCTGCCGAAGCCGCCGGCCGGCCGCGGCCTGACGGAGCGTCAGCGAATGCACCGCAGGGTCGGCCGGGCGCTGGCCGGTGCGGGTTACGTCGAGGCGCTGAACTACCCGTTCACCGGCTCGCACGTCCTCGATCAGCTCGGCATCGAGCCCGACGACCCGCGCCGCTCGGCGGTCACCCTCGTCAACCCGCTCTCCGACGAGGAACCCGACCTCCGCACGACGCTCATCCCCGGGCTGCTGGGCGCGCTCCGCCGCAACTACGGCCGGGGCACGCACGACCTCGCGCTCTTCGAGACCGGTCCGGTCTTCCGGGCGAGCGGTGACGAGAAGCCGGCCAGCCGGCTGGTCGTCGACCGCCGGCCGACCGACGACGAGATCGCCTCGCTGGACGCCTCGCTGCCGCAGCAGCCGCGGCGCGCCGCGGTGGTCCTCGCCGGCCACCGCGAGCAGCCCGGCTGGTGGGGCGGCGGCCGTCCGTCCGACTGGGCGGACGCCATCGAGGCCGGCCGTACGGTCGCCCGGGAGGCGGGCGTCGAGCTGATCATCCGTCAGGACCAGCACGCGCCGTTCCACCCGGGCCGGTGCGCGGCGCTCCTCGCCGTCGTCGACGGCGAGGAGGTCCTCGTCGGCAACGCCGGTGAGCTGCACCCGCGGGTCATCAAGACGCTGTCCCTGCCGGAGCGCACCTGCGCGATGGAGATCGACCTGGACCGTCTGGAGCGGGCCGGCGCCGGCCCGCTGAAGGCGCCCTCGATCTCCTCGTTCCCGGTCGCCACCCAGGACGTGGCGCTCGTCGTCGACGACACCGTCCCGGCGGCGGACGTCGAGGCCGCGCTGCGCGACGGGGCCGGTGAACTCCTGGAGGCGCTGCGGCTGTTCGACATCTTCACCGGTGAGCAGCTCGGCGCCGGCAAGAAGTCGCTGGCGTACGCGCTGCGCTTCCGGGCCGGGGACCGCACGCTGACCGCGGAGGAGGCGTCGGCCGCCCGGGACGCGGCGGTGGCGTCGGCCGTGGAGCGGACCGGAGCGGTGCTGCGCGGCTGACCCGCGCACGAGCCCGGTGAGAGGGCGTGGACGGCACGGCCGTCCACGTCCTCTTCGCATGCCGTGCCGCTTTGTCGACGATCCGATCCATACACCATCACCCAATCGGGTGGTGATGTACGTTTCGTCGCGGAACGGATACGGAACGTCGCGAGAATCGATCCGGTCGAGCCAGACCACCGGCTGGGGGGACCATCGGCATGATCCGAGCCTGGGCGAGGACAGGCGCGCGCGACGGGGCGAGCCGTGCCCGGCGCGGTCTCGTCCTCGTGCTGCCCGGACTCTGGGTCCTGGGCGTGGTCACCTGGGAGCTCTGCGAGCCGACCGGTGGCCGGCTGCTGCAACTCCTCGCCGCGGCGCCGGCCATCGCCTGTGCGGGCACCGGCCGCCGCCAGTGCGTCCTGCTCGGCGGGGTGTGCGCACTGGCCGCCCTGGTCCCGTTCGGCGCGGGCGACGCCGGCCCCGGCCCGGGTACCCGCGTGATGACCTGCGGGGCGGTCCTCGCGGTGGTCGGTGCCAGCTATCTGACGGCCGGCCGGCGGAAGCGGCTGCTGCGGGAGCTGGAGCGCACCCGCGAGGTCGCCACGGCCGCCCAGCGGGTCCTGCTGCGGCCGCTGCCGCCGCGGATCGGCGGGCTGGTCCTGGCGGCCGACCACCTCTCCGCGAGCGAGGGCGCCGTGGTGGGCGGGGACCTCTACGAGGTCGTCGGCACCCGGTACGGCGTCCGGGCGGTGATCGGCGACGTCCGCGGGCACGGCCTCGCGGCCATAGGCACGGTCGGGGCGGTGCTCGGCAGCTTCCGCGAGGCCGCCCACGACGAGCCCGAACTCGCCGGTGTGCTGCGGCGGTTGGAGCGGGCGCACCAGCGGCATCTCGGGGAGCGGGCGCGCCGGGCGGACCCGGCGGACGCCGGTGCGGCGAGCCCGGCCGGGGAGGAGTTCGTGACGCTGCTGCTGGTGCAGATCGCCCCGGACGGCTCGATGACGGCGCTCAACTGCGGGCACCCGTGGCCGTACCGCCTCGTGTGGCGGGCGGTGGACCCGGTGGCGCCGCTCGCCCCGGGCGAGCCGATGCCGCCGCTCGGGCTGTTCCCGCTCCCGGCGGACGCGGCGCCGGTGTGCTGCGGGCGGCTGCGGCCCGGGGAGGGGCTCTTCCTGCACACCGACGGTGCGGTGGAGGCCCGGGACCGGACCGGGGAGTTCTTCCCGCTGGCGCAGCGGCTGTACAGCAGCGTGGCGACGACCCCCGGGACGCCCGGGCCCGCACCGGCCGGGGTGGTGGACGACGTACGGGAGGCGCTGCTGCGGCATGCCGGTGGGCGGCTGTCGGACGACGTCGCGCTCGTGCTGCTCTGCGCGGACGGCACCGGCCACGATCCGGCCGTACCGCTCCCCGCCACGGGAGTGCACGCCCCGGGGGACACGGGGTTCAGCACCCTCCACGGGCGGAGCGGTTGACGGGCGCGGCGACGTCGGCGCCCCGGTGGCCTGCCCGGTGAACGCCGAAGGGCCGGCGGACGAGCTCCGCCGGCCCTGGCATCCGCGGGGTCCGCACTCAGTACGGGTAGAACCCCGACCCGCTCTTCCGGCCCAGCCGGCCCGCGTCGACCATGCGCTGGAGCAGCGGGGGAGCGGCGTACAGGGGCTCCTTGTACTCCTCGTACATGGACGCGGCGACCGAGGCGACGGTGTCCAGGCCGATCAGGTCGGACAGCTTGAGCGGGCCCATCGGGTGGGCGCAGCCCAGCTCCATGCCGTTGTCGATGTCCTCACGGCTGGCGATGCCCGACTCGAACATCCGGATCGCGGAGAGCAGGTACGGGATGAGCAGCGCGTTGACCACGAAGCCGGAGCGGTCCTGGGCGCGGATGGCGTGCTTGTCCAGCACGTTCTGGACCAGCGCCTCGGCGCGCTTGATGGTCTCCTCGCCGGTGGTCAGCGCCGGGATGAGCTCCACCAGCTTCTGCACCGGCGCCGGGTTGAAGAAGTGGATGCCGATGACCTGGTCCGGGCGGGAGGTGGCCACCGCCAGCTTCACCAGCGGGATCGAGGAGGTGTTGGACGCCAGGATCGCGTCCGGGCGGCTGACGACCTGGTCGAGAACCTGGAAGATCTCGGTCTTGACCTGCTCGTTCTCCACCACGGCCTCGATGACGAGGTCGCGGTCGGCGAACTCCCCGAGGTCGGTGGTGAAGCTGAGCCGGTCGAGCGTCGCGTCGCGTTCCTCGGGGGTGATCTTGCCGCGTTCGGCGGCCTTGCCGAGGGAGTTGGTCAGGCGGGTACGCCCCAGCTCCAGGGCCTCGCCCGTGGTCTCGGCGACCATGACGTCCAGCCCGGCGCGGGCGCACACCTCGGCGATGCCTGCGCCCATCTGGCCGCAACCGACCACTCCGACGCGTTCGATGTCCGTCACCTCGTGCCTTTCGCTGATCTTCAGGACCGGCGGTGCGCCGTAAGGGTCCGGCGGCCGCCTCGGCCCCGACGTTACTCCGCGCGGTGCTGGGCCACGGCTTCCGGGGCGGGCATTCTGAGCCCGCAGGACGGGACGAACCGGACAAGCTGGGGACTTTTGATGCGACAGATCACACGCAGGGTGTTCGGCAGGGCGGCGATCGGCATGGCGGGCTCGGTGCTCGGGGTGGCGGCGGCCGGACCGGCCGGGGGGGCGGCGCGGCGCGAGATGCGCGGGGTGTGGCTGGCCACCGTCGGCAACCTCGACTGGCCCTCGCGGACGAAGCTGACCGCCGCCGAGCAGCAGCGCGAACTGCGCGCCCACTTCGACGCGGCGGTCGCGCACAAGCTCAACACGGTGTTCTTCCAGGTGCGGGCCGCCGCGGACGCGCTCTGGCCGTCCCCGTACGAGCCCTGGGCCGAGTCGCTGACCGGGCGGCAGGGCGGCGATCCGGGCTGGGACCCGCTGGACTTCGCGGTCCGCGAGGCGCACCGGCGCGGCCTCGAACTGCACGCCTGGTGCAACCCGTACCGGGTCGCCAACCACGCCGACCCGGGCCGGCTGACCGCCGACCACCCGGCCCGCCGGCATCCTGACTGGATCGTGCCCTACAACGGCAAGCTGTACTACAACCCCGGCCTGCCCGAGGTCCGCACGTTCGTCCAGGACGCGATGCTCGACGCGGTGGAGCACTACTCCGTCGACGGGGTGCACTTCGACGACTACTTCTATCCGTATCCGGCCGCCGGCAAGACCTTCGACGACGACGAGGCCTACGACACCTACGGCGGGGACTTCGACAGCCGGGCCGACTGGCGTCGGGACAACATCGACCGGCTGGTGTACGAGATGGCGCAGCGGCTCGGTGAGGGCGGCCAACAGGAGGGCCGCCGGGTGCGGTTCGGCGTCAGCCCGTTCGCGGTCTGGCGCAACCAGGCCACCGACAAGCGCGGCTCCCGGACCCAGGCGGGGGTGGAGACGTACGACGACCTCTACGCCGACACCCGCCGCTGGGTGCGCGAGGGCTGGCTCGACTACATCGTGCCGCAGGTCTACTGGCCGATCGGCACCAAGGCCGCCGATTACGCCGAACTGGTGCCGTGGTGGTCACGGACGGTCGACGGCACCGGCGTCGACCTCTACATCGGCGAGGCGCTCTACAAGGCGGGCGACAGCCGGCCGGCGGCCTGGAAGAACCCGGCCGAACTCTCCCGCCATCTCACCTTCGCCCGCGGCTACCCCCAGGTCGGCGGGCACGTCTACTTCTCGGCGAAGGAGGTGGCCAAGGACCGGGTGGGCGCACTGGCCCGGGTCGTGCGCGACCACTACGGCGGCGCGGCACGGTCCTAGGGGCGCTCGCCCCGGGCCGGTCCGCGCGGCGCGGGTCGGGTGGCGGGGCCGGGTGGCCCCGGTGGGTCCTCGGCCGGTCGGTCGAGGGGTGTCAGCGGCCGGGTTCGACGTCGGAGGTCTCGGCGTGCCGGACGACCGAGTCGGGCCCGGGCGACACGATCGCCTCGTGTCCGTCCTCCGCGCGGACGCGGTAGGGCGGATCGCCGTTCGTCCCCAGTACTTCGACGATTTCCACGACCCGGTCGTGATGCCCGACGGTCCTGCCGTGCACCACCAGCCGGTCGCCCTTGGTCGCGTGCATCAGGGTCCTCCCCGCTTCGGGCGGCCGCGGACCCGAACGGCCGACGCGGGGACGGCCGAGCGGTTGAACGGCCAACGGTTTAAGGGGTTACGGGCCTGGCGCGGCCCGGACGGCGCGCTATCTGCCATCGCGGCAAGTTTACGTCCGCGGGGGCGCGGCGCACCCGGGGAGCGGGCCGCCGGTTCCCCGAGAACCGGCGGCCGGGCCCACGGCCAGCGCGCCCGGGCCGGTCACCCGCGGGCCCGCTGGGTGACCGCGATGCAGGCCAGGACCGCCAGCGCCGTCACGGGTGCGGCCGGCGGCAGCCGCTCGCCGAGCAGCAGCACCGACCACACCAGGGTCAGCAGCGGCTGGGCGAGCTGGAGCTGGCTCGCCTTGGAGACGCCGATCACGGCCATCCCGCGGTACCAGACCACCAGCCCCAGGAACTGCGAACCGGCCGCCAGCCACAGCAGCCCGATGACCGCGTGGGCGGTCAGCCGCAGCGGCTCGGTGGACAGCGCGACCGCCGCACCCGCCACCGTCACCGGCAGGCACAGCACCAGCGCCCAGCCGATCACCTGCCAGCCCGGCATGTGGCGGGCCAGCCGGCCGCCCTCGGTGTAGCCGGCCGCGCACACCAGCAGCGCCGCGAACAGCAGCAGATCACCGCGGCCCGGGGCGCCGCCGCTCTGCTGCACCGCGAAGCCGAGGACGACGGCGGCGCCGACCAGGGACGCCACCCAGAAGGTGCGGGACGGGCGGGCGCCGGTGCGCAGGGCCGAGCAGGCGGCGGTGGTCAGCGGCAGCAGGCCGACCACGACGGCCGCGTGGGAGGTGGTGGAGGTCTGCAGCGCCAGGGTGGTCAGCAGCGGGAACCCGAGCACCACGCCGCCGGCCACGACCGCGATCCCGGCCCAGTGGCGGCGCTCGGGGAGGCGCACCCGGAGGACGGCCAGCGCGCTGCCGGCAAGGACGGCGGCCAGCACGCTGCGCAGCATCACCACGGTCCAGGGCCCCATGCCCTCCAGCGCCCAGGCGGTCCCCGGGAAGGTGAGGGAGAAGGACGCCACGCCCAGGCCGGCGAGCAGCGCCCCGCGGCCGGCCGGGGCGCTGCCGGTGGACCCGGCGGCCTCCGGGGCCTCGACGGCGGTGGCGGCGGCGGTGGCGGCGGTCCGGGAGGTCGCGGCGGGGGCGTTCACCGCTATCGCCATGGGGGTAGTAGCGCTATCGTTGGCTCTCATGCAAGAGCGTAGCAGTGTGGCTGAGCTGGCCGCGAGCCTGAGGGACGAGCTGAAGCGCTACTCTCCGGGGGAGAAGCTGCCATCGAGCCGGGCCCTCGTGGAGCGGCATCGCGTGAGCCCCGTGACCGTCTCCCGGGCCCTCGCCGAACTCGTCGCCGAGGGTCTCGTCACCACCCGGCCCGGCGCCGGCGCCTTCCGGGCCGAGCCCCCGGCAGCGGTCGCCCGGCCGGTCGACACCTCCTGGCAGGAGATCGCGCTCAGCGCCGAGCCGGGCGGGGACCAGGTGCCGCGCAGCGTCGACGCGTCGGGCGTGGTGGCCACCCTCGCCCGCCCGGCCCCCGGCGTCATCGAACTCAACGGCGGCTATCTGCACCCCGACCTGCAGCCCGAACGCGCCCTCGCCGCCGCCCTGGCCCGGGCCGGCCGCCGGCCGGGTGCCTGGGCGCGGCCGCCGGTCGACGGCGTGCCGGAGCTGCGCGCCTGGTTCGCCCGGGAGATCGGCGGCCCCGGGGGCGCGCTGGCCGCGAGCGACGTGCAGATCACCGCGGGCGGCCAGAACGCGCTGACCGCTGCCCTGCGCGCGCTCGCCGCGCCCGGCGCACCCGTCCTGGTCGAATCGCCGACGTACCCCGGCATGCTCGCCGTCGCCCGCGCCTCCGGACTGCGTCCGGTGCCGGTCCCGGTGGACGCGGACGGCGTACGGACGGACCTGCTGGCCGACGCCTTCCGGGCCAGCGGCGCCCGGCTCTTCGTCTGCCAGCCGCTGTTCCAGAACCCGACCGGGGCGGTGCTGTCCGCGGAGCGGCGGCGCGAGGTGCTCCGGGTGGCCCGGGCGGCCGGCGCCTTCGTGATCGAGGACGACTTCGCCCGGCTGCTGGTCCACGGCGACGCGGCCGCGCTGCCGCCGACCCTGATGGCGGACGACCGGGACGGCACCGTCGTGCACATCCGGTCCCTGACCAAGGCCACCTCGCCCAACCTCCGGGTGGCCGCACTGGCCGCCCGCGGCCCGGTCCGCGACCGGCTGCGCGCCATCCAGGTCGTCGACAACTTCTTCGTGCCCCAACCGCTCCAGGAGACCGCCCTGGAACTGGTCGGCTCACCCGCCTGGGGGCGCCATCTCCGGTTCATCGCAGGCGAGTTGACCGTCCGCCGGAACGCGCTGACCGCGGCCCTCGCGAGCCGGCTGCCGGCCCTCGCCGGGCCCGGCGCCGCGTACGGCGGCATTCCCGGCCGGGACGGCGGCCCGTACGTGCCGTGCGGCGGCTACCAGCTCTGGCTGCGGCTGCCGGACGGCGCCGACGAGGCCGCGCTGACGGGTGCGGCGCTGCGGGCCGGGGTCGCGGTCGCGGCCGGCCGCCCGTACTTCGCCGCCGAGCCGCCGGCCGGGCACCTCCGGCTGAGCTTCGCGGCCGCGGCCGGCCCGGCCGAGATCACCGAGGGCGTCCGCCGGCTGCGCACGGCCTGCGACGAACTGGGGGTGACCGTCGAATGACGGCGTCCGGGGGCACACCGGTTCGACGCCGTCGCCGTCCTTCTGGGAATCTCCCGGCATGAACGCGCACGCCCTCGACGGCTACGAGATCTCCACCGACCCGGCCCGCCTGGACGCCGACCTGGTCCACAACTGGCTCGCCACCGACGCCTACTGGGCGCTGGACCGGCCCCGGGCCCTGCACGACCGCGCCGTCGCGGGCTCGCTCAACTTCGGCCTGTACGCGTCCGGTTCCGGCCGCCAGGTGGCGTACGCCCGGGTCGTGACCGATCACGCCACCTTCGCCTGGCTCTGTGACGTCTACGTCTGCCGGGACGACCGCGGCAAGGGGCTGGGCACGGCCCTGGTCGAGGCCATCGCCGACCACCTGGCGCCCAGCGGGCTGAACCGGCTCACCCTCGCCACCAAGGACGCGCACGGCGTCTACGAGAAGATCGGCTTCCGGTCGCTGGTGGCGCCCGAGCAGTGGATGACCCTCGGGCTGATCGACCCGGGCCCGCTCGGGATCTGAGGCGGACCGCTCGGGATCCGCGCAAGCGGGGTCCCGCCGGCCGATCCTGCTCTTACCATCGGCGAATGAGCGTTCGACTCTCGATGCTGGCCGCGGCCCGCAGCTCCGCGTTGCTCGCGACGCAGTTCGACGACGACCGCCCGCTCGACGCGGTGGGCTGGCAGGAGGTCGAGCGGGCCGCGCCCGTGCTGTGCCGGCTCGCCGCCGCCGAGCTGCGCTACTGCTCGCCGTCCGCGCGCTGCCGGGAGACCGGGGACGGGCTGGGCCTGCGCCCGCTGCCCCAGCCGGCGCTGCGCGACTGCGACATGGGGCGCTGGCGCGGCCGCACCCTGGGGGAGGTCGCGGCGGCCGAGCCGGCGGCGGTCGAGACCTGGCTGGCCGATCCCCGCTCGGCCCCGCACGGCGGGGAATCGCTGCTGGCCTTCATCACCCGGGTCGGCGGCTGGCTGGACACCCGCCCGGTCGAGGACGCCGCCGGGCTGCTCGCGGTCGCCGAACCCGGCGTGGTCCGGGCCGCCCTGGTCTACGCCCTCCAGGCGCCGCCGCACGCGTACTGGCGCATCGACGTCCAGCCGCTGTCGGTGGTGACCCTCACCGGCCGCTCCGGCAAATGGGACCTCCGGCTGGAGGCGTGACGGGCCGCGGCACCCGGTTCCGCTCCTCACCGACCGTCACGGACCGTCACCACCCGGAAGGTCCAGCCCGCGCGTTCCCGCTGTCCTGGGCATGCGCACCCGGTCTGACCTGCGCGAACGGTGGCGGTCGCGACGTTGTCCCTGGTCGCGGGCGGCGGCCGCGGTTCCCATCGAGGTGCGGGCCGCCGGGCGGGGCGCTTCTCTGTGGGGTATGCACATAAGCCACATTCCTCTCTATGCGCTGGCGGCCGGTGGTCTGGCGGTGTCCGTGCTGCTCTTCGGTGACGGGGACGGTGCGGACGCCGCCACGGACGCGGTGAGCGAGGCGGCGGGCGGCGCCGCGTCCAAGGCCGCCTCCGGGCTCGCGCCGGACGCCTCCGGCGCGGTGACCGTCCGGCCCGAGCGGGTGGCGCCCGGCGGGGCCTTCTCGGTGTACGACGGCGGCGTCTGCGCGGGCGGGTCCGCCGAGGCCCGCTTCGACAGCCCGGACATCCCGGTCCTGCGGCTGTCCGCCATGGCCGACCAGGCGGGCGCCACCGCGGTCCTGCCGCAGGGCGTCGCCCCGGGCACGTACCGGGTCACCGTCGTCTGCGGTGGCGCCAGGGGTACCGGGCAGCACCGCGCGGTGTACCAGGCGGCCCGCGCCGGGCAGGAGGACGGCGGCGGACGGAAGGCGGCGAAGACCGCCACCGGCACCCTGACCGTCACGGGCGGCGCGCTCCTGGCCAGCCCGGTCTCCGACGGCGCCGGGACGTTCTCCGGCGGCTCGGCCCCCGAGGACGCGGCCCAGCCGGACGACGCGCTCTCCGACCGCTCCGGGCTCGACGATTCCGGGCTCTCCGACGACTCCGGCCGGTACTTCCCGCAGGGCGGATCGCGCACCGGTCTCGGCGGCACGGCCGGCCACGGCGGTGACCGGACGGCGGCGGTGCTCGGCGGCCTGGCGCTGCTCGGCGCGGCCGGCTGGGGAGCCTCGGCCCACCGCCGGCGGGCCCGCCGGGCCCAGGGCTGACGGCGGTGACCGGTCAGCCACCGCCCCGCCGCGGGCTGCTCCTCGGCCTGCTCACCGCCCTCCTCGCGGCCGGCACCGTCCTCCTCGTGCTCGTCGTGCCCGCGCTGTACGGCCGGGACGCCACCAGCGAGGTCGACGACGGCACCCACACCGTCCTGCGCACCGAGATCGCCCGCACCCTCAGCGGCCAGCTCACCCTCCCGTTCCGCAGCGGCCCGGACGCGGTGCACTGCTCGGGCGATCTGCGGCCGGTGCGGTCCGCCGCGGTGCGCTGCACGGCGCACTTCCCGATCGGCCGCTACCGCCACCTGACCGTCGAGGTCACCCGCGTCCACGACAACAAGGTGACCTACCGCCGCCGCTCCGTTCCGCACTGAGCCCCGACGGCCCGGCGGTCACCGGCCGTCGGGGACCTGGGTCCCTCAGTTGAGGGCGGTGCGCAGCGCGGCCAGCCAGTGGTCGGTGGTGCGGCGGGCCAGGCCGGATTCCGGGGCGTACGCCTCGAAGAAGTGCCAGGCGCCGGGGACGTCCCTGACCTCGACCGGGACGTCCGCCTCCATCAGGCGCCGGGCGTACTCCAGGCCCTCGTCGCGGAGCGGGTCGAGGCCGCAGGTCAGGACGTACGCGGGCGGCAGTCCGGTGAGGTCGGTGGCCCGGGCGGGGGCCGCGTAGGCGGGGGTGTCGGGGCCGCGGCCGGGGCCGAGGTAGGTGTCCCAGGTGCGTGCGATGCCGGTGCCGTTGATGATCCGCGGGTCGTCGATCCGCCGCCGGGAGGCGGTCCGGTCCCGGTCGTCCAGGCAGGGGATCAGCAGGCCCTGGAAGGCGATCCGCGGCCCCTGGCGGTCGCGGGCCATCAGGCAGACGGCGGCGCTCAGATTGCCCCCGGCGGAGGCCCCGGTGACGGCGATCCGGTCGCGGTCGATGCCGAGTTCGTCCGCCGCCGCGGCCATCCATTCCAGCGTGGCGTAGCAGTCCTCGACCCCGGCCGGGTAGCGGTGCTCGGGGGCCAGTCGGTAGTGGACGTTGACCACCACCGCCCCCGCGGCGGCACAGGCGTTGCGGGCCATCGGGCTGGGCCCGTCCAGCTCCCCGTACGCGAAGCCGCCGCCGTGCAGGTAGAGGACGCCGGGCAGCACCCCCTCGGCGCCGGCGGGGCGCAGCACCTGGACGTCGAGGCGGTTTCCGTCCGGCCCCGGGACGGTCGTCTCCCGCACGGTCACCCGCGGGTCGTGGGCCGGCATCAGCGGTGCCATGAGCTGCCGGAAGCCACTGCGCACCGCCTCGATGTCGGCGTACGGGTCGGCGGGTCGTGGTGGCAACTGGCCGAGGATCTCGGCCAGTTCGGGATGCGGGCGGACGGCGGTCGCGGTGGTGCGGCCGGGCATGGGATTCCCCGTTTCTGTGGCACATGACTGGGAGATGAACCTAACCATCTCATTGAGATGGTCTCGATGAGAGGGAAGGTATGGTCTCAATGAGATGGTGTCAAGGTGAGTGGGAGGCGGCGGAGGATGGCGGAGTACAGCCCGGCGAGATACGTCGTGCTCGGACTGATCGCCCGGCACGGGGCGATGACGCCGTACGAGCTCAAGTCCCGTGTCGAGGACGACATCCAGCCGTTCTGGCCGATCCTGCATGCGCAGCTGTACCGCATCCCGGCGGAGCTGGCGCAGGCCGGTCTGCTGCGCGAGGAGACCGAGACGGCGGGCCGCCGCCGGCGGATCTTCCACCTCACGGCCGAGGGCCGCGCCGCCCTGGAACGCTGGCTGGCCGACCCTGACACCCCCGAGGCGGAGACCCGCGATCCGGCCCAGCTGAAACTGTTCTTCGCCGATCTCGGCGCCGCCGCCGACATCGTCGCGCTGGCCACCCGGCAGGCCGAACGGCACCGCGGATGGCTCGCCCACTACGAGTCGCTGCGCGCGGACCTCGATCCGGCCGAGGACTCCAGGCAGCGCTCCCGGGCCCGGCTGCTGCGCCTCGGGGTGCTGCACGAGCGCGCCCACGCGGAGTTCTGGGAGTCGGTGGCCGCCGACCCGGACCGGCTGGACGACTGAAGAAGCCGACGGCGGCGGACGCGCAACCGCCGCTCCCGGACCGGACGCACAACCGCCGCTCCCGGACCGGACCAGCAACCGCCGCTACGGGACCGGACGCGCCGCCGCCGCGTCCCGCGTCAGCCACGCGTTCGCCGCCTCGACGCGACTGCCGACCCGCAGCTTCGCGTAGACGTGCTCCAGGTGCTTGTCGACCGTGCGCGGGCTGATCGCCAGCCGGTGCGCGATCTGCTGGTTCGTCAGACCGCGGGCCAGCAGGGCGAGTACGGCGGACTCCCGGCGGGTGACCGGCGGCGGGGCGGGCAGCGCCGGGGCGAGCCGGGTGAGGACCCGGGTGAGCCGGCTGCGCAGCAGCGCGGCGGTGGCCACGTCGTCGTCGGAGAAATCGCTGCCGTCCCGGCTGACCGCCACGCACACCTTGCGCGGCGGCTCGTCGGCGCGGCCGGCCGGGAAGGACATCGCGAGTTGCTGTTCGACGCCGAGCGGCCGGTAGACGTCCGGGTAGGCGGCCAGCGCGTGGAACTCGCGGCGGGTCTGCAGCGTCGAGCGGCGCATCGGCGTGCCGGGGCCGGCGGTGGTGTGCAGGACGAGGGAATCGGAGGCCGCCTCGCGGTCGAAGGCGTCGCGGATGTCCTGGCTCAGCAGCCCGGTGGGGACGGTGAACGGGCGCTCCGCACTCCCGGCGTGCGGCGACCAGACGATGCTGTCGCCGGGGACCGCCCCGAGCAGCAGCGGAAGCAGCACCGGAACGAGGGTTTCCTCGTCGACGGCATCGATGACGGCATCCATCAGGAGGTCCACGACGGCGAGGATCCGTCGCAGGCCGACCTCCGCGGCCGGGGTCATGTACCCAGCGTGCCGAGGGGGCCGGGGCCCGTCAAGGCAGGTCCGCCCGGCCCCCGGGGTGCCACCCGGCCGGCCGGGGGAAGACCGGCCGGGCGCGTCAGGCGCGGTTAACGCCCGACGGCATAGACGCGGTTGACCGGGCTCTCGGCGGCGAGCCGCCAGTGGTGGAGCCCGGCGTCGTCGGCGATCTTCCGCATCGCCTCCTCACCCGCGTGGTTCCCCAGTGCCTGCGGTCCGTGCTGGGCCAGCGCGGACGGCAGGCAGACGGCGACCGAGGCGGCGGTCAGCGCCCGGCCGACGGGGTTGGTGTTCTCCTGGGCGTGGCCTGAGGCGTTCGGCTCGACGATCATGCAGGTGCCGCCGTCGGCCAGCGCGTGCTCGGCGTGCCGCAGCGCGCCGCCCGGGTCGCCGATGTCGTGCAGACAGTCGAAGAACGTGATCAGGTCGAAGCCCTCGCCCGGGAAGTCCTGTGCGGTGGCGACGTCGAAGCTGACCCGGTCGGCCACTCCCCGCTCGGCCGCGATGCCGCGGGCGGCCTCGACGGACGGGCGGTGGAAGTCGAAGCCCCGGAAGCACGACCGGGGGAAGGCCCGGGCCATCAGCGTCGTGGAATAGCCGTAGCCGCATCCGACGTCGGCGACCCGCGCCCCGCGCTCCAGCTTCTCCACCACACCGTCCAGCGCGGTCAGCCACTCCGGCACCAGCGCGGCCGCGTAGCCGGGGCGGAAGAACTTCGCGGTGCCGGCGAACAGCGCCGGTCCGTGCTCCTCCCAGCCGACCCCCTCGCCGGTGCGGAAGGCGTCCATCAGGCTGTCCTCGGTGGCGTACACGGCCTGCAGCATGGTGAAGAACCCGGCGGCGTACGTGCTCCGGTCCGGGTCCGCCAGTACGGCGGCGTGCTCGTCGGGCAGCTGGTAGGTGTCGGTCCCCGGGGCGTACGTGACGTACTCGCCGGCCACCTGGGCGTCCAGCCATTCGCGGACGTAGCGCTCGACCAGGCCGGTGCGGGCGGCGAGCCGGGCGGAGGTGAGCGGACCGGCGCCGGCCATCGCCGTGTACAGGCCCAGCCGGTCGCCGAGCGAGGTGCACAGCCCGGCCACCGCGGCCCCGCCGTCGGTGATCACCTTCTCCAGGAACCGCTGCACCCGCTCCTGGTCCACGGCGCCGGAAGGGGCGCCGGCGGAGGTAGAAGTCGCCACGTCCCGCACCTCCCGTCGCCTCCACACAGCCACCAGGTCGTCTTCCACTCCACCAGCCCCGCCGCTCCGCGCGCCATACGGGATTCGCCGTATACGGCGGGCCCCGGACGCCCGCCGACACTGGAAGCGAGGAGGTGCGCCATGCGCAAGAAGATCGACTGCCGTGACTACCCGAGCGAGATGAACTGCTCCCTCGTGATCTCCGGCGAGGAGGAGGAAGTGGTGCGCGCCGCCACCGAGCACGCCATCTCCGTCCACGGCCACACCGACAGCCCCGAGCTGCGGGACCAGATCCGGGAATCCCTGAAGAACGAGATGCCGCAGCCCGCCTGAGCCCCCGGCACCCATTCGGCCGCCGGGGAGAGCCGGCGCCCTCGGCCGCCCCGCAGCACGGGGCGGCCGTACGCGCGGCACGGGAGGGCGGCCGTACGTACGGCAGCGGAAGAGTGCAGGGTGACCTGGCGCTTCACGGGGCGAGGACGCAGAACTCGTGGCCCTCCGGGTCGGCCAGGCACGTCCACGGGACGTCGCCCTGGCCGAGGCCGAGGTCGGTGGCGCCGAGGGCTCGCAGCCGCGCCACCTCCGCTGCTTTGTCGTCACCGGGGTAGGGCAGGAGGTCGAGATGGACGCGGTCCGGCACGGTCGGCACGCCGGGCGTGCGGAGGAATTCCAGGTACGGGCCGACACCCTTGGCGGAGCGCAGCACCGCACGATCGTCGGCCACCTCGTGCAGGGTCCAGTCCAGCGCCTCGTCCCAGAACCGCGCCATGGCCCGCGGATCCGCGCAGTCGACCACCACCGCGGCGATCGGCCCGGTGTCCCGGTAGATCTCCCGGGGCTCCAGTACACAGAACTCGTTGCCCTCGGGGTCGGCGAGGACCGTCCACGGCACATCGCCCTGGCCCACGTCGGCGGGCGTCGCACCGAGAGCCTTCAGGCGCGCGACCCACTCCGCCTGATGGGCCGCGGAGGTGGTGGCGAGGTCGAGATGCACACGGTTCTTCGTGGTGGTCTTGGGTTCCGGGACGGCGACGACGTCGATGCAGACGGTGGTCGGGTCCGGCCAGACGAAGCCGCCGCCGGGTTCCACGTTGGTCACGCCCGGCCCTTCGCTGGAGAGCCCCCAGTCGAGCGCCGCCGCCCAGAACCGGCCGACCGCCGAGTGATCAAGAGCCTTGATGTTCACCTGAACAGGTCGCAGTGCCATGCCGGCGATCTTATGTGCCCGCTTGCCACGCCATCCGCAGGTAGGCCGGAACGCACATGGACCGGAACGCAGGTAGCCGGCCCGGAACGGAATGGCATTGCATAAAACTGTTGCAGTCCGTATAGTCATGCCATCGACGAGGAGGGTCCATGACGGTACGAGCGGCAGTGGCCGGTGCGAGCGGATACGCGGGCGGTGAAGTCCTGCGCCTGCTGCTCGCCCACCCCGACGTGGAGATCGGCGCGCTGACGGCCAACTCCAACGCCGGCCAGCGCCTGGGCGCACTCCAGCCCCACCTGTTCCCGCTGGCCGACCGTGTCCTCGCGGAGACCACCCCCGAGGTCCTCGCCGGCCACGACGTGGTCTTCCTGGCGCTGCCGCACGGCCAGTCCGCGGCCGTCGCCGAGCAGCTCGGCCCGGACGTCCTTGTCGTCGACATGGGCGCCGACTTCCGGCTCGCGGACGCCGGCGATTGGCAGAAGTTCTACGGCAGCGAGCACGCCGGGACCTGGCCCTACGGGCTCCCCGAACTCCCGGGTGCCCGCGCCGCGCTCAAGGGCTCCACGCGCATCGCGGTGCCCGGCTGCTACCCGACGGCCGTCTCGCTGGCCCTCTTCCCCGCGTACGCCGCGGGGCTCGCCGAGAACGAGGCCGTGATCGTCGCCGCCTCCGGCACCTCCGGCGCCGGCAAGGCCCCCAAGCCGCACCTGCTGGGCTCGGAGGTCATGGGCTCCATGTCCCCGTACGGCGTGGGCGGCGGGCACCGGCACACCCCCGAGATGATCCAGAACCTCAGCGCGGTCGCGGGGGAGCGGGTCTCGGTCTCCTTCACGCCCACGCTCGCGCCGATGCCGCGCGGCATCCTCGCCACGTGCAGCGCCAAGGCCCGTGCCGGGGTCACCGGGGAGTCCCTCCGCGCCGCCTACGAGAAGACGCTCGCCGACGAGCCGTTCGTCCACCTGCTGCCCGAGGGCCAGTGGCCGGCCACGGCCGCCGTGCACGGCTCCAACGCCGTACAGATCCAGGTCGCGCACGACGAGGCCGCCGGCCGCATCATCGTGATCAGCGCCCTCGACAACCTCACCAAGGGCACCGCCGGCGGTGCCGTCCAGTCCATGAACATCGCCCTCGGTCTCGACGAGACCACCGGGCTCACCACGATCGGAGTCGCGCCGTGAGTGTGACGGCAGCCAAGGGATTCACGGCGGCGGGTATCGCCGCCGGGATCAAGGACAGCGGGAACCCGGACCTGGCCCTCGTGGTCAACAACGGGCCCCGCCAGGCCGCCGCGGGCGTCTTCACCTCCAACCGCGTCAAGGCCGCCCCCGTCCTGTGGTCCGAGCAGGTCCTCAAGGGCGGCACGGTCTCCGCCGTCGTCCTCAACTCCGGCGGGGCCAACGCCTGTACGGGCCCGAAGGGTTTCCAGGACACCCACGCCACCGCCGAGAAGGTCGCCGAGGTCCTCGACCTGAACGCGGGCGAGGTGGCCGTCGCGTCCACCGGGCTGATCGGCGTCCTGCTCCCCATGGACAAGCTGCTCCCGGGCATCGAGACCGCCGCCGCGCAGCTCTCCGAGCACGGCGGTGAGAAGGCCGCCCTCGCCATCAAGACCACCGACACCGTCCACAAGACCGCCGTCCACGAGGGCGACGGCTGGACCGTCGGCGGTATGGCCAAGGGCGCCGGCATGCTCGCGCCCGGCCTCGCCACCATGCTCGTCGTGCTCACCACGGACGCCGACCTCGACGGCGACGTCCTGGACCGGGCCCTGCGGGACGCCACCAAGGTCACCTTCGACCGGGTCGACTCCGACGGCTGCATGTCCACCAACGACACCGTGCTGCTGCTCGCCTCCGGTGCCTCCAGGGTCACGCCCGCGTACGCGGAGTTCGCCGAGGCCGTACGGGCCGTCTGCGACGACCTGGGCCAGCAGCTCATCCGGGACGCCGAGGGCGCCAGCAAGGACATCAAGGTCGAGGTGATCAACGCCGCGAGCGAGGCGGACGCCGTCGAGGTCGGCCGCTCCATCGCCCGCAACAACCTCCTCAAGTGCGCCATCCACGGCGAGGACCCGAACTGGGGCCGGGTGCTCTCCGCCATCGGCACCACCGCCGCGGCCTTCGAGCCGGACCAGCTGAACGTCGCCATCAACGGCGTCTGGGTCTGCAAGAACGGTTCGGTGGGGGAGGACCGCGACCAGGTCGACATGCGCTACCGGGAGGTGCGGATCACCGCCGACCTCGCCGCCGGCACCGAGTCCGCGGTCATCTGGACCAACGACCTCACCGCCGACTACGTCCACGAGAACAGCGCGTACTCCTCATGACCACCACCCGCAAGCACACCGCGCTGCCCAAGGCCCGCACGCTCATCGAGGCGCTGCCCTGGCTGACCCGCCACCACGGCAAGACCGTCGTCATCAAGTTCGGCGGCAACGCCATGGTCGACGAGGAGCTCAAGCGCGCCTTCGCCCAGGACGTGGTCTTCCTCCGGCACGCCGGGCTGCGCCCCGTCGTCGTGCACGGCGGCGGCCCGCAGATCAGCGCCCATCTGGACCTGCTGGGCCTGCCGTCGGAATTCAAGGGCGGCCTGCGGGTCACCACGCCCGAGGCGATGAACGTGGTCCGGATGGTGCTGGCCGGCCAGGTCCAGCGCGAACTCGTCGGGCTGCTCAACGAGCACGGCCCGCTCGCTGTCGGCATGACCGGCGAGGACGCCCATCTGATGACCGCCACCAAGCACTACGCCGACATCGACGGCGAGCGGGTGGACATCGGCCGGGTCGGCGAGATCACCGACATCGACCCCGGCGCGGTCCAGGCGCTGCTGGACGACGGCCGGATCCCGGTCATCTCCTCCATCGCCCGCAGCAGCGACGAGGAGGACGTGCAGTCCGGCGCGTCCGGCGCCTCGGGGGTCTTCAACGTCAACGCCGACACCGCGGCCGCCGCCCTGGCCGCCGCCCTCGGCGCCGAGACGCTGATGGTCCTCACCGACGTCGAGGGCCTCTACGAGGACTGGCCGCACAGCGACGAGGTGATCTCCCGCCTCACCGCCGGCCAACTGGAGAAGCTGCTGCCCGACCTGGCCAGCGGCATGGTCCCGAAGATGCAGGGCTGCCTGTACGCCGTGCGCAACGGCGTGCACACCGCCCGGGTCATCGACGGGCGGGTCCAGCACTCGATCCTGCTGGAGATCTTCACCGACGAGGGAATCGGCACGATGGTCGTGCCGGACGCGGAAACCGAGGGGGAGTCATGAGCCGGGAGGCACACGATCAGGGGCCGGCGACCAACGAGGGCCTCACCCGGCGCTGGCAGGGCGCCATGATGGACAACTTCGGCACCCCGCGCGTCCCCCTCGTCCGCGGCGAGGGCGTCAAGGTGTGGGACGCCGACGGCAAGGAATACCTCGACTTCCTCGGCGGAATCGCGGTCAACGCCCTCGGGCACGCCCACCCCGCCGTGGTCCGCGCCGTCTCCGACCAGGTCGCCACCCTCGGCCACGTCTCGAACTTCTTCGTCGCCGAGCCCACCGTGGCACTCGCCGAGCGGCTGCTCGCGCTGGCCGGCGGGCGCCCCGGCCGGGTGTACTTCTCCAACTCCGGCGCCGAGGCCAACGAAGCCGCCTTCAAGATCGGCCGGCTGACCGGGCGCACCCATATGGTCGCCACCGAAGGCGGCTTCCACGGCCGCACCATGGGCGCCCTCGCGCTCACCGGCCAGCCCGCCAAGCAGGCCCCGTTCGCCCCGCTCCCCGGAGACGTCACCCACGTCCCGTACGGGGACGTGGAGGCGCTCCGGGCCGCCGTCACCACCGACACCGCCCTCGTCGTCCTGGAACCGATCCAGGGCGAGAACGGCGTGGTCGTGCCGCCGCCCGGCTACCTCCGCGCCGCCCGGGAGATCACCGCCGCCACCGGCACCCTGCTGGTCCTGGACGAGATCCAGACCGGCATCGGCCGGACCGGCCACTGGCTGGAGTCCCAGGCGCAGGGCGTCGAGGCGGACGTCATCACCCTCGCCAAGGGCCTCGGCGGCGGCCTGCCGATCGGCGCCACCCTCGCCTTCGGCCCCGCCGCCGGCCTGCTCACCCCTGGGTCGCACGGCTCGACCTTCAGCGGCAACCCGGTCGTCTGCGCCGGCGCCCTCGCCGTTCTCGACACCATCGAGGCGGACGGCGTGCTCGCGAACGTCAAGCGCGTCGGCGAGCGGCTGCGGGACGGGATCGAGGCGCTGGGTGACCCAATGGTCGGCCAGGTCCGCGGCGCGGGCCTGCTCCTCGGTATCGTCTTGACGGAGCCGCTCGCGCCGCGCGTGCAGCAGGCGGCTCAGGACGCGGGTCTCCTGGTGAACGCGGTCGCGCCGGACGTCATCCGGCTCGCCCCGCCGCTGATCGTCTCCGACGACGAGGCGGACACGTTCCTGCGGAGGCTCCCCGCTGTCCTCAACACGGTCCGCCAAGGGGCCGACGGGGAACAACGATCCGGAGACTGACGAGACCGATGAGCGAGCCGCAGGACAACGAGGTGCACAACGGCCAGGCCGTACCGCAGACCCGCACCGCCCGCCACCGCCGGATCGTGGACATCCTCAACCGGCTGCCGGTCCGCTCCCAGAGCCAGCTCGCGAAGCTGCTCGCCGACGACGGCCTGTCCGTCACCCAGGCGACGCTCTCCCGCGACCTGGACGAACTGGGTGCGGTGAAGATCCGCAACACCGGTGGCGAGCTGATCTACGCGGTGCCCAGCGAGGGCGGCGACCGCAAGCCGCGCGCCCCGCTGGGCGAGTCCGCCAAGGAGGAGCGGATGCGCCGGCTCTCCGGCGAACTCCTGATCTCCGCCGAGGCGTCCGCCAACCTCGTCGTCCTGCGCACCCCGCCCGGCGCCGCCCAGTTCCTGGCCTCCGCCATCGACCAGGCGGAGCTGCACGACATCCTCGGCACCATCGCCGGCGACGACACCCTGATGCTCATCAGCCGCGACCCGCTCGGCGGCCAGGCCCTCGCCGACCATCTGCTCCGCCTGGCCCAGAAGGCCCGCTGAACCGCCCGCACCGCCGCCCCGACCGGCCCCCGGAACGGCACACGCCGCTCGCGTCAGCCTGCCTGCCTCACACCGGCGGGAGCACATAGATCTGGCCGGGTGGCCGGCTGCGGGCGGGTCAGCGGTGCCCGCCCGCAGGAACGCCGAAGGCCCTGCCGCACCGAAGTGCGGCAGGGCCTCCAAGCGGGCCATGGGCCCTTTGCACCGTCGGGACGACAGGATTTGAACCTGCGACCCCTTGACCCCCAGTCAAGTGCGCTACCAAGCTGCGCCACGTCCCGGTGCTACGGCCGACCGGAGGAGTCCCGGCCGGGGCGTGCAGAAGAAAAATACCCTGTCCCGGGCCGCGAATCCAAAGCGGGGTCCCCGAGGGGCGCTTCCCGGTCTCGCGGCGGGGTGGTGGCTTCCGTGTTTCGATGGGGATATGGGTGAAATGTCCGACGGTGCGGGGATCCGGATGCGGCGGGTGTACGAGCCGGCCGAGAAGGCGGACGGGGCGCGGGTGCTGGTGGACCGGCTGTGGCCGCGCGGGCTGTCCAAGGAGGACGCGCGGCTGACGGAGTGGTGCAAGGACGTGGCGCCCTCCTCGGAGCTGCGGCGCTGGTACGGGCACGAGGAGGGGCGGTTCGAGCGGTTCGCCGAGCGGTACCGCGCCGAGCTGGCGCAGGAGGAGGCGGCCGGGGAGGCGCTGGAGCGGCTGCGGGGGCTCGCCGACCAGGGGCCGCTGACGCTGCTGACGGCGACGAAGGAGGTGCCGCTCAGCCATGTCGCCGTGCTGGTCGAGGTGCTGGAGAAGGGGCTCTGAGGGGGTTCCGAGGGGTTTGGCGGGTGGTCGATGCGTCCGGCCTGCCACTGACCGTATGTCGTTGACCTGGGCGTTTCCCCGTTCATTGACGATACATACGGTGGAGTGCATACTTATGCCTATCGAGGAATGCACGTAAGGAGAGACCCGTGACCGAGCGCGTCGTACTCGCCTACTCGGGCGGCCTGGACACCTCCGTCTGCATCGGCTGGATCGCCGAGGAGACGGGCGCCGAGGTCATCGCCGTCGCCGTGGATGTCGGTCAGGGCGGCGAGGACCTGGACGTCATCCGCAAGCGGGCGCTCTCCTGTGGCGCGGTCGAGGCCGAGATCGCGGACGCCAGGGACGAATTCGCCGACGAGTACTGCCTCCCGGCGATCAAGGCCAACGCGCTGTACATGGACCGGTACCCGCTGGTCTCGGCGCTCTCCCGGCCGGCGATCGTCAAGCACCTGGTGGCCGCCGCCAAGAAGCACGGCGCCACCACCGTCGCCCACGGCTGCACCGGCAAGGGCAACGACCAGGTCCGCTTCGAGACCGGCATCTCCTCCCTGGCCCCCGACCTGAAGTGCATCGCCCCGGTCCGTGACTACGCCATGACCCGGGACAAGGCGATCGCCTTCTGCGAGGCGAAGAACCTCCCGATCGCCACCACCAAGAAGTCGCCGTACTCCATCGACCAGAACGTCTTCGGGCGGGCCGTGGAGACCGGCTTCCTTGAGGACATCTGGAACGCGCCCATCGAGGACGTCTACGAGTACACCCAGAACCCGGCCACCCCGCGCGAGGCGGACGAGGTCGTCATCACCTTCCACGAGGGCGTGCCGGTCGCCCTCGACGGCAGGCCCGTCACCGTCCTGCAGGCCGTCCAGGAGCTCAACAAGCGGGCCGGCGCCCAGGGCATCGGCCGGATCGACCTGGTCGAGGACCGCCTCGTCGGCATCAAGTCCCGCGAGGTGTACGAGGCGCCCGGCGCGATCGCGCTGATCACGGCCCACCAGGAGCTGGAGAACGTCACCGTCGAGCGCGAACTCGCCCGCTACAAGCGCCAGGTCGAGCAGCGCTGGGGCGAGCTGGTCTACGACGGCCTGTGGTTCTCGCCGCTCAAGCGGGCGCTGGACGGCTTCATCGACGAGGCCAACCAGCACGTCTCCGGTGAGATCCGGATGACGCTGCACGGCGGCCGGGCCGTGGTCACCGGCCGGAGGTCCGACCGCTCGCTGTACGACTTCAACCTGGCGACGTACGACACCGGCGACACCTTCGACCAGTCGCTCTCGAAGGGCTTCATCGAGATCTTCGGCATGTCGAGCAAGATCGCGGCGCAACGTCAACTGCGGGCCTAGCCCGAACGCGACCCGGCCCGAGCCCGGCTCGTTGGCCACGACGACAGTTCGTACCACGGCCGCCTCCCCGCCCAGCGGTGGGGAGGCGGCCGCACATCCCATCCCTTGCGAGGAGCAGCAGTGAGCAGCAACAGCGGTGACGTCCGGCTCTGGGGCGGCCGGTTCGCCGACGGTCCCGCCGAGGCCCTGGCCCAGCTGTCGGCGTCCGTCCACTTCGACTGGCGCCTCGCGCCGTACGACATCGCCGGGTCGAGGGCGCACGCCCGGGTCCTGCACAAGGCCGGGCTGCTCAGCGAGGACGAGCTGGCGCGCATGCTCGCCGGGCTCGACCAGCTGGAGGCGGACGTCGCCGACGGCTCGTTCACCGGCACCGTCGCCGACGAGGACGTGCACAGCGCCCTGGAGCGAGGGTTGCTGGAGCGGCTCGGCCCGGACCTGGGCGGCAAGCTGCGTGCCGGCCGGTCCCGCAACGACCAGGTCGCCACCCTCTTCCGGATGTACCTGCGCGACCACGCCCGGATCATCGGCGGTCTGATCGCCGACCTCCAGGAGGCGCTGATCGGCCTGGCCGAGGCCCACCCGGACGTGGCGATGCCGGGCCGTACGCATCTGCAGCACGCCCAGCCGGTGCTGTTCGCGCACCACGTGCTGGCGCACGTGCAGTCGCTGTCCCGGGACGCCGAGCGGCTGCGGCAGTGGGACGAGCGGACCGCCGTCTCGCCGTACGGTTCGGGCGCGCTGGCCGGTTCGTCCCTCGGCCTCGACCCGGAGGCCGTGGCCCGCGACCTCGGCTTCGAGCACGGCAGCGCCGGCAACTCCATCGACGGCACCGCCTCCCGCGACTTCGTCGCCGAATTCGCCTTCATCACCGCGATGATCGGTGTGAACCTCTCGCGGATCGCGGAAGAGATCATCATCTGGAACACGAAGGAGTTCTCCTTCGTCACCCTCCACGACGCCTTCTCCACCGGCTCGTCGATCATGCCGCAGAAGAAGAACCCGGACATCGCGGAGCTGGCGCGCGGCAAGTCGGGCCGCCTCATCGGCAACCTGACCGGCCTGATGGCGACGCTCAAGGCGCTGCCGCTGGCGTACAACCGCGACCTGCAGGAGGACAAGGAGCCGGTCTTCGACTCCTGCGACCAACTGGAGGTACTGCTCCCGGCGTTCACCGGCATGATGGCCACCCTGACCGTCCACCGCGAGCGGATGGAAGAGCTCGCCCCGGCCGGCTTCTCGCTCGCCACCGACATCGCCGAGTGGCTGGTCAAGCAGGGCGTGCCGTTCCGGGTGGCGCACGAGGTCGCCGGCAGTTGCGTCAAGGAGTGCGAGGCGCACGGCATCGAGCTGGACGAGCTCACCGACGAGCAGTTCGCCAAGATCTCGCCGCATCTGACCCCCGAGGTCCGCGAGGTGCTCAACGTCCCCGGCGCGCTCGCCGCGCGCAGCGGCCGCGGCGGCACCGCGCCCTCGGCGGTGGCGGTCCAGCTCGCCGAGATGCGCGCCGACCTGGTGCGGCAGCAGGAGTGGGCGGCGGCCAAGCAGCCGCGGTAGGCGACGACGGACCCGTACTGACGGCCCGTATCCGGAACAGACCCCGGATGCGGGCCGTCAGCGTGCGAGAAGAAGCGTCTCGTGTGAGACATTGATGTCTCATTCGGCTATCCTGCGTCTCATGGCTGTAGATCGTGAACGGGTACTCAAGGAAGCCGCCGCGCTGCTGACGCGCCGGGCGTCGACGTCGATGGACGAGATCGCCCGCGCCGCCGGCATCAGCCGCGCCACCCTGCACCGGCACTTCGCCGGCCGGGACGCCCTGATCAGAGCGCTGGAGGAGCACGGGATCGCCCGGTTCGCGCAGGCGATGGACACCGCCCGGCTCGACGAGGGCGACGCCCCCGCCGCGCTGCGCCGGCTGATCCGGGAGGCCGAACCGGTCGCCGCCGTCCTCGGGTTCCTCTTCACCGAGAACCAGCTCTTCGAGGACGGCGAGATCAACGCCGGCTGGGCGGAACTCGACGCCCGCATCACCGCCCTCTTCCGCCGCGGCCAGGAGGACGGCGACTTCCGCCTCGACCTGAGCGCCGCCTGGTTCACCGAGGCGTTCTACGGCCTGATCGGCGCCGGCGCCTGGTCCGTCCACGAAGGACGGGTCGCCCGCAACGACCTCACCCACTCGATCGCCGAGCTGCTGCTCGGTGGCATCCGACGGAGCATGGAGAAATGACCGAGACCATCGCGTCAGGCCGGGCCGGTTCGGCCCATGTGGACGACCAGCCCCGCCCGGGACGCTGGCTCGCGCTGGCCGTCCTGGTCCTGGCCGTCCTGCTGGTCGGCGTCGACGCCACGGTCCTCGGCCTCGCCACCCCCTTCCTCAGCGAGGACCTCCGCCCGTCCGGCACCCAACTGCTGTGGATCGGCGACATCTACTCCTTCGTCATCGCCGGCCTACTGGTCTCCATGGGCAGCCTCGGCGACCGCATCGGCCGCAAGAAGCTGCTGCTGACGGGCTCGGTCGCGTTCGGCGCGATGTCGGTGCTCGCCGCCTACGCCACCAGCCCGGAGATGATGATCGCCGCCCGGGCGCTGCAGGGCGTCGCCGGCGCCACCCTGATGCCGGCCACCCTCGCGCTGATCCGCAACCTCTTCCACGACCCCAGGGAACGCAGCCTGGCCATCGGCATCTGGGGCGCCATGGCGTCGGCCGGCATGGCCGTCGGCCCGGTCCTCGGCGGCTTCCTGCTGGGGCACTTCTGGTGGGGCTCGGTCTTCCTCATCAACCTGCCGGTGATGCTGCTGCTGGTCGTCGTCGGCGCCAAGGTGATCCCCGAGTCCCGCAACCCCGACCCCGGTCCCTGGGACATCCCCAGCGTGCTGCTGGCCCTGGTGGGCATCGTCGGTGTGGTCTACGCGGTGAAGGAAGCCGCGGTGGACGGCTACCGCTGGGACGTCGCGCTGACCGCCGTCCTCGGTGTCCTCGCCCTGGTCGTGTTCGTCCGCCGGCAGCTCACCCTGGAATTCCCGCTGCTCAACATGAAGCTCTTCCACCACCGGGGCTTCTCGGGGGCCGTCCTCGCCGACCTGCTGACCATCCTCGGACTGTCCGGACTGGTCTTCTTCCTCTCCCAGTTCCTCCAGATGGTGCAGCTGCGCTCACCCCTCAACGCCGGCCTGGTCGAACTGCCGGCCGCGGTCGGCGCGGTGGGCGCCGGCCTCGCCGCCGGCTGGGTCGCCCGCAAGCTGTCCGTACGGATCGTGGTGGCCGGCGGCCTGGCCGTGGTCGGGCTCGCGCTGGCCGGCTGCACCACCCTGCACGGCGACACCGGCACCGCCGCGATGTGCGTCATCCTCTTCGTCGTCGGCGTCGGTGCCGGCTTCTCCTTCACCGTCACCGCCGACGTGATCCTCTCCAGCGTGCCCAAGGAGGAGGCCGGCGCCGCCTCCGCTGTCTCCGAGACCGCCTACGAACTGGGCGCCGCGCTCGGCATCGCCCTGCTCGGCTCCATCGTCACCAGCATCTACCGGGGCTTCCCCACCCCGGAGGGCATCCCCGAGCACGCCGTCGGCGCGGCCCGCGAATCGCTCGGCGGCGCCGTCGAGACCGCCGTCCACCTCCCCTCCCACCAGGGCGCGGCTCTGATGAGGGCGGCTCAGCACTCCTTCGTGGCCGGCGTGGACTCCGCCGCCGCGGTCGGCTCCGTCGTGCTGCTCGCCGCGGCGGTCGCCGCCTGGTTCCTGCTCCGCGGCCAGGAACTCGCCGACAACAGGTAACCCCGCCGCACGCCCGCCGCTCCGCCGGACGGCGGGCACACCCCCGCCCCAGGGCGTGTCTGATGGATCACCCCGCCCCGCACCCGCGATGATCCACAGGACACGCCCTGGGGGCGACTGTCCCCCGCCCGTTCACGCCCGGCACGCGCCCTGGTGACCGGCCGTCAGGCGCGGCTCGTTCGACTCTCCGGTCGTCCCCCTACGGACGGCCCGCTCAGGAGAGTGACGCAGTGCGCGACATCGGACGACGGTCCTTCTTCACCGCCGCGGGGGCCCTGGCCACCGCGAGCGCCATCGGAAGCAACGCCTACGCCACCGGCCACGCCCGCGACGCGGCCACCGCCGACGAATACGTCGACGTCCAGCTCCTCAACATCACCGACCTGCACGGCTATCTGCAAGGCGCCCCGGGCGCCCACTCCGTCATCACCGGAGCCGGCGGCAAGACCTACACCGTGGGCGGCGTCGCCTATATGGCCGCCCACCTGGAGCGGCTGCGCGACGGCCGCCGCAACTCCCTCTTCTTCGCCCCCGGCGACCTCTTCTCCGGCTGGGAGTTCGACGCGGCCGCCTTCGCCGACGAGCCCACCATCGAGGCGCTCAACGCCATGGGCCTGGACTTCGCCTCCGCCGGCAACCACGAATTCGACAAGTCCGCCCGCTTCCTGACCTCGCACATGGAGGACGGCGACGCCTTCCCGACCGCCGGCCGCGACGACGGCTTCAAGGACTCCACCGGACGCCGCTTCCGCGGTGCGGACTTCCCGTACTACAGCGCCAACATGGTGTGGAACGCCACCGGCGAACGCGTCCTTCCGCCGTACAACATCGTGCACGTGGACGCCGGCGGCGGCCGCCGGCTGCCGATCGGCTTCATCCACCTGACCGCCATCGGCACCGAGTCCTTCCCCGGCTCCTACCAGCCCGGCCTGCGCACCCTGGACGAACTGGAGACCGCCAACCGCTGCGCCGCCGAGCTGAAGTCACGCGGCGTCAACGCGATCGTGCTGAGCATGCACGACGGCGCGGTCGCCGGCAGTGACTTCTCCAGCGGCAAGAACCCCTCCGGACCCGCCTATGAACTCGCGCTGCGGGCCTCATCGGACATCGACGCCATCGTCACCGGCCACTGGCACTGCGCCTTCACCATGATGCTGCCCGACCCCGACGGCGAGCCCCGCCCCTTCGTCGAGGCCGGCTGCTACGGCCAGCTCATCAACGAGATCAATCTGCGCCTCGACCCCGACACCGGGGCGGTCGTCCGGGAGCTGACCACCTCCGTCAACCACCCCAACACCCGCGATGTGGCACCCGATCCGGAGCTCAAGTCGATCGCCTCCTACTGGGCCGGCTACGGCAGCCGGCGGGCCCGCACCAAGATCGGCACCCAGACCGCCTCCTTCACCCGGCGCCGCAACGCACTGGGGGAGTCCACCATGGGCAACCTCGTCGCCGACTGGGCCCTGTGGGCCGGCCGGCAGCCGCCCGGCCCGACGGCCGACCCCGCCGAGCACCCCGACACCCCCGCCGACCTCGCCGTCATCGCGGTCGCCCCGCGCGTCGGCCAGGCGGTCATCGCCGGGGACCTGATCCTGGACGAGGAATCGGACGGCACCGTCACCTTCGCCCAGGCCTGGAACGCGGTCGGCTTCGGCGACCCGATCGTCACCGTCACCGTCACCGGCCGGCAGATCCACGACGCCCTGGAGGAACAGTGGGCGCCGACCCCCGGCGGCGGCCTCGGCTTCTCCCCCCTCGCCGTCTCCGCCAACGTCCGCTACACCTTCGACGCCGCCGGCAAGGTCGGCCGCCGGGTGGACCCCGCCGAGGTCCTCATCGACGGCACGCCCCTCGACCTCAAGCGCAGCTACCGCCTCGCCGCGCCCTCCTACACCCTCATCAACCAGGACGGCTTCAGCGCCTTCACCGGCTTCACCGCCCCCGTCCGGCACACCCGCGACTTCGAGAGCTTCATCGCCTTCGTACGGACCCGGAAGCGGCTGGTGCCCGCCCCGCTGGGCCGGGTCGCGGTCAAGAACGCCGCCGTGCGCGGCGCCCGCACCGGCACCGTCACCCAGCGCCAGCAACTGCTCCAGGACGGCAGCGTGGTGCCGCGCCCCGAGGCGGCGCTGCGCACCGCGCTGACCGGCGGAGCCGAGGGCCAGCGCGCCCCCGGCGGCTTCCGGGTGCCCTGCTGACACACGAAGGGCCCCGTCCGCAGCTGCGGACGGGGCCCGGTGACGCCGTGTCGGACCGCCGGCTCAGGCGGCGGCCCTGGCCTTGGTGGCGTACATGTCGACGTACTCCTGGCCGGACAGCTCCATGACCTCGCTCATCACCTCGTCGGTGACGGCCCGCAGCACGTAGCGGTCGCGGTCCATCCCGTCGTAGCGGGAGAAGTCCAGCGCCTCACCGAAGCGGATCGTGACCGGGGCGATCCGCGGCCGGCCCTTGCCGCCGGGCTGCACCTTGTCCGTGCCGATCATCGCGAACGGGACGACGGGCGCGCCGGTCATCAGGGCGAGCCGGGCGATGCCGGTACGGCCGCGGTAGAGGCGGCCGTCGGGGGAGCGGGTGCCCTCGGGGTAGATGCCGAACGCCTTGCCCTGCTCCAGGATGCGGCGGCCGGTCATCAGGGCCGCCACCCCGCCGTGGCCGCCGTCCCGGTCCACCGGGATCATGCCGGCGCTGGTGAAGAACCAGGCCATCAGGCGGCCCTTGATGCCGGTGCCGGTGACGTACTCGTCCTTGCCGATGAAGTAGACCGGCCGCTTGACCACCAGGCTCAGGAACAGCGAGTCGATGAAGGTCACGTGGTTACCGGCCAGGATCACCGGTCCGGTCGCCGGAATGCGCTCCATACCCTCGACCTTCGGGCGGTAAAGGACACGCATGACGAATCCGAGAATCGCCTTGAGCACAATGCGGGACAACGGGTCCTCCGGGTCGTGGCTGTCTGGTCAGCGTCAAGCGGGCGCAGAACTCTGCAGCCCAGGACGATACTCGCGGGTCGTTCCCGCGCGCACATCGGGTTCATGAGGTCGATACGCACAGTTGACTCACGGTTGACGTGTGTTACCACCATGTTCCCTCCGGAGTCGTCGTGCGTCTCCCCGGCATGACCCGTCCGTGCCTACGATCAGCCGGGTTCCCCGCCCGCCCGGGCAACACGCCTCGAAGCGGGCAGGAAAACACCCGGAAAGCACCCGGAAGCACTGAAGCGCCCGGGCGCGCCCGGAACGCACGAAACGACGCACAACGACGCACAACAAGGAGCGTGGGCATGCAGAAGCGGCAGCAGCCGGGACGGCGGACGGTGCTGGGGGCGGCGGCCCTCGGGGCGGGAGCGGCGGTGCTCGGCGGGGCCGGGCAGGCGAGCGCCGCCGTACGCGGCACGGCGGGCCGGGAACTGCCCGTGCCGCTGATCGTCGGCCACCGCGGCGCCAGCGGCTACCGCCCCGAGCACACCTTCGGCTCCTACCAACTCGCCCTCGACATGGGTGCGGACGTCATCGAGCAGGACCTCGTCCCCACCAAGGACGGCCATCTGGTCTGCCGGCACGAGAACGACATCACCGCCACCACCGACGTCTCCGCACACCCGGAGTTCGCCGACCGCAGGACCACCAAGACCGTCGACGGACAGCAGCTGACCGGCTGGTTCACCGAGGACTTCACGCTCGCCGAACTCAAGACCCTGCGCGCCAAGGAGCGCATACCGGGCACCCGGCAGCACAACACCCTCTACGACGGCCACTGGCAGGTGCCCACCTTCGAGGAGGTCCTCCAGTGGGCCGAGCGGGAGGGCCGCAAGCGGGGCCGCCGGGTCTGGCTCCACATCGAGACCAAGCACCCCACCTACTTCCGCAAGCTCGGCCTCGGCCTGGAGGAGCGCCTCGCCAAGGCCCTGCGCGCACACGGCCGGCACCGCCGCAACTCCCCGAACTTCCTGCAGTCCTTCGAGCCCAGCAGCATCCGGCGCCTCGGCGAGCTCGTCGACTGCCCCAAGGTCGTCCTGCTGGGCACGCTCAAGGACCGCCCCTGGGACTTCACCGAGGCGGGCGACCCGCGCACCGTCGCCGACCTGGTCACGCCCAAGGGCCTCGCGTGGATCGCCGGCTTCGCCGAGGGCATCGGCCCGGACCTGACCGTGATCATCCCGCGGGACAAGGACGGCAAGCTCGGCGAGCCCACCTCCGTCGTCAAGGACGCGCACGCGGCCGGGCTGGTCCTGCATCCGTACACGGTCCGTAACGAGAACACGTTCCTGCCGGCCGACTTCCGCCGCGGCACCGACCCCAACGCCTACGGCGACTCCCTCGGCGTCTTCAAGGCGTACCTCGGCACCGGCATCGACGGGCTGTTCTCCGACAACCCCGACACCGCGCTGCTGGCCGCCGAGGAGTTCCGCACGCACTGACCGGCCGCCCGGTCGCTTACCGGCACCGGGCCCCCGACCTCCCCCCCGCTCTCATCTGAGTTGGGAATGTCACAGAGGAGCTCGGTGCCGGTCCGTTCCGCTTGCCCCAATTGCCTGCGCAGAATGCTCCCGGTGGCGATTGCCGCCGCCACATTCCGGGGAGTCCGGAAGTCAGGGCACCACGTCCGGGCGCACACCCCTTACACCCTCGCGCGCCCGGGCCAACCGAATAAGGGGAGGCATACGCGCATGGGCACGAGCGTGACCATCTCTGCGGCGACCGACGAGGACGCCGAGCAGATCCTCAAACTGCAGTACCTCTGCTACCAGTCGGAGGCCGCGCTGTACGACGACTACGGCATCGAGCCGCTCACCCAGACACTGGCCGCACTGCGCGCCGAACTGAGCGAGGGGTGCGTGCTGGTGGCCCGGCTCGGTGACGAGGTGGTCGGATCCGTGCGCGGCACCGTCGACGCGTCGGGCACCGCGGCGATAGCCAAGCTCATCGTGCACCCCCGGCTCCAGCGGCACGGCCTCGGCGGCCGGCTGCTGGCCGCGGTCGAGCAGCGGCTGGCCGAGGAGCGCTCGGCCACCCGGTTCCGCCTCTTCACCGGCCACCGCAGCGAGGGCAATCTGCGGCTGTACCGCAGCCACGGCTACGCGCCCGTGGGCACCGAGGAGCTCAGCCGGCGGCTGAGCCTGGTCACGCTGGAGAAGGAGGCCGCGGCCGAGGAGTTCGTGGCCCAGGCGTAGCGACTCGCACCTCGCGCGTCGCGGACATCGCGGAAGGGGAACGGGCCCGCGTGGGGGCGGGCCCGTCCACCGGCGAGGTGCCGCAGGGGCCCCGGGGCGACCCTTACGCCGTGCGCGCCCGGCGCAGCCACAGCATCCCGGTGACCGGCAGCAGGACCGGGATGAACAGGTAGCCCCTGCCGTAGTCGGACCACACCGTGGTGTCGGGGAACGCCGACGGCTCCAGCAGCGTCCAGGTGCCCACGATCAGCACGCCCACCAGCTCCGCCGCACAGCACACCAGCGCCGCCCGGCGCGCCCGGTCGCCGCCGCGGACCAGCGAGTAGGTGATGAAGCCGTAGACCACACCGGCGAGCGCGGAGAGCGAGTACGCCAGCGGGGCCCGGTCGAAGTCCGTGGCGATCTGGAAGACCGAGCGCGACACGGCGCCGACGACCATCACGCCGTACAGCCAGACCAGCAGGATCCCCGGGCCGGCGATCAGCTTCCGGCGGGTGCCCGGCGCACCCTCCTCGGCGGTGCGATCGGTCGCCGTCACGTCAGCCTCCCCAGATGTCGAACAGCCGCACTTCGAGCACGGCCAGCACCACGCCGCCGGCGGAGACCGTCAGCGAGCCCCAACGACTGCGCTCCGCAAGGGACATGAAGCCCGCGGCGGGCACACAGGCGAACGCGCCGAGCAGATACGCCACGAAGATCGCCGTGCCCTGCGCGGGCTTCTCGCCGCGCGCCAGCTGGACGATGCCGACGACCAGCTGCACCACGGCGAGCAGCGACACCACGGCCATGCCGAGGAAGTGCCAGTCCATGGTCCGCTGGTCCCGGTAGGCGGCGAAACCGCACCAGGCGGCGAGCGCGAGCGCGGCCACACCGGTCGCGATCGTCAGGGCATCAAGCATGCCGAGACCCTATTACGGGCCAAAAGACCCGATGCGCCCGCCCCCGGACCGCACATACGCTCGGTCCCCATGAAGATCCACGCGGACGCACTCCTCTTCGACAACGACGGCACCCTGATCTCCTCCCTCGACTCCGTCCACCGCTGCTGGACCCGCTGGGCCGAGGAGTACGACATCGCCCCCGAGGACTTCGCCCGGGTCGAGCTGCACGGCCGTCCGGCCGTCGAGATCGCCGCCGATCTGCTCCCGGCCGGGAAGGTGCCCGGCGCGCTGGCACGGATCGAACAGCTGGAGGTCGAGGACGCCGCCGGGGGTGTGACCCTGCTGCCCGGCACCCGCGCCCTCCTCGCGGGCCTGCCTCCCGAGCGGTGGGCGGTGGTCACCTCCGCCACCCGGCGGCTGGCCGAGGCCCGCCTCGGTGAGGTCGGCATCCGGCCGAAGAAGCTGATAGCCGCCGACGACATCACCCGCGGCAAGCCCGACCCGGAGCCGTTCCTGCTGGCCGCCCGCCGGCTCGGCGTGGACCCGGCCCGCTGCGTCGTCTTCGAGGACGCCCCGGCCGGGCTGGCGGCCGGCCGCGCGGCCGGCATGACGACCGTGGCGTTGACCACAACCCACCCGGCCGCCGAGCTCTCCGCCGACGTCGTCGTCCCCGACCTGTCTGCGGTATCCGCGCAGGCCACGGACGGGACGGTGGAGATCTCCCTGGCGGGATGAGGCGCTGTCCACAAGTCGGTCGGTCAGGTCCGCCATTCGGACACGGTTGATCGGCCCGCACGGCCGTCTGGTTTACTTGCCGCCATGACCACGACGAGCTACCGCACCCCTGCGACCGAGGCGAACCTGACGCCCGGTGCTCGTTGCATGTGTCGAATGTGTGACCGCTGAGGGCCCCCGCCTGAGCCTCGCGCCCCGAAGCGAGACCCCATGCCGTGCACCGGTCCCCGACCGCGCCGGCCGCCCCGCGTCACCGGAACCAGGAGCCGGGCTCCGCGCCCGCCACCGCTCCCGTTCCCCCCTGCCGCACTCGCAAGAATGCCCCGTGCCGGCGGCGACCCCGCCGTGCACTCGACAGTGACGGAATTCCCTGTGATCACCACAACGGGCCTGACCAAGGTCTACCGTTCAGGAGACCGCGACGTCACCGCCCTGGACGGCGTCGACCTGCACGTCCGCGAGGGCGAGGTGTACGGCGTCATCGGCCAGAGCGGCGCCGGCAAGTCCACCCTCATCCGCTGCCTCAACCTCCTGGAGCGCCCCACCTCCGGCACGGTCACCGTCGCCGGCCAGGAGCTGACCTCCATCGCCGGGCGCGGCAAGCGCGCCGGCGCCCAGCTCCGCGCCGCCCGCAGCCACATCGGCATGGTCTTCCAGCACTTCAACCTGCTGTCCTCGCGCACCGTCCAGGACAACGTCGAACTGCCGCTGGAGATCCTCAAGGTCGACCGCCGCGAACGCTCCCGCAAGGCCCTGGAACTGCTGGACCTGGTCGGTCTCGCCGACAAGGCCACGGCGTACCCCGCCCAGCTCTCCGGCGGCCAGAAGCAGCGCGTCGGCATCGCCCGCGCCCTGGCCGGCGACCCCAAGGTGCTGCTCTCCGACGAGGCCACCAGCGCCCTCGACCCGGAGACCACCCGCTCCATCCTGACCCTGCTGCGCGACCTCAACCGCCAGCTCGGCCTGACCATCGTCCTCATCACGCACGAGATGGACGTCGTCAAGACCATCTGCGACTCGGCCGCGCTGATGAAGAACGGCCGCGTCGTCGAGCAGGGCACCGTCGCCGAACTGCTCGCCACCCCCGGCTCCGAACTCGCCCGGGAGCTCTTCCCGGTCGGCGGCGAGCCCTCGGCCGACGACCGCACCGTCGTCGACATCACCTTCCACGGCTCGGCCGCCACCCGCCCGGTGATCTCCGAGCTGGCACGCACCTACAACGTCGACATCTCGATCCTCGGCGCCGCCATGGACACCGTCGGCGGCAAGCAGATCGGCCGGATGCGGATCGAGCTGCCCGGCCGCTTCGAGGAGAACGTCGTCCCCATCGGCTTCCTGCGCGAGCAGGGCCTACAGGTCGACGTGGCTGCCGTGGCTGCCGTGGCCGACGTGGCCGACGCCGCCCCCGCCGTCCCGGCGCCCGCCGCCGCCCCGCTCCAGAAGGAAGGTGCCAAGTGAGCTGGACCGAGATGCAGCCGCTGCTCTACGACAACACGCTCGACACCCTCTTCATGGTGTGGTGGTCGACGTTCTACGCGGTCCTCTTCGGCATCCCGGCCGGCGTGCTGCTGCATCTGACCGACCGCGGCGCCCTGCTGCAGAACGTCGTGGTGAACAAGGTCCTCGGCGCGATCGTGAACATCGGGCGGTCCTTCCCGTTCCTGATCCTGATCGTCGTGCTGATCCCCTTCACCCGGCTCGTCGTCGGCGTCTCCATCGGCCCCACCGGCGCGGTCGTCCCGCTCGCCATCGCCGCCATCCCGTTCTTCGCCCGCCTCGTCGAGGCAGCGCTGCGCGAGGTCGACCACGGCCTGGTGGAAGCCGCCCAGGCCATGGGCGGCGGCACCTGGACCATCATCTTCAAGGTGCTGCTGCCGCAGGCCCTGCCCGCACTGGTCGCGGCCGTCACCACCACCGTGATCACGCTGATCGGCTACTCCGCGATCGCCGGTGCGGTCGGCGGCGGCGGACTGGGCAACCTCGCCTACACCTACGGCTACCAGCAGTACGAGACCTCCCTGATGATCACCACCGTCGTCGAGCTGATCGTCCTGGTCACCCTCGTCCAGCTGCTCGGTGACCTGATCGTCCGCCGGCTCGCCGGCCGCGGCACCCGCCCCTCCTCGCCCGTACGCGTCGGCCTGCGCCGCGCCCGCACCGAGGAGCCGGCGGCCGTCACCGAGGCCGCCTGACCCCGTAAGCCACCCGCGTCACCCGCACCACCCGAGAGCCCGGACCCTTTGCCGGGCGGACAGCACACGGACACCCCCGTGTGGCAACAAGAAAGAGGCACTCTTCGTGCGCAACACCGTCAAGATCACCGTGGCCGTCGCCGCCGCCTCCGCCGTCGCCCTGGGCGCGAGCGCCTGCTCCGCGCCCTCCGACACCACGGCCAGCAGCGACAAGAGCGACAAGAACGCCCCCCTCGTCGTCGCCGCGAGCCCCACCCCGCACGCCACCATCCTCGACTTCGTCGCGAAGAAGCTGGCGGCCAAGGAGGGCCTCAAGCTCGTCGTCAAGCCGTTCAACGACTACAAGATCCCCAACAAGGTCACCGACGACGGCCAGGTCGACGCCAACTTCTTCCAGCACAAGCCCTTCCTGGACACCTTCAACAAGGAGAACGGCACCCACATCGTGCCGGTCCAGAACGTGCTCATCGAGCCCCTCGGCCTGTACTCCAAGAAGATCCACAAGCTCTCGGACCTCAAGTCCGGCTCGACCGTCTCGGTCCCCAACGACCCGTCCAACGAGGGCCGCGCGCTCAAGCTGCTCGCCGACAACGGCGTGATCACCCTCAAGCCCGGCGTCGGCGCCGACGCCAAGCTCACCGACGTCAAGGACGACAAGGGCGTCAAGATCACGGAGCTGGAGGCCGCACAGACCGCGCCGCGCATCGACGACGTCGACGCCGCCATCATCAACGGCAACTTCGCCATCGGCGCCCACCTCAAGCCCTCCAAGGACGCCCTCGCGCTGGAGAAGGCCAAGGACAACCCCTACGCCAACTTCCTCGCCGTCAAGAAGGGCAACGAGAACGACCCGCGGATCAAGAAGCTGGCCAAGCTCCTGAACTCCCCCGAGGTCAAGAAGTTCATCGAGGACAAGTACAAGGACGGCTCGGTCATCCCCGCCTTCGGTCCCGCCAAGGCCTGACCCCCGAGCCACCACCGGGCCCCGGCAGCGCACCCCGCGCGGCCGGGGCCCGGGCGCGTGGCACACCCACCCGCCCATGCTGCATGCTGGTGCATTCAAGACGGTCAGACGGCCCGTGACCTCGCGGTGAACCATCCCGCGACGTCCCGGAGCACCCACGGTCAACGGCGTTGGAGCAGCGGCATGACATCCACCTTTCCGGACATCTCCCTCAGCACGGACCGGCTGGTGCTGCGCCCCTTCGAAGAGGCCGACGTCCCCGCCCTCGCCGAGATGATGTCCGACGAGCTGGTCACCGCCTGGACCGCGCTGCCGCACCCGTACACCACCGCCGAGGCCCGCGCCTGGGCCACCGGCAAGGCCGCCGCGCTCCGCACCACCGGCCGCGGCCTCGCCCTCGCCGTCACCGAATTCCTCACCCAGCGCCTGGTCGGCACCGTCCACCTCGAAAACACCGACTGGCGCATCCGCTCCACCGAGATCGGCTACGTCACCGCCCCCTGGGCCCGCGGCGAGGGCTACGCCTCGGAATCCGTCCTCGCGGTCGCGCAGTGGCTCTTCCACCACGAGAAGTTCGAACGCCTCGAACTGCGCACCGCCGCCGACAACACCGCCTCCCAGCAGGTCGCCCAGAAGATCGGCTGCATCAGCGAGGGCGTGCTGCGCAACGCCTGGATAGCCCGCAGCCGCACGGAGGACGGCGGCTGGACGGACATCCGCACCGATCTGATCGTCTGGAGCCTGCTGCCCGAGGACCTCGACGGGATCCCCGACCGGATGGCCGACGCGAACGGATTCACCTACCTCGAGTGGAACTGACCCACGCCCGCGTCCAGGTCCGTACCTCTCGGGGTACTCTCGGCCTGCCGCGCACCCGCGCGACCAGCGCGGACCTGCGTCCGGCGCACCACAGCGGCGCGCCACCGGCCCGCGGCCACCCCGCGGCCGCCACCGCCCGCGTACCCACAGCAGCCCCAGGAGACTGACGAGCATGGCCGACCGGGTCACGGTGATCGGATGGGACGGCTCTCCGCTGACCGCCGCCGCCCGCTCCGCCCTCGGCGCCGCCACACTGGTGGCCGGTGCCGCCCACCACCTCGCACTGCCCGAAGTCCCGCCGCACGCCGAGCGGATCCGGCTCGGCAGCGTCACCCTGGCCGCCCGCCGGATCGCCCAGCACCGCGGCACCGCCGTCGTCCTCGCCGACGGCGACCCCGGCTTCTTCGGCGTCGTCCGCACCCTGCGGGCCCCCGAGCACGGCCTGGAGGTCGAGGTCGTCCCGGCAGTCTCCTCCGTCGCGGCCGCCTTCGCCCGCGCCGGCATGCCCTGGGACGACGCCCAGATCGTCGTGGCCCACAGCCGCGACCTGCGCCGCGCGGTCAACGTCTGCCGCGCCCACACCAAGGTCGCGGTGCTCACCTCGCCCGGCGCCGGCCCCGCCGAACTCGCCCTGCTGCTCGGCGGCGTCCACCGCACCTTCGTCATCTGCGAGGAACTGGGCACCGAACGCGAGCAGGTGACGGTCCTCACATCCGACAAGGCCGCCGACCACGTCTGGCGCGACCCCAACGTCGTCATCGTCGTCGGTGGTTCACCCGGCGGCGCCGCGGCCCAGGGCACCGGCTGGATCGCCGGCCACGAGGTCGGCCACCCGACCGGACCGCGTGGCTGGGGACTGCCCAACCGCGCCTACGGCGGAGCCCTCGCCGAGGGGGAAACCGTCCAGCTGCGCACCGCCCAACTCGCCCGCCTCGGGCCCCGGGTGGGCGACCTGGTCTGGGACATCGGCACCGGCAGCGGAGCCGCCGCCGTGGAGGCCGCGCGGTTCGGCGCCGCGGTCATCGCGGTGGACGCCGACCCGGACGCCTGCGGACGCACCGCCGCCGTCGCCCGCCGGCACGGCGTCCAACTCCAGGTCGTGCACGGGCGGGCGCCGCAGATCCTGGAGGACCTGCCCGAGCCCGACGTCGTACGGATCGGCGGCGGGGGAGTGGAGGTCGTCACCGCCTGCGCCGCCCGCCGTCCCGAACGGATCGTCACCCACGCCGCCACCCGCGACGAGGCCGAGCTGCTGGGCCGGGCACTGGCGGACGGCGGGTACGACGTCGAGTGCGCCCTGCTGCAGTCCGTGGACCTGGACACCTCCGTCTGGGTCGAACGCGAGCGGTCCGTGGTGTTTTTGCTCAGCGGGTATCGCGTTCCTCACCCCTGACCTGGAAGGCAACCCGCGCGAGGTAGGCTGGCGGATCGTTGCGCCGCCGTTCCCCGTTCGGCTTCGTACGCCAATATCCGGAAAATGCCGTGGTTTTGGACGAATATGAAGCTGTGAGCGTGGACGTGCCGCGAGGCGTGCTCGCTCGTTCTAGCTATCGGGGCGTCGGGGCGCCCCGGTCGAGCGTGTCGCACGAGCGGTTGGAAGGAGCACTACCAATGGGCGAGGGGTACGCATGACCGACACCGGCCAGGTCCCGGGCGAGGGACAGCCGGAGAACGCAGGCGGACATCCCGGGCAGCCGCAGCCGGCGGCCGCTCCCTCCCCTGCCGACGCCGGACCCACGGAGCTGCCGGGCATGGTGACCCCTCAGGGCGACTACCCCTACCTCGACCAGACCGATCCCGGCGTCGAGGACGACGACCTGCTGCTCATGCCGGGCGCCCAGGGCGCCTGGAGCGAGCAGCCCGCGGCCCAGCCGCTGCCGCACGAGACCCACCAGGGCCAGACCCAGCAGCCGCAGCAGGGTGTGCCGTTCGACGCCGCCGCCCAGGGAGCCACCGGCTACGAGGCGATGCCCGCCCAGGCCGGCGACCACGAGAGCGGCGGCCGGGATTCCGGTTCCGTCGACCTGAGCGCGGTCCGCATCCCGCAGCCCGCGGCGCCCCAGCAGCCGGACCGGGCCCGTGCGGCCGCGCCCAACCGCCGCCCGCTGCACATGGGCCCGCCGGTGCCCGACGCGACCGGCGGCGTGGTCCGCTCGCTCGCCGACCGCGGCCCCGCAGACGCCCCCGCCCGGCACGCCGCCCCGCCCGCCGGTGCCCCCGAATACTTCGACGCCGCCGCCCCCGCCCAGGCCCCCGTGGCCCCGGAAGCCGCCGCGGCCGCCCAGCAGGCCCCCGCCGCACCCCAGGACGCCCAGCCGGCCCAGGCGTACGCCGCACCGCAGCCGCAGGCCGGGGCGGCGCCGTACGCCGAGCAGACGTACGGCAGCCAGTCCTACGGTGGCCAGTCCTACGGTGGGCAGTTGTCTCCCGAGCAGACCTACGGCGCCGCCGGCCAGGGCCCGTTGCCGGGCCCGCAGCTCGGCGAGATCCCGGCCCAGATGCCGGCCTGGAACGACGCCACGGCCCAGGCCGCCCCGGCCCCCGCCCCCGAGCCGGCCCCCGAGCCGGCACCGGCTCCCGAACCGGCCGCGGTGGCCGCACCGGCGCCGGTGGCGGATCAGGTGCCGCCGGTCGAGGAGACCACAACGGCCGCGGCAGCGGCCCCGGTTGCCGACGAGGCACCGGTGGTGGAAGCGGCCCCGGCGGCGGAGGCGACCGCGCCCGCGGAGGCCACCGCCGCGCCGGCGGACGAGACCGCGCAGCCGGTCGCGCAGCCCGTCGCCCAGGACCCCGAGCTGCACGCCGAACAGCAGCTGCCGGCCGAACAGCAGCCCGTGGTGCAGCCGCAGGCACAGCCCGAGCCGGTGGCGCAGCCCGCGGAGGGCGCCGCGGACGGGACCGTACCGGGCGAGCCCGTCGAGGCCCCGACGGCGGAGCAGCCGACCGCCCAGGCCCCGGATGCCCAGGCTCCGGAGGCCCAGAGCCCGGAGGCCCAGAGCCCGGAGGCACAGACTCCGGACGCTCCGGCACAGGAGGCTCCGGTTCCGGACGCGCCCGCACAGGAAGTGCCTGCCCAGGAAGTACCCGTACAGGACGTTTCCGAGCAGGGCGCGGCCGAGGGCACGGAGGAGAACGTCACGGTCGACGCCGCCGCCCAGCCGCAGCCCGAGGCCGCCGCGCCGGAAACCGTCGCCTCTGAGGCCGTCGCCCCTGAGGCCGTCGCCCCCGAGGCCGCCGCGCCGCCGCAGGGCCCCGTCGCCCTGCCCGGAGCAGAGGACGGCGCCCCCGTCGAGCAGGAGCAGGTCGTCATAGAGCCGCCCGAGGCCGTTACCCCTGACACCTCGGCCGCCGCTGCCGCCACGGACGCCCCCGAGGGACAGGCGACCCCGGCCGCCGAGTCCGCAGCACCCGCCGCGGACGCCACACCGGACGCCACGCCGGACACCCCTGCCGACGCGTCCCCCGAGGCCGCAGCGACTCCCGAGGTCACCCCGGCTCCGGAGCCCGCCGCAGCCACCCCGGAGGCCTCGGCAGCCCCCGCGACCACAGAGCAAGCAGCAACGCCAGAGGCCGCGGAACCGGCCGCAACCGAAGAAGCGGCGGCAGCGGCAGTGGAAGAGGCAACGGAACCGGCGCAGGCAGCAGACACGGCCCCCGCGCCCCAGCAGCCCCAGGCCGCCGACGAGCAGCCCGCCATCCCGGCCGACGCCCCCGCAAAGGCCGCCCCCGCGGCCCAGCCCGGCACCGTCCACATCCCGGCCCAGCAGGTCGCCGAACAGCAGCCGCAGGCCGCCGCGGACGACACCGTTCCGCAGGCCCAGGACCCCGCCGGCACCCCGGTCGCCGTAGAGATGCCCGACGAGGCCCCCGCCGACGAGGCCCCCCACCAGCAGGACGCCGAGGCGCTCCTCCAGCTCGGTGAGGGCGCGGACGAGGACCAGCCGCAGGAGCCCGACGCGGTTCCGGCGGCCGACCAGCCGCAGGCCGTTGACGAGCAGCCCGCAGACGAGCAGGCCGCAGACGAGCAGGCCGCAGACGAGCAGCCCGCCGCCGAGGAGACCGACGCCGCCGACGGAGCCCCCGCGGCGGAAGAGGTCCCGGCAGGCCCCCCGGCCGCCGGCTACGACGACTCCGAGCGCGCCGCCGTCCACCGCGTGATGCGCGAGCGCCGCGACATCCGCAACGGCTTCCGCAGCGACCCGATCCCCAACGAGGTCCTGCTGCGCGTCCTGGAGGCGGCCCACACCGCCCCCAGCGTCGGCCACTCCCAGCCCTGGGACTTCGTCGTCATCCGGTCCGCCGAGACCCGCGAGAAGATGCACCAGCTCGCGATGGAGCAGCGCGACGCATACGCCAAGTCGCTGCCCAAGGCGCGCGCCAAGCAGTTCCGCGAGCTGAAGATCGAGGCGATCCTCGAAACACCGGTCAACATCGTTGTCACCGCCGACCCCACCCGCGGCGGCCGGCACACCCTCGGCCGGCACACCCAGCCGCAGATGGCCCCGTACTCCTCCGCGCTCGCCGTCGAGAACCTCTGGCTCGCGGCCCGTGCCGAGGGCCTCGGCGTCGGCTGGGTCAGCTTCTTCGACGAGCGCGAGATGGTCCGCGAACTGGGCCTGCCCGAGCACCTCGAAGTCGTCGCCTACCTGTGCGTCGGCTACGTCGACGAGTTCCCCGAGGAGCCCGAGCTGCTGCAGGCCGGCTGGTCCAAGCGCCGCCCGCTGTCCTGGGTCGTCCACGAGGAGACCTACGGCCGCCGCGCGCTGCCCGGCGAGAACCCGCACGACCTCCTCCAGGAGACCCTCCAGGGCATCCGCCCGCTGGACGCCAAGGCGCTCGGCGAGGCGTGGGAGCGCCAGAAGCGGATGACCAAGCCCGCCGGCGCGCTCGGCATGCTGGAGATCATCTCCGCGCAGCTGAGCGGACTGTCCCGCAAGTGCCCGCCGCCGATCCCGGAGCCGGCCGCCGTGGCGATCTTCGCCGGCGACCACGGCGTGCACGCCCAGGGCGTCACCCCCTGGCCCCAGGAGGTCACCGGCCAGATGGTCGCCAACTTCCTGGGCGGCGGCGCGGTCTGCAACGCCTTCGCCAACCAGGTCGGCGCCGAGGTGTGCGTGGTGGACGTCGGCGTGGCGAGCGAACTCCCCGCCACCCCCGGCCTGCTGCCCCGCAAGGTCCGGCCCGGCACCGCCGACTTCACCCAGGGCCCCGCGCTCACCCAGGAGGAGGTCCTCAAGGCCATCGAGGTGGGCATCGAAACCGCCCGCGACCTCGTCGCGGCCGGCAACAAGGCCCTGCTCACGGGCGAGATGGGGATCGCCAACACGACCACCTCCGCCGCGCTGATCGCCGTCTACACCGGCGTCGACCCGGCCGAGGTCACCGGCCGCGGCACCGGCATCAACGACGAGACGCACGCCCGCAAGGTCGACGTGGTCCGCCGCGCCCTGGAACTCCACCAGCCCGATCCGGCCGACCCGATCGGCGTGCTCGCCGCGGTCGGCGGCCTGGAGCACGCGGCCCTGGTCGGCCTGATCCTCGGCGGCGCCTCGCTGCGCACGCCGGTGATCCTCGACGGCGTCAGCGCCGGCGCCGCCGCCCTGGTGGCCCGCGCCATCGCCCCCGAGGCGCTGGCCGCCTGCATCGCCGGCCACCGCAGCGCCGAGCCCGGCCACGTCGCGGCCCTCAACAAGCTCGGCCTGCGCCCGCTCGTCGACCTCGACCTGCGCCTCGGCGAGGGCACCGGCGCCCTGCTGGCCCTCCCCGTCGTGCAGAGCGCCGCCCGCGCCATGCACGAGGTCGCCACCTTCGACTCCGCCGGAGTGACGGAGAAGAGCTGATGCGGTGCGGCCGGAACGCGGCCGCACCGCATGACCCCCGGCCCGCAGCCCCCTAGGCTGTGGGCCGGGGCCGTACGCCCTCAAGCGTCGTATCATCCCTGATCAGCCGCTCCAGAGCCGCAGCGACCGATCCGGTTTCGAACTCGCACCATCCGCACAAGGAGCCGCCCCGCCATGGCCGAGCACGTCGCCGAACACGCTGCCTACCCCGTCGGACTGCGGCTGTCCGGCCGCCGGGTGGTCGTCCTGGGAGCCGGTCAGGTCGCCCAGCGCCGCCTCCCCTCGCTCGTCGCCGCGGGCGCGGACGTCGTGCTCGTCTCCCCGTCCGCCACCCCCTCCGTCGAGGCGATGGCCGACGCGGGCGAGATCCGCTGGGAGCGCCGCCGGTACCAGGCCGGTGACCTCGCCGAGGCCTGGTACGCGCTGATCTCCACCGACGACCCCGAGGCCAACGCCGCCGCCTCCCAGGAGGCCGAGGAGCGGCGGGTGTGGTGCGTACGCGCCGACGACGCCGAGGCGGCCACCGCCTGGACCCCGGCCACCGGGCGCAGCGAGGGCGTGACCGTAGCCGTCCTCACCGGCCGCGACCCGCGCCGCTCGGCCGCCGTACGCGACGCCATCGTGGAGGGCCTGCGTGACGGCAGCATCGCCGCGCCGCACCACCGCCGCGCGCACACCCCCGGCGTGGCCCTGGTCGGTGGCGGCCCCGGCGACCCCGACCTGATCACCGTCCGCGGCCGCCGTCTCCTTGCCGAGGCCGACGTCGTCATCGCCGACCGCCTCGGCCCCCGCGACCTGCTGGCCGAGCTGCCCCCGCACGTCGAGGTCATCGACGCCGCGAAGATCCCCTACGGCCGGTTCATGGCCCAGGAGGCCATCAACAACGCGCTGATCGAGCACGCCAAGGCCGGTAAGGCCGTGGTCCGCCTCAAGGGCGGCGACCCGTTCGTCTTCGGCCGCGGTATGGAGGAGGCCCAAGCGCTCGCCGAGGCCGGCATCCCCTGCACGGTCGTGCCCGGCATCTCCAGCACCATCTCGGTGCCCGCCGCCGCCGGCATCCCCGTCACCCACCGCGGTGTCGCCCACGAATTCACCGTCGTCAGCGGCCATGTCGCCCCCGACGACGAGCGCTCCCTGGTCGACTGGCCCGCCCTCGCCAAGCTGCGCGGCACCCTGGTCGTCCTCATGGGAGTGGAGAACAGCGGAGCCATCGCCGCCAAGCTCGTCGAGCACGGCCGCCCCGCCGACACCCCGGCCGCCGTCATCCAGGAGGGCACCACCGCCACCCAGCGCCGGGTCGACGCCACCCTGGCCACCCTCGGCGAGACGGTCCGCTCCGAGGGCGTCCGGCCGCCGGCGGTCATCGTCATCGGCGACGTCGTCACGATCGGCGCGACGACCACGGCCGACTAGCCGATTCGTTTCCCCGGGCATTCCCCCGGCATTGGAACCCCGACACCGACAAGGCACTATCTCCCCGTGGCAGAAATCATCACCGTCGACGACCCGGACGACCCGCGGCTGGCCGACTACACCGGCCTGACCGACGTCGAACTGCGGCGCCGGCGCGAGCCCGCGGAGGGACTCTTCATCGCCGAGGGCGAGAAGGTCATCCGGCGCGCCCGGCACGCCGGCTACGAGATGCGCTCGATGCTGCTCTCCTCGAAGTGGGTCGACGTCATGCGCGACGTCATCGACGAGGTCCCGGCCCCGGTCTACGCCGTCAGCCCGGCCCTCGCCGAACAGGTGACGGGCTATCACGTACACCGCGGCGCGCTCGCCTCCATGCAGCGCACCCCGCTGCCCGCGGCCACCGAACTCCTCGCCGGGGCGCGCCGCATCGTGGTCATGGAGGCCGTCAACGACCACACCAACATCGGCGCGATCTTCCGCAGCGCGGCGGCCCTCGGCATGGACGCGGTGCTGCTCTCCCCGGACTGCGCCGACCCCCTCTACCGCCGCTCGGTGAAGGTCTCCATGGGCGCGGTCTTCTCCGTCCCGTACGCCCGCCTGGAGAGCTGGCCCCGCGACCTGTCCGTCGTACGGGAAGCGGGCTTCAAACTGCTCGCCCTCACCCCCGCCGAGAAGGCCTCCACCATCGACGAGGCCGCCCCGCACACGCTCGACCGCGTCGCCCTGATGCTGGGCGCGGAGGGCGGCGGCCTCACCACCGGCGCCCTGCGCGCCGCCGACGAATGGGTCCGCATCCCGATGGCCCACGGCGTCGACTCCCTCAACGTCGGCGCAGCCGCGGCGGTGGCCTTCTACGCGGTGACGTCGGGGCGACCGGCTTAGGCGGTAGCGAGCTACGGGGCCACGCGGGGCCAGATGACCCGTAGGCCCGTGCGGTAGCGACCTACGGGGCCACGCGGGCCGTATGACCCGCACCGCTGTACCGCCCGTACCGCTCGTACGGGGCATACGGGCCGAACTGCACCCGGTTCCCGCCGTGGTGTTCTCCCGTGGTTACGCCGTTCCGCCGGGAATACCGCCTCGCCCCGCCACGTTGTCGGCCCCGAGGGGGCCCTCGCACCCCTTAGGGGATCTGTTCCCCTCACCCCTAATACTGCAACCGCATGTGGTGTGACCGTGTGGGCTGGGGCTCGTTGGTGTGACTGTGTGAGAAGTCGCTGACGGTTGAGCAGATCGAGTCGTG